>DASTCU010000261.1:0-72390 GCA_035710825.1 Candidatus Sulfotelmatobacter sp.
TCTTCCGCAGGCTGGCAGTCGAAGAAGCCGCCGGAGGTCGCGTCGAAGAAGCGCGCAATCATCGCGTCCACGATGGAACGCGCGAATTTGAAATAGCTGAGATCGGCCGTGGTTTCGTAGGCGTCGAGACACGCCAGCGCAGTGAACGCATAATCATCGAGCAGCCCGGCAACCTCGCGGTGTTCGGCCTTGGGATCGGAGTAGGCCACCACATGCAGCAGCGATGCGGCGCGGGCGCCGTCGCCCGCGCTCGGACTCGCAGCATGCTTCCATGCCTGGGCCAGCACGCGATCCAGGGAACGCAGCGCAAAACGCTGCGCCTCGGGCAATCCCAGCACGCGGGCCGCCTCTAGATAGGCTGAGATGCACAGACTGTTCCAGCCCACATAAACCGTCTTGTCGATGTACGGCGCCTGGCGCTGAAGCCGGGCGGTATACATTTTCTTCTTGGCAGAGTCGAGCAGTTCTTTCACCCGATCCGGAGTGAGGTTCATTCGCCGCGCGATTTCATCGATGGGCGCGCGCACGAAGAGCACGTTCTTGGCGGGATTGTGATGCATCTCGCCGATTTCGTTGATGTCGTAGTGCAGGGACGCGACCTGCGTTTCTTCTTCGGTCAAAACGGCGCGAGCCTCGTCCAGCGTCCAGGTGAAATAGTCGCCATCGTCGTCCATGGTAATGTCGGCGTCCTGCGAGGCGTAAAATCCGCCGCGGTCGCGATCGCTGAGCCACTCGTCCATCCAGCGGACGATGTCGCGGGCGACGCCGGCAAAAAACGGTTCGCCCGTGGCCTGGTAGGCGTGGACGTAATTCTTGAGCAGTTCGGAATTGTCGTAGCACATCTTCTCGAAGTGCGGTACCACCCAGCGCTCGTCCACCGAATAGCGGTGGAAGCCGCCCGCCAGCTGGTCGTAGACGCCGCCGCGAGCCATGCGCTCGAGCGTGGTTACGATGATGTTCCGAAGTTCGGGGCCACCAGCGCCGCGAGCATATCTCTCAATCAACACCTCAAGCGCCGAGGGATGCGGAAACTTCGGAGCCTGCCCAAATCCGCCGTGCTGGGGATCGAACATCTTCTGGGCAGATTCCAGAATTGCGGTAATCATCGCCGGGGAAACCAGGCCGCTGCGGCCGGCAAAGGACTCCGATTGCGCAATCGCGCTCTCGACCATCTTGGCCTGCTCGACGACATCGCCGTGCTTTTCCTTGTACGCATTGGCGATGCTTAGCAGCACCCGCCGGAAGCTGGGACGTCCGTAGCCATCGTTCGGGGGAAAGTACGTTCCGCCATAAAACGGTTTGCCGTCGGGAGTAAGAAATGCGGTCAGCGGCCATCCGCCCTGCCCACTCACGGCCTGCACCGCTGCTTGATAGCGCCCGTCAATGTCGGGACGCTCATCGCGATCGACTTTCACCGCGATGAAGTGCTCGTTCACAATCTCGGCAATCGTCGGATCGTCGTAAGACTCGCGGTCCATCACATGGCACCAGTGGCACCACACTGCGCCGATATCGAGCAGCATGGGCTTGTTCTCGCGCTGGGCCGACGCAAAGGCCTCCTCGCCCCACTCGTGCCAGCGAATGGGCTGGTGCATGGCAGAGCGCAGGTAAGCGGATGAGGCGTGCGCGAGGGAATTTAGCGTCGACGTGGTCATGCCTTCAGTCTAACGCGATGCGTCCTGGGTTTGGCATTCGTCGGGTAAACGAATTAACCTCATCCGATTGTAAAAGTTAGACATCTCGTGTTCCTCAGGTTGCATCTTTCGGCATAGCTTTCCAGGTCTCAACTAGCGAAGGGAACTCAATGAAGCGCAGCGCGACGCAGTTCGCTGTTGTTGCCGTTCTCATTTTTGTACTCCATGGCAATTTTCTGAAGGCGCAAGAAACGACGGCGATAAGCCAGCCGACGCCGACCATCGCCGGCGCTCAGGAAGAGTCAGGGACCGCCTCCGTCGCATCTTCCGATAATCTGCCCGATGCGCCGAGCAGCCAGCAGCAGGCGCAAACGCAGACTCAAAATCAAAATCAGACCCCTAGTCAAAATCAGAGTCAAACCCAGGGTCAGAATCAGCCTCAGAATCAGCGCGCTCCTTCGCTCGAGGACCTCGGCTTTTCGAAAGCCGAAGAGCAAGGCAACGCCCGTCAGCAGGCCTTGCTCGACAAGCGCACGCACATGCTGAAGATTCACCAGCGCATGGGATTGATCACGACCATTCCCATGATTGCTTCGGTGGTAACGTCGCTGAATGCGGGCGGCCGCAGCGAAGGTACTGCAGCGCGCGATCTCCACGTCGCTCTGGGCGCTCTTACGGGAGATTTGTATGGCATTACCGCCTATTACGCGATCCGCGCGCCCAAGATCGAGGGCACTGAGACCCGCGGGCCCATCAAGTTTCACAAGATCATGGCGTGGATTCATGGGCCCGGAATGATCGCCACGCCGATTCTTGGAGCCCTTGCGTTTTCGCAAAAGAACAACGGCGAAAGAGTTCATGGCATCGCCCAGGCGCACGGGCCGGTTGCGATCGTGACCGCAGGAGCCTTTGGCGCGGCGCTGTTGTCGGTATCGTTGAAGTTCTGAGGGACCGCTTTTTCACTCTTCCCGCAAACCTATGACGAAAAGATTACTGCCTTTATTCGTACTGTTCGCTTTTTCGAATCTTTATGGTGCCGATCAAACCTGGGTGCTGAAACAAAGCACGCTCGCGTATCACGTCTCCCATCCGTTGCATCAGACCGACGGCGCCAGCCACGCCGCACGCGGCAAGGGCGTCTGCCACGAAGGACAATGCGATTTCCTGATCGCGGTGCCGGTGAAATCGTTTGACTCGGGCGATAGCAACCGCGACCTGCACATGATCCAAGTAACGCGCGGGGCCGAGTTCCCCATGGTGACCGTCCGCACACGCCTGCCGGAGTCGGCCGAAGGATCGGCGACCATCAAAGCCGATCTGGAGATTCAGTTCGCCGGGCAGACCGTGCATTACCAGCAGGTGCCATTCGAAGTGAAGACGGAAGGAAACGACAAACACATCACTGGAACCATCCCGACAACGCTCGCCGATTTCAAAATCGATCCGCCCTCGCTCCTCACGATGCCGGTAAAGAACGACATCCCGGTGCACGTGGACATGACCTGGAGCCCGCAATGAGTTGTGGGGGTGACGCGTAGCACATGCAGTTGCACCCCGTCGCGCGATTGGGGGGAAGAGCCGCCACTTAAGGCCGCGACTAGCCTAACTGTTGTCGGGCTTTTAGCCCCTGTAATTGCTGGGCGATCCTGCAGTACAGATCGATCGCCTCGTGCAGTTGCCGCTTCTCGATGTACTCGCCCTCAGTGTGCGCGACGTGAATCGATCCTGGACCGATCAGCAGCGGTTCGCCCCAATTTGTCAGTTTGGGAATGTCGGTGGTGAATGCGGCGATCATGGTGGGGAGTCCGTCTACGGTTTGCAGGCGCAGGAAGGGAAGCTCGAGGGGAAATGTCACCTCGACCCGATCTTCGGCTGTTGCAAGAATCTGCCGGCGTAAATCGTCCGACGGACCTATGAGGCGGTAGAGCAAGTCGGCATGCGCGTAGTCGGGAATTACGTTGGGCGCGCGGCCGCCTTCGATCAGGCCGATGTTCAACGTGCATGGCCCAACCTGAGGATCGGTGGGCAACGGCATGGCCCGCAGACGCGCGAGCGCCGGGATCAGCTTGTCAATCGCGGACTCGCCCAGCTCCGGATACGCCGAGTGCGCCATGCGCCCCTTGGCCGTGACCTCAACCCGAAGAGTTCCTTTGGAAGCGAGCGCAATGTGATTCTCCGTGGGCTCGCCATTGACCAGAAACCGGCTTCGCGAACCCTGGCTGCCGGCCGCATATTGATTGGCTATGTGCGCGCCGAGGCTGTCGCGCTCTTCGCCGACCACGAACAGCAATCCCACGTGCACGCCTTGCTGGCGCAAACGCTCCGCAGCTGCGACTTGTGCCGCGATAATTCCCTTGGCATCGCACGAGCCGCGCCCGTAGATGCTGACTTCGTCTTCAGACGATGGAATAAATGGCGGAACCGTGTCCATGTGCGTGGAAAAAACGACCTGTGGCTGCGGATTGTCGGGCGAGGTCGCGTAAACGTTGAAGCGCTCGCCCTCCACCGGCATCTTCTTTGTCTGATAACCCAGGCGGCAAAGCTCGCCATAAAGATAGTTGCCCACCGCGGATTCGTTGCCGGTGATGGATTCAATATCGACGAGCTGGCGCGTAAGCGTGACAGCGTCCATGCAGGAGAGAATAGCAGAGCGGAAAAGAGCGGACGTCAGGCTTCAGGGCTTGGCTCTCAGCCTGAGTACTGACAACTGAGTACTGAGTACTGCTCCTGCGATAATCTAAACCGTGCACTCCGCCTCCCCGATTCGCTCCTTATTCCTCGACGGCCCTGCGGGACGGCTGGAAGCGCTGCTCAACGGCGGCGCGGAGAACGCCACACATGCAGCTGTCGTCTGCCATCCGCATCCACTGTTTGGCGGGACGCTGCACAACAAAGTCGTCTTCCACACCATGAAGGCGCTGAATAGCTTTGGTTTCCCTGTGCTGCGCTTCAACTTTCGCGGCGCGGGCTTGAGCCAGGGCGAACACGACCAGGGCAACGGCGAGGTCGAAGACGTGCGCACTGCGCTTGACTGGCTCGATGCCGAGTTTCATCTGCCGCTGATCTTCGCGGGCTTTTCTTTTGGCGCGGCGATTGGTTTGCGAGCGGCTTGTGCCGATGCTCGAGTTCGCGCAGTGATTGGAGTGGGAGTTCCTGTTGCGCCGGTCGTTGCGGACACGGCAGAGCCTCGCGTGTACACCCTCGACTTTCTGCGCGACTGCCTCAAGCCCAAGTTGTTCGTCAGTGGAGCGCGCGACCAGTTCGGCCCGCGCGCCAAGCTGGAGAGCCTGGTTGCATCCGTCCCAGAGCCGAAAAAATTGGTGATCATCGAAGGCGGCGACCACTTCTTCGAGGGACGCCTGCGCGAGTTGCGCGAGGCCATTGAAGCGTGGGTGAAGGAGGCCATCAGCTCTCAGCCGTCAGCTCTCAGTTAAAGCTAGCTGAGTTTGCTGATAGCTGATGGCTGAGAGCTGACAGCTGTTCTTTATAATCTTGACGCATGCCCGATCCCGCCGCTGAATCGCAGTTCCGCCAGATGCGCGAGACGGCGCGCGCTATCTTCCAGCATGCGCTGGATCAAGCTTCCATCGAAAAAGCTTTTGCGCGACACGTGCATTGCGAGCGCGGCATTTTGCGCGTGCGCGAAGATCTTTACGACCTGCACGCGTATTCGCAGGTGCGCGTCATCTCTCTGGGCAAGGCTGGGCACACCATGGTCGAAGCCCTCAGCCAGCAACTCGGATCTTCCGTCGAGGGGATTGTGGCGAGTTCGATCCAGCCGGCAGCCCAGGTTCGCGGCTTTCGGTACTTTCACGGCGGGCATCCCACGCCCAACTCGGAATCCGTTCAGGCAGCCAGCGCGATGCTGCGCGCGCTCGACGCACTCCCCTCGTCGGCACTGGTGATCTTCCTGCTCAGCGGAGGTGGATCGTCGATCGTCGAGAAGCCGATCGATGATGAGGTCACGCTCGACGATTTAGTGGCGACTTACCGCGCGCTGGTGCATTCCGGAGCGCCGATTGCCGAGATCAATGCCGTGCGCAAACACCTGTCGGCGGTGAAAGGCGGACGCCTGGCGCAGGCCGCATCTCCCGCGCAGCAAGTTTCGTTGCTGGTGTCCGACGTTCCCGACAGCTCGCCTGACGCTTTGGCTTCCGGGCCCACCATGCCCGATTCGACCACTGTCGAAGATTGTTATCGCATCGCCGAGAAATATGAACTGTTGAAGGAGTTTCCGGCGGCGACGCGCGAGTTGTTCGAACGGCATGCGCTGGAAGAGACTCCGAAATCAGACGATCCGGCTTTCCATCAGGCGCGCTGGTGGACGCTCCTGTCGAACCGGACGGCGATCGAGGAGGCCAGCCTGGCGGCCGAACGCGCGGGCTTTTTCGTGCAGGTCGACAACTCCTGCGACGATTGGGATTACCAGAAGGCTGCGAACTACCTGCTCGGGAAGGTGCGCGAATTGCGCAAGCAGTGCTCGCCGGTGTGCCTGATCTCGGGTGGCGAGGTGACCGTGAAGGTCACAAACGGCGGCACCGGCGGGCGGAACCAGCAGTTTGCGCTGGCCTGCGCCGAGAACATTGCTGGCGAAAACATTACCGCACTTAGCGCCGGAACAGATGGCGTCGATGGAAACAGTCCTGCGGCTGGGGCGGTGGTGGATGGCAGCAGCGCGCAGCGCGCGCACCAGGGCGGAGTGAATGTGCAGGCGGCGCTGGCGAAGTTCGATGCTTATCCGCTTTTCCGCGCGATTGGGGATGCGATTGAGATCGGGCCCACAGGGAACAACTTGCGCGATCTGAGAATTCTGCTGGCCTACTGAGTCTGTTTTGGGGTGTCATGCGGGACAGCCGAAGGCGGCTGTCCCCACATGCGCTGAGTGGCTGGTGACTATGCGGTCTTCTTCATCTTCTCGGCTTTGGCGAATGCCTCGTCCATGCCCTTCTTCATTTCGTCCTGCGACATGTCCCTGACGTGCGTGGCCATGGACCACTTGTGGCCGAAAGGATCCTTTAGCTTGCCGTAGCGGTCACCCCAGAACTGGTCCATAACGGGCATCTCGACGCTGGCACCGGCCTTGACCGCGCGGTCGAAGGCCGCGTCCACATTATCGAGATAGATATGCAGCCCCATGCCGGAGTCGCCGATCGACTGCGGTGACTTGGAGCCGAATTCGGGATACTCATCCGTTAGCATGATGACGGAATCGCCGATTTTAAGTTCGGCGTGCATGACTTTGCCGTCCGGACCTTTGGCGACGCCGCCACGAACTTCCGCGCCGAATGCCTGCTTGTAGAATTCGATCGCACGCTCGGCGTTGCGAACGGTGAGAGACGGAGTAAGAGTGTGGTAGCCCTCGGGAATGGGTTTAACGGCCATTGCAGGCCTCCTTCAGTGAAATTGTTGGGCAGTTTACACCAAGGGCGCACGTGGATTGTCAACCACCCATGAAATTGCGGACAAGTTCTGACCTCGATGTGCGCTCAGATTTGAAGGAAGGTGGCTTGGAGGGATCGGCGAGTTTTAGAAGAATCTCGTGACGCCTTCTTCGAGAACCACGACTTTGTCTTTTATTCCGGCGGCGCGGGCTTCCTCATCCAGCAATTGCAGCGGTTCATCCACCGGTTCATGCGAGAGGCGGAACGTGCCGTAGTGCATGGGGACCATCCAGCGCGCTTTGAGATCGAGAAAGGCCTTGGTGGCGTCGGCCGGATTGGCGTGAACGTTGCGGAATTGCGGCGGATTGTAGGCGCCGATGGGCAGAAGCGCGAGTTCGGGAGCGAGGCGGCGTCCGATCTCGCCGAAGCCCGAGAAATATGCGGTGTCGCCGGCGTGATACACGGAATGTTTGCCGGCCTTCAGTACGAAGCCGCCGTAGCCGCGGTGCGAGTCTTTCAAAATGCGCGCGCCCCAATGGCGCGAAGGCACGTGCGTCACTGACAGGTTGTTATGGCGCGAGGTCTTCCACCAGTCAAGTTCGATGATCTCAGAAAAGCCGAGATCTGATACCAGGTCGGAAACGTGAGTCGGAATGATAATAGCCGGTGCAACCCCGCGGGTGCGCAGATTGTTCTGTACGATGGCTCGCAGGGAAGGGCGGTGCAGGTGATCGAAGTGAGCATGCGAAACCAGCACCAGATCGATTGGCGGAAGATCGGCAACACGGAGTCCAGGCCGGCGCAGGCGCTTCAGCACAAACAGCCACCGTGCGAAATTAGGATCGATCATGACGCTCTTGCCGCCGATCTGCACGAAGAAGCTGGCGTGTCCGATGAAGGTGACGCCTAGTTCTCCGTTGGTGGCGAGGCGTGGTTTGTGAGTTTGCCCGCAGCGCCGAGTCACCGCCGAACGGCGCACCAGACGTCCGAATTGCGTGGCGCGCTTGCGAAGGGCCGGATTGCGAAGTGTTTGCTTGATCATCGTGCTACAGAGCCCGGGGGTTGAAACTGCAGCTGATATTCCCCTCAAATGTTAGTGTGTCTGCCGCAGGCGATGAAGTAACCGGCGCGATGCGGCGAATTTACTCGTCCTCATCTTAGATGAATTCTGCCGGCGGGGTGCTGCTTTTTACTTTCCGGATTGAGTACGACGGTAATGTTTGCCAGGCGACTGATTTGCCCTGCTCCGTGCGGGTTTCCGCGGGCCTGCGATTAGGATTCTAACCGCAGAGGCCACGGAGAAATGCCCGCCGAGGCCGCCGAGAAAAAACTATTCAGTATTGGTAATCCAGCGCGACTGCGGAATCTCGCGCTGGCCTTCATCGTCATAGAAAAAATGCATCTCGTGATCGGACTTCGCATTCGGTACCGGATGATCGTCGACCGAACTGAAGCGGGGAGCATCGTAGGAAACCGGCAGTGGAGTCTTGGTGGTGTACATCGCTTCGTTGTAGGTCGTGCCCACGAGCTGTTGGGCGACCGCGAAGACGCCGAATGGATTGCCGTTCACATAAGAAACTCCGATGTAGTCGGCGACCATCGGGCCGTTATCAGAAACCGGGAGCCAGCCCACGTTCATCGGCCCCGCAATCTTTTTGCCCGCGGTCCAGGTGGCTCCGCCATCGGTGGAGGTGGTGAAACCTACGTCCAGCTGGCACGTGCTTTGGGTGCAGCTGGTGTTGGGATAGTAGTAGTAAACAATCGTAAGGTGCGCGTTGGAGCCCGAGGTAGTTGGATCGACTCCAATACCGGGGATGAAGTGATCGACCGTGCTGGTGGTTGCGTCGATCGGAATGCGGGTTACTGCGCTCCAGGTTTTGCCGTCGGTCGAAGTCTTCATCACGATGTCGTTCTCGGCACAGTTGGTCCGAAAGCGGCAATCGGCCCAGACCACAAAGACTTTGCCTGCGCCGTCAATGGAGGCGGACGGCAGGTTGGGATTGCGGAGTCCCGCAGCGTCGAAATGGCTAGTGATGTTGGCGATCAGCTGGCTTCTGCCCCAACTCACGCCACCATTGGTGGAGCTGAATACGTCGATGCCTCCGCCTTCAAACGGAACGATGATCGTGCCATTCGGCTGGACCAGAGGCTCGCCGCCAAGACCGACGGCACCATCGGAAGAGGCCAGTCCTGGTCCCCAGGTTTTGCCGCCGTCGCTCGACACGCTCATCAGAACCTTGCCTGTGCCGAAGGCCTGATCCCACTCCGTGTAGCAGTTGCCATAGTGAGGGCTGGTGGGCGTGTTGTCACACACGGTCCAATTCTTGTCGTCGAGGTGAGTTTTGTCGATGAGAATGGGGTTGCTCCAATGCAGGCCATCGGTCGAGCGGCTGACGGCAACGTCCCCAATCAGATTGCAGCAGCTCAGGCCAGCCAGCGGCAGTGTGGAGATCAGCCACATCGCATGCTTGGCATCGTAGGCGACTGAGGGATCGGCGGCCGCGCCATAGGTTCCATTCTTGTAGTTCACTGTGAGGCCGGGCAGAAGGCCGTAGTGCCAGGTGGTGCCGCCATCGGTGGAAGTAGAAAACCCGATGCCGCCGCTGCCCCATCCCACGCTGCCCGGCCGGCGCGCGACGTGAAACGTGCTCACGATGGTATTGCCCCAGGCGAACATATCGGGCTCCACTTCCGTTCTGTGATCGCTATCGGAGTTCGTGAGCGTGTCGACGCTGATCTTTGCGAGACCGGTCTGCGCCGAAGCGTTGATGGCACACGCCAGCGAAAGGCCGAGCACGAAGACAAACGCCAGCAGGCGGTCTTCACGGAAAAAATTGGATAATCGAGATGTCATGGAGACTTCCTTAGCGATTCAAGTATTGCGCAGGGGGAACGGAGCCATCGAACGCGCAACGGCTGCCCCGGCACTATAACCCGCTGTCGCGCAAGCTGTCGATGTGAAGGATTTTTCACATTCGAATGGATTCGCTGACTCGTATCATTCCGACCTTTCTTGTCACTGCGGTATTCCTCATCATTCCGACGTCAGAGGGGAATCTGCTCTTCGCCAACGCGAAATTTCCCCACTTTGCTTGACCTGCATCGAGTTCGTCATATCTAATCCGAACGGTTGCTGCCGCGTTTTCTTGAACGAAGGAGAAAGTTTCGATGCGAGTTGCATTTCTTGGCTTGGGAATCATGGGCCAGTCAATGGCCGCGAACCTGGTGAAGGCGGGACACGAAGTGACAGTCTGGAACCGCACTCCGGGAAAGCTGGTGGAAGGCGCGGGAGTCGCTCCAACTCCGGCGGCAGCAGCGCAGGGGGCTGAGGTCATCTGGTTGTGCGTTTCCGATACCGACGCCGTCGAGGATGTGATCTTCGGCAAAGAGGGTGCGGAGTCGTCGCTGACGGAGGGCATGATCATCGCCGACTCAAGCACGATTTCTCCCTCGGCCACGGTGAACTACGCGAATCGTGTGGGGACGAAAGGCGTGGCGTGGGTCGACGCCCCCATGACGGGCTCGAAGATCGGGGCGCGCGACGGCACCCTGGTGTTCATCGTGGGCGGAGCCGAAGAGCAGGTGGAACGGCTCAAACCTCTATTTGCGGCCATGGGAAAGAAAATTTTCCGTATGGGAGAAACCGGCAAAGGACAGGCGACCAAACTCGCCATGAATCTGCAGATCGCGCTGATTTTTGAAGGCTTCGCCGAGGCGCTCACTCTGGCCACCAAGCTCGGCGTGGACACGCAGCAGTTACTCACCTTGATTGAAGCCACCATGGTGCGGTCAGGCGTGGTGGACTACAAAGGTCCCTTCATTCTGCAGCGCGACTTCACGCCCAATTTCCCACTGCGCCTGATGCATAAAGATATCCGGCTGACCCTTGAGGCGGCCAAGGAAGCGCGCGTAAAGTTGCCCGCGCTCGAGACGGTGGAAGAAATCTACGAGATGGCCACCGAAGACGGACACAAGGACCTGGACTACGCCGCCACCCTCACCCTGCTGGAAAAATGGGCAGGCGTGCAGGTGAAGGGAAAAGCCGCTTAGAACTCCTTACCACCCATGCTGTGAGGAGTGCGCGAGGGCGGGACGCCTCCTCTACAGCCGCGAGACGCCGGCGCTGCGGCCCGCACAGCACCCGTTCCCAAGTGATTACCCTCGTAATGCCCGAAATCCCGCCTATTACACAAGTATTACAGTCATTGCCTGCTCCGCCTGCTAGCTTAGCGAGAGTTACTTCATCTAATAACGCAGAACTGGGGAACTTCTTGGATATGCAACTGCAGGATCTGGAAAAACGTCAAGCCTCAAAAGGCGAACTCAACTGGGTCACGGCGATTTTTATGGCGCTGTTTCATGTAGGCGCCGTAGCCGCGCTCTTCTTTTTCACGTGGAAAGCGCTGCTGGTTGCGATCTTTCTATGGTGGGTTGCGGGCAGCCCGGGCATCGGCATGGGGTACCATCGCCTGCTGACGCACCGCGGATTCAAGACTCCGAAGTGGGTGGAATACCTGTTGACCGTCTGCGCCACGCTGTCGCTGGAAGGCGGCCCGATTTTTTGGGTAGCGACGCACCGCATCCATCATCAATTTTCGGATCAGGAAGGCGACCCGCATTCGCCGATCGACGGCAAGTGGTGGGCGCACATGGGATGGATCCTGATGGGCAAGTCGATGCATCACGATACCACCACGCTGGCCCGCTACGTTCCCGATCTCGCGAAAGATAAAGTTCATATCTGGCTTACCAAATATCACTACGTGCCGCAGATCGTGGTTGCCATCGCGCTGTTCGCAATTGGCGGCCTGCCCTGGCTGCTCTGGGGAACCTTCTTCCGCACCGTGTTCTTGCTGCACGCCACCTGGCTGGTGAATTCGGCGACCCATTCCTGGGGCACGCGCCGGTTTGCGACGCGCGATCTTTCCACCAATAGCTGGTGGGTCGCGTTGCTGACGTTTGGCGAGGGCTGGCACAACAATCACCACGCGCATCCCACCTCGGCGGCCCACGGGCTTAAGTGGTATGAAATCGATTTCAATTGGTACGGCATCTGGGCCCTGCAGAAGCTTGGATTGGCGTGGGACATCAAGCGCATCAACCTGGCGGAGGTCGAGAACGGGCTGGTTGCCGCTCCGAACGGCCGGCTGATTACGCCGCCTGCGGAATCGATGGCGACAGCAGCTGGAGATTAAGTTTAGTTTTTCGGGATGAACGAGCCCTGGCTTCGGCTGGGGCTTTTTATTGATTGATGATTTCAGATTGCAGATTGATGATTGAAAAACCTCTAAAAACAAGAAGCTCCGATCTTCAAGCAACAATCTGAAATCATCAATTCCTACACGCGGATGATCATCACTTCTGTGGCTTTGATCAAGGCGGCGGCCGTTTGGCCCCTCTTCAGATTCATCTCACGCACTGCGCCGGAGGTGATCAGAGAAGTAATCAGCTGTCCTCCTACCGACAAAGTCACTTGAGCTACGAGACCGCTGACGCGCACGTCCACGATGCGGCCCACGAGCTGGTTGCGTCCGCTGATGCGCTTGTAAGTGACCCGCCGCTCGTCCTCGTTATGGCCGCGGGTGCGGTAGAGCAGGCGGTCAATTTCGGATTGCGGGATGCGGTAATGTCCACCGGGCGTCTTTACCGCCCGCAGCTTGCGATGGTAGATCCACTGCTTGATCGTGGGATAACTGATCTGCAATTGCACTGCGGCATCGCGGGGACGAAGCAGTGTTTCAGCAAGCGCCTGAGTCTTCATTTTGTCGGCCATAGCAAAACTCTTTCACCACAGAGACACAGAGGCACGGAGAAAATCTCAGCCACGGATTCTCGCGGATTTACACGGATCAATGCAAGGGTCAGCAGTCCGCAATGACCACTAAGCAATCAATAATCTTCCTCTCCGTGCCTCTGTGCCTCCATGGTGAATTCGTTTCAAAACGGAAAGCGGATCGAAAGCGTCTTCGCGTGATTGAACTGGTGAAAATGCGTCACCGCGATCTGCTCACCGGCTCCCACGCTAAATCCCAGGCGCTTCCATACGTGAAAACGTCCGGCCACCAGCCCGGGCGACAGAAAAACCTGCTTCTGGCCAACCAGCTTCGTGCTTCCATTCGGCCACATCGTGACATTGGCCTCCAACTCCGGCCATAACTTCCGCAGAACGCGATATTGAAACGCGGTATTGTAGGCGACCGGAGTCCCGCCGGCGCTGCGGCCTCCCGTGGGAATCATCCAGCCCAGCGTGCTCTGAAAATCGAAGTTGCGGTAGCCCTTGCCGAAGGCGATGGCGGGCGTGATTGATCCGTACTTGGTCGCGAAGCGGCCGGCGGGAATGCTCCCGGCCAGAAATGCAGTGACGATGTAGTTGCCGCTCTCTTCGTTTCGCGCGGCGACGCGATACTTCAGCGTGATCGGGATGTTGCCTCCGCCGGCGGGCGCGTTCGGCGGCACCTGGTAGGGCGGCACGCCGAGAATGATCTCGGTGCTGTACGTTGGGATCAGCTCCAGTCCCTTGCCCGCGCCGTAGTTCATGCTGTCCCCGGCGTTCGTCGGCGTCCACACGATGTCCGAGCGGAACTCTTCTTCCAACCGGGGGGTGGTGGTGAACAGCGGTGTGATCCAGTGCGGTTGTGCCGCCTGAGTCCGGGTGACGCGCGGGAACCAGTTGGAGAAATATCCAGAGTCTTGGGCAACGGAATTAGTAGCGGCAGCGCTGAAAAGCAGAATAAAAATAATGACAGGTTTCAAGCGTTGATCCCCAGGAATGATGGAATGAATATATCAGATATGTAATATCATATGCCATTATAGAAAGATACGAATTCATACGACTCTGTCCTCGGCCAGAGATTCCTCTCCCGGCTTCGCGGCAGTGGGAACAGCGCGGTAGAATCAGTCCGGTAAGCCATGCGAATTTCGAGCCGCCGCGGAACTATCGTCTTCTTCCTGTGCCTGGGCATTGGCCTGGTGGCCCTGGCGGTCGCGCTGAATGTTGGCTGGATCATCCTCAACTGGCGCGAGGGCGTGTTGCTGTTCTTCGGCATCGTGTTTTTCGCGCTCATCATTGCCGGAATGGTGGTCAACACGATCTTCCTGGTGCGCGAATTGCGGCGCAGCGAGCAGCACGACAGCTTTATCAATGCCGTGACTCACGAACTGAAAACCCCGGTGGCCTCCATTCGGCTGCATCTGGAGACGCTGCAGCGGCGCGCATTGCCGGAGGAGCGAAAGCAGGAGTTCTACGGCATTATGCTTAGCGACGCCGACCGGCTCACCGAAACGGTTGAGCAGGTGCTGAAGGCTGGGCGGGCTGGCGACAAGAAAGCGGGGCGGGATAAGGCCGACGTGGATTTCGGCCAGCTGGTTCGCGAGTGCATGGACGCCATTCGCACTCGCCATCACTTGCAACCCGAAGCTCTCCGCTATGAGGAGGCGGCCAGCAATGGCAGCGGGATGCACGTCAACGGCAGCGCGGAGGATCTGCGAACCGCAGTCTCGAACGTGCTCGACAATGCTGTCAAATACTCAGGCGATCAAGTCGACGTGCAGGTGCGCCTGGAGACGCCTGATGAGAAGAGGGTCGTTTTGAGCGTGCAAGACCACGGAGTCGGCATTTCGCCCGACAATCTCAAGCGGATTTTCAGGCGCTTCCATCGGGTGGCTAACCGGTCGCTGGCGCACGTGAAGGGGACCGGTCTGGGGCTGTTCATCGTCAAGTCGATTGCCAAAAAGCACGGCGGCACGGCGTTTGCCGTGAGCGAGGGAGAGGGGCGGGGAACAACCGTGGTGATCGAGCTGCCGCGAATAGATTCACGCACAGTCACGCCGAGGTCGAACCCATGAGCCGGGTTTTGGTAGTGGAAGATGAGGCGCACCTGGCGCAGGGATTGCGCTTCAATCTCGAAGCCGAAGGCTATGCGGCGGAAGTGGTGGGCGATGGGGAAGCGGCGACGGACAAGCTGCTGGAGAAGAAAGAGAAGTTTGACGCCATCGTGCTCGACATCATGTTGCCCGGGAAAGACGGGTTCAGCGTAGTCTCCGAGCTGCGAGCCGCTCGCAACTATGTTCCCGTGCTGATGCTCACGGCGCGCGGACGTCCGGAGGATGTGCTCAAAGGATTCTCCGCGGGCGCGGATGATTATCTGGCCAAGCCATTCGATCTTTCGATTCTGCTGGCGCGGTTGCAAGGCCTGCTGCGGCGCAGCGAGTGGATCCGCGGGTCGCAGACCGCGCGGCCCGAAGAACCACCGGGCAATGGTCACAATGTAGGCGACTTCGGAACATTTACCTTCGCCGGGAGAACGATAGACTTTGGCGCTCTCGAACTGCGCTCGCAGGACAGCACTATTCACCTCACGCTGATGGAATCGGAGTTGCTGCGGCATCTAGTGCGCAACGACGGCAAGATCGTCTCCCGCAAACAGATTCTGGAAGAAGTCTGGGACCTTAAAGAGGACACCGACACGCGCGCCATCGACAATTTCGTGGTGCGTTTGCGGCGCTATATCGAGGATGATCCTGGACACCCGCGGCACTTGCTCACAGTGAGAGGCGTGGGATACCGGTTCCTGGCGAATCCGGAGAAGCAGTAGGAATGTGAGCGCATGTGCTGAAATCTCTATCTGGCGATGCAGCCACACCATGAAGCGGTAGCACGGGGGCTGAAGCCCAGCAATTCAGACTCCTGACGCGGCCCTGAAGGGCCGCTCTTCCACACACAACCCTTCAAGTAGTGGCGATTCCGCTGAATCCTAAGCCCGGCACAGCTCTTCCAGCAGCGTTTCCCTCCGTTGCACCGCGATGCGATCCAGGTTTCGCAGAACCGCAACGTAAACCGGAATTGAAATGGCCGATAGGATCAGGAACAGCAGCGTCGCCAGCCACGGACTGTGATAGAGGCGCGCGAGGGTGAAGACTGCGACGCCCAGCCCCACAATTACGATCTGCATCCCAAAGCTCGCCAGCACTGTGGTCTGGGAGACATTCTGCCGGCCGAAGGTGGCAAAATCGCGCTTCCGGGGAGAATAAATCGACAGCAAATTCCCGGCTGTGAAATTGAGTGGCGTGGCGAACATCAGTCCGGCGATTGTCGCCACCGTCACCGCAAAATGCGGAGCGCCGTAGAGATAAGTGACTGCGAACCACGCGAACACCGCATTCACCACCAGGATTCCGGCATGCGTCAAATTCTTTCCCAGGACGATCTGGCTGAACGGAACGGGCGACGCATAGAAGAATTGCAGGCCGCCGCCCTCGCCACCGAAGCTGTTATAGACCAGATTCGTCAGCACCAGCAGCGCATAAGCCGCTGCACCCGGAAAAGCCATGTCGGGTGTTCGGCTGAGCGCGTTCGAGTGCCGCATCGGATTGAGCGGCCCCAGCCGGAAGATTACCAGCATGAAAATCGGCATGATCAGCGTCAGCAACATGGGTCCGCTGCGGCTGAGATAGCGCATCTCCTTTTCGAATACGGCGGCAACCGATTGCGAGAAAACTGGCAGATGCCAGCCCACCTGTAGTCCTTGCACCTGCTTTGTCCTGGGACGCGCCGCCACTTCGCTGAGATTCTCGCCGCGAAACTGCGCCCGAATCCGCAAATGCAGCAGAAATCCGATGGCCACCGTCACCGCTCCGAGAGCGAGCAGGGAAGCAAATCCACTCAGGTAGCGAGCGTGCGAGGTGTGTCCTATGGCGTCGGCCGCCAGACCGGGCGGCAACACGGCCTGGACCTGCGCTCCAATTTCCAGCGCGCGGCGAAACTGCGGGTGCGGGCGCCCCCCTACGCGCTCCACGATAGGGCCGATCAACTGGAAGCTCAGCATGGCCAGGATGAAGAACACGCCGAAGATTTCGCGCGTACGGCGCTGCGCCAGCCAGCGCTCGATCCACGCAAACACAGTTTGCATCAGCACCAGATTGAACGCGACGAAGGTCAGCAGCACTAGCAGCGCCCACGGGAACAGCAGGGGCCGCGCGACGGCGGTCCCCAGCAAGACTCCGAGCACGCCCACCGTCCCCAGCGCGCTGGCGGGATCGAAGAATCCGTACGCCAGCCTCACCAGGAAATACGAGCGATAGGTAAGAGGGAAGCGCAGCAACTCCGAAGAATCCGGGTTGTTGGTAAACGCGGTCGCCATCACGGGGAAGAGTTGCCAGAAGACGAAGATCGTCCACAGCGGAACCGCGAGAAACTCGGCCTGATCTTGCGAGACCAGCCACCAGGAGAATCCCGTGGCGGCGGCGAAGCCTCCGACGCCGCCGACCGCAAAAAAGGATGTGACCAGGACGCGAGAGGCGAGCTCAGTTTTGCCGCGGCGACTGCGCAGGCCGTTGAGGAACATGCACCAGCGCAATTGTGCTATGGCCAAAAGTTCGCCGGGGACCGAAGCCGCGAAGTTCATATCGGGAAGCCTCAATTCTTGCATAGTCCAAACGAAGCCCGCATCTGATTTCGCAAGTTGTTGAGGTATTGCAGGGTTCGGTAGACCGTGATGTGCGCCACCAGCACGCTCGGAGTCGATTCGCTGCTCCGTGACCGACATCACATCGGGGAGTGCGGCGGCTCACACGTCCTCGGCGAGCGCAGTGCAAGACTGATGTTGAGTGTGGAGGTTCTTGAGTATGTCGGCGCCGGAAGGTATTCCGCTGTGGGACACGGTCACGCATCCGCTGGCGAATGCGCTCGAGTTTGCGTTTGGCTGCCACCACAGAAAGCTAAGCCGCGTGTTCACCATCGAAGGGCACAGTTATAAGGTGTGCTGTGATTGCGGGGCGACGTTCAATTATTCGCTGGAAACGATGTCGATCACGCACCGGCGGAGATTTCTCTCTGCCCTGAGACGCCTGCAGAGGCGGAGAAGGGCGCTGCGGCAAGCCGCCCGCGCCTGAAGGGAAGTACTAGATCTTTCCTAGCCGAGCCAGGAGAGTTCCTGTTCGGCGGGACGCGAGCCGCCGACGACTCGCAAGAAAATCTGCTCTAAAGTCAATTTCTCGCCCGAGGGCTGAGCGCCGTCTCCTCGATCGGCAGGAGCCTGCGCCTGCACTCCAGCCCGCAGTTCTTCTAACGATCCCTGGGCGACCAGCCGTCCCTGATGAATGATCGCCACATGGCTGCATAGCCGCTCCACGATCTCCAGCACGTGCGACGTGAGAAAGATCGTGGCCCCACGCGCGATCATGCGCTGCAGCATCGATTTCAGCGTGCCCGACGCGATCGCGTCGACCCCTTCGAACGGCTCGTCGAGGAACAGCACCTTCGGCCCATGAATCACGGCCGCAGCCATGGCCAGCTTCTTCTGCATGCCGTGGGAATAATCCGTGACCAGCTTTTTCGGTTGGTCGGCGAGTTGCATGAAGTCGAGCAGTTCGGCGGCGCGTTTGGCAGCAGTTTCGCGGTCAAGGCCGTACATGCGTCCCGCAAAGCTGAGGAACTCCGCCCCGGTCAGCCGGCCGAATAGCGCCATTCCTTCCGGCACAACACCGATCTGCCGTTTCACGTCCACCGGATGGACGTTCAGGTCGAGCCCCAGAATTTCAATGCTCCCCGAACTGGGCGCCAGCAGTCCGGTGAGCATCTTGATGGTGGTAGATTTCCCCGCACCATTGGGGCCGAGAAAGCCGAAGAACTGTCCGGGCGCGACGCGCAGGTCGATCCTGTCCACGGCAACGAGCTGTCCAAAGCGGCGAGTCAGGCCCTGGGTGGAAATGGTGGGTGCGGCGTTCATCAAGCTTCCGAATCTAGCATACAGAACAGCAATGTGCTGGAGCGTTCCGTTCACACATAACGCCTCGAACCTGTCAGGCTCGGCCACGCGCTGTTTTACATTGTCTTGACAAACTAACGCGCTCTGCCGGGATATAACCCTGAATCTGGGCCCCTCGCAAAATTCAATTCGCCGCGGAGGTTTTCTCCCATGAAAGCAACTCCTCTTCTGGTCGCCTTCCTATCCCTGCTTGCAATATCCGTCAGTGCAGTTGGTCAGCAGCCCGTGGTGGCTTACACATTCGAGTGCACAGGGAATGCGTTCGAACGGAGCGGATCATGCCCGCAGGGAGGCAGGCCCGATTCCCTCATCCAAGGCAGCGATGGAAATTTCTATGGTACTGCCCAGGTCTCGAACGAAGGAACCTCGACGCCCACGGGCGGAAATGTTTTTTCCCTGACTCCAGCCGGGAAATTCACCGTGCTACACACCTTCCTTCCCGGCACGAATAAGAATTATCCCAACGGCAATCTGCCAAGCCAGTTGGCCGAAGGCCCTGATGGAAAGCTCTACGGCTATACGCTTTATGGCGGCGTCGGTGGCTGCAATGGTTACTGCGGTTCGGGCGTGCTGTACCGCGTGAATAAGGATGGAACCGGATTTCAGGTCCTACACAAATTCTGTTCGGCAACCAACTGCACCGACGGCGGCGCGGGCGCCGTGCTTCCCGGCAAAGATGGCAGTCTCTACGGCGCATCGTTCTCTGGTGGGACCGGCAATTGCGGAATTTACTATGTGGGCTGCGGCACGATCTTCCGGGTCACTCCCTCCACGGGGAAATACCAGGTGGTCGTCAACTTCAACCAATCGACCAACGGAGCCTTCCCCTCAAAGCTCACGCCGGCGGGCGATGGCACCTTCTACGGCCTCAGTACGGGATCTACGAGCGCGAACCTGTTTCATTTTTTTCCCTCCACAGGGGCGTTACGGAACGCGGCTGTGAAGTTTCCGGTGATTAATGGGCTTCCTGCCTTCGCAAATGATCTGACTTTGGGCCCCAACGGTAACTTTTACGGTTTGTATTCGGTTTACGGGATGTCGGGTGAGGGAATGTTTGAAGTTCAAAAGAATGGCAGCAACCTGCAGCTGTTTCCGTTCTATACCGGTCAAAGCGGCGCCGGCTTTCCGATGGGCTTGCTTCTGGGCAGCGACGGCAATTTCTGGATGGCAAACCTCAATGGCACGACGGCGTATGGAAATATCATCGAACTTTCACCCTCTACCGCCAGCATTTTGCAGACCTTCAATGTATTCGGTGTGAACGCCGCAGTGGGCGCTTTTCCATCCGCGATCATCGAGGCCAAGGATGGAACGCTCTGGGGATTGACCAGCGAGTACGGCAAAGCCCCATCTGGAGATTTTTCCGATGGCACTGTGTTCAGCTTCAACGTGGGTCTGCCGCCGCCATAAACCCTCCCCGCGGTTGCAGCTAAAAGTCCTTCCCCGCATAGCGGAGAAGGACTTTTTCGTGTGGTACTTATTGCTTGTCTTTCGGGGCTTCTTTTTTCTCAGGCTGCTTTCTCTCCGCATCTTCGGTCCATGGCGGAACGATGCCGGCAAAACGCGCGTAAGCGATCGACTGTCCCAGATGCTCGGCGGCATGGCGTACGATGAACAGCAGGATGCCGCGCTCTGTGTTCTTTCCGCCGAACCAATCCATGCTTTTTTCCAGATCGGCATCGGGCATGGCTTTGATCGCAGTCTTCGCGTGAGCGAACGAATCTTTGAGAGTGGCGATGACCTTTTCTTTCTCGGTCGTGGATTTCTCGAGTCCCTTGATCTCAAGTCCTGTGGGCGGGGGCGTACCGACAAGCTTGTACAAGTTGTAGTTCGCGGCGCTGACGTGCAGGAACACCTCGGCAAACGAGCGCACGTCCGGCGTGGGACGCCATGCGAACTTGTCGGCGGGGACTGCCTCGGCGAGCCGCATAAATTTATCTTCCTGGACCATGACTTCGGCGAGCACCTCAGAGCGGTATCCGGTCACGCCGGGCGTGCCGTCTTTGTAAGGATTGACCTGTGCTGCTACCCGAATGGCTCCAGACATAAGCAGAGTGAAACAGAGAGCGGCGAGAACTCGTTTCATGCAATCTCCTTTGCGGACGGTATTGATGACGAGGAATTGTAATCTTTGCTGTCTCCGCGTTCTCTGCGAATTTCTCTGCGAGCTCAGCGGTCAAAAGCTTAAACCGCGGAGTTCGCCGAGAATTTCGCAGAGCACGCAGAGCAAACCTAGGGCTCGGACTCACCGCATTCTTAGACGACCCAAGATGCAGAGCGTCAACGGAAACGCGTAGTTCGCCATAGCGCAACCCCGCACGCGCCCATCAACACGAGCATCGTAACGGTCAGCGCAACCGCCCACGTCATCCCGATTTCCATGCTCGGAAGCCGCGCAATGGTTGCGAGCGCGACGAACATTACCGTCGTCCCCAGGATGAGCAGCCAGTCGAGCACTGTTCTGGAGTTCGACACCGAGCCATGCTGTCGCCCTTCCATCCCGGCGCGGACGTACGCGTTTTCCACGTTATAACGCTGGCCTTCGCGATCGGCCGCCTCTTGCCACGACGAGTGCTCGCGCTCCGCCGCCGACGACAGTGCAATCGCGACCGCGCCCAATGCCATCAGGATGGAACCTCCCGCGACCTGCATATAAACGGTACGGGTTGCACCTTGCAACTCATGAAACACCAGCACGCCCCAAAGCAGTCCCCAGAGTTGATTCGTATTCGAAAGCGGAATGCCGCGGCTGATGCCTACGTACTTCGTCGCGTATTGCTGAAACAGGTCTCCGATGACCCACACGAAGCCGCCCAGCATGAGCCAGAACAGCACCGCCCGCGCGCTGGCCAGTTCATGCCACAGTGGCGTGGCGCCGCGATAGCCGACGGCCAGCACCGACATGGTAACCAGTTCGCCGACGGTAAAGAACGTGATGAACGAGAGCGGGTTCATTCCTGTGAGATAGGCCTTGCGGTAAGGGATGTACATCGTTCCCCAGAGAATGCCTGCGCCGAGCGCAGCGGCAATTCCCAGAGTGGCTTTCCCCGGCGCAGCCTGATGCGACGAGGCAATCGCCAGCAGCGTGGCGCCTCCGAACATGCAAAGGGCGCCGCCTAGCACCCCGAGCCAGCGCCTCCAACCCGCATAGTGCAGTTCGTTGAACAGCAGCACGCCCCACAGAATTCCCAGCAGGCTGTTCGAGTTCCACAGGGGAAACGCGATGCTCAACCCAACATTGCGAATAGCGTAAATGGTCAGCGTATTCGCGACCGCCCACATGCATCCGGCCAGCACCGCCCACACGACCAGATGGGGCGCTTGGCGGACGTCGGCGCGGACATGCGTTGTGCCGCGGATGAATGCGGGCACGCTCCAGCGCGCGAGGAACACTCCGAAGACCATGACGAACGACACGGTAATCGGCGAGATGTTCGGATTCACCAGTTTGATGGGAGCCTCTGCGCCACCGAGCCAGGCTCCGGCGGCAAATCCGCAGAAGATTCCCAAGGCCTGCAGGCTGCGCAGGCGAGAAGCCGGCACCGCGCTCGGGATTGGGGATTCGGCAGCTTGCACGTTGGATGAGGAAGAGTTCAACGCAGCTTGTCCAGGAGAAGGAGTCCGCCAACGAGGACGCTGAGCGGAATCCAGAAGTGAACATCGGTCGCGATAGCGCGAATCAGATTTCGGGAATGTTCCGGCGACATTAAGGCCTCGGATTTGGATTGTGAATCTGGAGTGCCATCTTAGGGAGAGATGAGGCGGGAGTCAACGCGACCCGGAGGCGGCTACCAGGAAATCTTCTCGGGCAAGAACTCGGCGAAAAGATCGTCGTAATAGGGTTTTAACTGTTTCAGGTCCGGTTTGGAGTGTCCCTTTGAGTACAGGTCGTAGGGATTGAACTTATTCACCCATGCCAGCATTTTTCTGTCCTTCTCATTTTCCAAGTGTTTATAAGCCCCCTGACGATGCCACGCATAGAACGAGTGGAAGCGAAGCATGTAGAGAGCTTCGTCGCGGAGATAGGGCTTCATCACTTCCGCGATGTAGCCATCATGTCCGAATGACATATGGACATTTTCCAGGCCGCAGTTTGGCTCATACATCCCATACTCCGTCTGGAATTCGGCAACATTGGCGTCGGGATTCCCGCTGAAGTATTCGGGAAAGACGACCTGATCGGACCAGGCGCATCCCACGGGGAAGGTGTCGCCTACGACTCCCCACTGTGGCTCTCCGTACAGGCAAAGGCATTTCCCCAGGTCATGGATAAATCCAACCAACACCATCCAGCGGGGGTGACCGTCCTTGCGGATCGCCTCGGAGGTTTGCAGCAGATGCTCGATCTGCGTCAGATCGGTATCTGGATCGCTGTCATCGACCAGGGTGTTCAGGTATTCCGCTGCCTCCCAAACACTCTTCTGGCCGCGGGTCAACCCGAAGTATTGCTTTTCTTTCCCTAGGACGTAGTCAACGGTTTGATGCTGGTGATTTGTGCGGTAGAAGTCCGCAACTCGCGGGTTCGCCTTCGCGTCATACTGACGGAAATCAGCCTCAGATTTCCCCTCTTGGTACCGGCCTGCCACAAAATCTTCCCACTGATCTGGATTGGAGAGATGGTTTGCAGAGTCTGAATCCGGTGCGCTCATGGCCGTACACCTCCGCCGCAATGCTTCATAGTGTACGGCTGAAAGGCCCGCCAGCCAAGCCTTTTGAAGCTTGGACGCTGTCTCTCCCTACAATACCAGCAAAGGCGCTTTCACAGGCGACGCAGCTTCATACAGGGCGTGCTCATTATCAGCGAACGGTACGCTTCTCATCCGGGCCTCTCGTGCCCTCTTCAAGCCGAGCCGCTTGGGCCGTCAGGTAATCCCGTTCTGGAATACTCGTGGTCCGGCCAGCCGCAGTCCGGTAGTGCTTGATGGCGCTTTCATGATCGCCAAGCATTTCGAGCAAATGGCCGCGAACCGCATCCAGACGATAATGCTCCGCCAGCCGGCCGTCGCCATCCAGAGTCTTGAGCAGTTCTAGACCTTTGGCCGGGCCGTGTACCATGGCGGCTGCGATCGCGTGATTGAGCGTGACCATGGGGCTGGGAGAAACGCGTTTCAGCAATTCGTACAACGCCAGGATCTGCGGCCAATCCGTGTCTTCCGCGCGCGCCGCTTCATCATGAACTGCAGCGACTGCCGCCTGTAACTGATATAGACCGACCGATCTCTTCGATAGCGCAGCGGTAAGGAGCTCGATGCCTTCGGTGATCTCGGCCCGATCCCAAAGCGTTCGATCTTGTTTGTCCAGCGGGATCAATTCCTCATCCGGTCCGGTTCGCGCCGCACGGCGAGCGTCGGTTAACAACATGAGTGCCAACAGGCCTGCGACCTCTCCATCGTTGGGAAGCAGCGCTTTCACAGAACGGGTCAACCGGATCGCCTCGCGTGCCAAATCGAGGCGCTGCAAGTGTGCTCCGATGCTGCTGACGTAACCTTCATTGAAGATCAGGTACAGCACATGGAGAACCGCAGGCAGCCGTTCCGCGCGCTGCGGCGCAGATGGCAGACGGAACGGCACTCCGGAAGTCTTGATGCTTTGCTTCGCGCGGCTGATGCGTTGCGCCATCGTGGCCTCGGGAACCAGGAACGCGTTGGCAATTTCCGCCGTGGTCAAGCCGCCGACGGCTCGCAGCGTCAGCGCAATCGCCGACGACGACGATAGCGCCGGGTGGCAACACATGAACAGCAAAATCAGCGTGTCCTCTGGGTCCATGTCCATATCAGGGTCGAGATCGTCCGCCGCCACGGTCTCCACATCCTTCGCGACCTCTGTTTCCCTCTGACGGCGGGCAATTTCGCTGCGCACTTGATCGGTCACGCGGCGGGATGCAACCTGAATCAACCAGCCGCGTGGATTCTCAGGAACACCCTCCTGCGGCCATTGCGTGAACGCCGCCAGCATGGCTTCCTGTACGGCGTCCTCGGCCGATGGGAAGTCGCGGAAACGCCGAGCCACCGCGCCGAGCACCTGGGGCGCAAGTTCGCGTAACAGATGCTCGGAATCGATGTCCCACGGCTTGGTCATCGCAACTCTCGTTACAGCATCTCCCGTGGTGGCGCGCTCATGATCGACCGCACTTCAATCGGCATGTTGAGTGGTGCTCCGCCAGGGCCCGGCGCCGCTGAAATTTGGGCAGCGAGCGCATACACCCGCTCCGGACTCTCGACATCGACGATCCAGAAACCGGCAAGAAACTCCTTGGACTCCGGAAACACGCCATCGGTAATGGGAGTGCCATTCTTTCCGGCACGCACCAGTTTCGCCTGATCAGGAAAGGAAAGGCCCTCCGCAGAAACCAGTTCGCCAGCTTCGAGCAGGCCTTTGTTCAAATTGTGCATAAATGCGATATGTGCTTGTAGGTCTTTTTTGGGCCAAGCAGGAACCCCGTGGCCAGCCTTCATTGTGTTCATCATCAAAATGTATTTCATTTTCTCTCCTTCGTTTCGTTCCGCGCCGCTTTCGCGCCTTCATTCGGCTAGTCGGAACCGCGGCTCAATTCTCGACATTTTTCGTTGAGGTCTGCCCATGGCTCGCGAACTGCCGCACTTCAATCGGCATGTTGGTGGGACGTCCTCCGGGCCCGGGCGCTGCCGAAATCCGGCCCGCAATGGCATATGCGCGTTCGGCAGTGGTTACGTCAACGATCCAGTAGCCCAGCAGAAACTCCTTCGACTCGGGGAAAATACCATCCGTGACCGGCAGGCCGTTTTTCTCCCCGCGCACAACCTTGGCTTCCCGCGGCCCGGCCAGGCCTTGCGTAGCCACGAACTCCCCAGATTCGGTGAGCTCCTTGGCGATGGCAGAAAGGCTCGCCATATGCGTCTCGATATCGCTTGCCGACCACGCGTGATACGTGTCAACCCCTGCTTTCGTGCCGGACATCAGCAAAATGTATTTCATCTCGTTCCCTCCTGTGCTGGTTGGCTCACCCTTATGACAATTCTTCTAACCCTGTTTGTTGGAATGAAACATCCACCGCACACCAAACTTATCGTTGAGTGCTCCGTACGTGCCAAAAAACTGCTCTTTCAGCGGATCGGTCACGTCTGCTCCCTCGGATAGCTTTTCAAACAGGGTTTTCAATTCGCCCGATGTTCCTCCACTCAGATAAAGGCAAGCCGTGTTGCCGGGAGTTGGAGTGCGGTCGGGCCGCAGCCAGTCTGACGCGGAAATCTCCAGATTGTCGCTCTTGAGTCGGGCATTGAGGATTTTCTCCTGCTGAACGGCCGGCATGTGATCCTTCGCCGGAGAATCCTTGACCTTGGTTGCAGTCAGTTCTCCGCCAAAACAGGATTTGTAGAACTCCATTGCCTGGTGGCAAGTTCCATTGAACAAAAGGTAGGGCGTCAAGGTGGTCATTTCATTTCCTCCTATTTTTCTGCAGCTTAGCGTCTGTCGGCCATTGAGCTTTGCCGTA
The DNA here is from genome assembly GCA_035710825.1 of Candidatus Sulfotelmatobacter sp. Lineage (GTDB taxonomy): Bacteria > Acidobacteriota > Terriglobia > Terriglobales > Acidobacteriaceae > Sulfotelmatobacter. The sequence continues at coordinate 26,255 of DASTCU010000261.1, forward strand.
TTCACGGATCAGACCTGGTCTGCGTTTTCATGGTGTAGTCGGAGCCCTGGCGGCGTTCTCTACATCCCGCGGAATAAATTTTTTTAGCCAAAAATCAGCCCGGCCTGTCGATTTTGCACACCCAGAACCGACATACAAGTGGAGGCTGAGAAATGACGAGTGACGATGTAGTGGTTGACGTTAGCCAGGACTGGGTACTGGCTTGCAATGTTCAGCAGCGGTTTATGCAGGCTCCCGGTCGGAACAGCGGATCCGTGGACTACAGCGCGCGGTGCCGCCAAGTTCGAGCCCTTGGCGGCGATTGCTACGATTTCATGCCTCTTTCCGATGACCGCCTGGCGGTGGTCGTTGGCGACGCCTCCGGCAAAGGTCTCGCCGCGGCGCTCATGATGGCCAGTGTCCAGGCCTCACTTCGGACAGCGGCATTGTTCACCGGTAACGATTTGGCCACGCTGCTCAAGATCGTGAATATCCAGGCATACGCCTCGTCGCTTGCCGACCGTTATGCGACCGTGTTCTATGGTGTCTTCGATTTGGCGACGCGGACGCTGCGCTACGTGAATGCCGGACACAATCCTCCCGTTGTTCTTCGCAATGACGGTTCGGTCCATTGGCTCGAACCCAGCGGAGCCCCAGTGGGAATGTTCCCTGATTCGAACTATCAGGAGAGCGTCGTTCAGTTGAATCCTGGCGATTTGGTCATGGCCTACACCGATGGAGTGATTGAAGCGACCAACCCCGGCCGCGAGGAATGGCGAGTTCAGGGACTGTTGAAAGCGACGGCCGCGCGCGGGCGACAATGCACTACAGGTGCTGAAGACCTAGTCGAATCGATCTTCAACTCTATGGATGACTTCTCCCGCGGTTGCCAGGCAGATGATGCGACGTTGGCAGTCCTGCGTGTGGTTTGAAGCTGGGCAAATAAAAACGCCCCGGCTTGCGCCGGGGCCCGGCAGAACTGCTTGCGTTTTAGAACAAATTCCACAGGAACTGGTTGTATACCTCGTGATGGAATTGCACTTCCTGCGCCTTCACGAAGGTACCGAGCGCGCGCGGGCAACGGTCGGCGGAAGCCTCTTTTAAGTCGCCATAGCGGCCCTTCACGTCTTCACCGAGAAGCGTTGTGGCCCATTCGGATTTTCTGAAGTTGGCGAGCGCGTCGTAGATGTTGTCCGGCAGATAGCGCTCGGCCTGGCGCAGGTTCTTGATCTTCGAGGTCTCGCCATCGATGCCGGTTTTGAAAATTCCGAGCATCACCATATAAGGATTCGCATCCGGAGCAACGGAACGAACTTCCACCCGCATGCTCTTCTCATTGCCGATCGGAATGCGGATCATGGAGCCGCGGTCCACCGCCGAAGCTTTGATCTGGTTGGGCGCTTCGAAGTGCGGGTCGAGACGGCGATAGGCATTCACGCTCGGATTCAGCAGCAGGCAAATATCGTTGCCGTGAGTGAGAATGCGGTCGACGAAAGCCCATCCCATCTTGCTGAGCTTTTCTTCGCCCGTCGAGTCCCAGAAAAGATTTTTTCCATTTTCGCTGATGGAGACGTTGGTGTGCATCCCGCTGCCATTCACGCCCACCACCGGCTTGGGCAGGAACGACGCGGTCAGGCCCATGTTGGTCGCGACCTGGCGGCAGATCAGCTTGTAGAGCTGAATCTGGTCGGCGGCGGCGACGACTTCGCCGTAACCGTAGTTGATTTCAAATTGCGAAGGCGCGACTTCGGGATGGTCTTTCTCGTTCTGGAATCCCATGGCGCGCTGCACTTCCGCGGTGGTATCGATGAACGTGCGCAGCGGGTCGCCGGGGAGAGAATGATAATAGCCGCCAGTATTGACGTACTCGAATTTGCTGGTCTCGTGATAGTGCCGCTCGGCATCAGGCCCTTTGAAAAGGAAGCCTTCAATTTCGTTGGCGGCGTTGAGGGTGTAGCCCTTCTTCTTGTTGAGATCTTCGGCGTAGTTCTTCAGCACGCCGCGAATGTCGCCCGAGTAAGAGGTTCCCCCCTTGTCGATGACTTCGCCGAACACCAGCACCTTGCCTGACCCAAACACATCCGCAGGCGCCCAGTAGAACGCGCCCCAGTCAATGCCGAGCCGAAGATCGCTCTCGCGCTGCGCCGTGAAGCCGCGGATGGAAGAGCCGTCGAACGTAAGGTTGTCCCAGCTCTTGAGCAGGAACTTCTTGTCGTAGTCGAGCATGTGCAGCCGGCCTTCGAGATCGCTGAACAGCACGGTTACGGCTTTGATCCGCTTTTCGTCGGTCAGGTATTTGAGCCGGTCTTCCTGGACTTTGTGCGATGCGGCACGGTTCCTGCGCTGCTCCTTCGCTTTAAGGTTGAGTTCTTCCAGTTCGTCGTAGGACAGTGCCAGGAAATTGCGCAGTTCGTTAGGCATGGATATCGTTCGGTCTCCTTTTACTTTTTACTTTCGAATGTCGGAAATCTTTCGGCACAACCGTCACAAATACTGGGAGTTGAAATGGCTGGTTTCAACAGGTTTGCTTGGACTCGAAGCATAGCGCGAGGCCCCGGCCTCAGCAAATTGAAAAAGCTGATGCAAGGCATAAAAGGGATTTATTTCGGAAAAGGCAACTCGCACTCGCCACTGATCGCTGCGCAACTCTCGTGATTCAGAATTGCTGATTCAGAGCTGTCGGTAAGGGCTGGCCATGGCTGGAGCTTCGAGCGTAGGCGCCATCCATTCGCTGAGCGGATGCCGCCGGCCGCAATCCAGACAGGTCGTGGCGGGATATTGCGCCGCACAGTGTGGGCATACTGCGCCAGTCTGAAAGGTATCGAATGCCTGCCCGCAGTGTTCGCATTTCCAGAAAGCACCCAGTGGCGGCGCGGTCTTGCAGGTCGGACAAATATAGCCGGCACGGCGCGGCAGCTTCGCTACACGCAACAGATCTTGGGCGTGTTTCAGGCCCCCCCAACAGTTCATCAGCATGAACACCGCGATGGCCGCCAGCCACATGTCCTTGACCCACAACGCTAATCCAATGAAACCGACAACGCCCACCAGGCCAACAACTGCCGCGACCATCAGACTGCGACCTCGTCCCAGCACAAACCACAGCAGCGACCGCAGGATCTGACCACCATCCAATGGATAGACGGGGAGAATATTGAAAATCAGCAGCCCCACGTCGATGTAAAGAATCGCGCGGATCAGCCTATACACATCGGGCGAATCGTAGGCCCATCCCGACGAACGGGCTACCATGAAGAGGATGGCCAGGATGGGCAGAAGCGCCACATTCACCAGCGGTCCGGCCGCAATGCTCCAGAGGGTCGCTCCCGGCCGGGGCGGCGGATCGACATAAGCCACTCCGCCCAGCGGCCACAGCACAATCCGGTTCGCTCTTCCGCCCACCTGCCGGCAGGCCAGCGCGTGACCGAACTCGTGCAACGTTACGATCAGGAACAGCGCCAGATATTCCAGCACGTTCCATGTAACGGATGAATACCTTCCTGCCCGGCTCTGGATCTCAAATACTGCTACCAGAAACCACGACCAGTGCAGAAAAACATCAATTCCAGAGAAGCGAAATAGATGGATGGATCCCTGGCGCATGTGCGCAGTCTACTTCATCCGAGGCGCGAAAGGAGAGGAGTTTCTTCTTTGGAAATGTTCGGCTTCACTGCCGGTGCGCCGACGCGCCCGCCGCCAGTTCACGCAGTGTGGTCAGGAACCCCGACGCCGTGCGCGGATCGTGCAACGCATCCAGCGCGATGGTGGCCGAGAACTGCGGAGACTCGGGACGGAAGCGCACCTGCAGCACGTCTTGCTGGCGGACCGTCATCAGCGTATTCAGTTCGGGTGTGGAATCTTCCTTCCAGTGCGTGCGCGTGGTCAGCACGACCGGACCGGGCTCGTATACATCCCACTCGCGCTCGTCCCGCTTCTGGGCGGTGACGCCGCGGCTGTGGGCGCACCAGCGATGCCGCACCACCTCGAGGTGGAAGCTGGGCGAGCCGCCAAGGTCGGCTTCGAAGGTCAGCGTCTCTTTCTGCTTATGTAAACGGCTCAACAGCCATTGCAAGGGCAGCGCTCGGGGCCTGAACTTCATGGTTACGTGGGCGTTTTCGAAGCTGCGGGCAGGGAAGTGCAGGCGGGCGTGAAGCCGGGAACTGTTGAGCCAGCGTGAGTCGAGGATGCGGCCTTTGCCGGCACAGGCCGATTGTACCCAACGTAGCGCCTCAGTCCCTTTGCGGCGATTGTAGGCAGAAAACAAAACGTACCACAGCGCGAGACCCGCGACTGCACCGACCACGTCGATAATGAGCAGGCGTCCCACAGCGTTCTTCGCCCAAAGGTCTGATGCCGATGGTACGTCCGAGGTTGCGGCCCGAGCAAGGGGACAATAGTCCCCAGACCGATTTTTTCCGCCCGCCCCCACTCAAGCTGTGAAAAACGGTGACCTTTGCCCTTGGCTCGAACTTCCGCCGACTTGGGCCGCTACAATGGCGTGTGTCTTTTGTCATCCGCGACTTCAAGGCCGAAGACTTCGAAACCCTCTGGCGCATTGACCAGCAATGCTTTCCGCCGGGAATTTCCTATTCCCGCCCGGAGTTGAAGGCTTACATCCGCCACCGCGGATCGTTCACGCTGATCGCGAGCGATACTGAAAAACAAAACATCGGAGGCTTCCTCGTGGCGCACGGCGGGCCTATCGGGCATATCGTAACGATCGATGTGATCGCCGCCGCTCGCCGCTCCGGCGTGGGATCGTTGCTATTGCGATCGGCCGAAGAAAAGCTGCAGGCCGCAGGAAGCCGCGCCGTCGGCCTGGAAACCGCGGTCGACAACACTTCCGCCCTCGCCTTCTACAAACGCCACGGCTACAGCGTGATCCGTACTTGGCCTCGGTATTATTCGAATGGCGTGGACGCGCTGGTGCTGAGAAAAGCGCTGGCCGGAAATCGTTAGAGGCTCGTTTTGGCGCAGGTACTCCATTGTCCTTTCTCCGCGTTCTCGGCGGCCTTCCTCGGCGGCCTCTGCGGTAAAAAAACGCGGAACCGCAGAGCACGCCGAGAGAATCCGAGAAGTCAAGCCAGGCCGCTCTTTCCCCGTTGCTTTCTAATATATATCGTGATACGATACATATCGAGGAGAGCGGCAATGTTGGGTATGAAACTGGTGCGCCTCATCGAGAGGCATTCCGAAGTTTTGTCTCGCGGCTTGGCGGAACAGATCCGCAAGTCGGAGCGTACGTCTGACTTTCGCAAGATTCCCGCGGAGGACCTGCGGTTGGCCGCTACCGAGGTTTACCGCAACCTCGGAGAGTGGCTCCTGCAAAAGACCGAGGTGGATATTGCGGGGCGGTTTAAGGACATTGCGGCACGGCGAGCCGAAGAGGGAATCAGCCTGCATCAGTTCGTCTGGGCCCTGATGCTCACGCGAGACCATTTGTTTCAGTTCCTCCGCCGCGAAGCCTTTGCCGACACCATCGTAGAACTGCACGGCGAGTTGGAACTGCATCAACTCCTCAATCAATTCTTTGACCGCGCGGTCTACTACGGCATTGTGGGATACGAGCAGGCCGGCCATGCTACTCCAAAAGGCGACTTGCGCCGAGTTCAGGATCTCGCGGTCGCTATCGGGCTGATGTCGGAGCGCAACCCGACCTCGGAAATGCTGGAGGAGTGAAAGCTCCTTGCGTGACACACCCTCAAACTGTTGGTGTAGACTAAGGCGGTCATGCCGCAATTTGTCATCGAGCGTGAGATTCCGGGCGCCGGTTCGCTTTCCGAGGCGCAAATCCGTGAGGTCTCGCTGCGCTCGTTGCAGAGCTTGAGCGAAATCGGGCCGCAGATTCAGTGGCTGCACAGCTACGTGACCGAAGACAAGGTATACTGCGTTTATCTCGCTCCCGATGAGGCCACGATTCGGGAGCACGCCCGACGGACGAACATTCCTGCCAATCGCGTAGCCGCGGTCCGCAGACTCATCGATCCCAAGAACATCACGTAGGAGCTACTCTGACAAAGCGCGTTGGATGGCGCTTTCGGTCGACATGGCACTGCCTTCACTCCAGGCTTTTTGCCCCTCGAGTTCCCCCAGTTGGCGCCAGGCGTCGTGCAAATTCTGATCGAGCTTCGATTGCTCGGCGGGGGGCAGAGGCGCGCTGATGGTCTTTCGCAAGTGTGCGGCTGCCGCCGCCACGCAAAGGGCCCGCCGGGCCTCCCCTCTTGCCAGGGCAAGGCAAGCGAGCCCTTCCAGGACCCGCGCGATGCCGCGCCGGTGTTCCAGACTGGCAAAGATTTCCAGGCTTTCCCGGTAGGCTGCGAAGGCCGTCGATTGCTCGCTTAGCTCGCACGCAATCGTCCCCAAATCAGCCAGCGAGCGGGCCGTTCCCCAACCGTCTCCCGCCTGCCGAAATGCGGAGAGTGCCCTTTGATACAGATCAAGCGCGCCGACCAGATCGCCTTGCTCCTTTACCACATCGCCCTGCTGGTTGAGAGCCCAGGCCGCTCCGCTGCCGTCCCCGATCTCTTCAAAAATCTGCATTGCCTCGGCCAGTGCGAGCCGCGCGCGGGCATAGTCACCGCAAATCTTGGCCACGTTGCCTAAATTGTGCAGGCAGCGCGCGGTTCCCACGCGATCTTGAATTTTGCGCCAGTACGCGAGGCTCTGTTCAAAATTGATTTGCGCCGCGACGTAGTCTTCCCGGTCACGCGCCGAAATCGCCAATGCATTGAGCGATACCGCGATGCCGGAAGGGTCATCCAGATCCTGAGAGATGGACAAGCTCTGCTGAAGGAAACGCGCCGCAGCGCGAAAATCACCCTGCGCGGTGGAGAACGCTCCCAGGAAGAGAGACGTTTTCGCACGTTCTCTCGAATATCCCGAGCCCGCCAGCTCCAGTATATGTTCCAGGCGAGCGCGTCCCTCGGCGGAATGTTCTCGCATATCCCAAAATCGAAACAATGCCATACAGAAGCGGAAGCCCCAATCGAGATCGCCAGTTTGAAGAAGCCAGTCGAGCGCCGCGCGAAAATCGTCGTACTCCATGTCGCATCGCGCCAGCCACGTAGCCCGCTCGCTTTCACTCAAATCCGGGTTGCCTTCCTCGGCTAATACCAGGCAGTAAGCGGCATGGGCACGTTTGGTGGCCGCATCTTCGCCGCTTTGCTGCAGACGCTCCAGCGAATACTCGCGAATGGTTTCCAGCATGCGAAAGCGGGGTTCGTCGTTGCCCTGCTGTCTTTGCTGGACCAGGCTTTTATCCACCAGCGACGACATTAACTCGAAGATGTCGGAGCCGAGGTCGTTGCCCGTATTGCAGACCGCCTCAGCCCCTTCCAGCGTGCATCCACCCCAAAAGACGCCGAGCCTGCGCAGCAGTTTCTGCTCGCCTTCGTTGAGCAGGTCGTAGCTCCAGTCGATCGTGTTGCGCAGCGTCTGTTGCCGCTGGGGAAGGTCCCGGGCTCCGGCGGTTAAAAGCTGGAGCCGGCTCTCCAGGCGTGCCAGAATTCCGCTGAGGGGCAACATCTTCACTCGGGCGGCGGCCAGCTCAATGGCCAGCGGGAGACCATCCACCCGGGAGCAAATTTCGGCAACCGCAGCAGCGTTCTCCGCGGTGAGCTGAAAATCAGGCTTCACCGCCGCCGCGCGCTGGGCAAACAGAGACACCGAAGGATTCCCGATCAATGCAGGAAGCGAGTGCAGGTGATGAGGATCGGGCAGGGCCAGAGGTGCCACAGGAAATTCGTGTTCGCCATAGACTCGCAATGGCGCCCGGCTCGTCACCAGAACTTTCAGGCTCTGCGAAGCCTCGATCAGTTCAACCACGAATGCGGACGCCGGCAGAATATGCTCCAGGTTATCCAGCAGCAACAGCACCGGAGAAGGCTCACACTCTCGGAAGTGGTCCTTCAGCAGGTCGATGAAGGGGCGCCCGCCAGTCTCCCGGATCCCCACCGCTTCCGCGATGGCAGCCGGAACCATGACCGGATCGCTGGTCGAGCCAAGACCCACGAAATAAACCCACCCCCCGAAGGTTTCCGCCAACTCCCGGCACAGTTCCAAGCCCAGTCTCGTTTTTCCTGAGCCTCCCGCTCCGGTGAGGGTGACTAGCCGGACCGCTGGATCGAGCAGCAGTTGCTCGAGCGTCGCAAGTTCGCGTTCGCGGCCGAGCAGGGGAGTGCGCGCTACCGGCAGCCGATGCCCTGTGGCAACATCGCCGCGAGCGGCGGTTTTCGCTGTGGCCATGCTTTCGCCCGGGCTCTGATCCGTGTCGACTTCCGCGGCGAAGATGTAACCGCGGCGCGGAACCGTTTTCAGGATCTCCTGTGAGCGATCGTCCAACGCTCGCCGCAACTCCACCATGCATTGCACTAGCGAGTCGTCAGTCACAAAGGCTTCAGGCCAAAGAGCCTGAATCAGTTCTTCCTTTGGGACCAGGCGCCCGCGGTTCGCTATCAGGTACTGAAGCGCGTCATAGACTTTCGGACGAAGTTTGACCTCGCGGCCGCCTTTCAACAGCGCCGCACGCTCGGGTTGCAGGCGGAAGTCGCCGAACCGCCATGTGCTTGCATTTTTCGTAGCTTCGGTATCGGCCATTCACCTTACCCCAAGATTGCTTACCGCCGCATGCAAACCGTTGCACACTTTTCTTTTCGACCGTTTTTGGCTTTTCTTTGGCTTTCCTTCGTTACTCGAAGCAGGGGATTCCACTAGGGTTCAAGCAGCCCCGGTTCTACCGAAGTGGACCCGATTATAGGACAAGCGCCGGGGTCCGGGAGGGGCTACAGGTTCCGAAGGATTCCTTCGGTTCCGCGATAGAATAGCCACCCACCAAGGGGAGAAACGACCATGGAAACGACGACCAAGACAACTGTCGATGAAGCGGGCCGCAGCGGGAACGGCGGTTCTTCCAACGCGAAGCCCTCCACGCCGCGGCCGGCGAAATCACCTCTCAGCGACGAAATGCTCGCCCGCTTTGCCTCGCGCGCTGCCGAATATGATCGCGCCAACCGCTTCTTCGAAGAAGATTTCGAGGAGCTGCGCATCTCCGGATACCTCACCTTGCCCGTGCCCTCAGAATTCGGCGGAGCGGGGCTGACCCTGGCCGAGTGCTGCCGCGAGCAGCGCCGGCTGGCCTATTACGCCCCCGCAACTGCGCTGGCGGTGAACATGCACCTGTATTGGGCCGGCGTCGCCGCAGATCTCTGGCGCCGCGGCGATACCTCGCTCGAATGGATTTTGCGCGACGCTGCTGCCGGCGAGATCTTTGCCGCCGGACACGCCGAAAGCGGAAACGACGTTCCCGTGCTTCTCTCCACTTCGAAAGCGGAGCGAGTCGAGGGTGGTTACCGCTTCACCGGCCGCAAGATGTTTGGCAGCCTCACACCTGTCTGGACTCGTTTCGGCCTGCATGGCATGGACACCAGCGATCCGGCGCACCCGAAAGTCGTTCACGCCTTTCTTACGCGCAACGGCGGCGGATTCACTATCAAGCAAACCTGGGACGTGTTGGGCATGCGCGCCACGCGCAGCGATGACACCATCCTTGACAACGCCTTCGTTCCCGACCGTTACATCGCGCGGGTTGTGGCTCCTGGCGGCGCCGGCGTCGATGCCTTCATTCTCTCCGTGTTCGCATGGGCGCTGATGGGCTTCGGCAACGTTTATTACGGGCTCGCCAAACGCGCGCTTGATCACACGGTCGAGTCGGTGAAGAAGAAAAATTCGCTGGCGCTGACCCGCTCCATGGCGTACCACCCCGAGGTGCAGCATGCCATCGCCGAGATGGTCATCGAACTCGAGTCGATTGGGCCGCATCTGGACACGGTGGCTCGCGAGTGGTCCGAAGGTGTAGACCACGGTGCACAATGGCCCCTGAAAATTATGTCCGCTAAATACCGAGCGGTCGAAGGTGCATGGCGCGTGGTGGATCTGGGGCTCGAATGCAGCGGGGGATCCGGCATTTTCCGCTCGGCCGGCTACGAGCGCCTGGTTCGTGACGCTCGCCTCGGCCGGATTCATCCCGCGAATTCCTTCCTCACGCATGAAGTAGTAGCGAAAACCGCGCTAGGCATCAGCCTCGACGAACAACCCCGCTGGGGATGAGGGGGTGGCGCCGGCGTCCCGCCGGCTGTCGCGGGGGCGTCTCGCCCCCGCGACACTTCCCATTTCGGGACTTTCCCTCTGTCGACTCCAAAATTCCCGGTCCCACCCTCCGCGTTCACCCACATATTCTGGTGTCCTCGGTCGCGCTCTTCGAACTCTGGTACGGCGTCGCTAAGAGCGCAAAGCAGGATTTCAACCGCAAGAGGCTTGAAACCTTTCTGTCCGGGCCGATTCTCGTCATTCCTTTCGACGAGGCCGACTCCCGCTCCGCAGGGGCACTGCGAGCGGCACTCGAAGCTTCTGGCAAACCCATTGGAGCTTACGACCTCCTGATGGCCGGGCAGGCACTACGCCACCATCTCACCCTCGTGACTTCAGGCGTGTCGGAGTTTTCGCGCGTGAAAGGCCTCAGCTGGCAAGACTGGGCTAAGCCGTGAATCGCAGGGAACGGCCCGACGTCCCCGCCAGGCGCTGAGCATAATGCCACTCCCCTTTTGCTTTCAACTACTTAGCCCCATCTAATCCCTCCAATCACCGCTAAACCCCCATTTTGCACCGTTCGTTGGGATATGGATGCGCCATTCCCAATCGCTCCAATAGGATAGCTAAAGACAAAACACCCAGGGAAAAGTGTACCAGCGCCTCGGTTGTAGAGCCGTGGCATCTCGGGAGTGTAGCGTTTTTGGGTGACGTTTTCTCAGGTTCATCCGAAGCGAAGGTCAAAGTTGAATTGCAGTCAGTGGGATAGTCCTAGGTATCGAAGCTGAGGGCCTATCCCCAAGAAACAAAGCCAGAAAGATTTGGCTAAGCTAAATGCCAGGAGCTAAGAGCTAACATGCGCAAGCCGATCAAGTACGCAGAAAAAGCAGTCGTCGTCGCCGCCAAGGGCGCGTGGGTTGTTTTCGACCGCTTGAATCGTATCAAGCCTAACCCGTCGCCGACCCCGAAGTGGTCCGACAAGCCGCTGCTCAAATCGTATGAGAAGTCCAAGCCCCCGCTCGGCTGGCCGCGCAGCACAGACTCGCTGTGCCCGAAGTGCGTCCCGGAAATCCGTCAGCAGATTCTCGACGGCCACCTGCCCCACGAAGTTCTCATGAACGAGAAGGTGGGCGAGATCAAAGCGACGATCATCGAGCGCGACGGCAAGATCCTGATGGTCAAGGACTGCCCCAAGCACGGACACTTCGAAGATGTAATGTCGATTGACACCGAATTCTCCAAACACCTGGAAGATGTGTTCCCCGGCCGTGACATCGCCGCCCACAATGACGAAAAGCTGCACCACCACGGATCGTCCACGGTGAAGTACGGCCGCGGCTCCGTGCTCACGATCGATCTTACGAACCGCTGCAACATGATGTGCGATCCCTGCTTCATGGACGCCAACCAGGTCGGCTTCGTTCACGAACTGACGTGGGAAGAAATCAAGACCATGCTCGACAACGCCATCACCATCAAGCCGCGCCGCCAGATGTCGGTGCAGTTCTCCGGTGGCGAGCCCACCCTGTCGCCGTACTTCCTGGATGCGGTACGCTATGCCCGCAAAGTTGGATACAACTCCGTGCAGGCCGCGACCAACGGAATTGAATTCGCGAAGAGTTTTGAATTCTGCCAGCAGGCCGTGGAGGCCGGCATGCGCTATGCCTACCTGCAGTTCGACGGTATCGGCAACGCCGCCAACGCGCACCGCCTGGTGGGGAATTTATTCGACGTGAAACTGAAGGCCATCGAGAACCTGCACAAGGCAGGTGTCGAAATTGTTCCGGTGGTAACCATCGTCAACGGCATCAACAACGAGCAGGTGGGAAGGATCATCAAGTTCGCGCTGGATAATCCGAAGACCATCAGCTTCCTCTCGTTCCAGCCGGTCTCATTCACCGGACGCGACGAAGCCGTCACCGACGACCGCCGCCAGGCCCAGCGCTACACGCTGAGCCATCTGGCGCACGACGTGAAAAATCAAACCGGCCTGGGCGAACCCGCGCGCGACTGGTTCCCGATTTCATTCATGGGAACCTTCAGCGACTGGGCCGACCTCATGCACGCCCAGGACGCAAACAACGACTGGGGCCAATTAAGCTGCGGCTGTCACCCGAATTGCGGGACGGGGATGGCCATCATGATTGACAAGGAAACCAAGGAGGCGGTACCGGTGACCGCGTTCCTGCATGGAGATCAACTGGCGAAGGATATTGCCAAGGTCAACGATGGCGCGCGCTCGAAGTTCTGGACGGCGTTTGGAATGGCGCTGTGCCTGATGAAGAACTACGATCCGTTCCAGTCGCCCACGCACTTCAAGTTGATGGACCTGCTGAGCAAGTTCGATAAGAACTACAACGTGACCGGAAAGAATTACGGAAAAGTTGGTCCGGACCGCAGCGTCGAGGACGTGATGAAGCGGCGCAAGGACCGCTGGAACTTCCTATTCATCGCGGGCATGTGGTTCCAGGATCTGTTCAACTACGACTTCCGGCGCACGGAGCAGTGCATCATTCCCTATGCGACGCAGGAAGGTGAGATTTCCTTCTGCGCTTACAACACGGGCGTGGGATGGCGGAACATCATCGAGAAGATGCACATGACCGCCACGCTCACCAAGTGGTACGAAGAGCACGGGCGGCACGAGATCTTCGCCGGCGGCAAGAAAGTGCAGATGGAAGAGTCGGCCAGCGAGTATCTGAAGCTGCGGGATGACATCGTCACCAACGAACTGCAGCACGATCTGGATAAGCTGGGCATCGCGAAGAACGCGCGCGAGGAGAAGAAGCGGGCGCGGGATGCCAAGAGCGCGGCGTCGGCCGAGGCGCGTGGGCCGCAGAAGAACGATGAGGCTTACAACGCACGCATGGCTTCGCTGTATCGCGAAGTGGTGCTGAAAGAAAAGCCCGTGCAATCGCAGGATGGATTTATCCCGCTTGGAGCGTTGTCGAAAGCGAACGGAAATGGCAATGGAAACGGCGCGACCGCAAAGCCGGAGATTGCCGAGCCAGTGGCGGGGGACTAAACCTCCAGCCGCTAGCTTCTAGCTTAGAGAAAGAGTGGGCCGCCTGTGGGTGGCCCGATTCTTTTTGGCGGCTTTTCCCGAACACGAGCCAGTCTGCAGATCACTTCGCTTGCGCTGTCTGCCCGAAAGGCAAATCGGCGCTGGTCTTGAGATGTAGATCATCGGCGCTCAGCGAGTAGCTCGGATCGAAATAGTTCTGCTCTGCTTTGCCATTCCGCAGCTTTTGGATGGCCCCATCCGCCGTGATTACCCATCGGTAACTGCGGGCCACCGACCGCCGAGAACGAACTCATGCTCGGCGATGAGTCGGCACGGGAAAAGAAATTGGCAGTGCGTCGGAGCGGACCACACGGCGCGAATCCGCATCAGCTTGGTATCGGTGCCGTAGCAGTAGGTGACCCGTTGACGGGTTACAGCCGGAGCACCAACCCGAGGCGGACCCCACACAATCGTTACTCGAACAATCGCGCCGTCTCTATTCCACACAAATGCCAGCGGCCCCGGTTTGCCGGCTGCATCCCACTCGTCTCTGCTGGCAAATTCCTTCCAGTCGCCCGGCGACTTTGTTGCCGGGTCCTTCAAGCCCGCGAATATGCGCGGCTGCTGGCCCTGCACCGCGTCGTCAACCGCGTCGCAGTAGTTCATCGCCGAACGCACTGCCTCGTCGTCGCCTTCGTAGGCACCGAGCTCACGCTCGTTGAGCTTCTGTTGTTGGGCACACAGCGGAAGGGAAAATGCGAGTACGAAACCGACTAACCTGATGCCGATCATGCCCAAAACTCCTTGGACAAGATAGCCGCTCATGGCGGCGGTCAGCTCTATTCTAGCGCGATTTTTATGGCCTGCTTAAGGCACACACGCCGGCTGCAAGGGCAGCACGGCTCCGCCCGCCAGTCGGGTTAACAAGAAAAGATAGCTGGTCAAAATGTGCAGGCAGATTAGGTCAGGTTTGACCAGGATCCTGGGAGGAAGTCCCAGTTGCACCGAGTTGAGGTCGTACAAGGTATTGACGTGCTCATACAAAGGTGGAAGCGGCAATTTCGGCACAAGATCGATGCGGCCGGCGATGCGAGATGTGTTGGGGACGACCTGATTGTAAGTAGCGGCGAATTGCGGGCCTCCGGTGCGAGGGCTGGCATAGGTGTAGACGAGCGGATTCTTGAAACCAGTATTCGCGGCGACGTCGAGTGCAAGCAACGTGGCCAGTGCGCCGCCCAGACTGTGTCCGCAAATAGTGAGCGATGTGACCGGTCTGGGGAAAGCCAAAGCCGGCAGCGCCTTCACTACCGTCGGAGATCCGGCGGGAACGCCCGTAGTCATCGACAAATACATCTCGGTGAAGCCGTCTTCGGTGTGGCCCGCGCCGGCGAGGAACGGACACGGTACCAGCAGAAATTCGGCGTCGTGAATCCACTCCTGAATGCCTTCGGTTCCGCGGATGGCGATGATCACATCCCCGGCCGCGGCTGCTTGCAGAATAAGTCCGATGGAGACACGCGCCTGGCCCCGCGCGGGGTTCATGTCGGTAGCAAGATCGTTCGCGAAGATCGAAGTTACGACCGTGTAGTTCACGGCACCGACGGGGATGTTTTTGCCCGCGCGATTGTTCGTATCACCCGGATCGATCGCGTAAGCTGCGTTGACCGCCTGACCATAGAGAATCGCCTGATTGAGATCCATTGTTGAATTCCCTTTCGTTAGCGCTGGTTGCCGGGTTCTTCTTCTACTTGATTCCTTTGCAAGCTTGGGCGAGGTCCTGTTGAATGGTGCCCGCCGGGAGCGCAAAGTTTTTTGTCTTGTAATTGTTGCAGAGGTAGTTGCGAATCGTGTCGTCGCGTACCCGCTTGCTGGGGTCGGAAACGTACGGATGCTCGTGCTGAAAACATGGAGGGACCTCCGCCGTGTCGGCTCTTGAGCGGAAGAGGGAAGAGAGGTACGCCGAAAGCCGAGCGACTCTGGGTAGTCGCGCGGAATTATACGAGGGTTGATCAGTTGAAGCGGCAAATCGAAATTCTGTTCGGATTTTGGAACAAGGCCGAAGCCGCCCCGTTAAAGCTTGCCGAAGACCTCCTTCAATAAGGTTGTGGTTTGGGCGGCTGGGTCCTTACGGATCTTCTTTTCTTCTTCTCCGAGCATGTAAAAGAGGCCGTCGAGAGTTTTGCCGACCACATACTTATCGAGATCGAATTCGCCTGCAAGGGTACTGCCGCCGGGAGCGGCTTTGATCAGCCGGTCGTACTGCTGGACGACGCCAACGTGTTGCATGGATTGATGCACAAGGGGAGAGAACGCGGTCGTGAGGTCGGCAGAGCTCGTTCGCTTGAAATATTCGGTCGCTGCTGTGTCCCCGCCCGTGAGGATATGGCGCGCATCGTCAAAGGTCATCTTCTTTAGAGCCGTCAGGAAGATTTGCTTGGCCAGCGGAGTAGATTGCTCGGCGGCACGGTTCATGCCAATTTCGAGCTCGTCCACTTTCTGGCCCATCCCCAGCATGCGGAGACCGCGACCAATCGGTTCGAGTTTGGGTGGTAGTGGGATCTTGATCGCGTCGTTTTTTAGGAACCCGTCGGGCCTTCCGGTTACAGCGACCGCTTTGGCAGTGCTGAGACGGAGGGCTTGCTTCAGTCCGGCGACGATCCTGCTGTCGGCTAGATTGGAGATGTCGCTACTTTGCCCGGTCCCCGGCAGAGCCTCTGCAGGCTGGCGAATAACATTCACAAAGAGCCAGAACGCAACGGAAGCAACCAGAACGGCGGTGCGCATGAATTTCCTCCCGAGTGGTGACGGATGATTCTAGCAATAGAGAGGAAATGCCCGGAGAAGACTTGCCACTTGTAAGCGAGGTGAAGCGGCGAGGTAGAATGCTCACCCTGAAACTGGGGCACCCACGCCGCCGACGTGGAATGTACAAATTGATGACAAACTTTTGACAAGCGAGAAGCCGTACGGGACCTAGCATTCGGGGGCTGAAAGCTTTGCGGATAGTACAGGCGAACCCGCAGCGGGCCGTCAGTTTCATTAGTTGCTCGGTTCTAGCTCCCCCCGAAATCAAATTTGAAGGAGAATCTCCCTATGCAGAGTTCTGTTCGACGCTTCCTCACGCTGGCAGCTTGCTGCCTAGTCACGCTTATGCTAACGGGCGCGGCCGTGGCACAAACATTTTCAGCTACCTACCTGGTATCGAACCTGCCAGGAAAGGCAACGCATACGGATACGCTGTTGCAGAATGCCTGGGGCCTGGCCTACGCGCCGGGCGGAGCGTTTTGGATCAGCGATGAAGCTGACGGCTGGTCGACGCTGTATGACGGCAGTGGCAATCCCCAAACCCTGCAAGTGATCGTGCCGTCCTCGTCGGGGACGGGCCACGGAACGCCAACCGGGATCGTGTACAACGGCTCTTCGGAATTCAAGATTGAGAACTGGACCTCACTGTTTCTCTTCGCTTCCCTGGATGGAACGATCAGCGGGTGGTCGGCATTCTTTCCCAGTTCCACACTGATCGCCGTTCGCTCGGCGGGCTCGGTGTACACGGGACTGGCGATCACAAGCCATGCTTCAGGCAACTTCTTATATGCAGCTGATAATGCGAACAACAAAGTAGATGTCTATGACGCGAATTTCAACCTGGTGAAATCGTTCACCGACAGTGCGATTCCCGCCGGCTTTGCGCCGTTCGGAATTCAGGACATCGCGGGGCAGGTGTACGTGACCTTCGCCAGCCAGACGGGCGGAGTGGGGGGAGTGATTGACATCTTCGACGAGAGCGGCAATCTCGTGAAGCGGCTGGTGCAGAGCAAGGTGTTGAATCAGCCGTGGGGATTGGCGGTGGCTCCGGCCCTCTACGGGACATTCAGCGGTGCGCTGCTGGTTTCGAACAACACGTCGGCGGGCACGATTAATGGATTTAACCTGACGACCGGAAAGTTCATTGGAACGATGACGAATTCACTGGGCAAAGCTATCACGATCAACGGGCTGTGGGGAATCGAGTTTGGCGGAGGTTCGACGCTTAACGGAAAGACGAACCAGCTTTTCTTTACCGCCGGTCCGAACGACACCAATGGAGTCTTCGGGGTCATTAACGCGCACAAGTAGAGTAAGCGAGGGGTCTTCACCAAGGCCGCCTGCGCAGGCGGCCTTCGTGTTTGTGGCCGCCAAAAGTACGATGTACCGTCTGCGATTTATCCTTAATAAAGGAAGGATGAATTATGGCACGGGTCTTCATCACGGGATCGGCAGACGGATTGGGAAAAATGGCGGCGCAGCTTCTGGTCGAGCAAGGGCACAAAGTGGTTCTACACGCCCGCACCGAGCAGCGAGGAAGGGAAGCGATGGCCGGGGCACCGGGCGCGGAGGGCGTGGTGACCGGCGATCTGACCAGCATCCGCGAAACGCGCGGCGTTGCCGATCAAGTGAATGCTTTGGGAGCGTTCGATGCGGTCATTCATAACGCGGGCATCGGGTACAGAGAGGCGCGCCGGATCGAGACTGAGGACGGGCTGCCACACGTGTTCGCCGTCAACACGCTGGCGCCTTACATTTTGACGGCGCTGATTCGGAGGCCCAAGCGGCTCATTTATTTAAGTTCCGGATTGCATCAGAGCGGCGATCCCAGCTTGAAGGATCTGGCGTGGAAAGAGCGCCCGTGGCGCGGCCAGCAGGCGTATTCCGATACGAAGCTGCACGATGTGCTGTTGGCCTTCGCGGTGGCGCGACGGTGGAAAGATGTTTTCTCCAATGCGCTGGAGCCCGGGTGGGTCGCGACCAAGATGGGTGGCCCGAGTGCGCCGGATGATCTGGATGCCGGGCGCCGCACGCAAGCCTGGCTTGCGGTGAGCGATGACGCGGCGGCGAAAGTTACGGGCGAGTACTTCTATCACATGCGGTCGCGAAAACCGAATCCGGCCGCGCGCGACGTGCAGCGCCAGGAGCAACTGCTCGAAGCGTGCCAGCGGTTTTCGGGAGTGGAATTGGCCAATCAGTGAGGCGGCAGCGGCTGTTGGGCGTGTGTTACATTAAAAGATTGTGGGCGCGTAGCTCAGTTGGTAGAGCAATGCCCTTTTAAGGCATGGGTCGCAGGTTCGAATCCTGCCGCGCTCACCAAACGGTCTTCTTTGTCAGTTCATTGAATTGCGTCACTTCCGTTTTCCCACCCGCACATCCTGATCCACACTCATCTCAAGCCGCGCGAAGCGGGCCTCGTTCAGACGAGCGCCGGGGAAGGAGCGCTCACCGGCAGGCGGGCAGTGACGCTGGTGCCGTCGGCGCGAGACTGAATTTCAAAGCGGCCACTCAGTTGCCTCACCCGTTCCTGCATTCCCTGAATCCCGACGCCCGATCGCGGTTGCGATGAAGAGCGGTTGTTCTTTCCACCGGGCATGCCTTTCCCGTAGTCGCGGACTTCCACACTGACCTCGTCCGCTGCACGATGGATTTGAATCTGCGCGCGTTTGCTGCCCGAATGGCGGTGAATGTTGGTGAGAGATTCCTGGACGATACGAAACAGCGTGGTCTCCATGTCTGCCGGGAGGCGGCCGAGGTCGGGGGCCAGTTCCAGTTGAACGTCGATCTTGCTGCGCTCGGAGAAGCCTTCGACATACCAGCGTAGAGCCGACGGCAATCCCAGTTCGTCGAGCAGGGGCGGGTGCAGCAGGTACGAGACGGTGCGCAATTCCTGCGAAAGTTGCTGAATTAACTCGAGACTTTGGCCGATGCCGCTGGCAATCTCGGGATTGGATTGTTCCGCGTCGGTTTGCATGGGAATCAGTTGCATCTGCAACGCGGCGACGATCTGGCCGGCGCTGTCGTGCAGTTCGCGGGCAATGCGGCGGCGCTCGGCGTCCTGGGCATGAAGCAGTTTGCCACTCAATTCGCGCACCCTGGCCATCTCTTCCACTTGCTTTCGATCGGTGATGTCGGTGTGAGTGCCGATCAGGCGGATCGCATTGCCATGAGCATCGCGGACTATGCGCCCATGCGAAAGAATCCAGCGGATTTCACCGTCGGGGCGGATGGTACGAAACTCGAACTGAAACTTGTCAACATCTTTTGCCACGCGTTCGTACTCGTGGGTGAGCCGGTCGACGTCCAGAGGGTGAAACAATTTCCGCCACTGCTCCGCGGTAATGTAGCTCTCAGCAGGATTGAAGTCGTAGAGCGCCGCCATTTGATCGTTCCACACTCCGCGCCGCTCGGCGACGTCCCAATCGAAGATGGCAGTTCGGGAAGACTCCAGCGCCAGGGTAAGCTGAGCACGGCTTTCCCGAAGTGCGTCCTCGATGCGCTTGCGATCGCTAATGTCGCGGGCGATTTTTGACGCGCCGATTACGTGGCCCTTCGAGTCTCGAACCGGCGAGATGGTGAGCGACACATCCAGCTTCTTGCCAAACTTGGTGACACGCACGGTTTCGAAGTGCTCAATGCGCTCGCCACGGCCCAGGCGCGCGAGAATCGTATTTTCTTCCGCATGCAGTTCGGGCGGAATCAGCAAAGTGATGTGACGCCCGATAGTCTCCTCCGGGGCATATCCGAAGATGCGGGTGGCGCCTGCATTCCAACTGGTGATAATGCCCTTGAGATTCTTGGAAATAATGGCGTCGTCGGAAGAGGCCACGATAGCGGCAAGGCGGCCCTGCGCTTCCTCGGCCCGCCGGCGCTCCGTGATGTCCTCTACCACGCAGATGAAATGCTTCAACTTTCCCGTCCGATCGCGAGCACCGGAGACGCTGAGATTGATCCAGACCACCGCCTTGTCCTTGCGGATATAGCGCTTCTCCATGGAGAAAGCGCTCAACTCGCCGCTGCGCAGCTTGGCCGTTTGCGCGAGATCGGCCTGAAGGTCGTCGGGATGAGTGATTTCCTGAAAGGTGAGCTGTAAAAGCTCGGCCTCGCTGTAGCCAACGATCTGGCAGAGCTTTTGATTGACGCGAAGCCATCTGCCCTCGGGACTTACGTGAGCCACTCCAACGGCCGCAAGTTCAAATGTGCTGCGATAAAGTTGTTCACTTTCGAGTAATGCCTGCTCCAGGTCGGCACTGCGCCGCACGATTTCCTGCACGTCCACCGGCGGCGAGACCTCAGAGATAGACGGATCGATGAAGGACTCATGGCGCGACGCTTTCTGCACAGCGTCCCACAAGTTCTGTCCGACCGAAGACTTGATGACATAGCCGCGGGCTCCTGCTCGAAAGGCCTGGCGCACCATCTCGGGCAAGTCGTGTTGGCTCAATACCAGGATTTCGCAGGACGGCAGCAGGGTGCGGATGGTACGCGTCGCGTCCAGTCCATTGAGCGTCGGCATGCTGACATCCATGATGATGACGTCAGGCCTTAGATCGATCGCTTTTTCGACGGCTTCCTTGCCCTGAGTTGCTTCGCCGCAAATCACACATTCGGGATGTGTGAGCAGAAGCGAAGTCAGGCCGCGCCGGACCACTTCATGGTCATCGACTACGAGCACCCGCAATGGTCATCCTCACACGCCGAAAATTTGTAAAAAAAAACCCAATGAATTGGAAAGATTGCTTCGGCGTCCTGGGACACTCGCCGGCGCAATCGTAACCACAGCACATCGTAGGGTGGAGGTGACTGATCTCGAATACAGGGAATCCTGTATCGGGAGGACGACGTCCGTCTACGAGCAAAGCGAGCCGGTAAGTCGGTCCTTCGAGATTTGTTGTATTCGCCACGCGTGGAGCGACATGAGCTTGGCGTCGCCTTCCAATTTGAGCCGAAGAGGGCCGGACGGGACCTGATAGACGCGGGCGGTCAAGGCCATGGTTTCGTTCGCAAACACCTCCAGGACCGACCCGTCGAGGAACATGTGGAGACGCACCGATGACCCTGCAAGCCCTGGAAGTGGCGCCGTCGCCGTGTTCACGCGAAGTTCGCGAGCGCCTGATTGTTTAACGCAAGAGATGGAGGCGAAGTCTCCGATGTCAGATTGCAAGCGGAGAGTAAAGTCGTCCGCTTTGGGATGAAGGCGGAGCTCAATCTCGGCGGCGAGATCCTTGATGCGGACCGCCTCGATCACGCGCTGGGTCATCGGCTTCAGTTCAACGTCATCGACACCAATTTGATCCGCGCGGAGTTTGCGAACGGCAGGTGCGACTTCTGTCTGCAGTTCGTTGTCGGAGTTCAGGGAGAGAACACGTGGCAGGGACATTACTCCAGCCCAACCCGCCGCATTCAAATCCGCATCGGGACGGGTTTCCTGAATCCATCCCCACAGAATCCGCTGGCCATGGGCATCGATCATCGTTTTGGCCGCGTAATACGAACCCCAGTCCACCACGCCTTCCTTTTCCGGAGTGAACCGCTGGTCCGCGTAGGTGCCGACCTTCCAGCGCACCTTGCCCATGGTCGAAATGAGAAGCACATGCTTTTTGCCGATCGGGAAGAAGTCGGGACACTCCCACATGTCTCCGGTGTCGACTGGGTTCGTGCTGTCCTTGGGACTGGGCGCGCCTTCGATGAGAGGATGCAAATAAGTCCAGTCGCGCAGGTTGGATGAGGTATAGAGAAGGATCGTTCCACCTTTGCCCCGAATGCCGGAGCCTACGATCAGCATCCATTTGCCGCCTTCGCGCCACAGGCAAGGATCCCGGAAGCCTGTTACTTCTAGGCCAGCCGGCGGTGCGGCAATCACAGGCTCGGGAAGTTTCTTCCAGACACGAAGGTCGTCATCTTGGGCGACTGCCAGGCATTGGGTTTCTCGCCAGGTGTGGACGCCGTCGCGCAGCGTTGCTTCGGCATCGGTCGCGGGCGGGGCGACACCGGTGTAGATCACGGTGGGCCGGCCATGGTCGAGAACGGCGCTCCCGCTGAACACGCCATCGCGGTCCGGGCCGTTGGGAGTGGGCGAAAGGGCAATCGCCTCGTGCTGCCAGTGAATCAGGTCGGGACTGGTGGCGTGCGCCCAATTCATGTTTCCCCAGGTGGGGCCCTGCGGGTTGTACTGGTGAAACATGTGATAGCGCCCGCGAAAGAAGATGGGACCATTGGGATCGTTCATCCAGTTCTTAGCGGGTAGCAGGTGATATTGGGGACGCAGCGGGTCGGAGGCTAGCTTGCGGCAGAGAGCGGCAGTGGCAGGGTCGCTGGCTGCGGGCAAAAGCCGCGTCCACGCCGGAGCGACCGCGACCGCGGCCGAGAGTTGCAGAAAATTTCTTCGCGAAATTGGCATGTCATGTAGGACGCTACGCCGAGCGGATTATGTCATATCGGGGCGGCGGTGTGGGTTGGATATAATGCGGGAACCAGAGATTCCCGCGTTTATCGTGCCCCAACTTCCTTCCAGGCTCGCATATTTCGTTCTCGTCGGAATCCTCGCGACGAGCCCTGCGTCCGCCGCACAGACGGCGAGCAAGGCCTCCCCTCGATCGGCCGAACAGCCAGCCCTGCAGCGCGGCGAGGAGGCGCTCAAGAATGGAGACATCGCCCGCGCGCGAAGTGAATTCGAAAAGGCCGTTCGGCTGGCACCAAACGACTCGCTGGCGCAAGCAGCGCTGGGATGGGTCTTAGCGCAGCAGGGAGAGGCAGATGAAGCAGTGAAGCATCTCCAGGTTGCGCTGAGAGTAAAGCCCGCGTTAATCGAAGCCCGATTGACGCTCGCAGGAGTGCTCACGCAGCAGGGAAAATCCGCACAGGCCGAGCAGCAGGCACGGACCGCAGTGAAGTTGGCCCCGCAAAACGCGGAAGCGCATCGGACGCTGGGTAGGATTCTCAGCCAGCAGTCCGGAGCCGAGGCGTTATCAGAGCTGCGGCGTGCCGTGGAACTGGCTCCGGAGCGCGCCGATTTGCATGACGATCTCGGCAATTTATTGGCGCAGCAAAACCAAT
This sequence comes from Candidatus Sulfotelmatobacter sp., assembly GCA_035710825.1. GTDB lineage: Bacteria > Acidobacteriota > Terriglobia > Terriglobales > Acidobacteriaceae > Sulfotelmatobacter. The sequence continues at coordinate 49,182 of DASTCU010000261.1, forward strand.
TCCCCGACGCCGAGGTTGCGTTCAAGGACGCGCTTCGTTTGCAGCCGAACCTTGAGGCAGCCCATTTTCATCTGGGCGCAGCGTACTGGGAGCAAAAACAACTCGAAGGGGCTTTCGACGAACTGCAAAAAGCCTTGACTCTGGCGCCCCGCGACGCCGTCGCTCACTACTATTTCGCGAAAGTGCTGGCTGCGGAATCCAAGAATGCGGATGCCCTCGAGGAGCTGCGAAAAGCGGCTGCACTCAAGCCAGACTGGTTCGAGTTGCAGATCGAACTGGGCCTCGCCAGCCAGCGTGCCGGTGATGCCGAAACCGCGGTTGCGGCGTTCGATCAGGCCGTGAAACTGCGTCCTCAGGACGCGGAGGCGTACAACGATCTGGGGCTTGCGCTCATTCAAAAAGGCGATGCCGAAAGCTCGATTTCAAAGTTTCAAATGGCGACGAAGCTGCGTCCAGAAGATGGCACCTTGCGCGGGAATTTGGGCATTGCCTATATGCAGCGGACAGATTTTGATGCAGCGATCACAGAGCTGCAAGCCGCGATCAAGCTGGCCCCGGATAATGCATCGCTGCACTACAACCTCGGGCTCGCTTACAAGCTGAAGGACCAACTGGACAAAGCCGTCCCTGAATTTCAGAACGCAATCCGCTTGCAGCCCGATTTAGCCGATGCACACTACACGCTGGGGATTCTCTTCTGGCAACGCGGTGAGTTCGATCAGGCGACCGAAGAATTGAAACTGGCGTTGCAGTCCAAACCCGATTACGCGGAGGCGCATTACACCCTGGGGACGGTGTACAAACAGCAAGGGAAATTGCCCGAGGCGGCGGCCGAGTTGCGGGAAGCGATCCGGTTACAGCCGGATTTTGGTGGGGCCCACACCACGTTGGCCGGAGTCCTACGGCAGTTGGGTGACACGCAGGGAGCGGCAGAGGAAGCTAAAGAAGGCGCGATGATCGCGGCCTCGGCGAGCAATCTGCAGGCTGCGAGGGTTTCCACCAATTCAGGGAAGCGGCTGCTCGCGGCGGGGGATCTGGATGGAGCGATTTCGCAGTTTCGCTCCGCCATTCATTCCGAGCCGAATTATGCGGCCGCACATTACGCGCTCGGCCTGGCTCTGCAGCAGAGCGGGAAGAAAGACGAGGCCACGCAGGAATTTCAGAAGGCGTCCGAGTTGGATCCGCATATCACGCGACCAGCGCAGTAGCGGGTTAATTCGCGCGACTGCGAAGCGAGATCAAGTCGGTCACGACCGGCACGCCGTGGACAATCTTGACATGGAGCAGGGCTTCGAACGGCTTGAGATCGTCTTCCCTGGAAACTTTCAATCGCTGCAGCAGCTCTTTGAGGGAGTCTTCTCTGCAGACGTACTCAACTGCCGCCTGCGTGCCGAAAGTCGAGTTGCCGGCGAGGATCAGGATGGACCGGGAAGGGTCCAAGCCGGGAAGCAGGCTGACGACGGCATAGTCTTCGGTGGTGGGCTGGTTGGCCGGGGACGCCAGGAACGTCTTGGGCTCGCCGGTCTCAGGATGCACGTTCACTACCGCAAGATCTCCTTTGCGCGGACCTGAATCCAGACGCTGGAAAATGAAGTCGCGTGTGCCGGGAAGATCCACTAGGGTCAGGTTCTCCGACGGAGATCCGACGAAGATCAGATCATTGTTCTTGGCGTCATCCAGCGAGAACAAGGCGCCGCGCTTCACCCGCAGCTGGCGGTTCAGCAAATTGAAGACACGGTCGAGCTGATGAATCGCGAGCACTTCACCCACACCGGTGTAATGGTCGAGGATGAACGAACGCGCGTCCGAAGCAGGGTTGAAGTAGCGCATCCCGGTTTCAGGCCGTCCCACAAAGCTTCCGTTGCTGAAAATCACCCAAGGCTGCTGCGGGCTATTCGCGAACCGATTCCAAAAAAGCTGGTAGGCCACAGGAATCGGCTGTTCAGCCGCCGTTTGCGTGCGCGTCCGTTGCCCGAGCATCATGACGCTCGAGATCAACGACGCCGCTAGCAGCACAGAAAGCACCACCACCGCGATTGCCCAACCACGGTTCGTCGGAACAACGTCCGCTTTCTTTTTGGGTTCGACGACAAACGTGGTTGCACTCGGTAGCCCTGGCTGGGAGGCCCGCACATGGAACGTGATGGCGTACGATCCCTTGGGAATCTCGACCAGGATAGGATCGTCGGCGCCGTCGTGCGCGTAGTACTCCGCCAGCTTCACCCGCAGCCGTCCGGCCTGCACCCGCACGGTGGAGTCGCTCTGCGGATCGAATCCCGTTGGGCGGCCCAGCACCTCGGTGGCGATTTGGTATTCCTTGAGCGCGATGCCCGGATGATCGAGAGAGTGCTCCGCCAGATAGCGAAGCAGCTTGCACAGCGACTCCGAGCCGTGCAGGCTATGGCTTTTGGTAAGCCGCTCTATTTGTTGGAAGCATTGCTCCCGACCGACCGAGAATGCGTGTGTGACAGCCATATAACCGAGACGTAACCGAATCCCCTATGTTGCTGTGGGACTGGGAGTTTGTTCCGGTAACAGTATCAAACTTAGTGAAACTTTATCCAGTTAATTGTTTTGTATTACGACTGCACACCATCCCGGCAAGTCTCCCTCTGCATTTCCGGGGCACATCGTTGGTTCGAAGAAGTCGAGGAGGAAGTTCATGAAAAGGTTTCTGTGGGTGGCAGTGGCGGCGTTCGGTCTGCTATGCAGTCTGTGGGTTCCTCGCGCCATGGCGCAAGCCGTATATGGAAGCATCCTGGGAACAGTGACTGATCCATCCGGAGCGGCGGTCAACGGCGCCAAGGTGACGGTCACGAGCCAAACCAAGAACGTCTCTACCGATACGACGACCAACGAAAGTGGGAACTACTCGGTGACGCACTTGATTCCTGATGTGTACCGGGTGCACATCGAGGGTACGGGCTTTAAGACGATCGAGTTCAAGGACATCCAGGTCTCGGCTGATACGGGCGCCCGCGTAGACGGTCAGTTCCAGGTCGGCTCGGCCAGCGAACAGGTAGAAGTGACGGCCGAAGCACCACAGTTGAAGACCGATCGCGCCGACGTGTCGATCGAGTTCTCCGCTAAGCAATTGGAAGAACTCCCTATCTTCAACCGAAATTTCCAGAGCCTCGAACTTCTTTCGCCAGGAACCCAGATTCTTGGCTGGGGCCACGCTGCCACGGAAAACCCGCAGGGCAGCAAGCAGATCTATGTGAACGGGCAGCACTTCAGCGGCACGGGGTACGAACTCGACGGCACCGACAACCAGGATCCCATCTTGGGGATCATTATCGTGAACCCGAGTCTGGATTCCGTCGAAGAGACCAAGATCACTACCCAAAACTACGATGCCGAATTTGGTAAGGCGCTGGCTGGAATCATGACAGCGCAAACCAAGTCGGGCAGCAACGACTTCCACGGCAGCGGCTACTTCTACGATTTGGATCCAGTCTCGCCGGCGGTAAATCCATTTTCCGGCAAGCCCTCCCCGAATAACTGGAAGCAGTTTGGCGGAGCGGTGGGCGGTCCGATCATCAAGAACAAATTGTTCTTCTTCGGCAACTACGAAGGCACTCGCCGTGTCTCGGGCGTTTCGCTGCAGGTCACGGTCCCGACCCAGAAGGTTCGCAATACCTGCCTTAAGGCGGGCAGCACTTTCTGCGACTTGGGCGAATACTTAACCGCAAACCTGGGTGGCGGCGCCGGGCAGGTGTACAACCCGTGGGAGCCTCAGGGATCGCGCACTTTGTATGCCAACAACATCATCCCAATGAGCGTGCTGCAGACCTACGACCCCACTGGCGTAGCCGAGAAGATATTGTCACTATTGCCGGCGCCCAACGCGGCCGGTACCAATAATGGCACGGTTGATAATTACTCAGCTAATGGCAGTGGCACTTTCAACGACTACCAATACACCACCCGCATCGACTACTCTTTGAGCCAGAAGCTCCAGATCTTTGGGCGATACACTCACGCCCACTTCAAACTCTCTGGAGCGCCCGTCTTCGGAACCCAGATCGGTGGGCCGGGACTCGGCTACATCGGGCTGGCGGGCCAGTCATTGATCCAAAACTACAGTCTGGCGTCGGGATTCAATTACACGGTGAACAGCACCCTGCTGACGGACTTCCGCTTTGGATATTTCCGCTACAATCCGCATTCCACAAAGTATGACGGCAGCGTCGCCGCGGCAACCGCCCTTGGGCTTCCCGGCTTGAACACTTCCGATCCCACAACGGGTGGCCTGCCCGCGCTTGTCTTCGACCAGACAGTCGGTGTGAACACCACCGGTAACAATGGCATCGGAGAAGGCCTGAACATCAGCCGCTGCAACTGCCCCTTGACCGAGAGGGAACAGGGCTACCAGTTCGTCAACAACTGGACTAAGCTGAAGGGCAACCACCAGTTCAAATTCGGAGCCGATCTGCGGCATGCGACCAACCTGCGGATACCGTCGGACGCGAACCGCACCGGCATTCTGAACTTTAACCATCAGGGCACGTCAGACAACAACACGGGCGGCTTGGACATCGCTACCTTCTTATTCGGAGAAGTAACCGCGTTCAACCGCTATGTCGGATCCGACACTGAAACCCACGCCATTGAGACCCAAAACCGCTACTTCTTGTACGGACAGGACACATGGCGCGCTACCCAGAAATTGACTGTGAACTACGGATTGCGCTGGGAGTTCTATACGCCGGAGTATGTCAATAGCAAGGGTGCGGGTGGCTATGCAGTGTTACCCGAAGGCGTAATTCGCGTTGCGGGCTATGGAGGCATCAGCAACAATGGAAGCACCAACAACAACTTCAAGCTGTTCGCGCCCCGGCTCGGTATCGCCTATGAGGTTAACCCCAAAACGGTGGTTCGCGTAGGCTACGGGCGAAGCTTCGACATCGGCGTCTTTGGATCGTTGTTCGGTCACACCGTTACCCAAAACCTGCCGGTTTTGGCTAACCAATCAATCAACGGTCCTACGAACGACAACAAGACTCCGGCTTTCAACTTTACCGACGGCCCGACCCCGAACCAGTTCCCGGTAATCCCCTCCAACGGGATCCTTCCGCTGTTCGGACCTTGTGCTGCTGGATCGACGGGCACATGCCAGGCTCTGAACGTTCAACCCCACATGAGGCCCGACAAGCTGATAGCTCCCACCGTTGATGCATGGAACGCGACCCTGCAGCGACAGCTCACCAATAAAACCAGCATTGACATCGCTTACGTCGGCAACCACGGAAGCCACGTGTTCAAGGGCACTGGCCCGACTTACAACCCGAACCAACCGACGGTTGTAGGATTCTTGCCGCACGGTGGTTTGAGCTTTAACGATCGTGCGCCCTACAACAATGCGTTCACGACGAATTACACCGACCAGAACGGCGTTACTACCAACGTGCTTTGCTGCTCGGGTTACGGCATGAGCTATGCCGGTAACGATGGCACCAACCGGTACAATGCGCTGCAGATCAAAGTAGACCAGCGGGCGTGGGCAGGTTGGACGCTGAACGGGTCGTTCACGTACTCGCGAGCCTACGACAACGACGGCGGTTACCAGCCCGATCTTCGTCAGGGCTGGGGACGCCAGGACTTCAACCGGGACAGCGTCTTGATTTTGACCTCCCTGTATGAGTTGCCGGTTGGTAGGGGCAAGCGCTTCATGGGGAACATTGGCCGAGGGGCCGACATGCTGCTCGGTGGGTGGCAGTGGAATGCCACCATGGTCATCGGCAGCGGTCTGCCGTTCTCTCCCGGTTACAACAATTGCAATCTCGACCGCGACACGGGACCGTGCCGTCCTACCCTGAACGGTAGCTTCCCGATGGGATCCGGCAAATTCAACAACCAAACCCGGACAGTCACTTACTTTACCCCGGTGGCGACTCCGCTTTGCGACAGTCCCTACTTTGTCGTAGATTCGGTCACCGGGCTAAACGACTATGACTGCCACGCGCCCAATGACCCGAACACGCAGATGCTCGTTGCGCAAAGCGGCCCGTTTAGTGCTCCGGGCGTTGCCCAGTTCGGCAACGTCAGGCGCAACCAGTTTACGGGGCCGGGCGAGTTCCTGTCGGACATGTCAATCTTCAAGAACTTCACCATCACGGAGCGGGTCAAGGCTCAGTTCCAGGCGGAGTTCTTCAACGTGTTCAACCACCCGATCTATTCCAATCCCAGCAGCTGCATTGACTGCAGCGGGAATGGCATTATCAACAGCCTGGAGGCCAACAGCCAGATGCGGCAGTTCCAGATGGGCTTCCGGGTTACCTTCTAGGCCGGCCGCGTCAACCAATGAAATTAACCTGGGGGAGCCAACGGCTCCCCCACTTTTCTTGAGCGGAATTTTTTTCCGCCTCCGAAAGAACATCCGACCGGCGGCCCTTCAGAAGGCTCGGGGGATCAATGAAGAAAAAGGTTGTGGGACTCGGCGAGGTTCTCTGGGATCTGTTTCCCGGCCGCGCGTGCCTGGGAGGAGCTCCGGCGAATTTCGCCTACATCACGACCTTGATGGGGGATCAAGGCATTGTCGCCAGCCGGGTGGGGGAGGACTCACGAGGCATTGACGCTCTGCGGCGCATGGAGGAACTCGGCCTCGACATCGATCACGTGCAGACCGACCGGCAGCAGCACACCGGTATTGTGAATGTGCAGGTGGATGGTAACGGCCAGCCCAAGTTTGAAATTGCCCATCCGGTGGCATGGGATTTTCTGGAGTGGACGCCGGATTGGCAGCTTCTCGCCCAACACGCCGATGCCGTCTGCTTCGGATCTCTGGCGCAGCGCTCGGAGACAAGCCGCGCCACCATTCGAAAGTTTGTGAACACGACCGGTCCGGGCACGTTGAAAGTCTTTGACGTCAATCTCCGCCAGTCGTATTACTCGCCGGAAATTTTGGCCGACTCCATGAAACTCGCTGACATCGTCAAGCTCAATGACGACGAACTGCCGAAGATCATGAGCCTGATCAAGATTTTGCACAAGGATGCGCTGTCGTCGGCGCAGCGGTTGATTCACGAGTACGACCTCAAGGTGGTGTGCATCACGCGCGGTGGGCGCGGCAGCCTGCTGGTGCGCGAGCGCGATCAGAGCGAGCATCCCGGCTTCAAAGTGCGCGTCGCCGACACGGTGGGCTCCGGTGATGCGTTCGCCGCGGGCCTGGTGCACGAGTACCTGCACGGAGCGCCGCTCGACTTGATGAATGAAGTCGCCAATCTGGTAGGCGCCTGGGTGGCCAGCGAAGTGGGCGCAATGCCTACCCCGAAGCGTGGAGCGCTGGAGCATTCGCTGGCGGAGATTCGTTAGCCCCCACAAACCCTCAAACTGCGGTATATTACGAAAGGTTATTTTTTCCTTCGTGCATCGTGTTTTGTGTCGAGAGGGGATCATGAACCGTCATCGTGGCCGAGTCAGTTTTCCTTCCTTGTTTGCCTTCCTTGCAGGACTCTTATTCGTGGCAATTGCCGGAGTGATGCTCAGCTGTACAAAAGCTGCGGCGCCGCCCAAGCCTGCTCCCTCGCAGCCTTCCAGTATCAAAGTCGACGTACGCGACGGGGGGCCGGTCGTGCTGAAAACCAGTACGGCGGAGTTCCAGGTTCTTCCATCCGGTTTCTTGCGGGCGGCTCTTCTGAAAGATGGCAAGTGGTTGACGCTCGATGAACCGGACGTGGGTTCGGCCGGCGGCAGCGACTCCATTGTGCACGATGGTAAGGAACTGGACTTCGTCCCCGACTTCAGCCAGGCGAAGGTCGTGGAAGCGATCGGAAAGCTCGGTCGCGGGAAGCGGGTGGAAATTCCGGCGCGTCCCCTGGCGCCGGCGGGAGTTCCCATCGAGCGCATGCTCGTTGTAGAGGTCTACGACGATTTTCCCAACATCGCCCTGGTGAGCAGTACATATAAGAACGCTGGCACCACCGATTTCAAAATTGAACAGGTGTGGATGCAGCAGCACCAGTTCAGCGCCAAACAGGTGGATGCCAAGGCCCAGCCCTACGACATGTGGGCATTCCAAGGTTCCAGTTATAACTGGGGCGAAAACGATGTGGAGAAGCTGGCGCGAACTTCATCGCAGCCTAACGCGATGGGCGAAATGGTGAAAGGCGGCTATGGCGGCGGCATTCCGGTGGTCGCGTTCTGGACCGCTTCGGTCGGTGAAGCCATCGGGCACGTCGAGACTCTGCCCTGGACGCTCTCCATGCCGGTGAAGGTCGCGGCGGATGGGCGAGTGAATGCGAGCGTGACCATTCCGGCGAATGAGACCCTCAAGCCCGGAGAGAGTTATTCCACGCCGCGCAGCTTCCTCGCAGTATATTCGGGAGATTTTTACGAACCCCTGCGCATGTGGTCGAGCCTGCTGCAGAAAGAAGGCTGGGACATTCCCAAGCCGTCGAACGAGGCTTACAACGTGGCCTGGTGCGGGTGGGGATACGAGTTCAACGTAACCCCCAAGCAGATGCTGGGCACGGTGCCGAAGCTCAAGGAAATGGGCATCAAGTGGGCCACGCTCGACGATCGCTGGTTCGATACCTATGGCGACTGGAATCCGCGCCCCGACACCTTCCCGGGCGATTCCATGAAGCAGATGGTGGATGACTTCCACAAGCAGGGAATGCTGGCGCAATTATGGTGGCTGCCGCTGGGCGTCGAAGACGGGCAGGGAAAATATGAGTCGCACAAATACGTGACGTCCAAAGTCGCGCAGGAGCATCCCGACTGGTTAATTCTCGACAAGAACGGCAAGCACGCGCGCATGGTGCGCAACCTGGCGACGCTCTGTCCTGCCGTTCCGGAGGTGCAGAGCTACTTCAAGCAACTCACCGAGAAATTTATTCGCGACTGGGGATTTGACGGATCGAAGCTCGACAACATTTACAGCGTGCCCAAGTGCTACAACCCGGCTCATCATCACAAATCTCCGCAGGATTCCGTGGACGCGATGGGCGAAGTGTACAAGGTCATCTTCCAGACGACGCGCGCCCTGAAGCCGGAGAGCGTGACCCAGGCGTGTCCCTGCGGAACGCCGCCATCGCTGGCGTGGCTGCCGTTCATCGATCAGGCAGTCACCGCCGATCCGGTAGGTGGAGTGCAGGTGCGCCGTCGCATCAAGATGTACAAAGCGCTGCTCGGCCCGCAGTCGGCGGTCTACGGCGATCACGTTGAACTGTCCGAGATGACGCCGCTCGGCCACGGCGACTGGAGCGAGCACGGCGCCGATTTTGCTTCGACACTGGGAGTCGGTGGCGTGCCCGGAACGAAATTTGTATGGCCGGATCCCGGGCCGAAATTCAAGCCGGTTGCTCTCACCACGCAGAAAGAAGACCACTGGAAGAAATGGATCGGCCTCTACAACCAGAAAATGCTCTCCAAGGGTGAGTTCCGCGATCTATATGTCTACGGCTACGATGTGCCGGAGGCCTACGCGATCGAGAAAGACGGCAAGATGTACTACGCATTCTTCACCGATGCAGGGAAACCGTTCTCCGGCGAAGTTGAGCTACGCGGGCTGAAGCCGGGCACCTATGACGTGCTCGACTACGTCGATGGGAAGAATCTGCGCACAGTGCAGGCAGCAGAAGGCAACGCTCCACGGCTGAAGACAGAGTTCAAAGAACATCTGCTCCTGGAAGTTAGCTCGAAGTAGCGGGCGCGCCATGCGGTTGGATTTTGAGTTATGCATGAGCCTTGCCTCCCGCACTACACTAAGGGATTCCACTTAGAAGCCTAAAGTCTCCTTGAACGCTTTTCTGCCAGCAGATAACATGCCCTGCACCTGGCAAAGGATGATTTGATGGCGCCTCCCCTGCAGACTCGGGGTTGGATTTCCCGAGTTCACTCATGGGCATACTGCACTGCGCTGACGGCGTTATTCGCGCCGATGTTTCTGATTGCTGCCACGCATTTGGCGCAAGCCCAAACCTTCCGCGCGGTCTACTCATTTCAAGACAAGAAAGACGGTCGCAATCCGCAAGTGGGCCTGTTCACTGACGCTATTTACGGGACCACCTTCCTGGGCGGAGACCCTACGTGTGGCTGCGGAACAATCTTCAAGCTGCTTCCCGGTGGAACCATTCGAACCTTGCATACCTTTGTTGGAACGGACGGCGCCAATCCCACGGCTGGGTTAGTCGAGGACAACAATGGCAATCTGTTCGGAACCACGTCCCAAGGCGGCAACGGGAGCTCAAGCGCCGGAACTGTGTTCAAGCTGGCTCCCCCAGCCACGGTGGGTGCTCCGTGGACAGAGACCGTGCTGCACACCTTCACGGGCGGCGCGGATGGGGCTCATCCCTACGCGGGCCTGATCTTCGATAGTGCCGGCAATCTCTATGGCACCACCAACGGGGGTGGCGCTTTCAATTACGGCACGGTTTTTAAACTTGACTCGACCGGCAACGAGACCGTTCTGTACAGTTTCACCGGATTCCCGGATGGGGCATCCCCCTATGCGGGAGTGGTGCAGGACAGTGCGGGGAACCTTTACGGCACTACCGGCGAAGGCGGCGCCTTCAACCATGGCACCGTCTACAAGCTCGATTCGTCGGGCATTGAGACTGTGCTCCACAGTTTCAACGGTGGGACTGATGGAGCATATCCGTGCGGAGGTTTGACGCTGGATGCAGCCGGCAACCTTTATGGCATCGCCAACGAAGGCGGCGCCACGGGCAACACTGGCGATAACGGAACCATGTTCGAGCTCAATAACGCTGGCAGCTTCACCGTGCTGCATACTTTCTCAGGAGGTGTGGGAGGTGCGAATCCTGCAGCCGGCATGATCCTCAACTCGGTCGGCAAACTTCTCGGGGTGACGACGGAAGGCGGTGACCGTGACGATGACGGAACCGTGTTCGAACTCGATCCTACCACCGGCATCTTTTCGCTGCTGCACACCTTTACCGCCGGCAGCGGTGGGGCATATCCCTATACAGGGTTGATTTTAGACTCGGCCGGCAACCTCTACGGTGCCACCGTGGATGGCGGAACTAGCAAAAGAGGACTCGTATTCGAGATCACTCCGTAGCAAATGGCGCCGGATTGCGCGGAGCGATTTATTTCTGATGGATCACAGATTTGTTTCCGAGTCATACTCTCTCTGACGACAAGGCGATGGAAGGACCCTCTGGATCGATGAAAAGATCGAAGAAAGTCAGAATCCGCTTATTGGAAAAGGCAGTGACACCAGCGTATCTGCCCGTATTCGCCATTGTGCTGACGCTCGTCTGGGCTCTCCCCGTCAGGGCGCAGACATTTCCTGTGGGGCACGACCCTGGATACATGCTCTTTGACGGGACGAACATCTGGGTCTCGAACCGTGGTGACAATACGGTGATGAAGTTGCGACCCACCGATGGCGTGACACTCGGCACCTTCCCGGTAGGTGCCAGTCCCCTTGGCATGGCCTCTGACGGAGCCAATATCTGGATAGCAAATCGCGACAGTAACACGTTAACTGTGCTTAGGGCCGCGGACGGCGTCTTGTTGGCGACCTACCCTGTGGGTGCCTACCCTCACGAAGTCGTGTACGACGGCGCCAATATCTGGGTAACGGACGGGCACGGCAAGAGCGTCACCAAGGTGAGAGCCAGTGACGGCGTGATCTTAGGAACCTTCGCAGTCGGTGGGTTCCCCTACGGCATCACTTTCGACGGGGCCAACATCTGGGTCGCGAACTACACCAGCAACAGCGTAACCGAGCTCAGAGCCAGCGACGGGGCATTGCTCGGAACCTTTGCCGTTGGCCGACACCCGCTGGAGGTCACTTTTGACGGCCAGCACATTTGGTCCGCCAATCACGGCAGCAGCGGCATAACCGAACTACGGGCGAGCGATGGTGCAACCCTGCAAACCTACAATATGGCGGCGAAAGCCTACGGGGTAACCTTCGACGGCAGCAATATCTGGGTCGCCAATGACGGCTGTAATTGCGTGACCCACATCAAGAATGATGGCACGGTGCTTCACACATATGGGGTGGGCAGTGCGCCGACGTCGCTGGCTTTCGATGGGAGCAATATGTGGGTTACAAATTCCAAAAGCAACAGTGTGACCAAGCTCCCGCCTAACTAAGACCTCAATAAATTGCATTGCGCTGACGGCAAGAGTTATGGAATCAATTAAACTCACATGCCTCACTGCCGGAGAAACTCTTTCCGGTAAGCTGCGTCGCGGAAAGCTTCGGTTCCTCCGGGCCGTGTCGTGGAAAGCGCTCCCGCTGCATTTCCGCTGGCCAGGCACGTCTGCAGATCGGCGCCAAGAACGTATTGGTGCAGGAATCCCGCATCGAAGCTGTCGCCCGCGCCCACCGTATCGACAACTTCAACTTTTCGCGACGGGCATGTGATACGCTCGTTGCCGCGTTGCGCCAGCGCTCCTTCTTTGCCCACTTTCACCACCACCAGCGGAACCATCGCAGACAGCTTGCGGATCGCGGCTTCCAGGTCGTCTGTGCCGGCGATATTGCGCGCCTCCCGCTCGTTGGGCAACAAGACGTCCACGTATTTCAAGACGTCATTCAGTGCTTCCCAGCGATCGTCCGGATCATCGTTCGTGTCGAGGGAGATGGTGAGTCCCTTCGATTTCAGATGGCGGAAAAGCTCGCCGATTCTGGGCCGCAGCTTGCGATGCAGAAAAAAAGACGACAGATGAAAGTGCCGCGACCCGGCTAGGTAATCGAGATCGAGATCGTCCCACGACAACTCCGCAATCGTTCCCATGTAAGTGAGGATGTTGCGCCAAGCCTGATGATGAAGAATGACCGTCAGCCCCGTGGTGATAGCGCCCGGAACGCGGCGCACCTGCGACACATCCACTCCTCCTTGCTGCAGGCGCTCGAGCGCGATCTGGCCGAGCGGATCGTCGCCGATACGAGATTGAAATCCTACGCGGCTGCCGAGTGCGGAAAGATTGTGCGCGACGATGGCCGAAGATGATCCCAGCGTGAGCATCATCCCGTCGGCGAGAAGTTCGCGCTCCGGCGCAAGCTGTTCGGGCAATCCGTACAGGATCAAATCCAGGTTGAGTTCGCCGGCGATGGTAACGTCGAAACGGGACATGGAAGTCAGATTGAAGAAGGCAGAATGCAGAAGCGGGATTGAAGATTTCAGATTGCAGATTGAAAAATTGCAGCCAATCAAATCCGTTGCGCTCATCAATCTGCAATCTAAAATCTACAATCTGCAATCTCTTTCACACCAGCGTAACCTCAACTCCCGCTTGCTTGAGGGCGCGAATATCGGACTTTGGGGCACCGCGGTCCGTGATGATTTCATGCAATGCGCTGGTGGGAGAGATCAAAGACAGGCTGCGGCGTCCGAACTTGCTGGAGTCGCACACGGCAACCGTTTTCTTCGCGATCTCCACCATCACGCGATTGACCTTCGCCTCCAAAAGATTGGGCGTGCTCAGTCCGTAATGAACGTCAAACCCATCCACGCCGAGAAATAAAATGTCGGCGCTCAAGCGGCGCAGGGTTTCTTCGGCAATGGGGCCGACCAGCGAAAAGGAATTCTTGCGTAACGTGCCGCCGGTAAGGATCACTTCCACGGGGGTGCCGGCAAGTTCGGCAGCAATGTTCACCGCGTTGGTGATAATGGTCAGATTCTGAAATTTCCGCAAGGCACGCGCGATCGCGGTCGTGGTCGTGCCGGAATCGAGAATCAGCACCAGTCCTTCCTTCACCTTCTCCGTAGCCTTTTCTGCAATGCGCAGCTTCTCCTGGTGGTGCAGTTTCTCTTTCTCCCGCAGCGTGGGATCCTCGAGTGCGCCTTCGCGCGCAGGCAGCGCTCCGCCGTGGGTGCGATGCACGAGGCCGTGTGCGTGCAGGATCTCGAGATCCTTGCGAATCGTTACTTGCGAGGTTTCGAACTGACGGGAGAGCTCCGTCACCAGCACCCGGCCATGGTGATTTAGCAGATCAAGGATGGCGCGTCGTCGTTCTTCGTTGAGCAAAGGATTAATGCAGCGGCGAATTTGATCGAGGAACGACCGCTGCTCCGCATTTCTTTTTATAGCGTTTCATTTCGTTTGTCCATTGAAAAGGAGGGTTCGCGCGCTGTTTCGTTCCTCTGGAAGAGGCCAAGGGCGTAACTTTCCATCCCAGAGGTCGCTCTTCGTCATGTTGTAACATTAACAAAATGAAAGACTTGATGGCGGGCTGCGCGTGCTGACCGAGTGAGTATCGTTCACCCACGACGGCGTCTTCCAAGAGCAAAGTGCACTTAGCCCGAAGTGGGTACGAAAGCCGGCGTGTTTCGAAGATATCTGCGCGAAATTCGAACCGCAGACACACAGAGAACGCACAGAAAGATTAGAAATCCTCCGTGCTCTCGGTATCCTCCGTGGTTAAGCTTTTGTCCTACTCCACATCGAACACCGCGCCATGAAACTCTGTCGTATTCTTCAGGGAATCTTGTGCCCGAAGCTCGACCTGGTACGTGCCTGGCGCCAGTGTATCAAGTGGCAGCTTTAACGCGATCGGAACTACCGGATTGCCGGCCTTGATGTTGTCCTTGGTGTCCGCTACTCCGACGTCGAGTTTCTGCTCTCCTGTTTTCTTGTCCACGATGCGGTACTCAAGGACGAGTTGCGGAGGTTTCTCTCCCGCCAGCAGCGGGTCGTAAACTTCAAGGTAGACGACGCCCGTATCGGTTTTCTTGAAGTGGTTGCTGGCCGAAGGCTGGATCTGAAATCCGCGACAAATCAGCGGTTTGCGGTCCTCCAGCAGTTGCGAATCCAGAGCCGTGTCCAGGTCTGAGACCTTGACCAGGTTGTTGCTCAGAGCGACGGAACTCAGGCTGATTTGCTTGCCATCGTAGGGGAGAATGTTCATGGCATTCTCCAGTTTGCCGAAGGTTTTGCTGCCTGAGCTGAACACCACTCTCAGCTTGTAATTTCCCGAGGCTATCTCGAACTGATTTTCGTAATGGTACGATCCCTTCTGAAATTCCTCCATCTCTTTCTTCCCGTCGAGATCCACGTTGACGGTATCGCTGAAGCGGGCCGCCACCGCGCCATCAGCCTTGTACGCGATGCCCAGTACGTTCACCTCAGCATGCTGCTTGCCCTTGACCTTGTCGAATTGCAGCGAATTGGAAGGAATATCCATGACCAGGTGAACCCGGGCCACGCCGGGAGCACTGTAAAAGTACGGAGCGCGGATGGCCGCAGTCACATTGCCGGCCATTTCGCCAGCGCCTCGTGTTTCAAGATCTTTTTCAGTCGGGCTTCCGGCCAGCAAGTCCAACGGCCGAACTTTGCAGTAACCGCTGCGCGCGCGAGTATTGGTTCCTCCGCGATTAACTTTTACTTTCAGCGTATGGCAGCTGCCATCCACTGACTCCGGTGGTTTGTAGCCGAGCAGGTAATATTCCGACTGGTCTTTGGCGATCCGCTGCATTCCTCCGAGCAAATCATTCGTGTTAACGATGACGAACCCGCCGGTGCCTTCGGCCAACTGATACAAGAACTGCTGGTTCGCGGAAACATCCGGAATCTGGGGAATAATCTGCCGCGGCTGATTGTATTGGTTATAGGTATTGGTATTGACAACGCCAGGGGCTCCGCCACCTCCGCCATGACCACCGGTTGTTCCTCCTCCTCCGTGCCCACCGCCAGTAGTTCCTCCTCCACCGTGCCCGCCTCCAGTACCGCCAGTGCCGCCCGTTCCTCCCGTACCGCCTCCACCGTGACCGCCACCGCCCGTCCCGCCGGTACCTCCCGTGCCTCCGCCTCCGCCGGTGCCACCACCGCCATGTCCACCACCACCACCGCCCGCACCGCCGCTACCACCACCACCTCCGCCGGTATGCTGTGGCGGAGTGGCAGGTTCAGCGGCAAAGGGCGCCAGTGCCAGCATCGGAGTGTTCGCACTGCCTTTGTATTTCAGCGCCGCACGTTGCAGGTGCGGCAGGCTCGATGGATGGACCTGCGGCTTCGGTGACGCCTTTCCCACTACCGGAGCCACCAGCCCGCGCACGTCGATCGGATACACCGCCACATTCGCCTTGTTGCAGGCATCAATGACCGCGGTAAGCTCTGACTGCAGTTCCACGGTCATCGGGAATCCGGCGCTCAACAGAATCAGACTCTTGCGCCCGGAAACTCCAACCAGACCCTTGGCCAGATTCCTCAACGCGAGGAAAACACTGCGCGCTCCAAAGTCGGCCTCCAGGCCGCCCATGACCGGCGTATCCAACGACTGCGGCTGGGATGGAGGCAGTGACGTGGAAGCCAAGTCGGGCGACGGCGCGTTCGGCGAGACGTGCGAAAATTTTACGCCCGCGACCACTTTCTTCAGGCGCTCGGTGTCCGCGGTGAAGTTTTGCGTGATCCGCAGCATCCCGCCAAACTCAACAATGGCCACCAGTCGGTTCGGCCCAGCATTGGCGTCAATGAACTTGGCCGCCGCGTCTCGCGCCTTCGCTTGATCCCCGAACTCCATGGTGGAGTTGTCAAAAAACAGCACCAGATAATGTTTCGCCGTATGAGCCGGATCGGGGTTGGCATCTTCCCGCGAAAAGCTGGTGACCGGTTGCTCCTTGCCATCTTCCCAGACCTTGAAATCCTTGGCTTCGAGGTCGCGAATATAGTTGCCTTTCTTGTCGGTGACAACCGTATCCACAAGCACGACGCGCGTCTCTACCTTAATCGTTCCCACACTGTCGTTGGAGGGAGTGGACGGTTGTTGCTCCTGCGCGACTGCGACCCCGAACGTGAAAGCGCTCAGCAGGACCAACCATTTCGTCGAACCAATCCATCGCTGGTTTGTCATAATTTCACTCCTCTCACGGAATCTCCACCGCTCCGTTTTCTGCGGACATAAGTTGCTGCTCGCTATCGCGCGCCACCACCCGGACCAGATATCGTCCGGGCTTTACGTCGAAGCTCGTTCTCAATGTGATGCCCGAAGCTAGCTTGCTCTGCAGCGTCTCGTCTTTCCAACGCATTTGCAGCAGTTTTTCATTCGCCTGCAGGAAATTGCCGTTGCGGTCGAACACGGCAGTCACAACCGTCAGGTCATTTTGATTGCGATTGTCCGCCTGTTTGTAGTGAAGATGTTTCACATCCACGCGCGCCAGCACCGTCAGTTTGGCGGACTCGTCAGCAGCCTTGAAGAACTGGGTATGCAACACGACTGGAAGATCGTGCAGTTCTTCGCTCGATAAGACCTCATCTTCAATCTCGCGTTTGGCTTCTTCCGCCGCATCCACATCGTGCTTGGGAGCATAATAGCCGCGACGCGCCTGCAGATCGTACTTCTCATGACTTTTCAGGCTCACCTTCAAAGTGTGAAACCTGCCGTCCATCTTCAGATTCTGCGGCGTGAACCCTAGTATGTAGTAGAACTCGGGGTTATCCGCCACCCGCCGGAAGCCTTCTTCCATGTCGTTGTTGTTGTGAAAGAAGGTGCCGCCCGTGCTGTACGCGAAGACCGACAAAATGTCATCCTGCGCGGCGGCCGACTGCGAGTCCAGCATGGCGCGCGGCGTGGGACTATAAGTCTGCCCCCGTACGATGATATCCGGCCGGCCCGGATTGCTGGCATCGCCAAAAGGGATGTCAACATAGAGGCCCCGCGCGTCAAGGCTACTGATCACCACTTGCGTGCGCACTGCCCGGTCGATCACCTCGTTGTTCTCAAAATCCATCTCCGGCGTCAGAAATCCGGGAGAGACCAGAACCAGGTTTCGTTGGCCGGGCATGACCGCGATTCGACGCACCACATCGCGCAACACGCCAATCGCCAGCCGGCTATCGTGTTCTCCAACATTCAAGACTTGGTAGGCTTTTCCTTGCACAATTCCACCGGCATTGCTGATCATCTGGGGAGGAGGGTTGGCGCAGTGTATATAGTCGTTGATGCCCGCCTGCAAAGCATTAAGATCGTTTTTGTTGACGATGAGATCGGCCTGATAAAGGGTGACTAACGGACATTCGGTGGGGCCTTCGAGGTTCATCGTCGGGCGGGGCTGCATGCGCTCAAGAGTTTGCCGCAACTTGGCATGGTCATCCGTGAAATCGAGGTTGGTCTGGCCCGACGTTGAGTAAATTGCCGCGCGTTCGGTCGGCCCAAGAGCCTCGAAACGACGCTCAGCAGCCTTGCGTACCAGGGCCAAATCTGCAAAGTTGAAATGCAAATCGTCGAACAGGTACGCAATGTAACGCACCGGCAGTGTGGGTGGATTCACTCCTGGGTCCGCCGCATTCGGCGTACTCAAGCTTGCGGCCGTTGCCGAGGTCGACGCTTGCGGCCCGATATGTTCTACATCGAAATCTGAAATGACCTGCGGCTTGCCGTTGTCGAAAATTTGAAAGTCTTCTTTGTGCAAATTTCCTACCGCATGGCCGCTGGAATCCCGCACCACCACCCGCGCCAGCACTAACTTCACATTCACGCGGAACTTTGCGGCTTCGGCCACCTTGGATGTGGTCGCTTCGTCCTTGATCGCCATTTCTCCGGACGATTCCTGGGCAGGACTAGTGGCGGAAGGGGAAGACGCCTGTGATTGATCCTGCGAGCTCAATGTCCTCGGGGAAACTAGAATAGTCCCCAATACCAGGCACAAAATACCGGCGCCAAGCGATCTTCTGCAGCCGTGCCGGCGTGGATCGCGGAATACGTCCTTCATGCAACACCCTGAAACCTGGACTTATGGCCCGGCTAAGCATACTAGGCCTGACCCACGTTCGTCACGCTTTCTATCGACCTTTTCAGCCACGACTAAGACGCCGCCGTGACCGCCGCGGGCACACTGGCAGTCGCGCGAAGCGGCTCTGCCAAGGCCCTCATAACCCTGGCGAATCCTTCGAAGTCCAGGGATTGTGGGCCATCCGATAGCGCGCGTTCCGGGCAAGGGTGCACTTCGATAATCAGCCCATCGGCTCCCACCGCGACTGCGGCTCGAGACACTGCTGCTATCAGACTCTGTTTGCCGGTGCCGTGAGATGGATCGGCAATTACCGGAAGGTGCGACAAGTCGCGGGCCAATGCGATCGCGGCCAGATCAATGGTATTGCGCATTTCCGTCTCGAAGGTCTTGATCCCGCGTTCGCAGAGCACGACCTGGTGATTCCCTCCGGAGAGCAGGTACTCGGCAGCCAGCAGCCATTCCTTAACCGTTGCCGAGGGGCCCCGCTTCAGCAGGATCGGCTTGTTGACGGTAGCCAGCCGCCGCAGGAGCGCAAAATTTTGCATATTGCGCGCCCCCACCTGCAGCATGTCCACGTATTCGCAAATCAGGTCCAAATCTTCGGTGCTCATCACTTCCGTCACCACCGGCAAACCGGTTTCTTCTTTCGCCTCGCGCAGAATCTTCAGCGCCTCAATGCCCAGACCTTGGAAGTCGTACGGTGACGTGCGCGGCTTATAGGCGCCGCCTCGCAGCATGTTGGCGCCCGCGCGTTTCACAGCGTGCGCGGTATCCAGCAGTTGCTCGCGCGACTCGACCGAGCACGGACCTGCGATCACAACCACCTCCGGGCCACCGATGGAAACACCATCGATTCTTACGACGGACCGGTCGGGCTTGACCTGGCGGCTGACCAGCTTGAAGGGCTGCGCAATAGCGACGACATTGTCCACTCCCGGCGCGACCTGCAGCGCTTCGATCTCGTGGCGACGTCCGCTGCCCACCGCGGCGACAATGGTCCGCTCGGTTCCGCGCGTTACGTGAGGCTGGTATCCGGCTTCGCGTATCCGCTCGATGATGTGGTTAATTTCTTGCTCCGTGGCTTTCTCCGACATATTGACAATCATGGGACTCGGTTCTCCTTCATAAGTTCGCCTCAAAAAACAAAGGCCGCGATCCCCGGATCGCGGCTGCTGGAAGCTTGCTCGTCTAGGTGGCCTTAGTGGCTCATCCTTCCCCAAGCTGCTCCGCAGCCGCTACCCAGGTAAATCGGTAGCTGGCGGCAAAAGCAAAGCCTGGAGTAAATCGCGTCATAGAATCGTTAGCACGCACATCGAACGAGATCAAAAACACTGGGGTGGTTACTGGAGCGAACTGGCTACACTCGAGAATGCGTTGTTGGCATTCGATCCAATCAACCGAACCGTCCCGACTACCAGAACCAGAATTACCGCCAACATCACCGCGTATTCGGCGATGTCCTGTCCCGCATCCTCGGACCAAAGCCTGCGAATCAGTTTTGACATTGTGCTCTCCTCCAGGGTCGTCAGTTCCTTTGAGAGGAAAGGGACTGAACTGGGAACTTGGTGCACACATGATGCACGCGGGTATAGGGGATTGTCAATTGAAGCTTTCGAATTTTTTGCACAAACGATTCACTGCCCCGGAAGGGTCGCTACATGCGGATTTCGCGCCATGTTCGAACCTCCCGCTGCCTGCTGAGGCAGCAAATCCTGCGCGGAGTGCTGCGCAATCTGCAGCACCCGGTTGGGCAGGATGCCCAGATAGATTGTGGCTATGACACTGATCGCGAGCGCGACGCCAAGTCCCAGCGGCACCCGAGTCACTGGAACCTCCGTCCGCGCCTCCCGCATGTACATCATTACAATGATGCGCAGGTAATAGTAAGCCCCGACGGCACTATTGGCAACTCCGATCAAAGTTAGCCAGATGAGGTTGGCACGCAAGGCAGCGCTGAAAACATAGAACTTGGCGAAGAATCCGCCGGTCATCGGAATACCAATCAGAGATAACAGGAAGATAGTAAGTGTGGCCGCCAGCAGTGGCGAACTGCGTCCCAGACCTTCATAGTCTTCCAGGCTTACATAGCGCTCGCCCGCATTGGCAAAGTGGCTGACCACAGCGAAGGCGCCGACGTTCATGGCCGCATAAGCAGCGGTATAGAACATGGCCGCGGAGACTCCTGTCGCGGAATTCTCCGGCGTCGTCATCGCGAAGGCCACCAGCAGGTACCCGGCATGTGCGATCGACGAATAGGCCAGCAGGCGCTTCACATTGTCCTGCACCAGTGCTCCGATGTTGCCCAACGTCATCGACAGCGCGGCCGCCACCCACAGGAACCAGAACCGTCCCGGAGCATTGATGGCAAAAACAACCCGCAGCAGAACGGCGAACGCCGCCGCCTTGGGCGCGGTCGACATGAATCCCACCACCGGCGCCGGAGCTCCTTCATACACGTCCGGTGTCCACACGTGGAATGGCGCTGCCGCAACTTTGAATCCCAGGCCAACGAACATCAGCGCCATCGCTGCAAATACCAGCATTTCCACCGGGGCCGATTGCAGTCTCTGGGCGATGATGTCGATGTTGGTCGATCCCGTTGCCCCGAACATGAGTGCCACGCCATACAGGAAAAAGGCGGTGGCGAACGAGCCCAGCAGGAAGTACTTCAACGATGCCTCGCTGCTTGCGGCCTCGTGTCGGCGGAATCCCGCAAGGATGTACGTCGAGATCGACGAGATTTCCAGGCCGATAAAGATCAGCACCAGTTCGATGGCTGACGACATCAGCGCCATGCCCACCACTCCAAACAGGATCAGCGCGTAGTATTCCCCGGCGCGAATCCGCTGCACCGCCATGTATTCGAACGAACTCAGAATCACGACGGCGGCAATCGCAATCACCAGGAAGGTGAAGAAGATGCTGAAGCTGTCAATGCGAATGGTATTCGAGAAAGCCAGCCCGGGTGATTGCGCCATCCCCCAGGTCGAAATCAGGGCCGCCACCGTCCCAACGAATGCAATCAGCCCCAAAGTTTTCTGGCTTTTTTCTTCATCCACGACAGGATCGAGCACCATGATCGCGATGCCGAACACGGAGAGCACGATTTCCGGCAGGATGCGCACGTAATCCACGCCCTGCGGGATCGTCTGCAACAGGAGAGCGGGAATCGCCATCATTGTCCCACCACCTTGCTGACGACCTGCGGGATTGCAGCGAGTGCACCCTGCACTGCCGGATCAATGGCGCTCAGCCACAGTATGGGGGCGACTCCCATAATTAGCGCCGCCACCGCACAGGGCCAGACCGCTGCCTTTTCAAAGCCCAGAAGATCGGGCAGGGAATTATTCACCGGGTGCGTCACCTTGCCGTAGAAAACGCGCTGGAACATCCAGAGCAGGTAAACTGCACTCCAGATCACGCCCGTGGCGCCGAGGATTCCGTAAATCGGTTTGGCCTGGAATGCCCCGCTCAGCACCAGAAACTCGCCGATGAATCCGTTGAGCAACGGCAGGCCCACCGACGCCAGCACAATAAAGAGGTACGACGCCGCATACACCGGCATGGGCGCCGCCAGGCCTCCGAACTCCGAGATCTCGTAAGTGTGACGGCGCTCGTGCAGAATTCCTGCCAGCATGAACAGGGCGCCGGTGGAGACGCCATGAGCCAGCATCACGAACATCGCTCCGTTCAAGCCCGACTGCGTAAAGCTGAAAATTCCCAGGACTACAAAGCCCAGATGGCTGACCGAAGAGTAGGCGATCAGCTTCTTCATGTTGGGCTGCACCATCGCCACCAGCGCGCCATAGACGATGCCTATCAGCGCCAGCACCATAATCCAGTTGGCATTTTCCCGCGCCTGCTCGGGAAACAAACCCAGGTTAAAGCGCAACATGCCGTATGTGCCCATTTTCAGCAGCACGCCAGCCAGCAAAACCGAGCCTGCGGTCGGTGCCTCCACGTGTGCATCGGGCAGCCAGGTGTGAAAGGGGAAAAGCGGAACTTTCACTGCGAAGGCGACAAAGAATCCAAGGAAAAGCCACGGTGCTGCTGTCGCAAAACCTGCGACTCGCCCGCTTTGGATCGCATTCTGAATAGCGACGAAGTCAAACGTGCCTACCTTCGCATAGAGCCATAGGATCGCAGCTAGCATGAAGACCGACGCGATCATGGTGTACATGAAAAATTTGACAGCCGCATAGACGCGGCGGCCGTGCCCATAGACGCCAATTAAAAGCGCCATCGGGATCAGCGTGGCTTCCCAGAAGAAGTAGAACAGGAAAAGATCGAGCGCAACGAACACGCCGATCAGCGCCGTCTCCATGATCAGCAGCAGGATAAAGAATTCCTTCACCCGCTCATGAATCGAGTTCCACGAAATCAGCACGCACAGGGGCGTGAGGAAAGTGGTCAGCACCACCAGCCATAGAGAGATGCCGTCGACACCCAGGTGATAGCGGATGGCGGGCGTCGGAATCCACGGAACGTTTACCTCGAACTGGAAGCCCGGAGTGCCGCGTTCGAAGTGAACGGGCAGGTGCAAGGACAGCAGGAAG
>DASTCU010000262.1:0-4527 GCA_035710825.1 Candidatus Sulfotelmatobacter sp.
GTTGTTTACATTCGTTGCCACCCTGCTCATCCGGCCACCAGGGGCGCTGTCGTATTGGTTTCTGGGAGAGATCATATTTTTCTGGCTGTTGCGTCAAGGCTTCCGCAAGCTGTACCGGGCAGGGCTGGTAACCCACTACAAGCAACACCGCGACGAACTCGCAAAGTCAGTTCCATCCGAGCCGCCGAAGGAACCGCCGCCATACATTCATGCCCGGTGGAAGGCGTTTTGCCAGTTGGCCGCAGGATTGGTCCCGGCCGTTGTGGCGATGTGCTTCCGTCGCCCGGATTCCAACGGTTCATTGACAGTCGTTGTTGCCTTGGCGCTGTTACCCATCGGCTTGCTTTCGGCATTGTCCACGTGGGCGCAAGCGCGAGCCTTCAACGCAGTGCTGGCAGTATGGGGTGAGGCCAGCGATACTCCACAATTCCGAGAGTACTTGCGGCGATCAATGGAATACCGTCGAGCCCTGGAGAATGCTCCGACCGGAGAGTCCCATGCCTAAAGCGATGCAGGGAGGAAGCCAACCAGTCCTTGCCAAACTCTTCAGGATGGCAGAACGACTCGCAAAAACCGACAACGCTGTTGCGACTGGCTTACTATGTGCCGTCGCGGGATACTTTGCCGCTGGAGTCTGCTGCCACGGGCCCAAGGCATTCTTGAGGAGTGAGGGTGCGAGTCTCGGCTTTATAGTTGGCGCTGCCGCCTACACGCTGCTGTCACCGGGTTTGCGAGTTAACGCCTGTCTCGTTAGCGCACGCGAGCGGTTCCTTGACGGTCTCATCACGCGCTCCGAATGCGTGCAGATGCGTAAAAAATGCCTGCGATAGTCGCTGCTGTATTGAGGGAGAGGCAATCATGCGCCTGCATGGCGATCACCGCTTCGATTTCAAAAATGACGGCTTCACGCGCACCGTGTTCCGCGACGGCTCGGGCCCCGACGTGCGATCTGTTCCAGTTGTTCCAAGTTTTGAAACATGGAATAAGAACGCTGCTGCGAAAAAAAATCCATGCACACGGTTCTGCTCGCAACGCAACATTAACAATCCGGGGAACTTGCAGAAGGGAACTACCGGCAGGTTTGTTGCGGGGGCCCGATACGTACCGAATTTAGACACTTTGTGCATCCCATTCCGCACTGAAATGATTCATTGCGCTGCGTAACCCCACGAGCTCTAGCAACTTTGAAGGTTAGGTCCGTGCAGCCGACAATTCGGGCGTCGATGGTGATAAGCCCGTTTGAACGAAGCCGCTCCTGCGGCAGACGCTTTCGCGTGCGTGGTGTCAACAGCAGGTGTGAGGGATAAAGTTGGGTCATAAGGAGCTAACCTATGACCCAACTTCGCAAAATGATGCTCGAAGAACTCGAGCGTCGTAATTACGCTCAGACTACCATAAGCAGCTACATCCGAACCATCGAGGATTTCGCGCGTTACTTTCGGCGCCCTCCTGATCAGCTCAATCCTGAGCACATCCGCGAGTACCAAGCGTATCTGTTCCGCGAGAAAAAGCTAGCCGCGTCCACCGTAACGCAACGGCTGGCGGCTCTGCGGTTCTTCTACACTCGTACGATTAAAAAAGCCTGGAGCGTGGCCGAGACACCTTATCCGAAGAAGACGCGACACCTGCCCAGCATATTGAGCCCAGAAGAAGTTGCCCACCTCATTGACTCCTCCCAGACTCGGTTTCATCGCGTTGTATTGATGACGCTCTATGGCACGGGGGTACGGCGTGCTGAGTTGACCCGCTTGCAAATCCCCGATATCGACAGCCGCCGCATGGTCATCCACATCCGCGGCGGGAAAGGTCGTCAGGACCGAGATGTCATGCTCAGTCCCACGCTGCTGGAAGCCTTGCGCAACTACTGGCGCGCGCTGAAGCGCAAACCCAAAGACTGGTTATTCCCGGGCGGGCGCTGGCACACCGCCCATCATCCCATCACTCCCAAGGTAGTGTGGAATGCGTGCCAAGGTGCCGCCCAGCGGGCGGGCCTTCAGAACCGCGTTCATCCACACACGCTACGTCACTGTTTCGCTACCCACTTGCTAGAAAACGGAGCTGACCTACGCACCATTCAGCTCCTCCTGGGACATCACGATCTGAAAGAGACCACCATCTATCTCCATCTCTCACGACGGCACCTCAACGCCACCGCAAGTCCTCTGGACTCGCTCCAGCTAACAGACAGGTCACCGCAGAACGAATAGATGAACCGGCCGCCGCTTGAGGTGGCCGATCTGGTTCGCGCCGCGGGACGCGGCTTCATCGAACAAAGCCGCCGGTGGATCACCTGGCAACACCTCAAAGTGCTGCGAGCCATCGTGCGCTGTCGCACCGCCGCCTTGGGCGGGCATCTCGATGAGTGCACCAACTGCGGCTACCGTCCGGCCATCTCTTACAACAGCTGCCGTGACCGGCACTGCCCAAAGTGTCAGGCCAACGCCCGCGACCGTTGGCTTCAAGCGCGTCGTCAGGAACTTCTTCCCACGCGCTACGTCCATGTTGTCTTCACCCTACCTCATGAACTGGCGCCACTGGCTTTGCAAAACAAGAAAATCCTGTACCACCTCTTGCTGCAAACCAGTGCCGAAACCCTCCTGGAAGTCGCTCGCGATCCCAAACATCTGGGCGCCGAAATCGGCTTCTTTAGCGTGCTCCACACCTGGAATCAGAAACTCGAACATCACCCGCACGCCCATTGTGTGGTGCCCGCCGGCGGATTGTCGCCCGATCACTCGCTTTGGGTTTCCTCGCACGCTCGCTTCTTTCTTCCCATCCCGGTGCTCCGAAAGGTTTTTCGCCGCAAGTTTGTCATCGCTTTGCAACGCAACTTCCGTCAGGGCAAGCTTGGCTTCCATGGCGCCCTGAAGCCCCTCGTTCACCCCAAAGCCTTCTCCGCCTGGTTGCGAACCCTATTCCGACACAACTGGCACGTCTACTCCAAACGCCCTTTCGGAGATGCGGAGCAGGCTGTGCGCTATTTAGGCCACTACACCCACCGCGTCGCCATCTCCAACCATCGACTCGTTTCCTTAGTCGATGACCAGGTCACCT
This sequence comes from Candidatus Sulfotelmatobacter sp., assembly GCA_035710825.1. GTDB lineage: Bacteria > Acidobacteriota > Terriglobia > Terriglobales > Acidobacteriaceae > Sulfotelmatobacter. Next base: position 3,055 of record DASTCU010000262.1, read on the forward strand.
TTCGTTGGCGCGACCGTGCTCACAACAATGAACACAAGTTAATGTCCCTATCCCTCGATGAGTTCCTGCGCCGCTTCCTCTTGCATCTGCTTCCCAAAGGCTTCGTTCGCATTCGCCACTTTGGTTTCCTTGCCAACCGGCGGCGCGCCACCCTCCTGCCGCTTTGCTTTCAACTACTCGGAGCAGCACAGCCATCGCAGACCGAATCAGAAGCCTCTCCTGCCCAAGAACCGAGCCCACTTTGGCTCTGTCCCAAATGCGGCGGCCCCATGGTGGTCGTCGAGAGACTTACCGCTGCCCAGCTCCAACTCCGTTCTCCACCCTTTCCCGCCGGAGCCACTGCATGAATCTACAATTACCATCTCCTTCACTCGGTGCGTCTCACCACCTGCCACCGCGGTGCGCTCTTCTGGCCCCAAACCCGCTGACCGCTTCCAACCTCACCTCGAACTTTCGCCCCAACCCCACGCAAACGACAACCCGACCAATCCTGCCTGCGCTCTTGCTAACTCGACCACCTACTTCCCAAGCCCTTCTCCTAACTCCAACCCCATTTGAATTTGCATAAATGCCTCCCCATGGGCGGCTTCCTTCAAACAGCTGTATCGGACGCGCCCCACAAAACTTCCCCAGCCTACCTGCACACTTACTGTGGGGCGCATCCGATACAGCACTAGCGTTTGCCGAAACCTACCCATACTGTCACGCGGGAGCCAGTCCCGATGAATGAGTTGGCCTGAAGTGACCCCCGCATAGGACACCCGCGCTCTGGTCAAAATGGGACACGCTTTATTCATTGCGGAGAACTTCGGCGGGTTGGACCGCGATAGCATGGCGGGCGGGCAACAGGCAGGCGAGGAATGCGCTGAGAGCGAGGAGTCCGGCGGCTGCGAACAGACTGCCTGCAGTAAAGGCGCTTTGCATCCAGTGCGCGAGGAGGGCGCCCAGAAGGCTGTCAAACGCGAGACCCATGACCATGCCCGCGGCCGCGCTTACGATTGCGATGCGTGCTGCAATCCACAGCACATGCGTGCGCGACGCGCCAAGGGCCAGACGCACGCCGAATTCCGTAGTGCGCTGGGCGACGCTGTAGGCGACGACGCTGAAGATACCGACCAACGCGAGCCCGAGCGCCATGGCCGAGAAGACGCCAAACAAGATGGAGAAGAGCTGCTGGCGGCTGTACTGTGCGTCGCGCTCGATGGCTTCGATGAGGGTGAAGGTGCCGTTGAAGCTGGAGACCTTGTTGGAGATCTGCTGGTCGGGAGCGATGGATGCAATCGCGGCGCGGATGGACTGCATGGAGGTGAGCGGATCGCCCTCCGTGCGGACGAGGAACTGCGCCCAGGCCTGCATTGCAGCGGTGTACGGAATGTAGATGGCAGGGACGACCGGGTGATCGACGCCGTCGTTGCGCGCATCGCCCACCACGCCAATAATCTCGCGCCAGGCGGTGCTTTGCGCAGACGCGAT
>DASTCU010000263.1:0-65976 GCA_035710825.1 Candidatus Sulfotelmatobacter sp.
GTCGTGCATTATTATTTTCACGATCACTTGAGTTCTACAAACGTGGTTACCGACGGCGTAGGCAACATCCAAAACGAATCCGATTATTATCCCTATGGCGGGGAGATTGTGGTTAGCAGCGGTGATTCGAATCGGTACAAATTCACCGGCAAAGAGCACGATGCCGAATCCAACCTGGATATGTTCGGTGCCAGATATTACGCCTCTACGATGGGGCGGTTTATGACGCCGGACTGGGCCGCGAGGCCTACCGCAGTACCCTACGCCAGCTTCGGCAATCCCCAAAGCTTGAACCTGTACGCATACACCAAAAACAATCCCACCACCCTGACGGACCCGAATGGGCATTGCACGAAAGGTGGTCAGGAGAAGAGTGGGTGGTGGTGCTTCTGGCACTATTCAGACCAAGACGAAAAGCGCGATGCCGATCAAGCCAGAGCAAATCTTTCGGCTATGCATGGTCTGCTGATCTACGGCCGTCCCGCCAGCGTTTGGGTAAAGACAGCCAGCGATCAACAGTTAATCAGCGCACAAAGGGACTTGGTGAATCTTCTCGCGGTCAAAAGCCCTCTTGAGTACGCTGAGGATTTGATGGACGGTAGGTCTAGCGGGATACCCGCGGTCGCAGGTGCAATCGTCAACACCGCGAGTCAAATTGCTGGCGGGCATGGTTGGGCAAAGCACCAAGGGGAGTTTCCTGGTTGGGACCAAGGCAAGTATGAGGACACCGTCAGAGAGACTATGCAACAACCGGACGAAGTCAGAACTCTTTCAAACAACCGCACTGCTTATTGGAACTCCAAAGAAAACATGGTTGTTATTGAAAATCCCGGCGACCCGGATGGTGGAACCGCATTCCGGCCCACCAATGGCAAAGCTTATTTTGACGGGTTAAAGTGAGAGGAAATGATCTCCGAATCACAATTTCGTTTTGGTTCCGAAGAATTAGGCTTACTGAGTAGCGTCCTGAACGAAGTATTGAATGGCTTCTCGGTTCCAGACTTCGACCGAACAATCGGCATGAAAAGGGCGGACGTCGAGAACCTTCTCAAGCATCTTCATGCGTTGGGTCGCGGTGCAACGATGCTTGACGTTGACCAGACCCGTGCGTTTAGAAATGCGCTCTTTGAAACGATTAGAGAACTCGGCATCGAGGAATTCCAAACGCGGACGGGATACGACTTTAGTTGGGGAAATGATTCCCTCAAGAGACTAGATCGATTGTTGGGAAGCGGTGACGTTCACGACAAGGCCATCTAAGGCGCTTAGCATTCCGGTACTGCGTATGCCTACGACGCAACCGTTTATGGCTATGATGCTCTGCGGCGCGTGCTGCTTCAGCGTAGCGTCTTGGAATGGCTACAAGTACACCGGCAAAGAACGGGACAGCGAGAGTGGCCTGGATAACTTCGGCAAGCGTTACTACGGCTCTTCGCTGGGCAGGTTTATGTCTGTCGATCCCCACGACTTCGTCGTGTCGGATGCGAGGAACCCCAAGAAGTTTCGCTCAGACCTCCTCGACCCGCAGGGGTGGAATCGATACGCCTACGTCACCAATAACCCGCTTAAGTTTGCGGATTGGGAAGGCCTGGAAAAGTACCTCGTGGTCTATGTGCAGCAACCAGTGGCGGGGACCGCGACCACGTGGACTAGAGAGGGCTTTGGGGTCAATACCGGCCATGCGTTCATCGGACTGAAGGACACGACTGCGCACACGGAGACCAAAGCAGGCTTCTATCCGAAGGAGATGGGCACTGTGACGCCGTTGAGTCCGTCGACCACGGGAGTCGTTAAGGACGACTCGAACCACTCTTGGAACGTTAAGCAGGAATATAAGATTACGGATGACCAGTACAACGCTGTGCAGACGTCAATCAGCAACGACAAAGCCGACACCAACCTTCAATACGATCTGAACACAAATAACTGCACCGACTGGGTGATGGACACGGCGGGCCTGGCAGGGGTAACCCTGCCGGATGCGACGGGAACTTGGCCGCAAGGAGGTGGGGAGAGTCCTGGCCCACTAGGCCAAGGGTTAGCGTCACAACCAGGAGCCACGGTACAGCAGCAAAACGGCGACGGCAGTAGCGGTAGCAGCAGTGGTAGCAGTGCCAAGGCCGACGAACAGAAGAAGCCTGAAGACCAGTAAGGAGTATCCAGTGAAACAGTTGCTTGTGCTTGCCGTCATCGTGACTATTGCTTCCGCTCAAACTGAGAGTCCGGGAACTCACCGTGTCCTCGTAGCGGGAGTCGGATGTGGGAATCTCGTTGTTCACAAGACAAAGCGCAGCGACTTCCTTCCTGATGCGGCTACAGAGAAGCGGTTTGCTAATGAAGGCTTGACATTCACGTTTGACGCAAACGATACCCTCGACGGCATAGTTGCAGTGGGCAACAAGGGATATAAAACCGACAAGGGCGTTTCTCCAGGCGACAAGGAAGAACGCGTTCTGCAGGCTTACGGGAAGCCCGAAAAAAGTGGAAAAATGGTTTTGAATAAAGGGGAAAATGAGCCTATCGGTGTTATAGGTGATCGGACACTGATGTATCCGGGAGTTCTGTTCGTGATCGCTAAGGGCAGAGTCTGGGCCATTGAGATCGTCCCGGCGAGTTAGAAGTGCTGCATGAAGTTCTCTGAGATTGCAAACCGGCTGACGGGCATCTCGACTCCGCTGGTCGGGGTGTCATGGCAGCCGACCGACCTGGAAGTGAGTGCCGCTCGCCGGGTGATCGCGTTCCTGGAAGACCGCCGCGTGCTCTACGCCCCTGACTCCTTGGAGGTGCCTTCCCACTGCGTCGAATCCGTTCTGGAAATCCGGCGCTTCCTCAGCGCCGAGTTGGGCAAGTTGGAGACCGGCTCCGAGTTCGCCGCCAGCCTGCGGGCCATGCGAGCCGCCTGCCGAAAGTTCCTGGACCGGGTCGGGGTGGATGGCCGGGAAACAGTCCTGTACGCCAACCACCAGGGCCACTGGGCAAGCTGGACGTTTTACAGTGCACTGGGTGAAATGCGCGGGACGTTCGGCGTTCATGTGGCGAAGGTCGCCGCCGAGTTCAAGCTGGACGTTGAGGATCGGTTGGCCGAAATCTTGCCCGCCAGGGCGGATACCTCGGACGATGACGACCGCCATCCTGCCCGTCCCGCCCGCCGGAAATGAGCAGCTAAAGGCAAGGTCAAAAACTGGCCGTGCTTCGCACGGGGTGGAGGGGAGACACTCCACCCCTGAAAGGGTGCTGCAGAGCAACTTTCGGTTACCGTGCGCGAACTTGTTGAAAGCAGAACAGCTAGAGGAAAAATCCCGGCGTTGGGGTGCTGTAGAGCAACCTGAAGTTAACGCAGGCGAACTTGTTGATTCTTAAGCGCGGCTGCTAGTCTCGGCTGTGAGGGCGAGAGAGGAAGCCGGGACATGGTGAAGCCGCCGCTGCGCACGAAATCCATCGGTTTCAAAGTCAGCCAGGAAGAGTACGCCCTGCTCGAAACGGCGGCGCAGGCGAGCGGTCGGACGCTCGGGGAGTGGTGCCGCGAGGCGATCCTGCGGGGAGGGTCGGGCAGCGATGCAGCGAGGCACGATCCGGCGCTAGCCGAGATCATCGGAGTGCGCTTGCTGCTGGTGAACGTGTTGGGGCATGTGGCGGCAGGCGAGAAGGTGACGCCGGAGAAGTTCAACCAACTGCTGGATCAAATCAGCGAAGCCAAGCACCAGCTCGCGGCCAAGTTGCAGCCGCGAGAAAAACCCAGCGGCGGGAAACGGTGATCCCATTTTTTCCGCAGGGAGTGTACCGAGCGCGGGAGCCGCGTCAAGGGGTCTGCGCTGCGCTCCGATGAACGCGCATCGAACGCGCGCCCTTGACCAATTCAGGAAGTCGGGGACGGACGGGACGTACCCCATTTTGGCTAAGTCACTGAGGTGAGGCTGAGCTGACGCGCATCGGAGGTGGCTTTGTTGTCTCGTCGAGGAATGCTGCACATTCCAATGAGCACGCAGATCGTCACATCATGGCATGGCGGGGGGAGACCAATTACTCGAGTGTCGTCGCTATTACAAGGCATTAACGCCGGACAATTTGAGATTCAGTCTGTAAACTGATGAAAAATGGACTTAGAACCGTGTGGGAGTCTGCAGAAAAGTTCGAAAATCGTCCTCTAGGGCCGACCATTCTTTTCCCAAGCGTTTCATTGAATTAGCGGGCTTCCAGTTTTGAGATTTCCACAATTTGGGTCCGTTTGGGTCAAGGTAGCAGATCTTCGACCTTCTGAACTGCCTTCTTTCGCTTCCCACTGGCAAACAGTGCAAGTTCTGAAGGTGGTTCCTTTGTTTCAATATCATAAGGTGCTCGATTCCGGTCCGCGCTTCCTGTAGTTGGTCGAGTCCACATTGCGCCTGCGCGTTGACGCGGCAAGAACTCAGTGCTGTCCGGAGCAATTGCTTTCGCCTTGCCGCCCCGCGAATCTGGACTCAATCCAGGAGATCTGATCTCTTACCGAGTCTCCGAAGACACTGCCTGGGTCAGATTCGGCAAGCCTCTCAAATTGGACCTTATCTCCCTGCTTGCACATGCGGGCAATCACTTGCTCGGTCGTCTGAATTGGTGTCGCGGAATCTAGCTCGCTGGTGATGATCATGAGCGGGCGTTTGGCGGGATGGGCTCCGAGAGTGCCCCGGCTGAAATAGAGCTTTGCGAACTTGTTGTCTGCCCAATTTGGCTTAAGCATTTCCGATGGCGAACGTTTTGACTCGACCACAGGGTCAGCGCAGGATTGCTCGACTTGCGGATATAAACCCATTCCCTGCTCCGTCAGCAAATCCTTGAGTTCGAATTCCGGATACTCGGTCTTAATCCCGAATGCCAGAAAAAGCGGCGAATCGTAGGAGATCGTGGGAGTTGAGGATCGATAACGATTCAGGGGATCGTCCAGACCGGAGATCGCCAGGCTTCCGAGATAGTTTGGATCTTGAACGTTAGCCTCCGATTCGTTGACGGCAACGACAGTGGGTCCGCCCTCTCCGATGCCGACTGCCACCCAGCGCGCATCCAGGCCATGTACTGCAGCCCGTGCCGCGTGCACTGAGTCGATCACATCGGTTGCGTTGGACTGGGCATCCGCATAGGAATTGCGGACAGCCGTGCCTAATCCCGCAAAGTCGGTTGCCACGACTGCATATCCCAGTTTGACGTACATGGAGAGGAATGGGCCGTGCTGGACGTTTTTGCGGAGCGAGGGAGCACACTGGCGGGCAACTCCATCTAAGGCGTGCGCCCAAGCGATTACAGGCCAGCCCTGGGCGGGCGGCTTGCGATCTGGATAGAGGACTACTCCCGAAACTGGGACGTCCTGGCCGCTCGCAGAGCGCGAGTGATACAGGATTCGCGTGGCGAGGACGCCCTCGGGCAAGTCATATTGATCGAATTCCTGGGAGCGGATCAGATCCCCGGGATTGCCTGCGGCAAGGGTCGCGGTGTCGTAGAACTTTCTGATGGGAAAAGTTCGTGGGGCGTGCCGAAGCCGCTCCGCCGTCTCAGGCGCGGGATGAGGCTCCTGCGACTGAACTGCGAGTGCAGTCACTAAGCACACACATCCGAGTGCAGCAATGAGCGGGCAACTCAGTTGTTTCAGCACATTCACGCCAGGGCTTGCTGGTCGCGATCCCGAAGAATCACGGCTTATAGACCATCATCATGGCGAGCACGACCGGCAGGTAGAGAACCGAGGCATGCACCACCTTCCGAGCCAGAACGGTGGAAGGGGACTTCATCAAATTCGCCACGTGATAGAGCATGTAGCAGCCTGCCAGCATGACCGCCATCAGGTAAACAGGGCCACCGCGACTCGCCAAAGGCAGCATTGTGGCGATGATCAGCATGATCGTAAAGCCAAAGATCTCGGCCCGGGTGAAGCGCGATTCCAGATCAAAACGCGGCAGCATCCGGTAACCAGCTCGGGCATAGTCATCGCGATACATCAAGGCAATCGCGAGGAAATGCGGGAACTGCCAGAGAAACAGGATTCCAAACAGAAGCCACGCATTGCGATTGATGCCGGCAGAGGCGCCCGCCCATCCGATTAAAGTCGGCATTGCGCCGGGAAAGGCGCCGAGCAGCGTACAGAGCGGCGTTTTGCGCTTGAGCGGCGTGTAGATGAGGAGATAGGACAGCAACGTCGAAGTCGCCAGAAGAGCCGCCAGCGCATTCACGGCGACCGCCAGGTAAAGACCTCCGGCGACGCTCAGCAGCATGCCAAAACAAAACGCCTCGCGCGCCGTAAGCCTGCCCGCGGGCAGAGGCCTGGATGCCGTGCGGCGCATCTGGCCATCCCAAATGCGTTCCAGCCATTGATTCAGCGTGGCCGTGCCGCTGGCTACCAGCAGTGTTCCAACCAGGGTGTTAATGAGACCAACGACCCGCATGGGCCCGCGCGAGGCAAGATAATACCCCGCTGAAGTGGTCATCAGAATCAGCAGATTCACTTCAGGCTTGGTCAGGGTGTAGTAATCCCGAAGCTTGGACTTGAGCATGTGCAAAGAAGAAGGATTCCCTATCGCGTGCGTGGTTGCCATTCTACCAGTCCTGGCCGGATTCTTCACAGCCATCGGTGGACCGAACTTTTTTGCTCTTACCAACAGCCCGCGATTATCCGACAGATACATGAAAAACAGCAAGGCCAATGCTGCGAACGCGAGAAGGCGCTTTTTGGACATTCTTTTTCACAACGTAAACTCGCTTCTTACAAAGTAAAGACACCCTGCGGGATCGCAGGGACGAAAATCCGGTAAGGGATTGACAGGCCGGACTCAGAGTTGAGACTCTGTGCCATCATGGGACGTTCAGGAAACAGCATGCACCTTCATCCCGGAGAGCCTCGGGCCTACGAGGCCAGTACCCTACCCGGCTGGATCAGGATGGGTAAGTGTGCCTTGGCGCTGGCCCTGGCTGTGGCTATGGCCGCGCCAGAGGTTTCCGCCAAGGAAAAGGACGGCGTCCAGTACGGCATGGGTCTGATCGTTAACGTGCCCTTTCCCGAGAGTGACGTGGCTCAGGTCGTACAGCAAGTGGTGCAGAACGGAATGATTCGTGGAACCAAGGAATACAACAAAGACGACTACATCAGCGGCGCCGCGGAGGCGAGTTCCACCCGGGCATTTCCCGAATGGACCGAGGGCGGCAAGGTTTTCTATAAGGTACGTCTGAGGGCGCTTGATCCCCGCAACTTCAAAGACACCAACGACGTGGGAACGCTGGCCGTTCGCTATGTGGTGCAAGCCCAGGGCGATAAGAACACTGTCCTGCGCATCGATGCCGTGTTCGTGGAGGAGTTCCGTCACGTTACACATCCTTCCAACGGGTCGGTAGAAAGCGCGGAGTACAAAGACATTCACGACCAGCTTGATGCCATCGATGCGATGAGAGTGCAGACGGCCGAGGCTCAGAGGGCAAAGCAAGAGCGAGCCGCCAAGGCTCAAAAGCCGATGGCTCTGGAAGAGGTGCCTGCGTACTCTACTTCCCAGCCACCCACTTCTGCGGCTGCGCCTCCGGAGAGCCCCATCGCCGCCCCACAACCCGACAATGCGAGTGCGTCGTCAACTCCTCAAACTTTGGAAGAGCATGTCCGGGACCTGCGACGTCAGGTACAACGGTTGGTGAAGACGCCGGGCGCGCCACTAAAGTCGGCGCCCTTCCACACGGCAAGCACTTTGCAATCGTTGCCCACAGGCACCGAGGTGCTGATCGTGATTTCGACCCCATACTGGGTGGGCGTTGAAACCCACAACGGTCAACACGGATGGATTTTGCGCGACCAACTGGAGTTGGTCCCATGATGTCACGCTCCGAAACGCTGGTCCGGGCCGCAATCGGGGCAGCATGGCTGGGAATCCTCGCACTGGCCGGAGTGTGTGCGCAGGCGCAGACTAATGCCAACGAGCGAACCTTCCCGCAGTCGAAAGCGACGCTGGAGAAAGCGCTGAAAGCAGTCCAGGGGACCTTGTCTGGGCGGCTACCTTCGCTGGAGGGGTTCGCGAAACCGGGTGAACATCCACTCGATCGCTACCAACGCGGCTATTACCAGACGACCGTGCAGGTCAGTGCAACTCCTTCGGGCGGATCGGTGGTGCGCGTCACCTCAAAAGTGACGGCCTGGTATGCCGATCCGGCAGGTGCACGCTCCGGCTACCAACTATTAACGTCCAACGGCCGGCTTGAGGCCGACGTGCTGGATCAGCTATCCGATCAGCTCGCTGCCGCGCCAGCGCCGGCTGAGAAAGTCACAACCACGGCTTCGCTCCCAAAGCCCCCAGGCGCACCGGCTACAGATACGAAATCGGCCGTCTCCGCGCCGGCTCCGGCATTCCCCGAAAATCCGCGAACGTTTTCATCTGCGGTCACCCAAGGACTGGCATCGCAGGCGGCCGTTTCTAAGGATCAGGCAAACGCGACGAAAACTGACAGCGCATTGCAGGCGGAAGCGACAAGCCTGGAAGAGATTCTGAAGAACCAGGCTCATCCTAAGAATTTGGTAGCCGTTAAGAAGTCCGGCACGCCGGTGGTTGCGACCCCCAGTCTAACGGCGAAGCCGGTGTTTCTTGCTTCCATGCACGACGAATTCGAGATGTTGAACTTCAACGCCGACTGGGTGCACGTGCGGATCTCTGGCTTGTCGCGGGGATGGATTTGGCGAAACAGTGTGGAGATGCCCGAAGGCATACCCGACACGGACGCGCCAGCCGCATCTTCGTTAACGCCGGCGGCAGACCTGTTCCACGTAATCCGGGAAGAAACAGCGCCGTTCCCCGGAGATTGGGAACCATTGCGCAGCAAGAAGGTGAAGATCATCTCCGTCCAGAAGGCCGATGACAACGCAAAGGATGCGGGCCCCAAAGATCGTCTGGAATACGCCAAATTTCTCCTCGAAAAAAACTATGGGGAGTTGGTCCAGAAGTCCCAGGAGTTGGCTGGCATTGTCGTAATCTTCGACTCCGCCGACGGAGGCATGATTGCCGCGACCCTGCCCGCTCTGCAGCAGTGGAAGGCGGGAACGTTGTCGGATTCCGCCCTTTGGCACAAGTGCTTCTTCGATCCGCCGGAGACCTTCGATTCTGCCGGGCCCGCAGGAAGCCAGTAGCGGTTGTCAGTTCTTAACGCTACCGATAGTCCTCAATCCCTCCGTGTTATTCTTCGCGGTGCTCAATTTTCGTAATCGTTTACGGACATCATTTTCAGGCCTTATGCGTAACGCCGGCATCCTGCCGGCTGTCGCGGGGGCGTCCCGCCCGCGCAAGGACTAGATTTTGTAAGCCGGTGACTCAGACCTCTTATGAAAGCTCGACTCAATTGGCACTCGATCGCTCTGTTGCTAGCGGCAGTCTACTTTCTTGCATTCGTCACTGCCGCCCCTGCCCAATGGACTCCCATGAACCCTGTGCGCACGGTACAGCAAGAGGCGAATGGCGTGGTTCTCTCGATGGGCACCGGCACTTTGAAAGTGCAAGTTTGTTCCGACGCGGTGATTCACCTGCTTTATTCGCCGACAGCCGCTTTTCCCAAGCGCACGGATTACGTCGTCATCAAAGAAACCTGGCCTGCCACAAAATGGACGATGCAGTCCACTGATGACGCTGTCACCCTCAGCACCTCGCTCCTGAAAGTTACGATCGCCCGCAAGGACGGGGCGATCAGTTACGCGGATGCGAATGGGGAAGCTCTCGTCACCGAGGCGTCGCGCCGCCTGACTCCAGAGAAAGTGATCGGCGAAGACACCTATCGCGCCGAGTCTTTCGTCAATATTTACGGCTCCCACGAAGGGCTGTACGGACTGGGGCAGCACCAGGCTGGCGTGTGGAATTATCGTGGCGAGTCCGTCGACATTGCACAGGACAATAGCAACATAGACGTGCCGCTCATGCTCTCAAGCAAGGGCTACGGCATTTTCTGGAATAACACTTCGCGCAGCCGCTTCAACAACCGCTTTGCCAATTACCTCTACATCAGTTCCGAAGTGGCCGACGTCATCGACTACTACTTCCTCTACGGACCGGAGTTCGACAACATCGTCTCCGAATACCGCGACCTCACGGGGCAGGCTCCCCTGTTCGGCAAGTGGGCATACGGCTTCTGGCAGTGCAAGAACCGTTACAAGTCGCAGGACGAAATTCTCGGCGTGGCCAAAAAATATCGCGACCTGCACATTCCCGTCGACAACATCGTGCAGGACTGGTTCTGGTGGAATCGCAAGGGCGAGTTCGTCTTCAACCAGAATTACCCCGACCCCAAGGCGATGATCGACCAACTCCACAGCGAGAATGTCCACCTGATGATTTCCATCTGGCCATTCTTCGAACCGGGCTCCGCCAATTACGACTACATGGACAAGAAAGGCTGGTTCGTTGACAAGTTCAAATACGCCAAGCCGCCGTACCATGCAGATGCCATGGCCGTATACGACGCTACCAACCCCGAAGCGCGTAAGTATTACTGGGATCAGGTGAACAAAGGCCTGTTCAGCATTGGCGCCGACGCCTGGTGGATGGACACGACCGAACCGGAAACCGAAGGGCAGGAGGAAAACATTCTGCTGAATCACAAACTGGCGGCGGGCAGCGGCAATCGCTATGTCAATGCCTATCCCCTGCTCGATACGCAGGCGGTGTATCAGGGACAGCGGAGCGCCTCGGATAAAAAGCGCGTATTCATTCTGTCGCGGTCGGCATTCGCAGGGTCGCAGCGCAATGCGGTCACGGCCTGGTCAGGCGATATCAACTCCGACTGGTTCAGTTTCCGGCGCCAGATTCCGGCGGGCTTGAATTTCTCGCTCTCCGGCATTCCTTACTGGACGACCGACATTGGCGGATTTGTTTTTGGGAGTCCCACCGATCCGGCATTCCGCGAGCTCTTCGTGCGCTGGTTTCAGTACGGCACGTTCAATCCCATCCTGCGCGTGCACGGCACGCGCAAGCCGGATGAAAACGAACTCTGGTCCTACGGGCCGGATGCGCAGAACATTTTGGTGAACTTCGATCGTCTGCGCTACCGCATGTTGCCGTACATCTACTCGCTCGCCTGGAAGACGACTAGCGCGGGATACACTCCGATGCGTCCGCTGGTCATGGATTTCCGCACCGACCCGCGTGCCCAGAACATCGGCGACCAGTTCATGTTTGGGCCAGCATTCCTGGTGAATCCAGTGACCGAGCCCGCCGCTACCACTCGGCAACTCTACTTGCCCGAAGCGAAGTGGTACGACTTCTGGACGGGAGCGGAAGTTGCTGGCGGGCACATGATCAACTCCATCGCGCCATTGGAACGCCTGCCGTTGTACATGCGCGCAGGATCGATAGTTCCGTTGGGACCAGATGAAGAATGGTCTACCGAAAAGCCGGGGGATCCGATTGAACTGCGCATTTACCGCGGCGCTGACGGCGATTTCACGATTTACGAAGATGAGAACGACAACTATGACTACGAGAAGGGCGCCTACGCCACGATTCCTCTGCATTGGGATGACGCATCCCACACCTTGACGATCGGCGACCGCAAAGGGCAGTTTCCGGGCATGCTGCAGAACCGTACCTTCCGCGTGGTCTTGGTTCGCGAGAACCACGGCGTAGGCGTGAATGCCGCGGACGAGGCCGACAAAATCGTGCCGTATTCTGGAAAACAGATCGCCGTTACTCCTTAGTTGATTGAGATATCGAGAATGATTGCCCTTGACTCCGGATGTTTTTTGGACGATTATGGCGTCATACGACATGTCGCATGAGGTCATAATGGAGCAGCTGCCACTCACCGAACCCGTGCTGCTCATTCTTCTAAGCCTCGCGGGGGAACCTCGGCACGGCTACTCGATTCTGAAAGACGTTGAGCGAATGAGCGATGGGCGTGTCGTGCTCAGCACGGGAACGCTTTACGGAGCTCTACGCAGGCTGCTCGACGGCGGCTGGATCGAGCGCTTCGAAGAGCGCGAAACGTCGCGCGGCCGACAGGCCTACCGCCTGACGGCGCACGGCCGCCGCAATCTGCAATCCGAGATCGCCCGCATGAAGCACCTCACGCGGTTGGCCAGCCTGCGGGTGGCGGCCAAGGAGAGCTGAACCATGCTCACCGCATATCGAAGACTTCTGCTGTTTTATCCGGCCGAACACCGCGAGCAGTTCGGGCAGGAAATGGCTGACGTTTTCGGTGAAGCGCAGGCTGAGAACCAGAACAAAGGCGCAATCGCGCATTGCGCATTCTATGTTCGGGAGATTGCAGGGCTTTTGAAAGGCGCGATGCGCGAACACTTTCGAGTGGTGTCCGGAGCGCACGCCGGGTTATCGCTTTACACCGGGAGGTTCACCATGCGTGACGGATTCCGCTTTCCGAAAACAACAGCCGTATTGATGACGATCATTCTTGCGGGCCTGATGCTGGCCATCAAAAGAGGGGAGGACATTGCAAACTCGCTGTCGCACGTCAATCCGCAGATTGCGCCGATCCAGCCGATGCACTTGGTTCTGTTGTCGCCCATCGCACTCATGTTTGCCGGGTTCTACGCAGCGGGGGTGATCGGCTGGGGCATCTTGTTCGCCCTTCGCCGCTCGGGCGTTCACCGCTTGGACGAAATGTCTTCCGAGCGCAAGTAGCGCCGGCGACCCGTAGCGCCGGCGTCCTCGCCGGCTGTCGCGAGGGCGTCCTCGCCCTCGCACTCCACCGGGGAAATACCCCGCGTACTAATTAAGCAAAGGCCTGTCTTGTTGTGAATCATTCCGAACTGTAGACTCATCACCGTCAGGGGTACTTCGCGACCATCCATGAGCCTGCGCCGACTCTCTCTCTCCGTCTGTTGCCTGATCTTCTTCGCGAGCATCTGTTCCCAGGCCCAGACCACTGACATCACCAACGCGGTCACCGACTACGTAAAGGCGGAGATGCAGCGCCAGCACATTCCCGGACTCTCACTGCTGGTAGCGAAGAACGGAAAGATTGTCCGCGCAGAGGGTTTCGGCCTGGCCAACGTGGAGTTGCAGGTGCCGGTCAAGCCCGAGACGATCTTTCAGTCCGGATCAGTGGGCAAGCAATTCACAGCCACCGCCGTCATGATGCTGGTCGAAGAAGGCAAGGTCGGCCTCGGTGATCCCCTCACCAAATATTTCAAAGATGCTCCCGCCAGTTGGAAGGACGTCACCGTGCGCGAGTTGCTGAGCCATACCGCAGGCTTTGGCGATTACCCGAAAAATTTCAACTTCCGCAAAGACTGGACCGAGGACGAACTGCTGAAACTGGTCGAGGGCATACCGCTGCTCTATGCTCCGGGCACGAAGTGGAAGTACAGCAATTTTGGATTCCTGACCTTGGGCATTCTGATTCATCGCGTGACCGGCGAGTTCTACGGTGATTTTCTGCAGCAACGTATTTTCCACCCCCTGGACATGAATTCCACGCGCATCATCAGCGAAGCCGACATTATTCCGAATCGCGCCGCCGGTTATCGACTGGTTAAAGGCGAGTTGAAAAATCAGGAGTGGGTGGCTCCGATGGTGAATACGACGGCCGATGGCAGCCTCTACTTCTCGATTCTCAATCTGGCAAAGTGGGACGCCGCGCTCTACACGGAAAAACTCCTCAAGCGGTCCAGCCTCGACCAGATGTGGACGGTAGCCAAGTTGAAGAACGGCCAGCCCAACAAAGGTCCATACGGCTTTGGCTGGTTCATCGACCAGAGAAACGGGCACCGCTGCATTCACCATGACGGATCGTGGCAGGGATTCGAGACCGCAATTGATCGTTACGTCGACGACCAATTGACTGTGGTTGCGCTAACCAATCTGGCCGGAGCGCAGCCCGGAAAGATCACGCAGCATGTCGCGGAAATGTATTTGGCGGAGAAATAGCTAAGCGACGACTCGATTGGCCTCGCTCCGGCGCTCGACCGTCATTCGCATGCCATACTTCGGGCGCAGCGTGATCAGCGGCTCGGGCTCCACCCGGTGTCCGGCGATCAATCTCAATTTCCACCTCTGCGCGATCGTCGCCAGCAGCAGCACGCCTTCCATCCAGGCAAACGACTCGCCGATGCATTGACGAAACCCAGCGCCAAACGGGAAGTAGCTGAACTTTGTGCGCCCAGCTTTCGCCTCCGGCGTGAAGCGCTCGGGGTCGAACCACAGCGGATCGGGAAAAAAACGGGGATCGCGATGGGTGACGAATTGGCTCATCAGCACAGTGGTCTTGGCGGGCAACCAGAATTCGCCCAGGCGAAAATCCTTGAGCGCATAGCGGCCCATCGCCCAGGCTGGAGGATACAGGCGCATCGACTCGGCCAGCACCATCTCCACGTAACGCAGCCGCGGCACGTCATCGAACGTGGGCCGCCGCCCCTGCAGTTCCCGGTCGATTTCCTGGTGCAAGCGCCGTTCGCAGTCCGGATTCTGCGTCAGAAGATACCACGTCCACGAGAGCGCATTGGCGACGGTCTCGTATCCCGCCAGGAAAATCGTAATCACCTGATCGCGCAGCGACCGCTCCGCCGCGGCGCTTCGGTCGGGCGACGCCGCCAGCATCTGATCAAGCAGGCTGCGGCCATCGGACCCCTGTCGCCGGTGCGCCTCGATCATGCGGTAGACGACCGCATCAATCCGCTTGCGGGCACGCACGAATGCCGCCAGCCCCGGCGGCCGCATATGCACCAGCCACTCCGCCGCGGGCAGCATCACCAGAAAATTGTAAAGCCCCATAATGCGATTGATCGCGTCGGCCAGTTCCTTCACTTCATCTCCCAGCTCAGTCGCAAACAGCGTCTTAGCAACGACGTTGAGCGTGAGATGCATCATGTCAATCGCGATATCCCGCTGCTCGCCCTCGCGCCAACGGTCGCGCGTTCGGACGGCTTCCTCAACCATCGTGCTCGCATATTCCGGAATCCGCTGCCGGTGAAATGCCGGTTGCGCCACTTGCCGCTGCAAGCGGTGCTGCGCTCCTTCGGCGGTGATCAGGCCTTCGCCCAACAGCATCTTGGTGCGCCGGACGGTGCGCTCCTTGATGAAGTTGTCGTTCTGCACCACCAGCACTTCGCGAATGTAGTCGGGATGATTCAGAAAGACGATGTGGTTCCACCCGATCTTGTAGTGCGCAATGTCCCCGTATTCGCGCGCCAGGTGCTGAAAAAGTAGGATCGGATTGGCCGGACGGAATTTGCGCCACGCAAACCACAGCAGATTCCGCTCGAAGCCGGGCGGAAAGCGGTATTCGCCGCGGCCCGGCGCGGGTTCACGCAAATCATTTCGGGCCGCAGTTGCCATGGATCCAGTGTACCCAAAGAGATCGTAGCGCCGGCATCCTGCCGGCTGTCGCGCGGGCATCTTGCCCGCGCCCCCGACGGAGAGAAAAACCAATTACTAACAAAAAAGAAATTCACCGAATTTCGACTGCGAAAATCGCCCTATCGCGCTGCCGCGCTCGATTTCTGCAGTTGGTCCAACTCCGCCAGAACTTCCGCACTATGCTTCGCCGGATCGACGTCGGTATACACCTTCGCAATTTTTCCCGAAGGATCAATCACAAATGTGTGCCGCGCCGAGAACTTCACCACTCCATAATTGTTCAGCGATCCGTAAGCCCCGCTGACCTTGTGGTCCGCATCAGACAGCAACTTGAAGTTGAGCCCTTCGTTTGTGCAGAACTTCTTGTGAGATTCGACGCTGTCGAGGCTCACTCCCAGCACAACCGCGTTGCGCTCGGCGTATTTCGGTTGGTCCACCTGGAACTGGTGGGCTTCGCGCGTTCAACCAGGGGTCTGATCTTTCAAATAGAAATAGAGGACGACCCATTTGCCGCGATAATCTTTCAGGCTCACTCGACTGCCGTCTTGCGACGGCAAGGTGAACTCCGGCGCCATGCTTCCTTCGGAAGGTTGTGCCGATCGCGATAGCACGCGCGGCACCAGCAGCACCGCAGCGACTAAGACCAACACAAGCAAGATGATCCGCAGCATGATACCTCCCCACTCCCACTGCCATCCGAACCAACCAAGCATAAACCACAAACGACACAAAGGCACCGAAGCTTCCTTCGTGACCTTCGTGCCCTTCGTAGTTTGTGCCCCGCCAGCAAGAATCCGCGCGCTTGAATTATGATGGAGTATTGCGCATACCTCTGTGGGGTGACTAGACGTGGCTCAGACGGAAACTGACGGCCTGGAAGTGTTGGAAACCAGGGAGTGGGTCGATTCTCTGGATTATGTGCTTTCTCATGGCGGTCCCAATCGGGCCGGCCGGTTGCTGCAGCAGTTGGCGTTGCACGCGCGGCGCGAAGCCGGCATCAACTTGCCTTTCACCGCCACCACTCCTTATCAGAACACGATCCCTGTGCGCCAGCAGCCGCCGTTTCCCGGCAGCCAGGAGATGGAACGCCGCATCAAGAGCCTGGTTCGCTGGAATGCGCTCGCCATGGTGGTGCGCGCCAACAAGATTCAGGAAGGCATTGGCGGGCACATCTCGACGTTCGCCTCCGCCGCCACGCTGTATGAAGTCGCGTTCAACCACTTCTTCCGCGCCCAAACTGAAAACGGCGACCGCGACCTGGTCTATTTCCAGGGCCATGCCGCGCCTGGAATCTATTCTCGAGCTTATCTCGAAGGCCGCATCTCGAAAGAGAAGCTGCAAAACTTCCGCCGTGAGCTGAAGCCAGGCGGAGGTTTGAGTTCGTACCCTCACCCCTGGCTCATGCCCGATTTCTGGGAGTTCCCCACGGTGTCGATGGGATTGGGGCCGATCCAGGCGATCTACCACGCCCGTTTCATCAAGTACCTGGAAAATCGTGGGCTCAAGCAATCGACCGGCGGTAAGGTATGGGCGTTTCTCGGCGACGGCGAGATGGACGAACCCGAATCGCTGGGCTCGATCACGCTGGCTTCGCGCGAACGGCTCGACAACCTGATCTTCGTCGTCAACTGCAATCTGCAGCGGCTCGACGGTCCGGTACGCGGCAACGGCAAGATCATTCAGGAACTGGAAGCCATTTTCCGCGGCGCGGGCTGGAACGTGATCAAGTGCATCTGGGGCTCCGACTGGGACACGCTCATTCAGAACGACCGCGATGGCTTGCTGGTGCGGCGCTTAGGCGAAATCAGCGACGGACAGTACCAGAAATATTTTGTCGAAAGCGGAGCGTACTTCCGCCAGAACTTGTTCGGCAGCGATCCTCGCCTGCTGAAAATGGTGGAGCACCTTTCCGACGACCAACTGGCGCGCATGCGACTCGGCGGGCACGATCCCATCAAAGTACACGCTGCCTATCGTGCGGCGGTCGATCACACCGGCTCGCCCACCATCATCCTCGCCAAGACCATTAAGGGCTACGGGCTCGGCGAGGCAGGTGAAGGCAAAAACATCACCCACCAGCAGAAAAAGCTGAATGAAGATGAACTGGAGCTGTTCCGCTCGCGCTTCGGGATTCCCATTCCCGACGACGAACTGCACGAGGCGCCATTTTACCGGCCCTCCGACGACAGCAGCGAGCTCAAGTACATGCAAGCCCGCCGCGAGCAACTCGGCGGATACATGCCCCAGCGCAAGTTGCGCGCGACGCCGCTGCAGCCCTTTCCGGCTGCGCATTTCGAAGAGTTTCACAAGGGCACCGAGGGACGTGAAGTCTCCACCACGATGGTCTTTGTGCGCTTGCTGGCGAAGCTGCTGCGCGATCCGGAACTCGGGAAATACATCGTTCCCATCGTTCCCGACGAGGCGCGCACCTTCGGCATGGAAGCGCTGTTCCGACAGGTAGGAATTTATTCCAGCGTCGGCCAGAACTACGAGCCGGTCGACATGGACACGCTGCTCTATTACAAAGAAGCCAAGAACGGCCAGATTCTCGAGGAAGGCATCACCGAGTCGGGTTCGATGTGTTCGTTCATCGCGGCGGGCACGGCATACGCCAACCACGGGATCCCAACCATTCCTTTCTTCATCTACTACTCCATGTTCGGATTCCAACGCATCGGCGACCTGATCTGGGCCGCGGCCGACATGCGTTGCCGTGGATTTCTCGTCGGCGGCACCGCCGGACGCACCACGCTGGCGGGTGAAGGCCTGCAGCATCAGGACGGGCACAGCCACGTGCTCGCGCTGCCGGTACCGAATCTGCATGCCTATGATCCGGCGTTTGCGTATGAAATCGCGATCATTATTCAGGACGGCATCAGGCGGATGTACATCGATCAGGAATCCATCTTCTATTATTTGACGGTCACCAACGAGCCGCTTCCCATGCCGGAAATTCCGGCGGGTGAGAATGTCCGCCGAGGCGTGCTGAAGGGCCTGTACCGCTTCAACACATCAAGCAAGGGCGATGCTAAGTTGCGTGCCCAGCTTCTGGGAAGCGGCACCATCATGTTCGAAGTGTTGAAGGCGCAGAAAATTCTGGAAGAAAAATATGAAGTCGGAGCCGACGTGTGGAGTGTCACCAGCTATAAGGAACTCTATCGTGATGCCAACGATTGCGAGCGCTGGAACATGCTGCATCCCGCAGAACCCGCCAAGGTGCCGTACGTCACCGAGACTCTGAAAGACGCGCAAGGCCCATTCATTGCCGCTTCTGACTACATGAAGGTGCTGCCCGAAAGCCTCAACAAGTGGGTGCCGGGACAACTGGTATCGCTGGGAACTGACGGTTTCGGGCGCAGCGAAAACCGAGTGGCACTGCGCGATTTCTTCGAAGTGGACGCAAAGCATATTGTGCTGGCGACCCTCGGTGCTCTGGCCCGCGAGAAAAAGATCGGCACCGACGTGGTGAAGCGCGCGATTCAGGAACTGGGGATCAATCCAGAGAAAGCAAATCCGGCGGTCAGCTGATCATTTCCGCGACGAGATCTTACAAAAGGAAGCAGACGCAGTGATCGAATTCAAACTTCCCGAGCTGGGAGAAAACATCGAACAAGGCGACCTGGTTCGCCTGATGGTTGCGCCGGGCGCCACGGTGAGCGCCGGCCAGTCGGTCATGGAACTTGAGACCGACAAAGCTGTCGTGGAGGTGCCCTCTTCGGTCAGCGGAACCGTACAGGAGATCCGGGTTAAAGAGGGCGACAAGATCAAGGTCGGGCAGGTGATCTTTACCGTCGACGGCGCTGAAGCAAAATCTTCCGCGGCCAAACCTGCCGCCGCGGCTCCGTCCGCCCCGCCGCCGCAAGCTCCAGCAAAATCACCCGCTCCTGTTGCTACGCAGCAGACGAAGCCACCGCAGGCAGCGCCGACCGCTGCGACTTCAAGTTCCACTGCTCAAACCTCCGGTGCGACCGAATTCAAGCTTCCCGAACTCGGCGAGAACATTTCGCAGGGCGATCTGGTGCGGCTGATGATTTCTCCCGGAACGAAAGTTTCGGAAGGCCAGCCGGTGATGGAGTTGGAAACCGACAAGGCCGTCGTCGAAGTTCCCTCCTCCGTCAGTGGCGTGGTGAAAGAGGTCAAGGTTAAGGAAGGCGAGAAGATTAAGGTTGGGCAAGTGATCTTCACGCTTGAGGGAGGTGCGGCCACTGCGCCCGCGCAAACCCGCTCCCGGACCGCCCCCGTCGAGCATGTCTCCGGACAGCATGGCGCGCGACTTGCGTTTCAGGCGGCGATTCGTGCTGAGGGCAAGACCGAAGAGCAGGCTTTACCGCCCGACCAGCCGCACCCTGGTGTCCCCAGTTTCAGCATGCCCGAACAGCTGGGAAAAGTTGCCGGTACCGAACATCGCCAGCCTGTCCCTGCGGCCCCGCATGTCCGGCGGCTCGCGCGGGAAGTCGGCGTAGACATCTACGAAGTGAAAGGCACCGGACCCGGCGGACGCATCAACGAAGATGACGTCAAGGGGTACGCCAAAGCGTTGCTGTCGGCGGCGGCCGTGCAGACTGCCCCGCGCGCCGGACACTTCAAGCAGCCGCAGCTTCCGGATTTTGCGAAATGGGGCAAGATCGAGCGCGTTTCGATGCGCGGGGTGCGCCGCAAGACTGCCGAGCATTTGTCTGAGGCGTGGAACACCGTTCCCCATGTAACGCAGCACGACCGCGCCGACATCACTGAACTCGAGCACCTGCGCGCCCGCTTTGCTCCGAAAGCTGAAGAAGCTGGCGGCAAGATGACCGTCACCGCCATCGCGCTGAAAGTTTGCGCGGCCGCGCTGAAAGTCTTTCCCCAGTTCAATGCAAGTATTGACATAGAAAAAGAAGAGATTGTCTACAAGCAGTACATCAACATCGGCGTGGCCGCCGATACCGACCGAGGGCTGCTGGTGCCCGTGATTCGCGATGTAGACAAACAGAACATTGTCGAACTCGCGGTCGCATTGTCGCAGCTCTCGAGAAAGGCGCGCGAGAAGAAGCTCGCGCCCTCCGACATGGAAGGTGGCACCTTTACGATCACGAATCTGGGCGGTATCGGCGGCATCGGTTTCACGCCGATCGTGAACTATCCAGAGGTGGCGATTCTGGGATTGTCGCGGTCGCGTATGGAGCCGGAGTGGATCAACGGCAAGTTCGAGCCGCGCCTCATACTGCCGCTGTCGCTTTCCTACGACCATCGCCTGATCGACGGAGCCGACGCCGCCCGCTTCCTGCGCTGGATTTCGGAAGCGTTTGAACAGCCATTCCTGCTGTCGGTGCAAGGATAGACAGTTTCTAGTTTCTAGTTTCGATCACATGTCTGACTCTCAATCTCTAAACATTGCAGTCATCGGCGGTGGTCCTGGCGGATACGCCGCGGCCTTTCTTGCCGCCGATCTCGGCATGACGGTCACCCTCATCGATCCTGAGTTGAACCCAGGCGGCGTCTGCCTTTACCGCGGCTGCATTCCATCAAAGGCGCTGCTGCACGTGGCCAAACTGTTGGAAGAATCGCATCAGGCCAAAAACTGGGGCATTGAATTCGCCGCTCCCAAGATCGACTTGGTTCGCCTGCGCTCGTGGAAGGAGGGGGTGGTCACGAAGCTCACCGGCGGGCTCGGCGTGCTATCGAAGCAGCGGAAAGTTCATTACGTGCAAGGACGCGCCGCCTTCGAGAACTCAACCACGCTGAACGTTACGAAGAACGACGGCTCGCAGGAGACCCTCAGCTTCGATCGCATTGTCATCGCGACCGGCTCCCGCCCGGCGATTGTTCCCACGCTCAAGCTCGATACGCCGCGCATGATGGACTCCACCGGCGCGCTGAATCTCGAAGATATTCCCGGAAGCCTGCTGGTGGTCGGCGGCGGCTACATCGGTCTCGAACTCGGCTCCGTGTACGCTGCGCTCGGCACGCGCGTCACCGTTGTCGAAATGCTTCCGGGCCTGCTGCCTGGTGCGGATCGTGATCTGGTGCTGCCGCTGCACAAGCGCTTGGAAAAGATGTTCGAAGGAATTTTGTTGAACACGACGGTCGCCTCGGTCAAAGACGAAGGCAACGGCATCCGCGCAACCCTCAAGGCACAGGACGGCAGCGAGCAGCAAAAAGTTTTTGACCGCGTGCTCGTCTCGGTAGGACGCAAGCCAAACTCCGAAATCCCAGGCCTGGAGAAGACGCGCGTGCAAGTCGGCCAGCGCGGATTCATTCAGGTGAACAAGCAACTGCAGACGGACGATCCATCCATCTACGCCATTGGTGATGTAGTCGGCGAGCCTATGCTCGCGCACAAGGCATCGCATGAAGGCCGCGTCGCCGTGGAAGCGATTGCTGGACACAAAGTCGCCTTCGAGCCCAATGCCATTCCAGCCGTGGTCTTCACCGATCCTGAAGTGGCTTGGTGCGGCCTGACTGAGACGCAGGCGCAAAAAGAGAATCGCGAGATCAAAGTCGCGAAGTTTCCCTGGGCAGCTTCCGGGCGCGCCATCACGATCGACCGTCCTGAAGGCATGACCAAGCTGATCTTCGATCCCCAGACCGAACGCGTGCTCGGCGTCGCGATTGTGGGCGCCGGCGCCGGCGAGATGATCGCCGAAGGCGTGCTCGCAATTGAGATGGCGGCGTTGGCCAGCGATGTCGCGCTAACCATTCATCCGCATCCCACGCTGTCGGAGACGGTAATGGAATCCGCCGAGGTGTTCTTCGGGACCAGCACGCACATCTACCGGCCCAAGCGAGGATAATCTTGCGCAGTCAAACTGCGCTGCTGTGGCGCGTCAGTCCGATACAATGATCACTCATTGGCTGCGCCATCGCTTGATCGCGCACCCGCATTCATTGAGCGGAGCGAACATGTTTTCTTTCTCCAAATCCGTTCTATTGTTTGTGGTGATTCTTGCTGCCGGTGTATTTCTTCCGGCGCAGATCACGGGCGTGCAACCCGCGGCACCGGCCACGAATGGCCCGACCGACCCTTTAGGCCGCACCACTCCTTCCAATTCTGTCCTCGGATTCCTCAGGGCAGCGCAGTCCGGCGACTATAGCATTGCCGCGCAATATCTGCAGATGAGTGCCGCTCGCCGCCAGAGTGACGGCGAGCAGATGGCAACGAAGTTGAAGTTTGTGCTGGATCACGCCTTCACCGGCAATCTCAGCCGCTATTACCAGCCCGAAGGAACTCCGCAAGAAGGCGTGCCTCTTGGCCGTCAAAAGCTCGGAACCATGACAGCAGGTGACGTGGAAGTCGACCTCGACCTGGTGCGCGTCTCCGACCCGAGTGCGGGCAAGATCTGGCTGATCTCCTCTGAAACGCTGGCCAAGGTTCCGGAACTCCACGACCAGGTCCAGGCGCGGCAGGTGGAGAGCAAGCTTCCCAAGGTGCTGGTCAAACACCAATTCGCGGGGATGCCCTTGTGGCAGTGGATCGCGTTGCTGGTAGCAGCGCCGATTACGGCAGGGCTCGGCTGGCTCATCCTGGCTCTGCTCGAAGTGCCACTGCGCTGGTGGGCGCGGCGGCGCGGGCAGGTCGAGGTTGCCAACTGGCGGACGGTCTCCGGTCCGGCGTGGTTGATGGCCGGCACTCTCATCCATCAGGTCTTTGCGGTTTACCTTCGCCTGCCATTGCTGCCGAAGCACTACTACTTCCAGATCACGTCCATCGCGCTCATCATGAGCGCCACGTGGATCGTGTGGCGCAGCATCCGCTGGTCGCTGCGGCGCGTGCGCATGCAAGCGCTGGCGCGCGGGCATGCCGGCACCGGGTCGCTCATGCTGCTGGGCGAGCGCATCCTGAAAGTGGTTGTTTTCATGCTCGGCGTCCTTGCGGTGCTCAGCAACCTGGGATTCAACATGAGCACGGCGCTCGCCGGGCTGGGCATTGGCGGCCTAGCCATCGGTTTCGGCGCGCAGAAGACCATCGAAAATCTTTTCGGCGGCGTCTCTGTAATGGTCGATGAAGTTTTTCGAGTAGGCGACGTCTGCCGCTTCGGCGACCGCACTGGCATCGTCGAAGATATCGGCTTGCGGTCCACACGCATCCGCACCGATGAACGGACGCTGGTCGCGATTCCCAACGGCACAGTCGCGACCATCAATCTGGAAAATCTCAGCCGCCGCGACAAGATTCTTTTCAAGACCACGCTCGGCCTGCGCCCCGAGACCAAAGCCGACCACATGCGCTTTGTGCTCGCGGAAATTCGCAAGCTGCTGTACAGCCATCCCAAGGTCGAAACGCAGACAGTGCGGGTGCGCCTTACCGACATCGCGGGCAGTTCGCTCAGCGTCGAGGTGTTTGCGTACATTCTCACGCGCGACTTCAACGAGTACGCCGCGGTGCGCGAAGACTTGCTGCTGCGCATGATGGACGTGATGGAAGACACCGGTGGCGGGCTGGCGCTACCATCGCAGACGCTCTATTTAAGCCGTGACGCAGGCGTCGAAAAAGAAAAAGCCGATCATGCAGTGAAGAAGATCGCAGAGCTGCGCGATGGCAAGCAACTGCCCTTCCCTGACTTCCATCAGGATGAGATCTCGTCGTTCAAAGGGTCGATTCAGTATCCGCCGGACGAGTCGACCCTGCGCAAGGCGCAGGATGATGGGAGGAAGGGGCGCTAGGGCGCCGCGGATCGCCCTTGGTCGGGGCACGGAAGACGATTTTAAAGGACTTAGCAGTCAAAAGTGTTCCTGCAGGAACACATGTGCACTTTTGCAGAAGTGTTCCTGCGGGAACATTGTTTTACAAAAATGTACATACAAATAGGCAGCTGATCGTCTAAGTTGTCTCCTTGCTTTAACTTAGCGAGCACAGGAATTGTTACTCGAATCCAAGATTTGCCTGAAAAATGCTGTCTCGGGCAACTTGTTGTTTTCAGCGGACTTACTAGGGACACGGTGGCGGGTCGGTCGAATCCCGCGTCCACTGCTTCAGGAACAGGTGCGTCGGGAAATACACCAGGAGCGGGACGAGGGTCAGATAAGCGAGCAGGTACAGCCATCCCGAGATCGCGTGCTGCTCGCGAAAGAAGAGGCCGCGCGCCCAGTTCACGTCCTGCTCGGGACGCCAGAAAACGTTGATCGGAATCACGATCCAGGTCATCAGCGTTGCCAGTTTCCATCCGCGGCGGTCGTAGCCCAGACGCCAGATCGCCCAGAGCAGCAGCGGCGGCATGACGACGTGAAACAGGCTGAGCAGGCGAATCGCGAGCGGCAAGTGCGGATCGAACATGTATTCGGTGCCGCCGATGAGATGATGGCCGGACAGCAGCGCGCCGGCGAGATCGATGGAGTAAAGCGATTGAAATAGAAGGAGCCCGCAGGCCGCCCAGGAAAAGATCAGCGGGCTTTCCAGCCACAGGGCGATTCCGATCAGCACATTGCCGATGTCGCAGAAATAGAGAAAATTCTGCGCGCCGTATTGCCGCCAGTAGAGCGGAGCCCAGACGATCAGCCACAGAGTCCAGGCGAGCTTGGGCCACAGGGGCAGGCGCATGGCCCGCTATTGTAGACCTCGTGGGAGGGTTAACTGTGGGTGCACACCGCAGATGGACACGTCAGTGGAAGGCAAGATCGAGGGCGTACAGCTCCTGGACACTGCGATCCCGCATTAACAGCGGTGCATCGTCCGGAGTCAGTCCTACCCACTCGGTGAATGGGCCTGCCGGTTGGGGGAAATCCTTCAAACTTAGAATGTGTTCCACAACGTGATCTTTGATTCTCACGCGAACCACTTCTCCAGCGCCGCCCCGGTCTTGGCGTAGGTAAACGTACTTTCCGTCATGCGACCATTCGTTGCAGCCCAGTTCTTCGCCCTCCATGAGACTAGACCAGCGGTTCGTGGCGGTCTCGAACAGCATCAGTTTCGAGGCCTCATCGGTAACAGCGGAGATGTATCGGCCATCGCGGGAGAGTCTGGGCGAGAACATTCCCTTAGAATCCAGAATGGGGAATATTTTTTGGCTCTTTAGGTCAAGGCGATAAATGGTTCCTTTGTCAGTTCCGTCGAATTTTCCGAAAAGGATAGATTCTCCATCGGGC
Source organism: Candidatus Sulfotelmatobacter sp. (assembly GCA_035710825.1). Lineage (GTDB taxonomy): Bacteria > Acidobacteriota > Terriglobia > Terriglobales > Acidobacteriaceae > Sulfotelmatobacter. The sequence goes on from DASTCU010000263.1 coordinate 25,353, forward strand.
GTCCAGGTGGGGTCTGCCTCATCGGTGTTATCGGGTACGAGTAACTCCGGTGTTCCTCCCGATGACGAAAGCAGGGAGATCTTCCAGGGACGATTGAATCGCACATCCATGAAAGCGATTTTCGACCCGTCCGGCGACCAGCGCGGTTCATAGACTCGCACCGGCGGGAATGTGAGTTGCATCTTGTCGGTTCCGTCGATCCGACTGCGCCACAGGTTCATTTCTGGATAGGATACGTAAGCGATCCATTTTCCATCGGACGAAAAGTCAACTGGACCCACGGAAAGGCCTGAGAAATAAGGATCGAAGCGTCGAGCATGCAGGTCGTAGCGAGATAGCTCGACCCGAGGCTCCGAACCGATAACAAAAAGTTTCTTGCCGTCGTCGCTAGGGAGGGGAGAAGTGAAGCGCAAGGCTCCTGTCGTTAAACGGGACGGACTTTCTGGTGTTCGGCTAAAAATAGAAGCACGCTCGGACAGTACCCATATGCCTTCCTCGTTGTTTACGCTGGCTTGAAAATAATAGTATTCGCCGTTCGGCGACCAGTTTCCGCAGCACTGGTAGGACGCTTGCTTCCAGTTGGGGAAGAGCGGGTGAAGATGCTTTCCATCGGCATCCATTTCCCAAATGGAATTGGACTCCGCCTTGGGCTGAGTAATCCAAAACCGGACTCGCCGTCCGTCCGGCGAAAAGCGGAATGCACGCGCATCACCCAGAACCTTGGTGAGGACACGAGCCTGGGTTCCATCTTTATTTATCAAGTTGATGGTTCCGCCGCCCGCGTACAAGATGTGCTGTCCGTCGGGGTCCCAAGCGGCGGAAGAGGCGGAAATGTTGCCCACACGGTGAGCTGTACCGGCTGGCAATGGCTGCACCCAAAGATCGTCTTCCCCTAAGCGAGCCCCTCCCCCATTCGCCACCAATAATTCTCTACGATCCGGGGAGATTCCAAAAATCACCTCGGGATGCGCCAGATTCGTTGCAATCCAAGTGGTTTCTCCCCCCGCAATGGACAACTGGGCGATCTTGGAGCCCATCGTCGACGGCCATCCTTCGATGAAATAAAGATAAAGGCCATCTGTGACAGTCGCGTTCCCGGGACTCTTTGGTTTGAAGTCATTCGTAATCCGAACTGTCTGGACAACCGTAGGCGGGTGTGCAGGCCTGTACCAGAACGCCACGCTACCGAGCACAAGGGCAGGAATCAGGGCGGCTGCCCAGTTCCGGTTCAGCCGGTTTTTGCCGGGAGTCGATTCCTTCGGGCTAACGAGATCGGGAATTCGAGTGTCTTCTCGGACAGTTGGTGCGACAGTCGCGATGAATTTGTATCCCCGTCGTGGAACAGTTTCAATGAAGGTAGGGTGGTCAGCGGAGTCTCCAATCGTTTCACGTAGCCGTTTAATGGCCGTGTTCAGGCCGGTTTCGAAATCAACAAACGTATCCTGACGCCACAACGTAGTGCGTAAATCTTCGCGACTGACCACTTCACCAGAATGCTCCAGCAGTTTTATGAGGACCTGGTACGGCTGCTCCTGAAGCTTCAGTTTTACCCCGTTCTTGCGGAGCTCCGCGGCCCGCAGGTCGAGTTCGAATTCGCCGAAGCGGTAGCCGGATACGTTTTGTGTTAAATGCGCCACGAAAACCCGAGCCTGCGTAAAACGGGGCGGCGCTAGTCTAGCACTAATTCTCCGCCATCTCTTGTGACTGCGGCTGTAAGTGGTTGCATTTGATAGGTCACAAGTATTCCAGACAGGCGTCAGATGCCGTCCATGGATTTGCTTCGTCGAGTGATCAATCTTCGGATCCGCCGCAATTGCGGCCGGGGTCCGGGAAATGACAAAAGCGGCTTGCCTCTTCTGCTTATCGGTATGGATGTTCTTGCAGTCACTTCAGGCGCAGTCCGGTCCTTTCGCGTCAAGATCGGCCGATAATGAGGTAACGGCGTCCTCAACCGCCTCGGTTCCATCGCCAGCCTTGATTACCGCGGAACCTAGCCGATCACCGCGCGCACAACAGTTCCTTTGCGCAGTCGGAATCACTCTGGAGAACTGCCGCCAGGAGATGGCCGTTCTCAGAAAAGTCTTGGCGAATTATCACTCAACCGATTTGGGACAGTGGAATTGGGTGCTGGTCCGTTCCGAGCACTGGAAACTTCTCCTAATCGGGCGGGGCTTCAAATCAGGAGTCCCGGCTCTTACCGCCTTGGACGCACGAACGACATTCTTCGAGGAAGCGCTGATTGCTGGACCGCCCGGGCGGGTGTCAGAACTCATGGACATATGGCGCGTTGATCGAGACGGTCTTCTGGATCTCGCGGTTCGACACGAACTAGGCCATGCACTGTGTGGGAAAGAGAACGAACGGCTGGCCGATCGCGCGGCGCGACTTCTGGAGCAGAAAAAGCCGGTGACGTGTGAATGGAAGGCCAAAACAAAACTGAAGACCGATCGCTGATGCTGCAATGAACTAGATACGACAACATTGCTGATGATCGGAGCAAACATGCACTTCGACGGATGCCACCGACGATCCAGGAAGAGCCGCGCGGCGAGAAGCGTCCCGATAGATTGCGTAACGCCTGAGAATGACTCAAAACCATACGCCCAGGTGACGTTTGGCCATCTTTTTGGCCATACCATCAGATTGCGAAGGTCAAAAAGGTGTTCTGCGCGGGCTTGAATTACCAGCGTAACTTGCTGGCTCTTACCGCTGTACCTACGATGGTTTTGTATGGGTTACACAGCTCTTCTCTTCTGCCCCGAGGAAAAAACCGCGCGCACAGTGACCCAGGTCCTGAGCGAGCTAGAGTTCACCATCGAGGCCTGCAGCGAGCCATTTGCGGCAGTCAAGAAGCTGATGGGCCAACACTTCGACGCTGTGGTAGTGGACTGCGATAACGAGCAGAACGCGACCTTGTTGTTCAAGAGCGCACGGAATTCGGCGTCCAACCAGACGTCGCTGGCCGTGGCCGTAGTGGAAGGTCAGGCGGGGGTAGCAAAGGCGTTCCGCATCGGCGCCAACCTCGTCCTGACCAAACCCATCAATATCGAACAGGCGAAGGGAACATTGCGCGTAGCCCGCGGGCTGCTGCGCAAGAGCGAACCGGCGAAAGCTGGGACTTCGTCCTCGGCACCGGCGGCGTCACCGGCAAAGGCGGCCACTCCCAAACCGGTTTCCGAGCCCGTACGGCCTGCAGAAAAGCCTACGGGAGTGTTTTCAGCTCAAGCGGCCGATCTTCCGGAAGTAAAGCCTACGCCGGCGTGGCCTGCCGATGCTGTAGCCAGCACAAAGCCAGCATCAGATGATGACCTCCTGGATATTGAAGATAAGCCCGAGGCCAAACCGGCGGCCACTGCGGCACCGAACCCGGATGGACCGATTCTGCCATCGGAGATTTTTGCCGCTCGCAGCGATACCAGGTCCGTTTTCGCCGGATCGCCCGCGATACCCACCAGCGGGGCGGCAAGCGCACCCGCACCGGCCCGTGAAGTCAAAGAGATTGCACCTCCCGAAAAACCGCGCGCCAGCGACAGCGACGACGACGTTCTTGAAAGCAGTGCAGGAACAGCAGCGCCTGGCCCCATCGTCGGCTCCGCGCCTTCGTTCACCTTCGGCGGCACAAACTTTGAGGCCGAGTCGAGTGGCGGGAGTAAAAAAATCATCTTTGGAATCGCGGCTGCTGCAATCGTCGCCACCGGGCTCTATTTCGGTTGGTCGCATTTCCACGGATCCGCAGAGCAGCCCAGCAGTCCGCAAGCGCCTGTATCAGCACCGGCGACCAACCCGGAACCAGTAAAGTCGAGCTTGCGCCCAGCCGCGGCCAAGCCTTCCGCGGCGCCCCCAAGCGGCGCACCAATCAGCGAGTCCACGCCAAGTAAGCAACTAAGCCGTCAAAGTGCAGATGAGGAAGACACGGCGTCTGCCGCGCAGCCTACGAAGTCTACGTCCGGACCGGCAAAAACTGAGGTGGAAGAGACTGTCGAGCCAGCGCCTTTGATGGTTAAGGGAGGAAAGGCCCCCGCTAAGCACGCCAAGGCAGCCGCCGCGGATGCTCCGGCCCCGAGCTTGATTGGAATGGACTCCGGCGAAGCGGCACCCCCTCCGAACTTTGCCGCCACTGAAGCGACTTTCAAGCCGACTCTGCAGACCCTGAATGTTTCGCAGGGAGTATCACAGGGCCTGCTCATCAAGAAAGTGCCGCCTTCCTATCCGCCAACTGCCCTGCGATTGCGGATCGAAGGCAACGTGGAACTCGTGGCAACGATCGCCAAGACCGGAGAGATTGCCCACGTCAAAGTGCTGAGCGGCGACTCGCAACTCACCAAAGCCGCCAGCGACGCCGTGAAGCAGTGGAAATACAAGCCCTATCTGCTGAATGGCGAACCGGTCGAGATCCAGACACAGATCACGGTCAAGTTCAAGCTGCCTCAATAAGAGTTTTCGCAGTCACAGTGGCCGGCATGCTAAAAGGCATGCTGGTTTTGTTTTGCGGAACACAGTCGTCCCGGACCGATGCGTCGTGCGTGGGTGAACTTCCTTTCGCGGATGCGCCGTGAGTTGGTGGCCCGGCACTGGCGGAATTAGAGAGCACTGACTCTCAGGGTTGAAGGACTGCCTACCCCCGCTGCGCTTTACGATCCGGCTTGCTGCGGGTGTGCTTCCTGCGGCTGGCAGAATGGTGGTTGGTTGAGGGTGCTAATGGCAACCACCATCACAGTCGCGGCGTACAGAACCTTTCGAGAGAACGAAGCTGAGGTTCCCCCGACGGGAGGGCCCCCATCCTAGACTTCGGATCGATGATTACTGTGGCTGCAGCACTTCGTCGATCACTACTTTGCCGCCCGTGGTGGCGGTGACTACCTTGTGCACCGGGGCGTATCCGTTCAGAGTAATATCGATCACATAATTGCCAGGATCGAGCGCCACATCCACTGGCGAATTCTTTTCCACCATGTGCTGGTTGACCGCGACCTGCGCGCCCTTGGGTGTGGTGTGGATGCTGACCGTGCCCTGGTCCTTACCGGCTTTGCCGCCAAATAGCTTCGACATCTTGCCAACGGTCCGGATGCTGTCCGCATTGCCCATCGGGCGGAGGGACGGAGAGAAATTGTAGGTCTGCCCCAGCACGAACTGGGCATTCATGGTCTCGTCCAGGTAGCCCGTCATGCGGACCAGAACCACGTGCTCGCCCTTGTTGACACTGACCTGCGCTGGCGTTTTCGTGCCGACGTCCCGGCCATCCACGAAGATATTGGCACCGGCGGGATTGCTCTTCACCACGAGCGTGGCCGACGACTGCGTGAGATGGATCGTGGTCGTCCCCTTGCTGCCCGATGCGATATTTACGGTGCGCGTATCGGTGCCGTAGCCCGTCTTGCTGACGCTAATGGAATGTGGCCCGGGCTGGAGATTGCTCAAAGCCAGCGGAGTCACCCAGGTTGCATCGCCTTGGCCGTCCAGGCGGACCAGAGCGCCTTGCGGCGTTGAGTCTACCGTCAACTCTCCGGGGATAGCCACGGGAGCAGCGGCCTTTTTGCGTGCGCCGCGACCTCTGGAACGCGCTATCGGCTCCGCCACGGGAGCGGTGCTTTCCGGAGTTTCTGCGGACTGAGTTTCTGCGGACTGAGGCTGGGCAGGCTGAGTTTCCGCGGGCGCAGAGGCCTCTGGCGGAGGAGCAGCCTGCGCAGGAGCAGGCTGCGCGGGAGCGGCTTGCGATGCCGCAGGCACGGAGCTCCGGCCAGTATCGTCATCGCTTTGGTTGTGAATATAAATCGTGACACCAATGGCGATCGCGAGAATTAATGCTCCGGCGGCCGCCAGGGAATAACCGATCAGCTTGGGAGGAACTCCCTTGATTTCTTTAATCGCCTTTTGCGCGACTTCCCGAGGCTGAACCTTAGGTTTTTCCGGCTTGCGGGCTGCGCGGAACGCAGGCGCTGCCGGGGACACCGGCGTTGCCAAAGGAACTTCGGCCGACGGCGGAGGAGGCGGCTCAATATAAACTTCCTTGAGCGGAGGCAGTTCGGAAATTTCCGAAAAGCTGGTGCTGGTGTTGGCGGTCTGCCCACCCTCGGCCATCAGGGGATCGACCGCAATCCTCGGAGCGTCCGGCGCACCTTGCGGCGGGAAAGTCTCGACTGGAGGCTCATCCGCAACAGCGGAAGACATGTATGCAGGCGCCTGATCCGCCGCTTCCAGGGTCGCATCGCCGGAATCCATGACGCCGTTCTGCGCAGGTTCGCGCGACGAAGTGGAGGGCCCGACGCTGCCTCCGATACCAGCTGCAGCTGCAGCCGTTTTCGGCACCGCCAAGCGCGATGGTTTTGCGGCCAGCGGAACCTGCGCCGGAGCACTTACCATTGGCTTGGGCGGCGGTGCTGCAGCGGGGCGCTTCACCGCAGGTGGAGCGACCGGACTGGCTGCCGCCGGGGCCGAACCAACAAACTTTGGCTGTACCGCCGCCTTCATCGGGCTGGTGGCGACAGTGCCCTTCGGCGCTTCCGGCTTCTTCGCCGGCCGGGATTCCTTGCAATTTTCCAGGTCATCGAGCAGTTGCCGACCGGTCTGGTAGCGCTGCGCCGGGTCCTTCGACAACGCCTTCATGATGAGGTCACTGAGCAGCGGATGGATTTTGGCGTTGAGCTGGATCGGCGCCGCGGGCGCGCTCTCCAGAATGCAATCCCGCAAGGACTGCACATCCTGGCGGTCAAAGGCCTTCCGCTCGGTCACCATTTCGTAGAACATCGCACCGAGGCTGAACAGATTCGAGCGGGCATCAATTGCTTCTCCGCGAATCTGCTCTGGCGACATGTAGTGGAGAATCGGGGAAACTCCGCCACTCGCGTGCTGCACGAAGTTGCCAACACTGGACACACCAAAACTCAAAATCTTGACCGTGCCGTCCCAGCCGCACATGATCTTGGCTGGTTCCAGGCTGTAGTGGACCAGCCCGTGCGACTTGGCGTGATCAAAGCCGGCGCACAGTTGCCGCCCGATATCGAGCAAGTCCCAGATGGAGAATCCCTCTTTGCGCGCCAGCATGGTCGCAATGCTGTTGCCCTGCACGTATTCCATAGGAGCGCAGAACTGGCCATCGATCTCGGACCCATCGGTCACCTTGGTGATGTTGGAACTGCTTAGAACCTTGACGCTCTCCACTTCCTTGAGCAGCGCTTCTTGCAGCGCGGCGGAACTCTCGCCAAAAGCGCTCAACTGAATCGCTTTGAGAGCGACGGTCTGGCCGCTTTCATCATTGGCCTTATAGATGGTGGAGGTCGCAGACTTTGCCAGCTCACTGACAATTTCGAATTGGCCGATTTTTGTGGACATTGCCTCTCAGCTCCAATCCATCACACGATCAGCGCGTCACCACGAAACTTCCCTCGAAGCGGAGATTTCGGAGATGGAGCTAGGGTAAGAATATCTCTGGTTGGACCAACCTTCGAGTTACGAAAGTAAGGCCGGAACCCGCGTCACACTTGGGGCTTTCACTCGCTGCGGGAGACGCCCGGGGCGTTGTGGTGACGATCAGGAGGATCGTAGTACTGAATGAATCAAGTGCTGGCGCAAGCTCGCGTGAACCGTTCCGCCAGGCGCCGCAGGTGTTCCATGAACTCCGCAGGTTCGTGCACCTGAAAATCAATCCCCAGCATCATCAGATGGATGGTCAGCCCTTCCAGCGAGTGAGCACCCGTTTCCAGGCGGCAGGATTGCTCATCGATGGGAGCGAGCACCCCGGCCGAGGGAGGCACATTCTTAGCCACGATCTCGAGCGGCGCATATAGAGTGAGGCGGGCGCGAATGGGATAGGGCGCTTGCGAGAGAGACTTGGAAACGAACGTCGCGAAATCGCCATCGGGCGGCTTGCGGGGCCGGAACCGCGTTGACGTCTTGACCTTGCCCTCAATCCGGTCCACTCGAAACGTGCGCCAATCGTTACGAACCGTATCCCAGGCGACGAGATACCAGCGGTAGCCGGTATGCACCAGGCGGTGCGGCTCAACCGTGCGCGCGCTGGGAGAGCCGCTGCGATCCTTATAGCTAAAGCGGATCCCCTCATTGTCGCGGCAAGCCCCGGCAAGGAGAGACAGGTATGCGGCATCGACATTCGGACCGCGACTCTTCAACGGGACGATGAAGCCATGCAGCGCGGCCACGCGATGCCGCAACCGCGGCGGGAGCACCTGTTCCAGCTTCATCAGAGCGCGTACCGACGCCTCCTCTATCCCGCTCACTCCGCCGCTCGCTGATGTCCGTAATCCAAGGGCAACCGCCACCGCCTCGTCATCGTCGAGCAGCAGCGGAGGGAGCGTGGCGCCGGCGCCCAGCTGGTAGCCGCCGGCAATTCCCGAGGTGGAATGGACCGGATATCCCAGGCTGCGCAGCCGGTCGACATCGCGGCGGAGGGTTCGCGCCGTGACCTCCAACCTCTCCGAGAGATCTGCCCCTGACCAGTAGCGCTGCGCTTGGAACAGCGAGAGAAGACGAAGCAGCCGTGCCGAGGTCTGCACCATGGCCTGCATTGTGCCATAAGTCGAGGACCGATTCTGTCCTCAATTGCTGTTACGGTCCTTTCGTCGGATTTGCGACAATCCGTACTTGCAAATCACTGGAGAGCATTATGAAGCTGACCGATTTCTTTCTCGCCGAACTGGACCGTGAAGCCGCCACCAGCCGCCGCACTCTGGAACGCGTTCCAGAAGGCCACAATGGCTGGAAACCACATCCCAAGTCGATGGAGCTTGGCTATCTCGCTTCCCTGGTGGCGACCATGCCGTCATGGATCGTGTCCATGGTGAAGCAGGACGAGTTTGATATGAAATCGCCGGATGCCGCGAAGTTCAAACCAATGGAATGGCGCACGCGGGCGGAGCTGGTCGCCGCGCTCGATCAAGCTGTGAGCGACGCGCGTGCGGCCCTGCAAAACACGACGGATGAGCACCTGCTCACTCCATGGAAGTTCGTGGTAGGAGGCCATGTGGTCAGCGAGAATCCGCGCCACTCAATGATCGCCGACGCGGTCTTCAGCCATCTTTCGCATCATCGCGGACAGTTGACGGTCTATTTGCGCCTGAATGACGCGTCGGTGCCGGCGATTTACGGCCCTTCGGCGGACGAGGGGCGCTTCGATTAGTGGATGGTCCGTCAAAAGGTTTTGCGCAAAGCGGGACGTAACTTTCCTTTCGTGATCCCGGTTGTAATTGTTATGTGTAGCCCCGGATGACATTTGTCATCCGGCCACAATGACGATCTCCACTGGCGAAGCGAAGCGTATCGCGAAAAGATAGAAACCGCTATGGCTTGGCGCAGATCAAACGTCTTGAAATTGGCAGAAAATGCATCCGGCCCGGTTGTGGAGCCTGAGCAACTTCGGCTATGCTGTGTGCGCCCAGGTTTCGCCGCCTTCTGCGCCCGGTTTCCGTTCTTTCCTGGAGTGCACCCATGACGTTGACGCGGTTCGTTACCAAGAACGCCTTCCGCAACAAGCGCCGCAGCGCCTTGACGGTGTTGAGTATCGCTTTCTCTTTGCTCCTGCTCACGCTGATGATGACGATCTGGCGTGGCTTTTATCTGGATCAGGGAAGCGCCGAATCGGCGCAACGACTGGTGGTGCGCCACCGGGTTTCGCTGACCTTCAACCTCCCTGGGTTCTACCGGGAGAAGATCCGCGCCGTGCCCGGAGTTCTGGCGGTGGTGCCGGTCTCCTGGTTCGGAGGCATCTACAAAGATCAGAAGCCGGAGAATTTTTTCGCGCAGTTTGGAACCGACCCGGAGGAGTTCTTCAAGGTCTACCGCGACATCTCCATGCCCGAAGATCAAGTGACGGCATGGCAGCGGGACCGGCAAGGCGTGATCGTGGATAGCGCCTTGGCGACGAAATATGGCTGGAAACTCGGCGACCGCATCGTACTGCAGGGGACCATCTATCCGGTCAACCTTGAATTGCACATCCGGGGCATCTACACGGCGCACCCCGACAACAAATCGGTCTATTTCAATGCTAAGTACGTGGAGGAATCGGTAGATTTCTTCAAGGGGCGCGCCGGGACCTTCAGCATCCTCGGAGCCTCGCCCTCCGACGTCAGCAAGATTGCCAGCGCTGTAGATGACATGTTCCGCAACTCGCCGCAGCCCACCAAATCGGAGAGTGAAAAGGCATTCGGCTTGGAATTCGTCGCCATGATGGGCAACGTGAAGGCCTTCATCCTGAGCATTTGTTCCGCCGTGGTCTTCGCCACGTTGCTGGTGTCTGCCAATACCATGGCCATGTCGATCCGCGAGCGCACCCGGGAAGTCGCCGTGCTCAAGACTTTGGGGTTCACCCGGCGCGGCGTGCTAGGACTGTTCGTCAGCGAGGCGGTGGCTCTGGCCTTAGGCGGAGGACTGATCGGCGCGAGCCTGGGATGGGTGCTGGTTTATGGCCTGACCCATTCTCCGCAATTCTTCAGTTTTTTCCCTCTGAAAGTTACGCCGGGAATCTGGATCGTCGCACTGTTGACCTCGGCAGTGGTGGGACTGCTCAGTTCGGCGATTCCTTCGTATCACGCTTCACAGGTCAATATCGTGGACGGGCTCCGCCACATCGGATGACGTAATGACGTTAGGCAGCTTCATCGTGCGCAATACGTTTCGCAACAAGCGGCGCAGCCTGCTGACCATGATCAGCATCAGCTTCTCGCTGCTGTTGCTGACGATGATGATCTGCATCTGGCGCTCGTTTTATATCGATCAGGTCGCTCCCGAGGCGGCGCGGCGCTTGATCGTGCGCGACCGCGTCTCGCTGGCTTTCTTGCTGCCGGCGTATTACCGCGACAAGATCCGCAGCGTGGCAGGCGTCAACGCCGTTGTGCCTCTCACCTGGTATGGTGGCCGCTACATCGACGACCGGCCGGTACATTTCTTCGCACAAGTCGGCACCGATCCGGAGGAGTATCTGAAGGTCGCTTCCGACAAAATCACGCCGCCGGAGCAGGTCAAGGCCTGGCAACAGGACCGGGCTGGAGCTCTGGTGGACGTGACGCTGGCAAAGAAATACGGCTGGAAGATCGGCGATCGCATTACGCTGCAGGGGAATATTTTCCCGGCAAATCTCGACTTGACCATTCGCGCCATTTATCATCGCGACCCTCCGCAGAACGCGCTGTATTTCAATGCCAAGTATCTGGAAGAGGCGGTGCCCTGGTTCAAGGGACAGGCGGGCTGGTATGCGGCGCAAATCGACTCGGCGGATAATGTCGCGCGAGCTGCCAAGGAAATCGACGAGATGTTCCGCAACTCGCCGCTGCAAACCAAATCTGAAAGCGAAAAGGCCTTTCAACTCGGATTCGTCGCGTCGCTGGGCAATGTGAAGGCGTTCATTCTGAGTATCTGCGGGGCGGTGGTGTTCGCGATCATGCTGGTCTCGGCGAACACGATGGCCATGTCGGTGCGCAGCCGGACCCGCGAAGTCGCATTGCTGAAGACGCTCGGGTTTACGCGGCAGAGCGTGCTCTCGATTTTCGTGAGTGAATCGGTGGCGCTCGCGCTGGCGGGAGGAATGCTCGGAGTTCTGGTGGCAATTCCCGTAATCAGCGGCCTGACACGCAGCTTCATCGGCTTCGGCATCCCGCTGAATATGAAAGTAAATGGCATCACCGCGGGAATCGCTCTGCTGGCGGCCGTAATCTTGGGAATCGTGAGCGGTTATTTGCCCGCGTACAAAGCGTCGCGCATGAATATCGTAGACGGACTGCGCCACATAGGATAGCGCTGTCGCGGGAGCGTCTCGCGCTCGAGTCATGGAGTTAACGCAACGGGAAGAGTTCAATTATGGCCATACCGATCAGCTACAACATACGCAATCTGAGGCTTCGCAAGGGCCTCACGCTCATGACGGCCTTGGGCATCGCGCTGACAGTGACGACCGCGATCTTTCTGATGGCGCTGGTTGCCGGCCTGGACCGCGCCTTCGTCAGCAGCGGCAGCCCACTCAATGTGCTCGTGCTGCGCAAGGGATCAGAAGCGGAACTTTCCGGCGGATTCGATGCCTCGCTTTTCCCCACGCTGAAGACACTGCCTGGCATCGCGAAAGACAGCCATGGCGAACCAATGGCCTCGGGCGAGTGGGTGGTCGTGATCATCCTGCCGCGCAAAGACGGCACTGGCGAGGTCAACGTCACGGTGCGGGGCATGATGCCTGACGGCCTTGAGATGCGCCAACTGCCGGGCCAAGAGGGCCATCCCAGCGTGAAACTTGTCGAGGGAAGCTGGTTCCAGACCGGACAGCGCGAAGTCGTGGTTAGCAAATCCGTGCGCGACCGCTTCGCCCATGCCAACATCGGCGACACGATGGAGTTTGGCAAGGGCTCGTGGAAAGTCGTCGGCGTGTTTGACGCCGGGGGCTCCGCGTATGAGTCCGAGGTCTGGGGCGATGTGAACCAAATGGCATCGGACTTCGACCGGCAAGGAGGTTTTGCGTCCGCGTATTTACGCGCGACCGATCCGATTTCAGCCGAGGCACTGAAGAACCGAGTCAGCGACGACCAGCGACTGAAGCTCGAGGGCATGCTGGAGAATGACTACTATGCCAAGCAAACCAGTTCGGGTACGCCGATCAAGATCATAGGCTGGGTAGTCGGCGTGATCATGGCGATCGGGTCGATTTTCGCTGCCATGAATACGATGTACGCTGCGGTGGCTTATCGAGGGCGCGAGATCGCAACCTTGCGCGTGATCGGGTTCTCGCGGCCTGCGATCCTGACATCGTTTGTGCTCGAATCCCTGCTGCTGGCATTGCTGGGCGCCCTGGTAGGCATCCTGCTTATGCTCCCGTTCAACGGAATGCAGACGGGCACATCGAACGCGGTCACCTTCAGCGAAGTGGTGTTCGCGTTGCGCATTACCCCGGCGGTTGCCATCCGCGCCATCATTTTCGCGCTGATCATGGGATTTGTGGGCGGGCTTGCGCCCGCCTGGCACGCGGCGCGGCAGAATATTCTGAATGCATTGCGGGGATAGCGCCGGCATCGGTGGGCGAGTCGCCCACCGGACAGCCGCCGGGACGGCGGCGGTATGGCGAAACTCATGAGCAAGCGGAGCCGTAATTATTCTTATGGCGATTGATACGAAACACGAAGACTTGCAGAACCTGCGCATTGATCGCTCGCAGCGCGGCGATCATGGCGGTGAACCGCCAGCGTGGGCGCGCCGTTACATTATTGGTGGCATCGCGCTCGTGGTCGTGCTCGGGCTCTTCACCCTCGCCTATCGCGCATTTTCCTCGGACACGCCGCTGGTGGAAGTTGTGCGCGCCTCAGTGGAAACTGGCGGCAATGATGCCGGTGGAACTGTTCTCTCGGCCACTGGCTACATCGTGGCCCATCACACGATTAATGTGAACTCGAAGGTGACAGGCCGCCTAGCCTGGATCGGCGTCGAGAAGGGCGACAAGGTCAAAGAGGGTCAGGTACTCGTCCGGCTGGAAGACCAGGAATTTCGCGCCTCTTACTTGCAGGCCAAAGGCGCAGTCGAAAATGCGCACGCCTATTTGGAGGAACTGCAGCACGGATCGCGTCCGGAAGAAATCCAGCAGGCGCAGCATAATCTGGATGAAGCTCGCGCCGCATTGGCCAATGACAAGCTGATTCTTGAGCGCACGAAGCAACTCGCAGCCACCGGCGTCGTTTCGCGGCAGCAACTTGACGATGCTACGGCAAAGTTCGAGTCGGACCAGCAGCGCGTCAACTCGCTGCAACAAGGATTTGCCCTGGCCAAAATCGGCCCGCGGCCGGAAGAACTCGCCCGCGCCCAGGGCGCTCTCACGCAGGCTCAGGGGCAGCTCGATTATGCCAAGTCGCAACTCGATGCAACCGTGATTCGCGCTCCCGTCACCGGCACCATTCTCGATCGCACGGCAGAGAAGGGCGAGTTGATCACTGCACAGTTTGCCAGCGCTGCAGCGGGAGGCCCGCAGGGTTCCGTGGTTTCTCTAGCCGACCTGAACGACCTGCAAGTGGAACTCGACATTGCACAGGCCGATTTCGCCCGGCTCGGACCGAGTCAACGGGCGATTGTCACCACCGACGCGTATCCCGACAAGCAATATGACGGCCAGATCGCGCAAATTTCACCCGAGGCCAACCGGCAGAAGGCCACCGTGCAGGTCAAGGTGCAGGTGCTGAATCCGGGAAAATATCCCGATGTTCAGTTGCGTCCGGAAATGAACGCTACCGTCCGATTCCTGGCTAACGAAACACCGAAGGACGCCAAAGGCCCGGCGGGCGTGTTCGTGCCGTCAACCGCAATCCGCGATCGCGATGGCAAGAAGATCGTGCTGATCGCTTACAGCGGAAAAGCCGTGGCCCGCGAGATTCACGTAACCAGCCAGCGTGCCGACGGCGCGCTGGTGGATGGGCTGGTCGGAGGCGAGAACGTGATCACCGTCGCGCCAGCGACATTGAAAGATGGGGACAAAATTAAAATCAAGGGGCAATCATGAGCACAGTCGCACAAACCAACGTTGCCACGAGCACCAAAGTTGTCCAGGTCCGCGGCGTCAGCAAGATCTTCAAGCGCGATGCTTTTCAGGTGACGGCGCTCGATGACGTCTCAATCGACATCGCCAAGGGCGAGTTTCTCGCGCTGATGGGCCCCTCGGGCTCGGGAAAAACCACGCTGCTGAATATGATTGCGGCCATTGACCGTCCCTCGGCCGGCGAACTACTCGTGCAGGGGCAGGATATTTTCCGCTTCAACGACGCGCAGATCGCCCGCTGGCGTAACGAGCACATCGGCTACGTGTTTCAGACCTTCAATCTGATCCCGGTGCTGACGGCATTCGAAAACGTCGAATTGCCGCTGCTGCTGACCAAGCTGTCGGCCCAGCAGCGCCGCGACCACGTGATGACCGCGCTCAAGCTGGTCGGGCTGGAAGATCGCGTCCACCACCTGCCGAAGCAACTCTCCGGCGGGCAGGAGCAGCGCGTGGCCATTGCGCGCTCTATCGTCAGCGATCCGACTCTACTGCTGGCAGACGAACCGACAGGCGATCTGGACAGCCATTCGGCGACCGAAATTTTGGAGATTTTGAAGCGGTTGAACGAAGACTTCCAGAAGACGGTGGTGATGGTGACGCACGACCCGCACGCCGCATCTTACGCGCACGTCACGCGTCACCTGGAAAAAGGAATGCTGTTGCCGCCGGCTTAGATGCTGGCCAACGCAAATTGCCGCAGTAGAAGCGGCAGCATTCGTTCCTCTGCCAGCGGCGAGGGCCCAATGCCCTCGCGACAGCCGGTGGGACGCCGGCGCTACTGTTTATCCGGCAGCCGTGCCTCAGGCCACGCTGCGGGCTATGCTCTTTTCTTCGCCTGTTGCTGCCGGCACATCCGCCACCCACCGCCAGGCCCTTCGGCCGTTCGCCAGTACAGCTTCGGCCTCGCCGTACTCCACCAGCCGGTTCAGCACGGTCGTGACCGACGCCATCGGATCTTTGTGGCGGGCCAGCAATTCCGGCATCTTCGCCTGGAAATAATCGCAAATGTCGCGCGAGTTCATGGCCCGGCCCGATTCCATCAGGATCATCCGGCAAGCCTTGGTGAAGCCCGGCTGCCTGCCGCTACTCTTGCGGTCGACCAGTTCCATCAGTTCATCATTCAGTACGGAATCCCCGAATAAATTCGCCAGTCCCGAGATTGTCTGTTTGACGGTACCAATCCGTTTCATGATCTCGGCCCGCTGCCGCAGAAGCTGCCGCAGTTCGTCGTGCGCCTGCCTGATCACTTCCTGCACATGGCCAAGGTCGTATCTTTCAATCGGACTGAGCGAACCCGTCCCGTTCTGCACGTTTTCCATACTTTCCCCCAGTAATCACACGTCTAATGCCGGGCGCTGTGCAGGGTCAGCGCCATCGAACTCGCTTGCTTCTAAAGCCCCCACTCCACCGGACACAACCCTACTCAAAGACTGATACGCATCCTATGGGTGCACCGTTCCATGGTTTTCAAAAACAATCGAGGTCCAGCAAATCTAGTTGCTTAGACGGTGCAATTTGGAATCGGTTAACAAAAAAAAGAGGGTGTTTTGGAGATGTTCCGTCCACGATGAGGTGCTGGCGATCTCTATTCCAGGAAGATGACCAGCAGCCTGCCGTCAGAATGGTAACCGTCACCGGTCGCGTTCCTGGCCTCTTTCACCGGGTCCGGGGGCAAATAGTACGCCAGGGTTTTGGCTTTATTGGCCTTCTGCAGGGTGCCGCCGATGTTGTCGCGCTCGCCGTCGACGGCAGGATCGATTTTGTGAGTCAGGCCGTTATTGCGTTTGTCTTTTGCGAAACCAATGTCGTGCGTACCCGCGCCCACCCAGACTTCCTGGCCATTCCAAGTGAAAGCCGCCTTCCAGATGCGGAAATGATGGCGGCTCGCCACCATCGCGATGGGCTCTGCCAGTTCGTAGCCGAAATCCTGTTTTCTTCCGAACAAGTACAAGATGCTCATCGGCATCGCCAGATAATCTTTTTTGTCATACGTCTGCATGACTGCGCTGAAAACGGCCGCTGTATTGTCGGTGTCTGCAACATGCCAACTGGCGGCGTCCAGAGCCGCCTGCACGTCTTTTTGCGGGCCGATGATTACGAAGTTCACCATGTCGCCGAGATTATTGGACTGATCGTTCACGCGTCGCGGCAAGCTATCGAGCTTCTTGCGCAGATCCGGATCCAGCGGGCGGTCTGAAACGCTCAGCGGGGTTGCGGAGCCCGCAGCTGCAGTGCCGGAAGATAAACTCGAGGAACCGTCTTTGGAAGCATCTGTCTCGGACTTGCCCACGCCAAATTGTCCAGCCATGAACACCTGCATGGCATTGTTCAATTGAGACTTGAGTTGCGCCCCTCGGGTCTGCCCGTCTGCCGCTCCGGTGGAGGCAACCCGCTTCACTTTTACCGCAAAACCACCTTGGCACGGTGGCACTGCCGACGTGTTCATTCCCAGTAAAAGGTGAGAAGCTTCCTTGATATGGAGGTCGTTGCTGCTGCCCACCAGCACAGGACTCGTGTCCTGAGCGTGCAGACGAGCAATCAGGGCTCCCGGAGGTGCGCTGGGCAGTGGCAAGCCGGACTGAGCCGGCGCCTTGCTCAATCCCGTGGGCGAGCAGACCGGCGCGCCAGAATCCGTATGCTTCTCGGAAGAAATGGAAGACTCGGCGGTAATCTTAACGACGTCTCCAGATTGCAGATCGAGACCGGTATCGGTCCACCCGGCCGCAGCCGAGACATGGAATTCAAGTGGCGAACTTGAACTTGACTGAGCGGCGAGCGGAGAGACCGAAAGAATCAGACTTGCAAGGCAGGCGATCATTACCCGGAACATAAGCCTCATCCTCGGACCGAAGACATAATTATCTTCTAATTATTATGCCCCTCGCTGGCAAGGCCGTGCGCTCGCTTTCACGACAAGGTCCAAATGGCCATTAAACTCCTGGCGCTGGATTCCGATGGTAACTGGTGACGGAGACAGTCCAGTGTTGACGGCCGCAAAACCTGCCCTAGCCCCGGTTCGCGTTTTACTGGTGGGAACCAAGGAAGAAGATTTCTTCCTGCTGCGCGAGATTCTCGAGCGCAACCGCAGTATGCTGAGCGCCGACCTAGACCAGGTTGGCTCGCTCGAAGAGGCGAAGGCTCGCTTGCAACAGCGGCCCTACGACCTGGTTCTGTTCCAGCACGGAACCGGAGACGCCGACGCCGTGAAACTAGTCGCCGAACTCCACCAGTCGGGAATCTCGGTGCCTTTCATCCTGCTAACCGAGGGTGCCGACGAGAAAACCGTAGCCGAGATCATCGAAGCGGATACTTGGAACTGCGTCGCCCGGTCTCAAATCGATGGAGCCACTCTCATCCGGACTATTCACAACACCCTCGCGCTGCATTCGTTGCAACACGAACGGCAAGCGGTCGAAGAGTCCCTGCGGAAATTGTCGGAGGCAGTCGAGCAATCGCCAGACACGGTCGTCATCACCGATCGTGAAGGGATCATTGAATATGTGAATCCCGCCTTCGAAGCTCTGACCGGATACAGCCGGCAGGAAGCATGCGGGAAGACACCTCGCATTCTTAAGTCCGGCGAGCAGGGCCCAGAGATTTACCAGGACCTGTGGAGCACCATCCTGGCTGGAAATGTATTCCGCGGGATTCTGGTGAACCGCAAGAAAAACGGCGACCTGTACTACGTAGAGGAAAGCATCTGCCCGGTGCGCGATGGCGGTGGGCAGGTCACGCACTTTATTGCCAATGGGCGTGATCTGACCGATCGCCTCCGACTCGAGGCCCAATTGCTGCAGGCGCAGAAAATGGATGCCGTCGGGCGACTGGCCGGAGGCGTCGCTCACGATTTCAACAACCTGCTCACCATCATTACCAGCTATTCGGAACTTGCCCTGGATGCCGTGCCGCAGGAGAGTTCCCTGGCCAGCAAGATCCAGGAAATCTTATTGGCAGCACGAAGGGCTGCGGAGCTGACCCGTCAGCTGTTGGCCTTCAGCCGAAAACAGCCTCAGGCGTTGCGTGTCGTCGAACTCAACCACGTTATCGCCGATATTGCCAAAACCCTCCCCCGTTTGATTGGAGAGGATATCGAATTCTCTTTCACTGCTGGCAAAGGACTGGGCCGTGTGCGGGTCGACCCCGTGCAAATCGAGCAAATCCTTATGAACCTGGCCGCCAACGCGCGCGATGCTATGCCGCAAGGCGGCCATCTGCGCATTGAGACCTCAAATGTTCATCTCGACAGCAATTACGTTCAGCAAAAACCAGCTGTCATCCCCTTGGGACGTTACGCGCTCATCACGGTCAGCGACAATGGGGCGGGAATTCCGCGAGAGACTTTGCCGCACATCTTTGAGCCCTTCTACACCACCAAGCCGTCGGGAAAAGGCACCGGACTCGGACTGGCCACCGTCTATGGAATCGTCAAACAGAACAAAGGCTACATCTGGGCATACAGCGAACCCGGTTCGGGAACCGTGTTCAAAGTTTATTTGCCCTGCGTGGCTGAGCGAAACCGATCGCTAGAAACCATACGTTCAGACACTGGACAACTCGCTCGCGGAACAGAGACTTTGCTCTTGGTGGAAGATGAACAGTCGTTGCGCCGGGCTAGCGCCGAATTTCTCTGCCAGCAAGGCTACAAGGTGCTCCAAGCCAAAGATGGTTTGGAGGCGATCGCTGTGGCCAAGAACCATCCCTCGGCCATTGATTTGCTGGTCACCGATGTCGTGATGCCCAACATGAGCGGCGGCGAGTTGGCCCGGAAACTCGCGCAGCTCCGGCCCGAAATGAAGTTCTTATTTGTATCGGGTTACGCGGGTAAAACCGTGCTGGATCATAAAGTGGTCGATCTGGAAATGAATTTCCTGCAGAAGCCCTACACGTTAAAGCAATTCAGCCTTAAGATTCGTGCCGCCCTCAAGCATTCGCCTAAGCGGCAGGCCAGCAGCCTTCACAGCGAACGCTCGTAGCGCCAGATGAACGGCTAGGTATAATGACTGGCGGGCCCGGTCTGCTCCATGCTTCCAGCCGCAAGCGGCGTGCTATTTCTGCTTCCATTGCACACTCATCCAGCTACCATCTTCGCTGCCGTCTTCCTCCTACTTCTCGTTGGTTCGATCGTCTATTCCGTTCTGCAGATTGTGGCCGCCAGCCGTTATCTGGCGGTCCGTCCTCCCGCTTTGAAATCTCCGGAGGCGATCAGCATTTTGAAGCCTCTTGCCGGACTGGATCTCGACCTCGAATCCAATCTGCGCACCTTCTTTGAACAGCACTATCCCGCGTTCGAGATTTTATTCGCTGTGCGTAATGAGAAAGACCCGGCGGCAGAAGTCGTGGCCCGCCTGCAGCAGGAATTTCCCGCAGTGCCTTCGCGCCTACTCGTTACAGGCGAACCGCCTTATCCCAACGCAAAGGTCTTCAGCCTCGATCGCATGCTCTCGGCAGCTGCCAACGATCTGGTCGTAATGAGCGACAGCGACATTCGCGTGACTCCCGACTTGTTGAGCACGGTCGCTGCCGAATTCCAGGACGAACATCTGGGAGTGGCCACATGCCCCTACCGCGCGGTTGCAGGGCAAAGTTTGTGGTCGCGCCTCGAAGCCACCGGCATGAACACCGATTTTTGGGGAAGCGCCCTGGTCGCCCGCATGCTTGAAGGCATGCACTTCGCCGTCGGCCCCACGATTGCCGCGCGGCGCCGAGTACTGCAGGCAATCGGCGGCTTCGACCGCGTGAAGGATTACCTGGCGGAAGACTTCGTCATCGGCAAGTTTGCTGCGGAACAGGGGCATGGCGTGATTCTCTCGTCTTATGTGATCGAGCACCACATCGGCAGTTCTACGCTGCGCGAGAATCTGACCCATCGCCTGCGCTGGGCGCGCAGCACGCGGCGCTCCCGTCCGGCAGGTTACATCGGTCAACTATTCACCATGCCTTTACCGCTGGCATTGTTGGCCTGCGCCTTCGCACCCGCGTGGTGGCCGGTGTTGCCGCTGACGTTGATGGTGCGCGGCGTGGCTGCGTATATGGTCTCGTCCCGCGTGCTGCAGGCCAAAATCAACTGGCTTTTGTTGCCGCTCGAAGACATTTTGGGCTTCTGCTTCTGGCTGGCAGGGTTCTTTGGAAATACGATTTCCTGGCGCGGGCGGCGTTATCGCCTCTTCTCCGACGGCCGCTTCGAACTGATGCCCTCTTAGGAGCGAATCGTCTATCGCCGAGCAGCACGGATCAGGCGGCCATTCTTCAATTCGAAGCGGTCACCGCGCCAGGTCACGGTATTCCCGGTAAAACTCGCAATCCAGACTGCAGCTGCGATCAAATCCCGCAGAGGTAAAAGCCACAATCGCTCCACCGTGTCTTCATCTTGCAGAACTGACCGGCACATCACGAGTGCGACAGTGATCCGCAACAGCAGCATCGCTCCCAGCACCACCCACGACCACGGCGCGGTGCCTGCCGCAACCAGGGCCAGCAGTGCCCACAAGATTCCAAATGTAGAGACCAGACCGATATATCCGGCCCGCCGCGCATCGCGGATCCCGCGAAACCACCGCAACTGATGCTCAATGAATCCGCGCAAGTCATATTCCGGAAGGTGTGTCTCCACCACCACGTCCGACAGAACGACTTTCTTATTGAGCGCGGCAATGCGGCGACCGAGTTCGTAATCGTCGGCAAGAAAATCAACCAGCAACTTAAATCCTCCAATGCGCTCCAGATCCGCGCGCCGGACTGCCAGCGTTGATCCCAGGCCGAAATGCAAGCCGCGTTCGAGTAGTTGCGCGACCAGAACGCCCGCACAAAAATCTGTGCCGATGCCCAGACCCTCCAACCGCGATCCAAGCGTCGGAGCCGCAACTCCCCGGTACAAACAAGTCACCATCCCTACGTGCTCGTCGCCGAATGGTTCGATGACACGGCGAAGATAGTCGCTTTCCACCCGAATGTCGCTGTCGTTGACTAGAAAGTATTCATAGCTCGCCTGGCGTGCCATCTGCTCCAGATTGCTCACCTTGACGTTGGTTCCGAGAATGTCCGCGCAAACGATCAACCGGATCTTGCGTTCAGGAAATTCCCGTTGCAACTGCTCGACGCTGGCGACGGCGGGATCATCGGGATCGCTCACTCCAAAAATAATTTCGTATTCCGGATACGCCTGAAGACAATGACTGCGGAAGCTCTCGTAAATATCGGGGTCCGTACCTTTGAGGGGCTTGAGAAGCGAGATGGGAGGAAGCGTCGCAGAGTCGGGCTTGCGCCCGGCGTTGCGGCGGCGCACAAAGACGTCCGCGCTCCACCAGCAGATCAGGTAGTAAATGGCGCTGGAAATACAGCCGAGGACTGCGACGATCTGGAAAATCCTGGCAATGAAGTGAATCATGCGCGAGCGCAGGCCGTCTATTCGTATCGCAGCGATTCTATGGGATCGAGGTTCGCCGCCTTCCACGCTGGATAAATTCCAAAGATCAATCCCACTCCCGCCGACGCAGTAAAACCGAACGCCGTCCAAAACGTGGACATCCTCGCCGGCAGCGACGGCCAGATCGCGGGGATCGTCCACACCACCGCCGCTCCCAGCAGAATACCGAAGACCCCTCCGATTGCCGTGAGAATAATGGCTTCGAGCGTGAATTGCAGGAGGATGTCGTGCTTGCGCGCGCCAATCGCCTTGCGCACTCCAATTTCGCGGGTGCGCTCGGTGACGCTGACCAGCATGATGTTCATCACGCCTACTCCGCCGACGATCAGTCCAACGCTGGAGATCGCGAACATGCCGATGAAGAGCATGCCCGTCAATTGGTTCCACACGTCGTTGATGGAATCCGCCGTAAAGACGGCAAAGTTGTCAGGCTTATCCGGGGCGACCTTCCTCCGGCGCCGCAGCAGTTCCCGTGTTTCGTCAATCACCTTGGGAACGTCATCGTGGGAAATGGCTTTAATGCTGATCCAGTGCTGCTTCAGTTCTGGGTGCAGTTTTCTGAGCGTGCTTAAAGGGAAGTAAGCTTTGTTGTCTTCCGGATTTTTCCCGCCGCCAAATACTGATTTCACCGGCATGGCCGTGCCGATCACGGTGAACAACTGGCCTTCGACGTTTACCTCTTTCCCCAGCGGATCTTCCGTTCCAAAAAGTTCTTCCGTCGTCTCCGAACCCAGCAACACGACCGGCGATCGGTGTTCCTCATCCACCTCGCTGAACCAGCGCCCGGTGGCGATTTGCAGGTCGAAGACTTCCTTGGCCGATGATTGATCGCCTTCCAGAATCGTGTTCTTGGCCTTGCGATCCCGATATTTGACCGCGAACGATCCCACCCCCAATTCCGGCCGGAAATAGCGCACACCCGCCGTCACCGCCTGCACGTGCGGCAATTCGGCGATCGCCAGTGAATCTTCATACGTCAGTTCTTTCCTCGTCCGCATTTCTTCAGTGGGACGGCTGAACGTAAAGGGCTCGATGTGAAAGGCGAAAACGACGTTCGATCCGATGCTGGTGACGATGGACTGCACGTTATCATTCAGCCCACGGCCGATGGACGAAACGCTGATAACTACGGCCACTCCGATCACGATGCCCAGGACAGTCAGCGACGAGCGCAGCTTATTGCTTCGAATGGTATCGTGGGCCATCCGAACGATTTCGCCGAATTCACTCTTGCCGACCATGAAAGAATTTAGTAATTGAGTAATCGGGTAATTGAGTAATTGAAAATCGCTGCCCGCGGGCGCGCAGCTTTCAATTACCCAATTACTCAATTTCCCAATTACTCAATCTTCTACATCTCAAAGCGCAACGCCGCAATCGGGTCTAGCTTCGCCGCCTTCTGCGCCGGCCAGACTCCGAAGAATACACCTACGCTGGCTGAAACGATCAATCCAGCAGCCACCGCCCAAAGCTTGATTGCCGAAGGCATCCCAATCAGCGCCGTAATCGACTCGGCAATGCCCACTCCGACCAAAACGCCCAAGAGGCCGCCCATCAGGGAAAGAACAACGGACTCGATCAAGAACTGCATCAGCACATCTTCCCGTCGCGCACCCATGGCTTTGCGAATTCCGATTTCCCGTGTGCGCTCCGTGACCGCAACCAGCATGATGTTCATGATCACGATTCCGCCCACCACCAGCGCGATGCACGCCACTCCAATGGTTGCCATGAAGAATGTGTTGCTGAAATTGCTCCAGATTCCCAGCAGGCTCTCGTTGGTTTCGATATCAAAGCTGTCGTTAGCGCCCAGCCGATCGTGCCGATGGGCACGCAAAGCTACACGCGTTTCGTCAATGGCCTCACTCAACTCCGGCCCGGCGCTGGTCGCCTTACCCGAGATGCGCACGCTGTCGTTGTGCGCTCCGTACTGCTTGAGGTAGGTCGTGATCGGAATCATCACGTAGTTGTCGAGACTCTGTCCGAGTGTCTTACCTTTCTTTTTGCCGATACCGATCACCTGGTATGTCCATCCGTCCAAGCGGATTTCCCGCCCGATCGGATCCACTCCCGCCATGAGATGCTCGACAATATCGGCGCCGACCACAACCACCATCGACCTGTTCTCAAGGTCGGTTTCCGTTAACATGCGCCCCGCGCTGAGGTCGGTGTCGTAGATCGGAGCCATCGAAGGCGTGATGCCTTGCACTGTTGTATCGCTGATCGATTGCTCGGCATACTTCACGTGCCCATTGCCGTTGCGTAAAGAAGCGCCAACGTATTCGCAATGCTTGCAAGCATCGACTACGGCGCGATAATCGTCCATGTCGAAGTTCTTGCGCTTCTCCGCTTCCAGAAAAGTGTCGACGTTGAGCTGCACGGGCGACATTTTCGACGCGATGAAGACATCCGCCCCAAGATTGAAGATTTTTCCCGCCACATAACCGTCAATACCTGCGACGAAAGTAACGACGGCGATCACCGCCGCGACTCCAATTACGATGGCCAACACCGACAAAACGGAGCGCAGCTTGTTTGCCCACAGAGACTGCAAGGCCACTCGAATGGCTTCGACGTAGTTCATGGATTTCGGCTTCCGGCTTCCGCTTACCGGCTACCGGAAAAGCGGACGGGAAGTGGGCCGATTAAGTTTATCAGGCAGGCCTGCCTGGATGGAAAAAGACCGGACGAGTTTGCGGCAGCCAGAAGCCGGAAGCCGGAAGCCGACAACCGGAAGCCGATAACGCAGTTCGCATCGCATATAATGATTTCCGTAGGCAGCCGGACCGGACGGTCGCTTCCCGTGTCTTTGGGCGCAGGGAGAGGAAAGTCCGAACTCCGCAGAGCAGTGTGCCGGATAACGTCCGGGACGTCAGATTCAAGTCTGATGGACGGAAAGTGCCACAGAAAACATACCGCCTTGGCGGCAACGCCGGGGTAAGGGTGAAAAGGTGCGGTAAGAGCGCACCGCTGCGACAGTAATGCCGCGGGCAGGGCAAACCCCACACGGAGCAAGACCAAATAGGGAGGAAGTTCGCGGCTTCGGCCGGGGACACGTGCCGGCTCGGTGCGTCAAACCTTCGGGTAGGTCGCTAGAGCCGCGCAGCAATGCGCGGCCCAGAGGAATGGCCGTCCCGCAGCAGCGATGTTGCGGACAGAATTCGGCTTACAGGTCCGGCTGCCACAACAATTACTCTCAATCACCTCCAAAACTAATAAAGCCTGGTGTGGCGAACCTGGGGAGTCGCCACCGGCAGGCCCGTGGCCCAATTGTCAACCGTATATCGCCTACGGAAAGATCAATCCCGCAGCACGCGGGCGGGATCGGTCCGGGCGGCGCGCCAGGCAGGCAACAGACAGGCTGAGATTGCAGTCATTGTCATCACGGCCAGCGCCGATCCAAATACCCGCGGATCGTGCGGGCTCACGTTGTAGAGGAGCTTTCCGAGCAGTCTCGTCGGGCCGAGTGCGGCAACGGTACCGAAGAGGACGCCCCCTGCCGTTAGCCGCAAGCCGCGCGAAATGACCATGCGGAGCAGGTTGGCCGCGCCGGCGCCAAGAGCCATGCGCAACCCCAGCTCGCGCGTACTCTGCGCCACGGCATAAGACATCACACCGTACAGGCCGACCGCGGCGAGGAGGAGCGCCAGGCCTCCCAAGATCGAGACCAGGGTGACGGCTACGAGCTGCGGCGAAGTCGAGCGGTTGACTTGCTCCTGGAGCGTGATCATCTCGTAAAGTGCGAGGTTTGGATCCAAAGCGTGGACTTCGCGGACGAGTACGGCCCGTATGCTTGACAGCGGCTGACTGGTGCGGATGTTCAGGTCAGGTTCTCGCTCGAAATCCTGGCGCAGGGGAACATAGAAAAACGGCCTGGGAGCCTCGCGCACGCTCTCGTACTTCGAATCGGCGACTACACCAACCACTCGCGCCCACCGGCCTTTCACTTGAAGTCTACGGCCGATCGGATCCCCGCCTCCCCAGTAACGATTCGCCATGGTTCGATTCACGATGGCGACCAGCGGCGCGTTCTCGTCATCGGTGCGCGCAAATTCCCGGCCGGAGAGAAGAGGGATGCCCAAAGTCGCGAGATATCCCGGACCGACCTGGTTGTACTCAACATCAGGCTGTTCGTCAGGTGAAGGTTGATAGCCGTCCACGGCGATCGGTGTGGTGGAATACGTGGCGTAGCCCAACGGCGTCACTCGGGCGTACGCTGCGGACTCGACGCCCGGAAGCGCACGCAGCCGGTCCAGCAGTTCGTCCTGAAAAATCCTGGCTCGTGGGACATCGTATCCTGAGGCCACTAAAGAGACCCCCGTCGTCACCACGCTGGTCGTAGTGAAGCCGGGACTTGTGCTGCGAATCTTTTCCAGACTTTCGAGCAACAACGTGGCCCCCACCAGCAGAATGAAGCTGAGACTCACCTGGAAGACGACGAGGCCGGAACGCATCCAGGCTCTGCCGCGGGCACCGACTACACCGGTGGAGTCAGCCTTCAAAGGGCCGGCCACATCGAGGTGTCGGGTTTGAAAGGCGGGAATGATCCCCACAACCAGCGTCACGAGCAAGCAGACACCGGCGCTCATGGCTATCACTCGTGCATCCATCTGGCCAGGCAGGTACAGTGCCGCGCTTAAGCCTGACGGCAACAACAAGACCAGCGCGTGCCGGCACCAGTACGCGACCAGAAGCCCGCCGGCTGTGCCAAGTGCCGACAGAATGAGTCCTTCGGTGAGCAGCTGCTTCACTAAACGCACGCGACTGGCTCCAATGGCGAGACGCACGCTCATCTCATGACGTCGAACAAATGATCGGACCAGCAGCAGATTGCCGACGTTCGCGCAGGCGATGAGCAGGACAAACGCAACCACCCCAACCATCACCTCAAGGGTAGGCAGCAGCTCGCCGGCGTGGTTGAATGGGGTTTGCCACAGCGCCCACAGTCCGATGCTGCGCCCACGGTTGGTGGCCGGATAGTCCTTCTGCAATCGTGCCGCGATGGCGGAGATTTGCTGCTGCGCTTGTGCCCGAGTAACGCCGGGTTTCAGGCGCGCATAGGATTCGATCCATCGCGCACCGCGGTCCTCCAGCTTGTAACCTCCGCTCCCAAACGTTTCTTGCATCGATGCTGGAACCCAGAACTGGATCGCCCGGCCTACAAAGGTCCCATAGAATCCCTGGGGCGTGACGCCGATGATGGTGTGCGGCACGTTGTTCAAACGCTGCATTTTCCCGATGATCTCCGGATCACCTTTGAACCGTTCTTGCCAAAATTGATAGCTGATGACGACGAGAGGATGCGAATCGCTCCCGACATCCTCGCCCGGTTCGAAGCCGCGTCCCAGAGTCGGATGAACGCCGAGTGCGTCGAAATAGTTGGCTGACACAATGCTGCCGGTCGCGACCTCCGCGCGGTCTCCAATATTCAGCGTGCTGCCAGTAATGCTTGTGACGAACGCGTCCTCGCAGAGCGTGCAATTCCGGCGCAGGTCGAGGAAGTCCGGCCACGAAAGGAAGTCCGGGCGACTCTGTCCCTGTACCGTTCCGGCAAGGGCGAAGAGCCGCTCCTGATGTGCGACCAACGGATAAGGGCGGAATAGGATGCCCTCCAGCCAACTGAAGACGGCAGCATTCGCGCCAATGCCCACGGTCAGGCACAGAATCGCCAGCACCGAAAAGCCTGGGCTGCGGAGCAATTGCCGAAAGCCGTAACGTATGTCCTGAACAAGATCGTCTAAGATTCTTCCGCCGCGGGCATCCCGGCACTGCTGTTCAATCTGCGTGACTCCTCCCATCGTAAGTACGGCGGAGCGGCGTGCCTCTTCCGGCGACATGCCTCTGGCAAGGTTGTCTTTAATTTGTTGCTCGAGATGCTCGCGAAGCTCCTCCTTTAGCTCCTGATCCACCTGATGGGGAAGGAAAAAAGAGCGCAAACGCAATGGAAGCGAATAGAACCATTGTTCGATATCCATGTTCAAGCCTCTTTGAGCTTTACGATGCCGGAGATTGCGGCGGAGACGCGGTTCCAGTTGGCCGTCTCTTTTTCGAGTTGCTTCCGCCCCAGCCGCGTCAAAGAATAAAATTTCGCGCGTCGGTTGTTTTCACTCGCCTTCCACTGAGCCCCAATCCAACCGCGGCGTTCCAACTTGTGCAGTGCAGGGTAGAGAGAACCGTCGCTGACGCCCAGCACCTCGCTGGAAATCTGTTTGAGACGCTGGCTGATGGCCCATCCATTCAAGGGTTGCAACGCCAGTATTTTGAGGATCAGCATGTCCAGCGTCCCCTGGACCAGGTCGGAAGGCTTGCTCACAACGGCTCCTCTCGGTTACCGAGTTAGACTAAGCCTGCTCCCCTCGGTTAGCAAGAGGTCATCAGGAAAAATCAGGGTCGGCTTCCCGGCGTGCGAATGGATTATTTCAAACAGACCAGGGATACGTCGTGGCGCGATTGACAGGTTGCGCGGTTCCATTTCAAATGATTAGCGCAGCTGTTGCGACCGCATTCGTGAACCGAGTTTCACGCGAAAATTTCATTCCCGAGGAGCAACGCATGTCCGCACCCAGCCGCCGGCCTGAGATTCGCCGGCGCCGTACCCGCAAAGAGAAAATTGTCCAGTTGCGCAAGCGTCTGGCCGCCGCCAAAACCGATGCCGACCGCAACCGCCTCACCGCCAAGTTGCAGAAGTTGGCGATCCTGTCCCCCGGCCAGCCTCTGCTGAAGTAGCAGCGCCGCACAAGTGGCACCGCCTGTTCCGCCGGCTGTCGTGCGTGTCGTCGTCCCCACCACGCAGCCGCGAAAAGACTGTGCTTCTCAATTCGCAGCCGCATGCTCTCAAAGGGGGCTTGGGAAGCGAAAACTCGGACGCTCAATCCGCGGCGTGCTGCGTCGGCTCCCTCCTGCCATCCCGCGCCACCTGCGCGTATACGTCCACCACGCGCCGCACGGATGTTTCCCAGGAGAATCTGGCCGCCTGCCGGTAACTGCGCTCCTTCATGCGGTCGCGCAGCGCCTTGTCCATCAGCACCCGGTGCAGGGCACGCATGATCTCGAACACATTCTCGGGATTCACCAGCACTGCCGCATTCCCCACGACCTCTGGTAGCGACGACCCGTTCGATGTGACCACCGGAGTCCCGTGCGCCATAGCTTCTAGCGGGGGCAGGCCGAAACCTTCATACAGCGATGGGAAGACGAATATCTTTGCTTCGTCGTAAAAGATTCGCAGCACTTCGATGGGAATGAATCCCAGAAACCGCACGTCGTTCTGCACGCCGCTGCGGATCACGGTCCGCCGCAGATCGGGATTGCCCGAGAGGTCGTCCCCGATAATGATCAGCTTGAGGTCGGGATAGGCCTGGTCTTTCTCCAGTTCCGTCTTCAGCGCGGAGAAGGCCTCGATCATCCGGACCACATTCTTGTGCGGACTGACGCGCCCGGCATACAGCAGAAACGGATACGTCACCTGGTAGCGTTGCGCGATCATCTCGCGATCGGCCGCGCTGGCGTGGCCGTGCAGGAAACGTTCGTCAATCGCGTTATAGACGACTTCAATGCGGTTCGAAGGAATATTAAAAAGCTTCTCGATTTCATTCCGCGTAAAATTCGAGACTGCGAAAATCCGCGCCGCGCCGCTGAGCGCGCGCCTTGTCAGCTGGAAATAGATCGAATCCCAGAAACCGTTTCGCGGCCTCGCCATATATTCCAACATGTCATGTGCGGTCAGCACGTATGGACAGGGCAGAGCGCGCGGAATAGAAAAGAGATTAGGAATATGCACCAGGTCGCAGCGCAACCGTTTCAGCGCGCCGCGAAACTCGCGTACTCCCTGCAGCGACCGCTCCAAGGCAAGTAGTGGAATATTGTTGAAATTACCCGGCAGGGGACCGATCTCCTGCAGCTTGGCAGGAGGCCCGATCAGAAAGTAGGGATTCTCGTGGTCGATTCGCCCAAGCGTCCGAACCACGTTGCGGATATAGGTGCCTACGCCGAATTCGCTCATCCGCCGGATGTCGATGGCGATCTTCACCGGTTCGATTTAACCACAGAGCGCCGCCCAGATCACAGCGGAATTACGCTCTCACCTCGGCTTGCGCCTTCGCCCGGCGGTCCGCATACAGCGGGAACGCCTCGCAGAGTTCGAGCACCTGTTTGCGCACTTTGGCAAGTATGGCGGCGTCGGTGCGCTGCAATAACGATTCGGCAATCCAATGGCCGATCTGTCGCATCTCCGCTTCCTTCATGCCGCGCGTGGTCAGGGCCGGCGTGCCGATGCGGATGCCGCTTGGCTTCATCGGCGGGTTGGTGTCGAACGGAATCGCATTCTTGTTCACCGTGATACCGGCCTCGCCCAGCGCTTTCTCCGCCTCGCTACCCAGCATTCCCTTGGAGAAGACGTCCACCAGCATCAGGTGCGTGTCGGTGCCCCCAGAAATGATCCGGAAGCCCTCGTCGGCCAGCGATTGTGCCAGCACCTTGGCGTTAGCCACGATCTGCCGGGCGTAGTCGCGGAACTCCGGCTGCATCGCTTCCTGGAAGCACACCGCCTTCGCCGCCATGATGTGGACCAGCGGCCCACCCTGCATTCCCGGAAATACGACCTTGTCGATTGCCTGCGCGAATTCCGCTTTGGAAAGGATCATTCCCGACCGCGGCCCGCGCAGCGTCTTGTGCGTGGTCGAAGTCACGATGTGCGCGTACGGCACCGGCGAAGGATGCGCACCCCCCGCTACCAGTCCCGCGAAATGGGCCATATCCACCAGGTAGAGGGCCCCAACTTTATCGGCAATCTGGCGCATGCGGGCAAAATCGATGACTCGGGGATACGCGCTGCCCCCGCCAATAATCAGCTTCGGCCGCTCTTTTTCGGCGAGTCTCTCCAACTCGTCGTAGTCGATGGTTTCCGATTCCTTGGTGACGCCGTAAGGAATAATCTTGTAAGTCTTACCCGAAAAATTCAGATGATGGCCGTGCGTGAGATGCCCGCCGTGCGCCAGGTTCAACCCCAGGATCGTGTCTCCGGGCTGCAGCACGGCCGCATAGGCTTCCATGTTGGCCTGCGATCCGGCATGTGGCTGGACGTTTGCATGCTCCGCGCCAAATAATTGCTTCGCCCGATCGCGCGCCAGATTCTCCACGACATCGGTAAACTCGCAGCCGCCGTAATAACGCTTTCCGGGATATCCCTCGGCATACTTGTTTGTAAACACCGACCCGGCCGCTTCCAGCACGGCCTCGCTGACAAAATTCTCCGAAGCAATCAGTTCGAGCCCTTCATGCTGGCGGCGAGTCTCGTTGTCAATAGCGGCGGCAATCTGCGGATCGTTTTCGTACAGCGGACGGTACATTGCGGAAGTTTTCATTTTGTTTTCCCGATCTCGTATACGTCAGGCCGGTGCAGTTCCATATATCTCTCGGCCGACTTCAACGGCGTAAATCCAAATTGCGTATAAAGCCCGTGCGCATCGCGGGTCAGCAGAATCCACCGTCTCAGCCCCTGGAGTGCCGGATGCTGCATGATGCATTCCATTAACCACTTGCCCAGCCCGCGCCTACGATGCGATTCCAGCACAAACACATCGCCAAGATACGCGACAGTCGCAAAATCGCTGACCACCCGGGCAAATCCAACCTGCGTGGGTGCCCCACTTCTCCCTGCTTTTGGGAGAAGTGGGGATTTTTCCCCCGTATCATCATAAATCCCAAAACACAGCGAATGCTCGATTGATCGCGCGACGAGCTCTCGGGGAATCCCCTTCGCCCAATAGCAGTTCGTAAGAAATTCGTGGATCACTTCCAGATCGAGCAACGCCCCGTCTGTGCTGATCAGAAAATTGCCGCGCCGGGACTCCACGATCCCGTCGACGTTGACATGGCGAACAGGCGGCATTCAATCATTCTAACCGTGACGTGAGCAGTCAGCACTCAGCATTCAGCCAGCGCATTTCCGATCGCGGAGGGCTGAATGCCGAATGCTGAGTGCTGATTGCTTCCTTTCAAAACGCCGTCCGCAGGAACGACGCCAGATGCCACCCGTCCATATATTTGTAGGGCGTCTCTCCAGTGGTGTAATGCCCGCAAGGCAGCACGGCAACCTTGTGGTCGAGCCCGTGTCGCACAAATTCATCCACCACCTGCTGCGAAAATTCCGGCAAGAACGTCAGATCGTACTTGGCATAAACAATCAGCGACTTCTTCGGCCACCGCGAATATTGCTCGAAGTACGACATCGGGCTGATCGCCAGCCACGCCTTCCGCAGTTCCTCTAAATCGATCGCCTGCTCGATCCCCTGCCGGATGTGCCGCGTGGATTGCCCATGCCACACCACATCTGCAAAGTAAGTGGACGCATGATTAAACGCGGCCACACGGACGCGCGGGTCATGCGCCGCTGCGATGAACGCATAGCACGATCCTAGGCTCGTGCCCACGATCCCCAGATTGCTATAACCTTGCTCCTCGAGCCAGTCGAGGCAGCAACGAATATCGACGACCCCCTGCCGCACCGCATCCAATGTGCGCCCGATGTTGGCCGACACCGCGTAATCTGCGCGGCCGATTTCCGCCGGCATGCGGATATCGTGATATGGCATGCTCAGCCGCAGCACGGCAACTCCCAGCATGTTGAATATCCGACAAAGCTGGACGTACGAGATGGCATCGGAGTTCCAGTGCGGCAGCAGCACCACGGCCCGCCGCCCTCGCGCCGGGAACCATCGCGCATTCACCAGATTATTCTCGGCGTACGGAGTCTTCACTGGTGACGTGAATCGCAGAAATTCCGCGAACGTCCCCTTCACCTTGGCTTCGAGCCTGGGATCGGGCACTTCCCGCGTGGAGAATACCTGCACCTCCCGCGTCTCCAGCCGAAAGTCATGAGGACGCAAGTAGGAATAGAATTCGTCGCTCGCCGCCACAATGCGCCGGTTGTAGTCCAAGAAGAACTTCTCAGGATTTTCGGGTAACTGGCCGGGTGGGCAGCCATTGCGGCAAGGCCAGTCCCGCGCCCATTCCGCCCCCCATTCCAGCGGACGCACCACGCGGTTGTTGTCCACCGACGTCAGCCGGTGTTCCCAGTCATACATCCATTGTGCGTAGCGGGAGCTCATGGTCAATCCTCTAGTGTAACAAGCGGAATGGACTCATTTTGAGGGCATGCAGCCAACGGCAGCAATTCGCAGCTGGCAACCAGCATTTAGCCGCTGAGCTGTTTTGGGAATTCCACAAAGAATTTGTGTTTCTGGTGACATCCGTCACCGAATGATTCCCAGTCTCAAGAGCATAAAAGTTAAAGATGAGGGTGATATGTAGCTACATTTGGAGCTACAATGAGATTTGAATGGGATGAAACTAAGAGACGTGCGAACATCCAGAAACACGGTTTGGATTTTACCGATGCGGAGGAGATGTTCGGCGGCATCTTACTCGTCTCTCCCGACGTACGCGATGATTACGGCGAGAGTCGATGGGTAGGGCTTGGCTTTATTCGAGGCTGCACCGTGAAGGTGGTGTTCTCTGAACGCGAACCGGAGCTCATTCGCATTATCTCCTTAAGAAAGGCAACAAGGCGTGAGAGCAAAGAATTCGAAAAAGCGATCAATGACCGATTGGAAGCGAATTGACGCTCTTCGTGACGAGGATATTGATTTTTCCGACTCGCCGGAACTCGGTCCTGACTTCTTCTCCAAAGCCGTTTTTTGGCCGGGACCCAAGCGGCAGGTTACGCTCCGGCTGGATCCTGATGTGCTGACGTTCTTTCGCAAACAGGGCAGAGGTTATCAGACCACAATCAATGCTGTCTTGCGCAAGTACATGGAAGCCCAGGAGCGCCGGGCTTGAAAGGCTAGCTCGGATACCTTCGCGGCACCCGCTTCGAAATATTACAGAGAATCTCGTACGGAGTGCTGTTCGCCAACTCCGCGTGTTCCAGCGCATCGACGCTAAGCCCGTCACTCGCCCCCAGCAGAATCACTTCATCTCCTACTGCCACGCCGGGAATGCCGGTCACGTCCACCAGAGTCAAATCCATCGAGATGCGGCCCACAATCGGCGCGTAGTGGTCCCGCACAATCACGCGGCCGCGATTCGAAAGCTGTCGATTGTATCCGTCCGCGTAACCGACGGGCAAAACCGCCACGTGCGCTGGAGCCTTCGTTACGTAAGTCCCACCATAGCCGAGCGGCTGATTCGCTCCAAAATCACGCAACGACAAGATGCGTGTCTTCCACGTCAAAATCGGCTTCACCGGCAGACGCAAGGTACGCCCGCTGACCTCCCGTCCCGCTCGCTGAAACGGCAGATAATACCCGTAAAGAGCGATACCCGGACGCACCATGGTATTCCAGGTCTCCCGCCGCGAAATAACAGCGCCGGTGTTGGCCACATGCACGAATGCCGGCTCCATGCCGGCTTCGCGTACCATGCGCTGCGCGGAATCGAAGCTGCGCTGCTGCTCGCCCACCGAAGGCGCGTCCATGATTTCCGAGGACGCGAGGTGCGTTGACAGTCCTTCCAGCGTGAGATGTTTGGCCGCCTTCAAGGCAGCGAGCAGGGCAGGAATTTGATCCGCCGCGGCGCCCAGGCGTCCCATCCCGCTGTCCACTTTCAAATGGACGGGATGCCGAGCCGCTCCCAAGCCGGCTGCCGCCGTCTCCAGCGATTCGATGTGCCATAACTCCCACACCGTCGGCGTCAGATGCAGCCGAACAATTTCCGTCTCTTCCCCACGCCAGAAACCTGTCATCAGCAAGATGTTCGCGCGCACGCCCGCTTCGCGCAGCGGAATGGCCTCATCCAGCGAAGTCACGCCCAGCCATCGTGCTCCCTCGGCCTCGAGCGCCCGTGAGCACTCCACCGCGCCATGGCCATACGCATCCGCCTTCACCACGGCGCATACGGTGACGCCGGCACCCACATGCTTTTGCACGGTGCGAAAGTTTTGCCGCAAAGTAGCGAGTGAAACATCAGCCCAGGTGGGACGCGTTGCCACGCGGCTCAGGATTTCTGCAGTAGTTGCCACTCTCGCGATTATATCGGCACCAGCCCGCACCCTCACGTTACCCAGGGGCTACTCCCAGCCTCCAGCGTCCGTAGCGCCGGCGTCTCGCCGGCTGTGGCGGGGGCGTCCCGCCCCCGCTGCGGAGTTGCAGAACGATCCGTGGCCCGTCTTTTAATTCGGCCCCAACAGGAAGTTCACCGTAATCTGCGTCTCCACTTCGATCGCCTCACCGTTCAGAATGTATGGCCTGTAGCGCCACTGGCTCACCGCTTCCACAGCCGCCGGAATCAGCACCGGATGTCCCGAAATCGCCTGGACATGCTCCATTGCGCCCGCTTTGCTAATGATCGCGGCCACGACCACCGGGCCCTGAATCCGCGCCATCCTCGCCAGCGGCGGATAAATCGGCTGTACTCGCCGAACCAAGCTTCCTTCGAGGATCGTCGACTTGCGAAAGGTCCGAATACTCGGAGCCGGACGTGCGGGCATAACGGGGTTGGTCCCGCTAATCGGCAAAGGAAGGCCAGCGGGGGCGCCGATCGGAAAAACACCGTCGCCGATTCGATCGCCGCCTCCTCCAAGCGCGGGTGTGTCATTCTCGCCGCCTTTGGGAATCCCGGTCGGCACTCTGCCCGGGGCCATAATCCTTCCCGCGAAGGGAATAATTTGAACGCCCCGAGCACGTTGTCCTTCGGGATGGGGCATAGGTCCTGGATCAGGCCTTCCCATGGTCACCGGTGTCGAAACAGTGTGCACCGCCGGCAACCCCACAGTCTGCAGCAACGGAATCATCAGCAGCAGTCCAGCCACAACTGCCTGCAATCCAAACGAAGTCAGCGTCATCCAACTACGGCGCGCGAGATAGCCCCATGAAGTCTCCAACATGCTCTCGGCAAACATGGCTTCCTCCTGCGTGGAATCTGTTTGCTTTTATGGACACCACGCAGCAGACAGCAAGCGCTTTGCTCGAAAGAAAAAAAGGCCGCGTTTTCACGCGGCCTGCTGGAACTTTGCGGACACTCAAGGTGTCCCGTTTACTGTTTGGGAGTCTCGCTCGCCTTGGGCGTGGTCGCCTTAGGCGTCGTGCTGGAGGGGGATCTCGGAGCAGGCTTGCTTGCTCCCGAAGCCGTAGGCGCAGGTACGCCAGACTGGGCGTTGTAGAGATCAACCACTTGCTTGGTTATATCCACGCCCTCACCTGCTACCAGGATTGGGCTCTGCGGCCAAGGCTTGGACGTATCCACGATCATGCCAAAGCCGTTCTCCTTCGCGTACTGCACGATCATGGGAGCCATCTTCTGCAGAACCTTGCTCGCGATGTCCTGCTGCTGGCTGCCATACTCTTCCTGAGCGTCCTGCACCGCCCGATCAAAAAGCTTCTGCTTACTCTCAATTTGCTTCTTCAGGTTGGCCGCAGCATCTTCGTTCAGCTTGGGTCCCTGCGTGTCGAGCTGCTTCTTCAGGGATTCGAGTTCGTCATTCTGACTCTTGAGCTCGTTCTGTTTGGGTTCGAACTTCTTCTGCAGGACCTCGACTTCTTTTCGGCCTTCATTGCTTCCAAAGATCGCCCCTTCGATGTTGATAGCGCCGACCTTGGTACCCGTCAGCGCGACAGTCGAAGGCTGTGACGAGGAAGGAGTCGCAGGTGCTGCGGCAGGTGGATTCGCAGGCGTGGCACCGGGACTCGACGGGGTGGCAGCACTGCCAGTTTGGGCTAATGCGGATAAGGTCAAGGTCACCGCAATCGCCAGAAGAACACGCACAAACTTGCTTTTCATTGGATCGATTGAACTCCTTGGAACATAGTTCCGGGAATGAACTGCCGAAATTTCGCTCTCAGATCGCTTCTTCAGTCAACGCTGGGCCGCACTGAATGAGGTCCGCTGCGGTAGCGGCCGCCATCGGAAAAGGCGCACTTGATTGCCAGCCTCGCACGCCGGGCATACAGGCGTGCCGTCCACTCCTCAATGCACACTCTATGGTGTGGATCAGTAGCATTATAGTCACCCCAATTTAGCCCGTCAAACCGCTTAGAACGTCGTTGCCACCGTGAACCGGAACGTTTTCCGCGGTTCCCTCAGCAGGAAACTGGGCGCATAAATGTTCACCGCCTGTTTATACGTATAGTCTCCCGCCGCCCCAGCCGGGAACATGGCGCGCGTGATCGGGATTGGCGGGGTCGCCGGCGAATCCAGACGCAAGGGATTATAGGCCCAGTAAATCCGGAACGGCGCATTGATGACCGGCAGGAACATCTGCAATTCCAGCCCCGTCGAGATGCGCGGCTTCCAGTTGGTCGAAGATAATACCTGCAGAAATTTCGAGGGCGCCGGGTTCAATACGCCTCCTCCGGTGCAGTTATAACCCGCGTCGAGCGCAGGACATCCGAAGGGCGTGCTGATCACCTGATCGTATTGCTGGGTAGCGATCTGCAACTGCGACGGACGTGTGATCGCATCGATGCCGGTATCCACGAAAGGAGCCAGCACCACCGGACCGGCTATGGTGTAGCGGTATTCCAGGTTCGTCCACGCACTCAGGTCGCCGCCCGGAAACACGATCTGATCGACCGGAATGGGCACAGTCCAGTTGCCGAGCCGCGGATTCGCCGGATTCTTTGGAACCGGAGTTCCATCCGGATTGGTCAGCGTGATCACATTCGAGCTTGGCAGGAACGCCACCGGCGAGACCGAGCGGATATCGAAGCCGCGAATATCGTTCTCGCCTCCCATGTAGAAACGCTGGAACGGCGGCGCCACCAGCCCTCCGAAACCGCTGATGAACATCGCATTGGCGCTGTACCCAATCGCATTGCGGCGGTTC
Organism: Candidatus Sulfotelmatobacter sp.; assembly: GCA_035710825.1. Taxonomy (GTDB): domain Bacteria; phylum Acidobacteriota; class Terriglobia; order Terriglobales; family Acidobacteriaceae; genus Sulfotelmatobacter. The sequence continues at coordinate 63,108 of DASTCU010000263.1, forward strand.
TGCACGGGAATGAACTGCTTGTATTGAACCACCGGCCGAATCGACCGAACCGTGCCCCCAAGACCGGCAAACTCCGCCCCCAGCGTCAGTTGTTTGCCGCTGTGCGGAGAGTATCCGCTATCCAGGGTATTGAACGAGAAGTTGGGGAAGATTTTACTGGTAATGATTCCGTTCACCGCATTCGGCCCGGAAATTCCGCGGAAGGCGATGAAATCGAACAGTGTCTTCGACGCCGTGCTGAGCGGAATTAACGTTGATCGGTCCAGCGAATACGTCATGCCAACCCGCTTGAATGACCGCCGCAGCGGATAACTCAGCGAGGTCGTGAAACCCACGCTCGACTGCGAATAGTTTTGCAGGTTCTGCAGCAGCGCAGGCGACAAATTCAGGCTCTGCCCGCTGAATATCGAAAGCTGTCGCGCCTGATCGAAGCTGATCTTATTGCCAAACACCGTGAACCCGAATTGCAATGGCCGGTCAAACATGTACGGCTGCGTGAAGCCAAACATCACACTGCGCGCCAGATTTCCCAGGCTGATCTGCACTTGCAGGGTCTCGCCCAGTCCCAGGAAGTTATTGGTGGAATAGTTCAAGCCGATGAACGCTCCCTCCAACCCGCTCACGCCGCCGTTCAAGCCGATGCTGTTCTTGCCCTTCTCGTGCACGTGCAGCGTGAGGTCGACCTGGCCGTTCTTCTCGTCCAGTTTCTTATCGGTGACGTTGGGATCTTCGGGCTTAAGCTGATCGAAATAGGCAAGCTGGTTCAACCGCATCAGGCTCAGTTCCCACAGGCGCGAGTTGTAGATGCCGCCTTCTTCCAGCGCCAGTTCGCGGCGGATCACCTTGTCACGCGTCGTGGTGTTGCCCTGGAATTCGATGCGCCGCACGTAGAACCGTTTGCCCTCGTCCACATCGATCTCAAGGTTGGCCAGCTTCTTTTCATCGTCAAACGTAGTATTGGGAACCGACGTGAAATTGATGTAGCCGCCCTCGCCGTAGGCTTTGCGCAGGTTTTCGATTCCTTTGGCAATTTTTTCGCGGCTGAAAATGTCGCCATCCTTCAGCGGAAACAGAGAGCGCAGGAACGCGGCATTCGAGATCGCTTTGTTGTTCTTGAACGTGATCTTCCCCAACCGGTACTTGTCGCCTTCCTCGATGGGCATTGTGATGTCAACCGCTTTGCCCGGCCCCGACTGCAACAGCGGAATGTGGAAGCCTTTATGCCCCGTATCGTGGATTTCCGTCTTCGGATCGTTCACCACTACCTTGAAGTATCCGCGGTTCTGGTATTCAGCCCGGACGCGTTCCGTGTCTTCTTCCAGTTTGGTCGCGTCGTAGGTTTTGGCGAACAGGTTTTCCAGGAAAATCGAGTGCGGAATGCCAATCGGCTTCAGGTTCTTCATCGCAGCTCGCAGGACGCGGGTCTTGATGTTACTGTTTCCCTCGAACTTGATCTTGCCGACTTTGACTTTCGGACCTTCTTTGACCACAAACGTAATGCCCACCGCGGCAGGAGGAATCTGCCTGACCTCTGTCCGAATCGTGGCAAACTGCCGGCCGTGCTCGGACAGCAGTTGTTTGATCGAGACTTCCGCCTTCTTGATCCGCGTGGGATCGTATTGGCTCTCTACCACCAGGCCGACCTTGTCCTGCTTGAAGCGATCGAGGATGTCACTATTGGAAACAGAGCTAGCGCCCACATAATCGATTGTGCGTATCGTGGGCTTCTCTTTCACCTGCACGATGATTCGCCAGCCCTTCGGCGTCTGCTCGCGCAGGAACTTGATGTCCTCGAAATACCCCGTGTTCCACAGCGAGTTGAAATCCCGTTCCAGGGCGGCGGCGTCGTAGACGTCTCCCGCCTTGCTGAAGATGCGCGACTTGATCGTGTCGACAGGAATGCGGCGGTTTCCCGTGACGGTGATTTCTGAGATCACATCACTCTGCGCCCAGGCAAGGTTTGCTGTCCCCACCACAAAAAGGGCGGCCAGCACCATGCAGAAACCTCGGGCGCGGTACGCCATCCTCAACCAAAACCGTTGAAATGAACGAGATGGCACTACCGCGGCTCCGGGAACGCAGGCGCCTTTGGGCACAACAAGGTTCTCCGAATGAAAGCGAAAAGGAATCGCTACGACCTCAGCCTCTGGGATGTAAGAAAACTGCAATTATACGGTAGAGCAAGCGATAGCGTCCAAGCTGCGACTCGCAATTCGAATCTTTCGGTCGCTGGCAGTGGCTAGCTTCGAATACAGCGACGAAATCCGCGCACCGGATGTCGCCCTCACAGACCCTGATCACTCGCCATTGATCTTCTCTACCTCAACCAAGACGGAATAAAACGTGGCCGAGTTGCCCATGTCAGTAAGTTTTTCTGAGGTCAAAGCATTGATGCTCTGAAATCCAGGCGTCATCTTTGCCCAATTTAACCTGGCGGAGACCACGCCGGGCTGCACTTTACCGTCCACTCGAGCTTCGAGCTGAATATCTCCGCGTTGGTTGAAGACGCGCACTCGGTCCCCATTACGAATGCCGCGCGCACCCGCATCCGCCTGACAGATTTCCAACAGACCCGGCTCCTCCATCTCCTGTACCGAAGGTACATTGGAAAATGTCGTATTGAGGAAATTGTCCGCTTTGCGCGCCAGCAACTCCAACGGCAGCGTACGGTTCTTCATTCCGTGGCGCGACTCCGAAGGCGGCGTGAACTCCGCCACCGGATCAAGCCCCTGTGCTTTCAAAGCCTCTGAATAGAGTTCCGCCTTCCCGGAAGCCGTGCGGAAGCCCCCTTGCGCAAAAGGAAGGAAGGGCTCGACCGTTGAACCGTTTTCAGAAGCCGGAAGCCGGGAACCGGACGCCGGAAGATTCA
>DASTCU010000264.1:0-30877 GCA_035710825.1 Candidatus Sulfotelmatobacter sp.
GTTCTTTGCATCAGCCGCAGTTCTGCGGCATGTGGGGTGGACGTAAATCTGCGAACCAGGTCGGGGCGCGCGTGGGTAAGTACGGCTTCCTGAAACAATTCAGACTGGGGCTTTGTTTCACCCTCAGGCACGTATTTGGCGACAGTCTCTATATCGTCCTGCCCGGCATCCGGGATTTGGAACTATCAACCCCATCATGATCGAAAAATGATTTAGTAATTTGTTCTGCGATCACCTGCGGACGGCCGCCATACTCCAAGTGCCAGCACGGCAGGCCCAGCAGACTGTTAATAATGTGATCTTGCTTTTCGACGTCCTCAGGGGCCTCCGCCAGCAGGTCAGCTTCGATGCGAGATTTTACATCGCTACGCCGCATTCGGGTCATTCTGAAGCCGGGGTTTGGCTTTTGCTCCAGAACCACCAGAGCCTGCGGTTCACAAGTCTGGGGCAGTGGCTGCCCGAGACGTTGATTGGGCTCGCAATAAAAAACGCGCTCTCCGTCTTGAAGGACCATTGGTTCTTGATCTCGTAACTGCTCGAACCAGCACGCGGCCTCGCGCCTCAGTTTGAGCGGCCTGGGCAGTCCGTAAGCCAGCAGCTGGCCCTGCTTTAGCGAACAGAAAATCCGGTCATCGGAAAGCAATCTGAATCCAGCCTCGGTTAACGCCAAGGCCAATGTCGACTTGCCGGAACAAGATGGACCCATTAGAAGCAGACCTCGGTGATCCCGGGCGATGCAAGAGGCATGAAGTTCTACTATTCCGATGGAGCCAGCCAGTATGGACAGCAGAATCGGAAAGATGACGCTTCTCCAGTGCGCGCCGTCGCTTGCCATCGCTGCGGAAAATCGGCCAATCACTCGGCGGCTACGAAGATCAACAAGCATTGAACTTCTCTCATCGAATCCTGCAAAGATTAAGTGATCAAGCCCACGCACGTACGGGGCGGGCCACGGAGCTTGTGGCCGTTCAGCATCATCCACCCAAAAACGCATCGAAAAATCGACTGGCCCCGACAACTGCTCAACGGACAAGAAGCTCGCACGCGCCGCCTCGAGCACTTGTTTACAATTCGTCGACAAGCTGCAGACAGCTCCAGCGAACGTGTAATGCTCACACAGCGCCGTTACCGCGGCCTTGCGCAGAAAATCTCGAGAACCTCTATCAGTATTCAGATTGCTTTGAATCTGCACCATGCCGGATCACACATTGCCCATCGAGCAAAATCACACAATGCTCGTCAAAGAGAGCCGACCATTTGTCATGATCCTGTCAACAAGTTGTAAATGTTCCTTCGCATAGCCGGCTGTTCCTCGGGCACATCCCAGCTCTGCACACTTCTTCGACCACGGCACTGTTCCGCGAGCGCACGCATCGCTTTTTATGACAGTTTATTTACATTTCCCAGACAATTCCGCAGCAGCCGCAGAGTTTAATTCTCTCGCGAAGTCAACCAGGAATTTGTCGATGTTTTCCGCGCACAAAGTTCGTGCATCACACGTAGCGATGACGAGCTCGGCGGTCCTGACTGCTTCGCGGGGACGTCCGTCGTCGGATTGACCTGCCTCCGATTCGGGCTGGCACAGGAACTGACGACTGCCACGTTTGCATTTGTAACTAGAACATCAAGGGTTTAGCTCACAGCACCCTGTAAGTGAGGGGGCGAAGCTGCATCCGGCAGCATCAGTCGAGGATGTCCATGGGCACACTTGCAACGACCACCGCAAACGTACCAGTCGGGCCGCTGCCAGAACCGAGCGGGGCACATTGGTACGCGCTTTACACTGCTCCGCGGCACGAAAAGCTTGTCGCTGATCAGATCAGTCGGCAAGGCATTGCTTGCTTCTTGCCTCTTTACCGATCCGTACGTCGCTGGAAGGACCGGCGCAAAGAGCTCGCCTTAGTTTTGTTTCCCGGCTACGTTTTCGTGCGCATGGAGCTGCAGAATCGGCTTCGAGTCCTGGAACTTTTTGGCGCGGTGCGACTGGTGGCTTTTAACGGGCAGCCCGCTCCTTTGCCGGATGAGGAGATCGAAAACCTGCGGAACCATCTTTCCCGCTCGGGAAGCATTGAACCGCACCCCTATGTAAGCGTCGGGCGCCGCGTCCGAGTGCGCAGTGGTCCTCTGAAAGGACTGGAAGGCATCATCCTGCGCACCAAGGACCGCTGCCGCATTGTCGTGTCGATTCATTTAATCATGCGCTCGGTGGCTGTCGAAGTAGACGACGGCGATCTGGAGTTCATTTCCTGAGCCGGGCGACGTTTCTGGCCGTTCCTGTTGAGAGCAGATAGAGGAAAACTATGTTAACGGATACGATTTACTTTCTAAAAACTCCGCTCCGGAAAGTCGTTGCCTGCTTCGCTTTCCTGACACTGACCCCGTTAATGTATGGCCAATTGAAGGACAGCTCTCGCGTGCAGAAGGATTCTTATGCAAGAGGTGAGAGCAGCACCCTGTCCGATCTTGCGAAGGACAATTTTGATCTCGTAGCCGCTTCCTCGATTCAGATCCGGGAAATCCTGGTGAGAGACGCCGGGCTGCTTGTCGAGTTAAAGCGATGGATCGCGAAAGAAGCCAGTGATAGCGGACAGGTAGTACAGGAGGGAAATCTATCTGAGCAAGCGATATTCGACCGCCTCGACCAGGACATAAAGTTCCGCTCGGTCGCTACTCGCCTGCTGCAACGGTACGGATATTTGATGCCTTCGCCGAATCCGGAGTCGAGCTTTGCGAAAGAGGAAGATTTGGTCCTGAAAGAGCGCGCCCGGCGTCTCGTTCAGATTGAAGCGCAAGAAGACGCCGAGGCGCTCCAGCTTGCCAAACACGAACAAAACGAGAACGACGCCGAGCGCAAGAATGCCTGTGATCCGCAGCAAGATGGAGATTGTGAGAGAGCCGGCCCTCGCAGAGTGCGTCCAACTTCTCCAGTACGAAACGAGGCACCCATTCCTGACAACGGACCGAGTATCTTGCCGAGCACGCCTCTTCCCTTTTCTCCGCCTCGCACCCTGCAAACCGACCTCTCAGGACAGTCCGGGCTGCTAACTGGCGGCTCTTCCGACCTCCAATTAGCATCCAAGGTGTTTCAATCCGGCCTTGATACCGCTTCAATGTCCCAGGCTCGTGACCTTTTCGGCACAGCTAACCCGCTCTCCTCGCTAAACAACCTTTCCACTGACAGGTCCAGCACGCGCGACATTTTCCCGCGAAGCGATATTGCGAAGCTGTCGTCCCCAGAATGGAGGCGGCCAAAGCCGGCTCAGCTTGAGGAGGACATCACACCCGTAAAGATGGTACGCCCGCCAAACCCCTACGCCGATGTTCCTTCGCTATATGACATGTACGTACAAGCCGCGGTTTCGCAGCGCCCCGCCGAGCGCTTCGGCCTTGACGTATTCCGGAATTCCGAGAGTCAGCCGGACGTGATTCCCATGGATCTTCCAGTCGGACCGGACTACGTCGTCGGAACGGGCGATACTCTGTCCATTGACCTGTGGGGGAGTGTTTCCCAGAGACTGGTACGCCTGGTGGATCGGGAGGGGCGTGTCTCGCTGCCGGAAACCGGGCCTCTGCTGGTAAGCGGCAAGAATCTCGGTGAGATTCAGTTGGAAGTTCAGCATGCACTGCGCACCGTCTTCAGAGAAGTATCCGCGGACGTCTCGCTTTCGCGGGTAAGAACAATCCGTGTATACGTAGTCGGCGATGTTGCCGAGCCTGGCGCCTATGACATCAGCTCTCTTTCGACACCGTTAAATGCGCTATTTGCGGCCGGAGGCGTTACTGCCCGTGGATCCTTGCGCGCTCTTAAACATTCACGCGGCCAGCGACTGGTCCAACAAGTGGACGCCTACGACTTGCTGCTGCATGGCGTGCGCGCCGATCTCAAGCGATTGGAGGATGGCGACACGTTACTCGTCCCTCCTCTGGGCTCGCAGGTGACTGTGGAGGGCATGGTGCGCCGCCCCGGCGTGTATGAACTCCTGGATGAAAATTCGCTGACCGACGTGCTGGCACTAGCGGGAGGAATCCTTCCCACCGCGGCGCTCCGACACATTCAGGTTCAACGAGTTGAAGCCCACGAAAAGCGCACAATGCTAACTCTGGACCTGACGTCCGATACTGCGCACGAAGAGGTCGACAAGCAGCTGCAAGCGTTCAAAGTCCGCGATGGCGACCAGATCCATATCTTTCCAATCGCTGCTTACAACCAAGACGCTATCTACCTGCAAGGACACGTGCTTCGACCGGGACGCTACTCCTTCAAGCCGGGAATGAAGGTGACGGACCTGATCTCCTCCTATTCCGACTTGCTCCCCGAGCCAGCTCCCCACTATGCAGAAATTGTTCGGTTGAATGCACCGGACTTTCACCCTAGCGTCGAGAGCTTTGATATATCCGCCGCGCTCGCAAATCCGGCCTCGGCTCCGGCGCTGAATCGCCTAGACACTGTGCGAATCTTCAGCCGCTACGACTTTGAGCGCCCTCCAGATGTGTCCGTGGGTGGCGAAGTCCGATCTCCCGGGGAATACCGAACAACCGGTGAGGCTCATCTCCGCGACGCAGTCTATTTGGCCGGCGGTATCACTCCCGACGCGGCGCTCGATTCGGCACAGTTGTTCCGCACTCAGGCAGATGGCACCCTCCGAATTCTCAGCGTCGATTTGCGCGAGGCGCTTGCCGGAAATCCCGTGGACAACATCATCATTCAGCCGCGCGACCGTCTGCTCATCCATCGCAAATTCGAGAAGGTCGACGCCCCCACCGTGAACGTCACCGGTGAAGTCGCGAAACCCGGTCGGTATCCTCTTACCTCCAACATGCGAGTCGTCGACCTGGTCCGAGTCGCGGGAGGGCTGAAACGAAGCGCCTTCGCCGATAACGCCGACCTCACACGATTCTCAGCTGCCAACAGTTCGAGTCAGCGCCTGCAAGTGCAGCTTGCTGCGGCCCTATCCGGGGATGCCAATGAAGACGTGCCGCTCCATAATGGCGACGTTCTTGCCATCCGCCAAATTCCGCAATGGAACGACCTGGGCGCCTCAGTCACGATCAAAGGCGAGGTTCAGCATCCCGCTACCTATGGAATCGAGCCTGGGGAGCGGTTGAGTTCCGTTCTGATGCGTTGTGACGGATTCACCTCCCAGGCATTTCCTTATGGCGCGGTGCTCATCCGAAAAGAGGTTCGCGATTTGGAAATGAGGTCCCACACGGAGTTGGTGACCCGCATCAAGGCGGAACAGGGCTATTTGAAGGGTCTGCCTGAAGGCGACTCGGACCAGCGAGCCGCCAAGCTCAACGCTATCGCCCAGACTGAGACCGTACTGAATCAACTGGAGGCAACGGCACCCGTAGGACGCGTAGTAATTCACATTCCTGCCGACATCCGAAAGTTGGCTAGATCTCCCCATGACACTCCGCTGCGAGATGGGGACATAATCATCATTCCCAAGAAAACGAATTACGTCGTCGTGAGCGGCGAAGTTTTCAATCCGACGGCGGTCAACTATTTGCCGGGCCGAAGTGCAAAGTGGTACTTGAGCCAGTCGGGCGGCTTGACTCAGATCGCAGACAAGAACGCCGTGTTTGTCATCCGTGCTGACGGCTCCGTACTCTCTGCGAAGAATAATTCGGGATTGTGGTCGGGTGATCCCCTGAACGCCGTCCTGAAGCCGGGAGACTCGATTGTCGTTCCGGAGAAAGCGCCCAAGATGGCTCCTCGCAATTGGGTTGCGCTCCTGCAGGCTGCTCAGGTGGCCTCCTCGGTTGCCCTTACTGTCAGCTATCTCCATCCATGACAGGAGTCAGGGCTACGGGAGTCTGGTGAAACCGACGACGCGCTTCATCTCGCTGGCAGTTCTTGCGGCTTCCTGCCTGGTAGCCGAAGCGCAGCAGAGCGGCATCAACCACGAATCGATGACTGCATCCACCACCAACACGATCGCGGACCCGACGCCTGCCGAGACGCGCGTACACTCAGGCGCGTTTGATGCCATTTCCGCGGGCAAGTCTGCATCCGGGTTTTCGCAACATATCGCCGATCTTTTCCAGGACCAGAAGAGTATCTGGACTGCTCCAACTCGAGTCCGGTTGTCGGATGCGACCTGGCTGGTGCCGCTGGGCGGAATCGCGGCTGGATTGTTCGCGACCGATCGCCAGTACAGCGCTTCTCTTTCCCAGGATCCTGCAACACTCCGCCACTACAGGACCTTTTCCGACGCTGGAGTTGCAAGCTTGGTTGGTGCCGGCGCCGGGCTCTTTCTGTTCAGTTATCCCGCACACAACCCGCATTGGCGCGAGACGGGATTTCTGGCTGGCGAAGCGGCTCTGAATAGCCTGATCGCCACCGAGGCGCTCAAATATTCACTGCAACGTGCGCGTCCCTACCAGGCAAATGGGAGTGGGCAATTCTTCAGCAACGGTACGTCGTTCCCGTCCGAGCATGCCGCGGCCGCCTGGTCGATCGCAGGCGTGATCGCCCACGAATATCCGGGAACACTCCCCAGGATGTTCGCGTACGGCATGGCCTCGGCGGTTAGTTTCTCCAGAATCCGCTCGCGCCAGCACTTTCCCTCGGATGTGCTGGTGGGTAGCGCGCTGGGATTCTTGATTGCCCAGAGTGTCTATCGTCACAGACATGATCCTGAAACCGGCGGGGGATCATGGCTATCGCCTCACGAATTAGTTCGTGAGCCAGAGATGCACACGCCTTCCTATATGGGCTCACCCTACGTTCCGCTGGACAGTTGGATCTATCCCGCGATGGAACGAATGGCGGCTCTGGGATATTTGAAAACGGACAGTTTGGGAATTCGCCCATGGACTCGTCTTGAATGCGCCCGTCTGTTGAGCGAAGCCGCCGAGCTTACAGCTGATATTGAAGGTGTAGCGGAAGTGCAGGAACTGTTCGGCTCTCTGTCGCAAGAGTTCGCTGGTGAATCCAGCCTTCTCGGTGGTGAACAAAATCTACATGCTCAGGTGGAATCGGTTTATCAACAGGCGGTCGCAATTTCCGGGAGGCCGCTAACCGACGGATATCACTTTGGGCAGACTGTTTTGAACAACTATGGCAGGCCGTTCCAGGAAGGATTCAGCACTGCTCTCGGAACTTCGGCATGGGCGGTCGCAGGGCCATTTGTGATCTACGCGCGGGGAGAGTATGAGCGCGCACCGTCCGGTCCTGCACCGTCAGCGGCAGCTCTCAGCTTTATCAGCACCGAGGATTATCTGCCCCAGAATGCACCTTTGTTGCCCATTGCTGCCACGAGTCGCTTCCGGCTTCTGGACGCTTACGTCGGGATGAACGTCGCGAACTGGCAGATCTCTTTCGGCAAGCAGAGTCTCTGGTGGGGGCCAAGCGCTGGCGGCACGATGGCCTTTACCGACAACGCCGCGCCGCTCAATATGTTGCGCGTCAACCGCGTCAGCCCTTTTCGATTGCCATGGATCTTCAGCTATCTCGGCGACCTGCGGCTCGACTTCTTTCTCGCGCAATTGTCTGGACAACAATTCATCAATAACGGAGAACTCGGACAGCTAGCGCAGGGGCAATACGGCCAGAGCTTGAGTCCGCAGCCCTACCTCAGCGGCGGAAGGATCAGCTTCAAATTTACTCCGAACTTTGAGTTCAGCATGTCCAAGACAACCCTCTACGGCGGGCCGGGCAATCCGTTAACCCCAACAACTTTTTTGAAAAGCGCTCTCGGGATGCACGTAAGCGCGGGACCTCCAGGCAGCGGTCTCGCAGAACCTCTCGGTGATGGCCGTTCGGTCGTAGATTTTTCTTATCGCATTCCAAAATTGCGAAACTGGCTGACTCTTTACGGAGAAGGTTTCAGTGAAGACGAAGTTTCCCCGCTTAACACCGCCGGCAAATCGGTATGGCAGGGTGGCCTCTACGCTGGCAAACTGCCGAAACTCAACCGCATAGACTTGCGCGTCGAAGGAGGCTCGACCAGTCCCGTAGATTTTTCTACTTGCAACGGATGCTTTTACCACAATTTTCAATATGTAAACGGGTACACCAACGATGGCCAGTTGATGGGCACCTGGATCGGCCGCGCAGCGCAGGGCGAGGCTATCCGGAGTAACTACTGGATCAGCGCCACAAAGAAAATTGGGATCGAGCTCAGGCACAGGAAGCTGGATCGCCAATTCCTTCCGCAGGGCGGCACCCAAAACGACGCGGCCGTAATCGCGGATTTCCTGACAAAATCGGGATTTCGATTTTCGGGCACTCTGCAGTACGAGCGCTGGCAGATCCCACTCCTGGCAACAAACCGGCAGTCTAACGTGACGGCGTCTCTCCAGTTCAGTTTCTGGCCACAGGTTCGTGCGAAATGAATCTGCCCGCAAACAAATTAGTCCGATCAGAGTGATCGTTCCCCAATGCCAAGCACACCTATGCGCGCAAAATCGGAGCAACAAATCGTGGACTCCAGAGTCCTCACTGAGCCCGCCCGCATCCCCGAATACGAGAACCTGGAAGCTGACTCCACCACCATAGCTCGTCTTCGCCTGTTGCTCGAGGAGCGCTTCACACTGCTTCGCTTCGCAGCGTATGGACTTGTCCTGTCAACCTTGCTCGCCTTCACGATTCCGTTCAGCTATGAATCGCGCACGCAACTCATGCCGCCCGACACCGACTCTGGTTCAGGCCTGATGTCAATCCTTGCGATGACGGCTCGCACCGGAGGCAGCCTGGGCATGCTTGCGGGAGATATGCTGGGACTTAAGACGTCGGGTTCCCTGTTCGTCGGAATTCTTCGCAGTCAAACGGTCGAAGACCGCATCATCGAGCAATTCAATCTGAAATCCGTCTATCGCGCGCGGCTCATGCTAAACGCCCGGCGCCGGCTCGAATCGAATACCGAAATCACAGAAGACCGCAAAAGTGGAATCATCGGCATCCGTGTGACCGATCATGATCCGCAAAGGGCCGCCGCCATCGCACAGGCGTATGTGACCGAACTCGACCGGCTGGTGGCGGACTTGAATACTTCCGCGGCGCATCGCGAGCGCGTCTTCCTCGAAGGCCGGCTGAAGTCTGTGAAGCAAGATCTGGACGTTTCGGCAAAAGAATTCAGCCAGTTTGCCAGCAAGAACACTGCCATTGATATCAAGGAACAGGGCAAAGCCATGGTGGAAGCGGCCGCCATCCTGCAAGGGCAACTGATCGCCACACAATCCGAACTCGAAGGCCTACGGCAAATTTATGCCGACACCAACGTCCGTGTTCACGCCGCGCGCGCACGCATTGAAGAACTCCAAAAGAAACTGCAGGAAATGGGCGGCGGCGACCTCTCCGGGACAGCAGCCGTCGAAGGCCAGACCCTTTATCCCTCGATTCGCAAGTTGCCTTTGCTGGGCGTTACCTATGCTGAGCTTTATCGCAATAACAGGATCCAGGAAACTGTCTTTGACCTTCTGACTCAGCAGTGTGAACTGGCCAAAGTGCAGGAAGCCAAGGAAACTCCCAGCGTTAAAGTCTTGGATGTTGCCAAACCGCCCGAGAAAAAATCCTTTCCACCACGCCTGTTGATTATGTTCATGGGCACTTTCTTCGCCATCATGAGTGGCTCCGTCTGGCTGCTGGCAATGTCTAGCTGGCGGAGCATCGATTCCGGCCATCCGGGAAAACAGTTGGTTATGGATACGTATGCAACCATCAAAGCCGACCTGGGGCTCGCGTCTGGCAATGGAGCACGCTTCCATCAAGTGCGCGACAAGATTCTCTGGTTCAAGCGAAATTCGAGCAATCCGCGGACTTGATTCAGTCATTACTGACCAACGCCGTAATCCAATCCCGATTTACCGATCCAACTCTGCCAACTCGAGGAGCACAATGAGAATTCTTGTTCTAGGGGGCGATGGGTACTGTGGCTGGCCGACTGCGTTATACCTTTCCAAACGCGGGCATGAAGTCGCGATCGTCGACAGCTTTGTTCGCCGTTCCTGGGATCACGAACTGGGCGCGGAGACCTTGACGCCGATTCGTTCTTTAGCCGAACGTTTGCGAACCTGGCAGCGCCTTACGGGCAAGCAGATCGAGAGTTACGTCGGCGATATTCTGGACTACGAATTTCTGGCTCGCGTGATGCAGGAGTTTGAGCCGGAGGGGGTGGTTCATTTTGCCGAGCAGCGATCGGCGCCATACTCCATGATCGATCGCCAGCACGCCATTTTCAGTCAGACGAACAATGTTGTCGGCACACTGAACGTCCTGTTTGCAATCAAGCAATTTGAGCCTGACTGCCATTTGGTCAAATTGGGGACCATGGGGGAGTATGGCACTCCGAACATCGACATCGAAGAGGGCTACATTCGCATCCAGCACAACGGACGCGAAGATGTGTTGCCCTTTCCCAAGCAGCCCGGATCTTTTTATCACCTGTCGAAAGTTCACGACAGCCATAATATCCATTTCTGCTGCAAGATCTGGGGCCTCCGCGCGACCGATCTGAACCAGGGTGTGGTTTACGGCACGGTCACGGATGAGACCGCCATCGATCAAGCCCTGGTCAACCGCTTTGACTATGACGAAGTCTTCGGCACCGCTCTCAACCGCTTCTGTGTGCAGGCGGCGATTGAGCACCCCATCACTGTCTACGGCAAGGGCGGTCAGACCCGCGGATTCCTTGATATTCGTGACACCGTACGCTGCATTGAACTGGCTTGCTTGAATCCCGCTGCTCGGGGAGAGTTTCGGGTCTTCAATCAATTCACCGAGCAGTTCTCCGTGCTTGAACTTGCGGAGATGGTGCATGCCGCCGGCAAGAGGCTCGGGCTGGACGTGGTGATTGATCACCTGCCCGACCCTCGCGTGGAAGCCGAGGAGCACTACTACAACGCCAAGCACACGAAGCTAGCCCAGCTTGGCCTGAAGCCGCACTTGCTCTCCGAGTCCCTGCTGGATTCATTAGTAAACATCGCCCTGCAACATCGGGACCGTGTAGATCCCGCACTTTTGCTGCCCCGCGTGAACTGGCGGAACAGCCGCAACGATCGCGGTGCGAAGCCGGCGACTGTCGCCGTGGCGGCAGACTAGATTTTGCGAGTGAGTGAGATGGCGAACGCGACCGCGATCGGACGAGTCGAATCGGTAAGAGGTTCGCTCACGAACCGTTGCGCCGCGCTAGTGCATTCCGCTCTCGTAGGGGATTCGCTCAGTTATTTTGGCAGTAAAGTTGCACCCGGGTTCATAGGACTTATTTCAGTCCCGGTTTTCATTCGCTTGATCGGATTGGACCAGTATGGCCGATTCGCGGTAACCGTCCCCATTCTGATGGCAGTGGCAGGTGCAAGTTCTGGATGGCTCGCCCAAGGGGTGCTGCGCTTTCATCCGGCAACCGACGATGCGCATGGACCCAAGCTCGCATTTGATCGCGCCGTGACCAGAGCCACGATTACTACCGTCCTGGTTACATCGCTCGCACTCGCGACGGTTCTGGCAGGGATGCACTATTCGCTTCTCACGTCGCTTGCCTCGCTGGCATTCTGTTTTTCGCTCGTCCTTTACAGCATCACGCTTGCGAAATTTCAAGCGCGATTGCAACCGGCGATCGTATTACGCCGCGAAATCCTTCGCTCGACTGCCGGATTCGTAATTCCAGTTGTCTTAGTTGCCATCACCGGCCGCAGGCAGTTCGAATTCGTTCTCTTAGGCCAGGCCTTAGCGTATACGATTGCATTCCTGCGCGGATCTCGGTCACGAGGCCACGCCAGAGATACTGGCGAAAGCCCTCAAAGAGCCCTCCGATCGGATGATCTCTCCACCGGGCAGACGATTCGGCAATTGTGGCAATTCGGCTGGGCCGTGGGCCTTTGGCTTCTCCTTTCCCAAGCTTTGCCAGTAATTGATCGATGGACGATCCAGAAATTCGCCAGCTACACCGCGGCCGGTACCTATGCGTCCCTTTATGAGGTTGCAGTCCGGTCGTTCTCATTTCTCGTTTTTCCTCTCACCCAAGCTGCCCATCCGCGCATCATGCGTGCCTGGAATGAAGGTCGATTTGCCGAGTCTCACCGAATCATCCGCTATTCCGTCCTGGCGCAGTTGATCATCTTCGTGACGGTACTTGGAGGAGTCCTGTTCGCCGCGCACCGCATTACGAGACTGGTGTTGGGCTTCGACGATCCCATCGCCACTCGAATGCTTCCAGTGCTGCTGGTGGGCGGTTTCTTGTGGCAGCTTGCGCTGCTTCTTCACAAACCTCTGGAGATCGCCCAGAGAACGGGTGCGATGCTCGTCGCTATGGCGGCAGTTGTCGTGTTGAACATCGCGGCCAGCTTCCAATTTATTCCACGATTCGGATTCCAGGCGGCCAGTTACATCCTGGTATTGTCCGCGTGCCTCTACATAGTATTCACACTTTGCATCAGCCGTTTCTGCGCGTTCCGCAGGTTTATGCCAACGATCGAACCCTGATGAGAATTCCGTGATCGACACCATCGGATCTCCGTGGCTTGCCTATGCGATCCTCTTGATCGTGACCGGTGTCTCCCGACTGCGCTGTGGAAGCTGGTTTGCCCCGGCTGCTTTTGTCGGTTTGGTATGGTCGTTCTTCACGGGAGCGTCCCTGCTCGTCGTGGATTACCCCATCCCGGGCCGCGGACTTTGGATGCTGGTCGCGCTGATCGTTGCAACGCAGCTTGGAGCACTGGTCACTCATCAGCTTCTGCCCCAGAAGCTCGCCTTTACGCTGACCAGCTCGGCCGACACCTTTGAGTCCCTGATCGTTCCCTGCCGGCGCTATGCGCTCATTTGCGCTGTAGTCGCATTGCTGGGTTGCATTTACTTCCTGTTTTTTAGCCTCGAGGAATTCGGCCTGCCCTTTACCGGGATCGGTGTGCTGGAAGTGGGCGCCAAATGGACGCTGCTGAGGCTTGATGACGCATTTGAACCCTGGTCCGTCCGGCTGCTCATCATGTGGTTTCACCCCGCGGGCTTGCTCGGTGGCGTATTGTTCGCTTGCAGCCGAAAACGCCTCGACCGGACGATCGCAGTTCTGATTCTGTTACCCGCGCTTCTTTACAGTCTGCTCACCGCCACCCGAGCGCCCACTCTTCTGGGATTAACTTGCTGGATCGGTGGCTTCGTTGCGACGCTATGCATTCGCGATCGCGGCCGGTTAGCCCTGTTTACTCCTAGACGGCTCGCTCTTCTGATCTTCGCCGCTGGTTCCATCGTCATGATGTTCGTCTCGGTCGATGCAGTGAGGGACACGCCCTGGCTTCAGGATTTTGTTGTCGATGCTCATGAGAGCCACCTTTCCAACTATATGTTCGGGTCGCCGGCAGCTTTCGCGAACTGGTACGCACACGCTGACGTCTCAGGCGCAGAATGGGGATCCCGCACATTTGCCGGCGAGTTTGATCTGCTACATCTCAAAAGAAGAGTTCTCGGCAGATACCTGGAAATGTCCAACCTTATGGGTACAGAGTCGACGAATGTTTATTCCCTGTTTCGAGGTTTGATCGAAGACTTCACGGTATTCGGCGCGGTATTAGTGGCCACGTGTATCGGAGGATTGGGAAGCTGGATCTACGTCACCAGTTCTAAGAAGCCGCGTAGCGCGTTATTGTGGCTGTCCGCGTTTTACGCGACATTCTTGTTCAGTCCCATAGTCTCCTTATTCAGCTTTAACGGCATCGCGCTGGCGTGGCTGGTGGCATCGCTTGTTATTTCCTACGCCAAGCCTCGCGCGTTGGTCCTTCGCATACCACCCTTTCATGTTCCGGAGACGTCCGCTCTGTGAGTGACAGCTCCAAAGTGCTCATTGTCACCGTTAATTTTCGGCAGGTGGAATGTACGCTTCGCTTTTTGGCCAGCGTAGCTCGGCTTGCGGAATTCAACCGTTGTCATTTGGTGATTGTCGACAACAATTCTGGCGACGACTCGGCCGAGCGCATACGAGAAGCTATCTCAGGGCTCAGCAACGTTGAACTGCTGACCTCTCAAAAAAATCGTGGGTATTTCGGAGCGGCGAAATGGGCTTTGGATCATCACTTGTCTGGTCCCAGCAAACTGGACTGGGTCATCGTTTGCAATAACGACATCGTCGTCGAGGATTCGGGGTTTCTAAACAGGCTGCTTGCACACGATCCGCGAACAGTCGGTGTTCTGGCGCCTGCCATCCTCTCGCGGTTAACCGGCTTCGACGCGAACCCGATGATTCCTTATAGGCCAGGCCGAATGCGCAGGCTGCGCTATCGCTTTTTGCTTTCTACCTACTATATTGCGTGGCTCACCCAGTGGCTGGCTCCTATTGTCCGCAAGGGACGAAAGCGTCTGCACGCGCGCCAATCAAGTCGCGGACAGTGTCCGATCTATGCACCCCACGGATCGTTCTTCATTTTCAGCCGAAGGTTCTTCGAACAAGGAGGATTTCTGGATGACGGATGTTTCTTGTACGCGGAGGAGATCAGCGTGGCTGAGACCTGCTGGCGGCTCGGACTGCACGTCATTCATGACCCCGAGCTAAAGGTCTCGCATAACGACAGCCAAACTACAGGGAGAATGCTGACTCGGAGCGGATACATGCTCCAGAGAGAAGGCCTTCACTATGCGCTCGGCAAGTATCTGGAGTCCGGCCGTGGCGCATAGAGTCTTGGTTTGCGGCGCGGTGGTCGTCTTCTATACATGGGTT
The DNA here is from genome assembly GCA_035710825.1 of Candidatus Sulfotelmatobacter sp. Lineage (GTDB taxonomy): Bacteria > Acidobacteriota > Terriglobia > Terriglobales > Acidobacteriaceae > Sulfotelmatobacter. Next base: position 14,646 of record DASTCU010000264.1, read on the forward strand.
CTTTATCCGTTATTTCTGCGACTCCTGACGTTGTTCCCATCGCGCATTGGCCGTGTTGTCAGTCGGGAGAAGATTCCGTTTATTTCCGTCATTATTGCCGTCCACAACGAGCAGGAGACCATCGCAGCAAAACTGCGGAATTGCCAGGAACTGCTCCCGCATGCCCAGCTGGAAATCATCGTGGCGTCGGATGCGAGCAACGACCGAACTGCCGACATTGTCAATATGTTTGCCGCTCGCGACTCACGGATCCGCTTACTCGAGGGCGCGAGTCGAGCGGGGAAAAGCGGCATGCAGAACCTCGCCGCGGCCCAGGCCCGAGGGGAGATGTTCCTCTTCACCGATGCGAGCACGGAAATACCTCCCGGAGTTCTGCAGACCATGATGGATGATTTGGACGATCCGGCGGTGGGACTGGTCACGGGGACGGTCTTTTTTGGCCATCCGGAGAACGCGGTTGAAAAAGGGCAAGGCTTTTACTGGTGTTATGAACTTTTCTTGCGCGCCACCGAATCCGATCTCGGGATATTGGCCACGGGCAGCGGCCAGGCCTTACTGGTTCGCCGCGAGCTCTTCCGTCCCTTACCCCCTTGCTATGGCGATGACTGCATCATTCCACTGGATGTGCGCCTGCAAGGGTACCGCGTTGTGCAGGACCGGAGGGCAATTGTTTTCGACACAATGCCACACAGCATCGAAGGAGAGCTTCGGACGCGAATTCGAATGACTGCACGGAACTGGGCTGGCACACTTTCACGTCCTGCGCTCTTAAATCCTCTGCGGTTTCCTCTAACCGCTCTCGGGCTGGTCTCGCACAAGCTGCTGCGCTGGTTGACCCCATTTTTCCTCACTATCATTCTTCTCTCCAATGCGCTACTGGCTTTTCACGGACAAGCTTCTGCCCTCTGGTGGCTGCAGGTCGGCTTCTATCTTTCGGCATTCATCGGCTGGAGGCTGGCCAGACATCAGAAGCGGGCCTGGCTGTTCGGCTATCCGTTTTCGTTCTGCCTGGCAAACGTTGGATTCTTCCTGGGAATCATCAAGGTTTTTCGCAATCAGAAGATCGTAGCCTATTGACTGCGAGATATTTCTTTCCCATGACCCCAGGAAAGAGGAGGACCTTTCTATCGTGCGCGATAAATTCCTGCCCTTCTCTCCTCCGTTAGTTGGAGAAGAGGAAATCAACGAGGTCGTCGATACCCTGCGCTCGGACTGGATTACTACCGGGCCCAAGGTGAAGCGTTTTGAGCAGGACTTTGCGCAGTTTGTCCAGGCTCCCGATGCGCTCGCGGTGAGTTCCGGTACGGCTGCCTTGCACCTTTCTCTGCTGGCGCTCGGAATCGGCGCGGGAGACGCCGTCATTACTTCTCCGCTCACATTCTGCTCCACAGTGCACGTGATCGAACATGTGGGCGCCACCCCGATCCTTTGCGATGTCGAGCCCGACACCTTGAATCTGAATCCGGACGGCATTCGCCAGCAGATCGAGAGAGCCGAAAAGGATCTTGGTCTTCGCGTGAAAGCCGTCCTGCCGGTACATCTGTATGGGCATCCCTGCGACCGAAACGCCATCTTGAAGATCGCGGCTGAGTACCATTTGGCTGTAATCGAGGACGCCGCTCACTCATTGCCGGCGGCCTACAAGGGCCGTCCCATCGGGTCTCTTTCCGCCACCGACAGTGTGCCGGTGCTCACCTGCTTCTCGTTTTATGCCACAAAGAACCTGACCACCGCCGAGGGAGGAATGCTCGTCGGACACAAGGCCTTGCTGGACCAGGCCCGTCGGTGGAGTCTGCACGGCATGAATCGGGACGCGTGGAATCGTTATAGCTCCGAGGGCTCGTGGACGTACGACGTGGACTGCCCCGGCTACAAATACAACATGACCGACATCCAGGCCGCACTCGGACTGCATCAATTGAAAAAGCTGCCGCAGTTTCACGCCCGGCGTTCTGCAATCGTGAAGCGATACCAGACTGCTTTCGGATGCCGCGAGGAAGTAGAGGTGCCTACAGAGCGACGTGACGTCCAGCACGCATGGCACCTCTACGTCTTACGTCTGAACCTGGACCGCACCTCGATTACGCGCGATCAATTTATCCGGGAAATGCACGATCGGAACATCGGCTGCTCGGTGCACTTTATCCCCGTTCACTTGCTCCGCTACTATCGCGAAAAGTATGGCTACACTCCCGAACAGTTTCCCATCGCGCTGCGAGAGTTCCAACGGATGGTGTCTCTGCCACTGTCTGCGCGAATGACTGACCAGGATGTAGAAGACGTAATCAACGCAACCACCAGCATTCTGGAAGAACATAGACCTGCAACGTCCGAAAGGCCTGCCGATGTCGTCAGTGTCTAAAAGGCCGGAAATAGTGGAGCAGTACCGCGCTGCGTCTCTGCGAACGGGGCTCTTCCATCACGTCTTCGATGGGTTGTGTGCTGCGGTTGGATTACTCATTCTGTCACCTTTGTTTGCGGTGATCGCGGCAGCGATCAAATTGGACGACGGTGGTCCGGTGTTTTATCGGCACGACCGAGTCGGGACAAACTTCCGGCATTTTCGAGTCTGCAAATTTCGCAGCATGGTTTTGGGCGCCGACCGCGATGGATCGCTCACGGCTCCCGAGGACCCTCGTCTTACGCGCATCGGGCGTCTTCTTAGGCGATATAAGCTCGACGAACTTCCACAGTTCTTCAACGTTCTCACCGGTGACATGCAGTTAGTGGGTGCCCGCCCCGAAGTCGATCGCTATGTGCAAATGTTCCGGCCTCAATATGCGGTGATATTGCAAGATCGCCCGGGCATTACCGATCCCGCAGCCCTGGCCTACCGTCACGAAGACCAGATTCTCTCCGCCAGCCGAATCGAGCAGCAATACGTAGGCGAAATTCTTCCGGCCAAGCTCAAACTCTCGCTCGACTATCAGCAGAAACGCACCTTCTGGTCAGACCTTCGAATCCTTCTGCGAACTGCCCTTGCATTGATCGAATAAGCCTTTTTCAGACTATTTCAATGTTCCTCATTTTGAATCGGTGCCACTCAGCCGGATGAAAATCATCAACCTCGCTCAAACTCTTTTGCGCAAGAACTCATGGTTTGTTGGTGCGTTTCAAGCCATGCTGATTTTTGTCGCGCTCATTTTGGCGTGGTTCCTGAAATTTGATTTCACTTTACCTCACCGGCGGGTGCTGTTTGCGACAGCATGCCTGCTCGTTTTGATTCGGATGATCATGATTTCCCGGTTTGGCCTGCTCCACGGGTGGTGGAGATATACCGGGTTGAGCGACGCGCTGGATGTTGCCAAGTGCGTGGTTTCAGGTTCCGTGGTTTTCATTTTGGTTATCCGTTATGCGATCAACCTGTCGACTTTCCCGCGCACGGTCTACGTCCTGGAGCCGCTTCTAACCGCGGGACTTCTGATTGGGGTGCGAATCTTATCTCGCGTGTTGGCGGAATCAGTCCGTCAGGACCTGGCAGCTTCCAAGAAGGTTCTTCTCATTGGGGCAGGAGTCGGCGCGCAGACCGTGGTTCGAGAGATCGTTCGCCCGGGCAGCGAATACGCTCCCATCGGATACGTTGACGATGATCGCTCTAAGTTGGGTCTGAAAATCGAAGACATTCCCATCCTCGGCACCGTCGATCAGCTTCCGGAACTGGTCCGCACCTATCCTGTGGATGAGGTTCTGATTGCTGTGCCCTCGGCCTCTTCCAAACAGATGCAACGTTTCGTGGAAGTGTGCGAGCGTGCGTCGGTGAAGTTCCGAACTGTACCGGCTCTACGCGACGTCATCGCGCAGAGGGTAAGCATCAGCGATTTTCGCGATGTAGATGTGGAAGACTTGTTGGGGAGGGACCCTGTTGCCATCGATCTGGAATCTGTCCGGAGGGCAATCTATCACCGTGCCGTGCTGGTAACTGGCGCGGCTGGATCCATCGGCTCGGAACTTTGTCGCCAAATTCTTGAGCACGAACCAAGCGTTCTAGTCTGTGTTGACCAGAACGAGACCGGAATGTTCTACCTCGATCGCGAACTTTCGCAACGCTCCGCTAAAACCACTTTACGATGTCATGTTGCCGATGTCGGAGATCGCAGGCAGATGGGGCCTCTTTTTCAGGAGAGCAGGCCAGAGATCATATTTCACGCCGCCGCATATAAACACGTTCCGCTGATGGAAGAGAATGCGTCGGCCGCCGTGCAGAACAATATTTTCGGTTTGATGAATCTTATGGAGATGGCCAGCGAATATCAATGCCATGGGTTTGTGCTCATCTCTTCCGATAAGGCCGTAAATCCTTGCAGCGTGATGGGAGCAACCAAGCGCCTCGGAGAGCTTTACATCGCCCATCGGCCTACCAACGGCATGCGTTGTTTATCGGTTCGCTTCGGCAATGTCCTGGGATCGAATGGAAGCGTGATCCCAGTCCTTCAAGAGCAACTGCGAAATAACGAGCCGCTCACGGTTACGCATCCTCAGATCAAGCGATTCTTCATGACCATTCGTGAAGCCGTTTCATTGGTCTTGCAGGCGTCGGTCATCGGGGAGAAAGGGGACACCTTCGTCCTCGACATGGGACAACCGCTACTGGTTCTCGATCTCGTGCGAACTCTGATCAAACTTTCAGGCCGAAGCGAGAAGCAGGTGACCATCCAATTTACCGGGCTGCGGCAAGGCGAAAAACTTATTGAAGAACTCTTTTACGGAAATGAAGAAGTCGATGAGACCTCATTTCCCAAGATCAAGAGGGTCCGCGGTCCCGTACGAGACTGGGATATGCTTCTTAGAAAGCTGGAAGAGTTGGAAGCGGCGATATTTTCCAACGACCCCGGCGAGATTCGCTCCAAGATCAAAGAAATTCTTCCCGAATATTCATATTTGTCGCGCGATGAATCGAAGGCGAACGTTGAAGAAGAGTTTTGGTCAACCACGGCTAAGCGCGGCGTTGCCTGAAACTTCTTCAACTTGCTGAGACAGGCAACCGACTGCCTGCTAGTGGATGTGCACGTTCGCTGACGACAAACCCCCTCCATCTCTTCCGCTTCGCTCACCCATCCGTTTCCGCAGTCGAGTCCTCAGCTTTTTCCAGCCTCCGCTCTTCACCATGAGCTGCGCCCGGGCGCTTCGGTCCATTCAAAAGGAGGCAACTAAGTCGGCGGATTTTCCATCGATTTTCCAGCAAGGAGGCAGTATGAGAAAGATTAGTAAAGTAAAGACGGTTCAGATCCTTCTGTGCGCGATCAGTATCGCGATCGTCGCACGAATCTCAGAGGCTCAGGAAACCCCGAGCGACTACCAGCAGGTATTGAAGATTGTCGGCAAATCAGGGGACTACAAGGCAAATGTCTTGAAGGTGAATATTCCCCGGAATGACTTGCATGTGAAGATTGCCGGCTACGCAGTCCCGACGCCTTTCGGTTTTGGTGGCTGGTTCGCAATGACCAAAGGGGATGGCGGAGACGACGTAGTCATGGGGGATTTGGTCTTGACGCAAGACGAAGTCAACCCGGTCATGTCGGCCTTGCTGGATCATGGCCTCGAAGTGACTGCTCTACACAACCATTTCTTCTGGGACGAGCCTCGCATCTTCTTTATGCACATTCACGGGCATGGGAAGGCAGTCGATCTTGCAAATCAACTCAAGCCGGCCATCGATCTCATCGGGAAAGCGAAACCAGCGGAATCTGGCGCTAAGAGCGCAACGGCCCCTTCAAAACAAACCACGCTGGATACCGATCGGATCGCGAAAATCGCTGGCCGTCCCGGTGAGCAAACTGGGCCCGTGTACAAGATCACTGTGGGCCGAGACGATCTCGACGTGAAAGAAATGGGAGCCCCCATCAACGCACGCATGGGCCTGAATACCTGGGCGGCTTTTGTGGGGACCAATAATGACGCTGCGGTAGCCGGCGATATCGCAATGCTGGAAACGGAAGTGCAGCCCACGCTCAAAGCCCTGCGGGCCCACGGTCTGGATGTGGTCGCCATTCACCACCACATGATCAACTCACAACCGGTGATCATCTTCCTTCATTATTGGGGCCGAGGTCCGGCAGAAAAGTTGGCGACTGGCTTCAAGGCTGCTTTGGACGAACTCGGCAAAGGGAACAAACAATAGGGATGAAACATTGAGCCAAGAGCCGAACCGCCAAGTCCTGGTCGTGGATCATCCATCGATCACGTTCGGGGTGGGAGAACTCGTTTTCTACTTCCTGCGTCTAGGAACCCTCGGTTTCGGCGGGCCGATCGCCCTTGCCGGACACATGCAGAAGGACTTGGTGGAGGAGCGACATTGGTTCTCAAAGCAGGACTATCTGGAGGGTCTCGCATTTTCCCAACTGTCTCCCGGGCCGCTGGCGGCGCAGTTGGCAATGTATCTTGGCTGGCTGCGAGCAGGGACAATCGGGGCCACAGTTGTGGGCATCGCCTTTATCCTGCCATCTTTCCTGATGGTGCTCGCCTTGGCCGCTTTATACCTTCACTTCGGTGGCCTGCCGTGGATTCGGGGAATGTTCTATGGCATCGGCGCGGCGGTCATCGCGATCATCGTGCGGAGCGCAATCAAGTTGGTACGAACGACGGTGGGCAAAGACTGGCTTCTCTGGACGATCTTCGCCGCGCTGGCAATCACAACAGCTTGGACCAAATCGGAAATTGTTTGGCTGTTCATCTTGTGCGGTTTAGTTGCGATGGTGATCAAAACCCCGCCTGCTTTCCCCGCACGAGCGACGCCGATGGTGTTCATTGGCGGAGTAGGCCCGCTGCTCACCGGGATTCATGGTGTGGCAGCCGCCGCGACGGTTGGAGCACTCTTCCTCTTCTTCTTAAAGGCAGGGGCTTTTGTATTCGGAAGCGGACTAGCCATCGTTCCTTTTTTGTATGGAGGAGTCGTGGCCAAGTTTCACTGGCTGACAGAACGCCAGTTTGTCGACGCTGTTGCGGTGGCTATGATCACTCCCGGTCCCGTAGTCATTACCGCAGGATTCATCGGCTATCTCGTTGCCGGACCGATTGGCGCGCTGGCGGCGGCGTTAGCCGTGTTTGCGCCACCGTACTTCATCGTCCTCTTCGGAGCGCCGTATTACCGTCGCTTCGCACGGAACCGACAGGTCAAAGCCTTTGTGCAAGGGGTGACGGCGGCTGCGGTGGGTGCGATCGCTGGCGCCGCTTTCATTCTGGCGAGGCGATCCTTAATCGACTTGTCAACCGTCACGATCGGAATCGTCACTCTGGTCGTCCTGATGCTCACGAGGAAGATCCCTGAACCGGTCGTCATCCTCGCTGCGGGGGCTGTAGGAGTTTTGCTTCACGGAACCGGGGGATGAAAGCCTGCTTGCTGCGCAAGTGTGACGTACTTTTTGCCGACATCGATTGAAACGAGCGAACCGCGAAGATCGAATCTGTATTTAGCGCAATGAATCTTGCCCGATCACTGCCTCGTACACCGCCATGCGAGCGGCAGGACGACCATCCACTTCTTGCTCGGGCGCGTAGACGCGGTGAGTATCTTTATCTACCGCCAGACTGTGCACTTTCTTTTGAACCGGGAAATCGTCCAGCTTGCGGAAATGGTTGGGGTCGTCCTCCTGGAATACCGAGATCGCACCGCTGGAACAAGCCACATAAATACGCTTGAGCCCAGAGTCGAACTTTATGACGTCTGGGCCTTTCGCGAGGGGCAGAAAAGCTATCGGTTGGTGCGATTCCACATCAAACACTGTCATCAACTCATTGCCTTCACAGGAGAGGAATGCTCTTCGGTGCTCGGGGTCAAGGGCCATGCCGTGATTGCCCTCGCACTTACCAACCGCATAGCGTCCGATCACTTCATCCGTCGCCGGATCGATCACCGCAAAAATATTTTGATCCTGAAGGTTGACGTAGACCTTGCGGGCCACCGGATCGTACTGCGGCATGCCCGTTTCACTGTCGAAATGCAAGGTCTTTATGATTTTGTCCTGCTGAACGTCAACAATCGCCTCCGCTTTGCCACGTTCATCGGAAACGTAGAGCTTGTGAAATGGAGCGGCGTAGGCACTGCCGTCAGGTTTCGCCTCCGTCGGTAATTTCTTAATGATCTTCATCTGCGTCAGGTCGATAACACCGATTGTGTTGTCGCCCGCGTTCGACGTGTAAACCTTCTTCAGTTCTGGAACAAATTCGACGCCTTCGGCGCCGGGCACATCCGGTATTGCCTTCACCACATGGTTGCTGCGCAGGTCGATCACATAGAGGAGCCCCGCGGCCAAATGCGCGGAAAGTAGATAGTGATCGTCGTAGTCGATCGTCAGATAATCGAACCTCTTCCCGGCAGGACCAGGCAACTCGAAGCTCGACACCGATTTCAGCACTGCGCCAAAGCCTACCGTTGCAAGTACGCAACATCCCAAAAGTGCATATTTCTTCACGGACGCATTGGCCTCCGGTAGCGGTTGCACGTTTGATGCTGATTTAAACCATGCGCTCAGAGATTAAACGAACATGAACCGCGGCCGTCCTGATATTCGGTGAAATCTCTGCATGCCTATTTGGGAGTGACCTCCGACAACGTCGTGTTGTCGCCTCTTGAAAATCGCGATGGTTGAGGACGATAACCGTTGCGGGTGCGCACTTTGTATTTCTTCAGTTGATCGCCCACCAGCTTCACGGTAATCGCACGCCAGCCAGTATTGGCGTTGGGCTTCGGATAGTAACTCAATGAATAGAGATGTGCCAAATCGTCGCGGATAGAAGCAAATGCCCGGTTCTCATCCTTCCAGTTCTTCGCGAAATAGGCCTTGCCGCCTGTGGCGGCGGTCATGCGATCAAAAACCGCCGTGGATACCGGTTCCAACCGGGCCTCTTGCGTGCTGATCATGTAGATGGAAATGCCGGCCGACTGGGCAAATTCGGCGACGTCTTCAGGTGGTACTACGCTGGAATTGTCGGGGCCGTTGGAGAATACAACTACCACCTTCCTGCCCGTATTTTGGGCCGCGTCTTTCAGTGTCAGCAAGAGCGCGTTGTAGAGAGCTGCCTGATCTCCGGCCACAGTTGATCGGACGGCCCGCAATACTTGCGACCGGTCGGCAGTGAGGGCGGAGGTTCGAGAAATATCCCGGCTATACGAATAGAACGCAATCTTATCGGCAGTGGAGAGCGAGCGAATGAACTCGGTAATCGCATCCTGCGCGAACACAAAACCGCGATACATGTAGTCGCTCGTATCAAACAGTACGAACACGTTGGCCCCATTCACCAGCGAGGCCAAGGTCTGATCCGAGGCTCCGTCAGAAGAGCGCTTGGCCAATCCCCCAGGCACAGCCGCCGGTGAGTCCCGGTCCGCGGACTCGCTCAGGCTTCGCGCCGGTTCATCACCCTCTGCAAAAGTCGCCGCTTTCTCCGCGATCCCATCTTCAAGGATCGCAAAATCCTGGGGCCGGAGTCCCGTAATGTAGTTTCCCTTTTTATCCGTCACCGCCACGTTGAGCTGGACCATATTGACCACAACCTGAAAGTTCGGGCTCTCCTGAGCCTGGCTGCCAGCTGGACCTCGCAGAATGAACGCGAGAAGGATCAGAATCAGCAGAAAAATTTTCCGTACCATGATCAAGGTTCCTATTCTGCGGCCCCATTAGTCTGGGACCGCTGAATTACGGATCGGCACTGCAGTCGCCACTCAATTACGGCCGCACCGCGCTAATCCTCGAATGCGTAGTCAACTTGCCTTCACGAAATTCTGCACCCGTTTCGTGCATCGCCCGCATGAGCGCCGGCCAATCTTCGTGGTCGGTTGCGAAGATCTTCTCGATCATGACCCGGGTAAGCTCTGGCACCAGGCGATTCAGCATGACGGGCGCATATCCTGCTTCGTCGGCTAGCCGAGCCCAGTACAGGTTGGGCGAATCCCAGGATTCCGCGAGAAAGCGGCTGGAGTATCCCGACAAAGGTGGCATCGGCGTCACATTCAATAGCTCGGGGCCGTAGTTCTGCGCCAGTTGCGGATGGGGGCTCCCGAAATCGTGCGACAAGCGTTTCCAGTTGACCTGTTCCGGATGCTGCCGACACAGCGTTTGCAGTTCCTGGCTGGCCATTCCCCAGGTGGCAGCTTCTTCCGGATACTTGTCCCGGAACTGCGCAGCCAGATAGAACGTGTCTGCCGGCATCATTTGAGGGAGCAGTTCTGAAACTCCGCCGGTGCGCAGGACCCGCTCGACCTGCCTTGATCGTTGGGGAAGCAAGCGATCTGAAAGAATGGCCAGTATCTTACCTCTTAGTGCCTCGTCCTTGGCGGAGGCGCTCAGGAGTTCTTCTCCCGTCCTCTGATAAAGAGCGACGGCGTGAAGCTCCAATGGGCTGACTTGCCACCAACGGGGCAGGATCGCGGAGGTCAACAGCTCCGGCGTCAATTCCTTCCAGATGAGCGCTTGAATACTATTCGGAGAAATGAAATCTTGCTCGAGGTCAGCCAAAGCGTAGGGGAGGTCGGCAAGCGAGCCCACGAAGTGAGCGCCTCCACCTGCCGGAGAACCCTGGCCCAGCAGTTCCGCCGCTTGCCAGAGGGTCTCGATGCCCACCAGCGTCTCGCCCGCAAAATCGTGGGAGCGAACGAACAGCGGATTATTATGCAGCGCCTGCGCACCCGGTGGTTCGTAGTAGGCGTAGTTCAAACCAACCAGAGTATCTCTTAGGAACGTGGCGAGTTGGCCGCGGGCCTCATCAATTTGTTCTCGAGATGCCGTCCGCGACTTAAGGACCTTTGGCAGGTTTGTTCGCATCTCCACGTCGGTATGGTGATTGTCATAGACTCCTGCCGCCCATTCCTCCCGCTCGCCGATAGTGAAGATCGGCCGGGGCATCTCAAATTCTCGCGTCTGGCCAGCCAGGAGTATCACCCACTCTGCCGGCTGTTTGCCGCGCGCCTTCTCGTAGAACGCATCCCCAAGCGTAAGAAGTGTATCGAGCGAGACCAGTCTCTGGTCGTCCAGCACAGAGCGGATCCTACCCGCAAGCTCCCGATGCATCTGTTCTCCCTCGGGCGTGCTCTGCCGGGGGCCTGCCAGTAGGTCGATGATTTCATCCTGCGAGCCTCTGGGCTTGCCGGTCGAAAATCGGAATAGTTCTCCCAGGGAACCTCGCCCCGCGTCATACAATTGGGCGGAGGATCGGATGGCGCCGAACGGTTTGACTACCTGCTGCCACGAGTCATTCAGTTGTGCGTTCGGGATTTGTCCTTGGCGTGCCAGAATCTGCCAGATTCCTACATTTGCCTGAAAGGTCCCGATTGCATCCCCACGCAATGCTTTTGGCGCGTTATCCAGGTGTTGCGCCACCTCCAAGAACAGTGCGATCGACTCGTCGCTTAGCGCTGGAAACTCAGAAAAAATCCGATATTGATCACTGAACTCGTCGAACTTGTCTGCCAGCAAGCGGACCGTTTCTGGCGACAGCCGATGTTCCGGAGATCGTCTGCTGTCGAGTTCACTGATCGCCATGTACATCTGCAGCAGGCCACTTTCGGTCGGCGCCCGGGACACGGCGAACATGACCTGCATCAGCTGATCCGGACCCGTCAGGCGGGGAATTTGTTTCCCCGATTTGCGCACCAGCCTGGGATTGCGGCGTTGCCGGACCATATCTTTCCAGACATCGAGATTTCCGGGGACGAGCGGCTCACCGTTCTCCAAATGAAGTCGAGTCGCAAGCAGCAACAGTGCTGGCGCGGGTCTGTAAGAACCCTTTGTGGCCGGAACGGATGGATCGAGGGTGCGCAGTGCCTTGTAAAAGAGGCGCAGCCGATGGGCGTCTGAAAAATATGCTTGGTGAACTCCGCTTGCCCGCGCCAGCGCGTCAAAATACGCAATCAGCCAACCCTTGTCCTTGGCTAGCAATCGCGAGACAAAAGCGGCTGGGGATGCCGGGCTCGCTCCCACCAAATCCTCCCACGCAGCTTCCGCCGCCGCTCCTCCGGGGACCTGTACCCGGCCTCCGCTGATGCACAGCCCCCTTCCGTAAAAGTCAAGCACCGCAGCGTAAGGAAGAAGCTTTCCCAGCCCGATTGATTGCTGCAAAAAATTGCTCGTTTCGGAGTCGAGCCGCGAGAGCGCCCAGTACAGGCGTGCCAGCTCTGGGTCGTACAGGATCGTGTCCAGCAAGTCCCTGCTGTTTTCCTTGAAGTTCTTCGCGCTCGCTCTTGTCCAATCGCTCTCGGCGAAGAGCACCGGCACCGGGGAAGAAGAGTACGGATACTCGAAGGGTGGGCCGCCTTGCAGTGTCCGCTCCAGTTCGGGGAGGGGAAATCCCGAATCGATTGCCAGGAAGGCCCTCTCGGGATCTTCCGTCTGCAACGAGGTTCCAGGATCTCCGCAAGTTGCTCGGATTCGATAGCCCAGTATCCGTAGGAGTGGCCTTGCTTCGTCACAATTCGAAACCCGGATAACCATTCCACCGGGTTGAGCCAGCTCCGCCAGTTCCCTGGCCTGGACGGCGTACCGCCTCAGCAGAATGAGGAACTCAGTGGGCCGAGACGAGCCCTCAACACCCTCGGTGAATACATTCTCGCTGAGCAAGGGCAGGACTTCTTCAGGCGTAATCTGTTGGCTGATGCCCGCCATCCGCAGAAAGGATCGCTGTGGACCTGGGATAACGAAATGCGATGAGGCCGAGGACGTCGAATCGTCCGGAGAGGAAATGCCTGCTGCCTCGGGGTGCTTTGAGGGAGTGGCGGGCGGACGTTTACCGCTACCCGCGAACAAATCGCAGTTCAAAAGCGAAAACACAATCAGGACGGACAAACCAAGAGAAGATTTCACGGCTGGATCCCTCGCGGAGCCGGCTGGATCTCATTTCACCCGGAGTCTATCGCGGAAGGCAGGGGGTGTCTTCAACTCGCGAACCGAAAACGTACTCGGATCTAGGCTTGACGAGTACCAGCCTTACTCCAATGACAGTCTGGGCAAAATACCTCATATCGAGCAACAATCCAAGCGTTTTTTTATAAGAAAGGCTTTTTGCCCCAAAATCCCCGCTGTGGCAAGCCGCTCAGTGATTTGCAGCTGGGGGATTAAGCGCTACGGAGTGTGAGGCTGGTCTTTCTGATGCTGGCTTACGAGTCTTTCCAGTTGATCGAGCAGACGTTCTCTTCCCGCTCCGAGGGCTCGAATCACTTCCGCGGTCAGCGCGGCCTGCTCGGGCTTTCCGACGCGATAGTAGGCGTCGCACAACATGAAAAGTGCATCCGGATCGGCCGTGCGTGACTTTTCCAAATATTCGATGGATTCCTTCCAGCGCTGCTGCTGGTAACGGATTCCCCCCATTCCGATGAGGGCTAGAGGTTCGCTGGAATCGATCGCCAGGGCGGACTTGAAGGACTCTTCTGCCCCGGCGACTTCACCACCGGAAAGCCGCACCATGCCAAGATATCCCGCAACTGCCGCTGACTGTGGGGATTTTGTTTGCGCAATCGCCAACACACGCTTCGCATCCTGGCTCCTTTCCATGCTGAAGTACATGATCCCGAGCAAGTAGAGGGAGCGTCCCGGATCTGACGCTTCAGCAACGTGCAACTTCGCCAGTGTCTCCAGCGCCTCCTGCTCTTGATTCGCCTCCAGCAGAGGCTTCACTTGCTTCCATGCTTGTTCTTGGTCGGCACCGTTCAGTCCACGCGACGTGTCAACTCGGTCGGTCATCGCGGTGAAAAGTGTGGACTCTTTCTCGGCATCCTTCGTTCGGCCGAGTTGACGGTATGCCTTGGCGAGTTGGAAATGCGCGTTGATCAGGGAATGCTGCATAGCGATCGCCCGCTGAAGCGAATCAATCGCAGCTTCAAACTCTGCGAATTCCACACTTGCTCGTCCCAGCCCGTAATAGACAGGTCCAGTTGCATACTGATGGGTGAGAGCGTAGGAGTAATCATCGCGGGCCTTGCTCCACTCTCCCAAATTCGCCCAGGACTCGGCCAGATAAAACGCAGCTTCTCCATCGCCAGCATTCTTCTTCAGAGCGGTTTCCAAACTGGCGGCGGCGCGCGGATAGTCAGTTAACTCGAACTCGACCTTGCCGATTTCGAAATCGATGCGCGTCAAAGCGGGATTCAGATGGCTTGCTTTCTGCAGCCATGCGAGTCCCTGGTTGCGGGTCTCAAGCGTGGTGCTCAGATATTCACCGTATTTCTGGCAGACCTGCGCATCGTCAGGCGCGATGCTGGCCGCTTGCGCAATCGTCTGGCGGGCGCGGTCCAAGTCGGATGCCATGAAATAGGATTCTGCAAGATAGAACAAAGGCTTGATCTGGGCTGGCCTGACGCTGAGACTCGATTTGTAATTCTCGATTGCCTTGGGCCAGTTATGCTCACGGAAAAACACCATCGCCAACTCGTACCGTAAATCTGGATCGTCAGGAGAGTCATGGAGCGCCTTCTCATAAAGATCCTCGGCGGCCGTCAACTGGTTCGCGGCAACAAGTTTCTCTCCTCGCTGCAGGACCGACCTGACCTCCGGGCCGGTTTGCCCAGCCAGGAATGTTGAGAACAGGAGAAATACTGCCAGGACCTTCATTTCACTCTTTATCGTACTGCTATCAATGTTGCGATGACGTTATGCTCCGGTTGCGTGAGCTGTTCCGTTGAAAGATCATAAGCCATGCGCCCTCTTATTCTCATCCTGGTTGCGACGGTCGCTCTCATTGCCGGTTCGGGCTCAACGCCGCCGCCGGGGATTCGATTCGAAGAGATTGCGGCTCGCTCAAAGTTGAACTTCACCACCTCCGCTTCACCCACCCCAAAGAAGAATCAGGTGGAAACCATGGTGGCGGGAGTTGCGGTCCTGGACTACGACGGTGACGGCTACCTCGATATCTATCTGGTGAATGGCGCAGCGATCCCATCCCTCGAGAAAGATTCACCTGCGTATTGGAACCGTCTCTATCACAACCATCATGACGGCACTTTCACGGATGTTACGGAGAAAGCCGGGGTAGCCGGCGCAGGCTATGGCATGGGCGTGGCCATCGGCGACTACGACAATGATGGATGGCCGGACATATTTGTCGCCAACGTAACCGGCAATCAACTGTTTCACAACAATGGCGACGGAACGTTCACGGACTTGACCGCCAAGGCGGGACTGCAGGGCGCGACGCTGGACGGCAAGAAGATGTGGTCCGCGGGCGCGGGCTGGTTCGACTACAACAACGATGGCCTGCTCGATCTGTTCGTGGTCAACTACTGCAAGTGGGAGGTCAACAAAGATCCCTACTGCACCATCGGAGGCGGGGCCCGCGGCTATTGTCATCCCAAGTACTATGAGCCGACTCACAACACCTTGTACCGGAATAACGGGGACGGAACCTTTACCGATGTTTCCCAGGAAACCGGCATCGCAGCCCAAGCGGGCAAAGGAATGAGCGTGTCCTTTGCGGATTATGATGGCGATGGTTTCCTCGATGCATTCGTGGCTAACGACACCACCCGCAACTTCCTGTTCCATAACATTGGAGGCAAGAAATTTGAAGAGGTCGGAGCCTTGGCAGGCGTCGCCTATGGATCCAATGGCACGGCCCTGTCGGGCATGGGCTCCGATTTTCGCGATGTGAATAATGACGGCTCGCCCGACATCTGGCATACCGCGGTCGAGTTCGAAAGTTTTCCGCTGTATGGAAATCACGGTCATGGAGATTTCGCCGATTTGACCGTGAGCAGCGGCTTGGCGCGGTTGACCTCGCAGATGTCAGGCTGGGGAAACGGAATCTTTGATTTCGACAACGATGGATGGAAGGACCTATTTGTAGCCCGCTCCAACGTCCTGGACAATATCAGCGGCCTGGTTCCCGAACGCCAGTATCCCGAGCCGAATTCCGTGTTCCGCAACCTGGGCAACGGCAAATTCGAGGATGTCAGTCCCGAGGCCGGCCCCTATTTCAGCAAAGCCGCCCCGCATCGTGGAGTCGCGTTCGGAGACATCGATAACGACGGGCACATTGATGCAGTGGTCACAGTCTTGAACGGGCCGGTGAAACTGTTTCACAACGTTTCCGGCGACAACCATCATTGGATCCTGCTCAAGTTGGTGGGAACAAAAAGCAACCGGATGGGCATCGGGGCACAAGTTCATATCACGACCGAAGATGGGCAGTCGCAGTGGAATGAAGTAACCACTGCCGTCGGATACGCTTCTTCCAGCGATAGCCGCGTGCACTTCGGACTGGGATCGAACCGGCACGTCAAGGAAATCGAGATTCACTGGCCGAGCGGCATC
>DASTCU010000265.1:0-4660 GCA_035710825.1 Candidatus Sulfotelmatobacter sp.
CGAGCACATTCGCTGGCACGTTCGCTATCTCTCGCATGATCTGCTGGAAGGCCGCGGCACCGGACAGCGCGGCGGCGACTTGGCCGCCGAGTACATCGCCACGCAGTTTGCCGAGTACGGCTTGAAACCCGCCGGCGATCACGGCACCTACATGCAGAAGGTTCCGCTGGTCGGAATCACCACCATGCCCGAGACGCAGTTTGCTCTGGTTCCCAAGCGCGGCGAGACCATGAATTTGAAGCACCTCGATGAATACGTCGCCTTCGACGAGACCCAGCAGCCGCAATCCGACGTCGAAGCCGACATCGTATTCGTCGGCTACGGCATCGAGGCGCCCGAGTACGGCTGGGACGATTACAAAGGCGTGGACATGAAAGGCAAAGTCCTGCTGATGCTGGTCAACGAGCCGCCCTCCGATGACCCGAAGTTTTTCAAAGGCAAGGCTCTCACCTACTACGGACGCTGGACCTACAAGTACGAAGAGGCGCTGCGTAAGGGCGCGGTGGGCGCGATCCTGATTCACCAGACCCAGATGGCGAGTTACCCCTGGGAAGTGGTGCGCAACTCCAATGCGGGCGAGAAATCCTCTCTGAAGGCGACCGGGCCTGCCTTGAAAGTGGCGTCGTGGATTCAGTTCGACGTATGCACGCGCCTGGTTGCAGCTTCCGGCCTGAACCTGGAAAAGTTGATGCAGGCAGCGCAATCTCGCGATTTCCATCCCGTGAATCTGGGGGCTCGGCTGCAGGCGCGCTTGGTGAGCAAGGTGCGCAACTTCGAATCGAATAACGTTGTGGCCATGCTGCCCGGCTCGGACCGCAAGACTGCCGACGAAGCCATTCTGTACACGGCGCACTACGATCATTTCGGCATCCGTCCGGATATGCCCGGCGACAACATCTTCAACGGTGCCGATGACAATGCCACCGGATGCGGCATCCTGCTGGAGGTTGCGCGTGCCTTCGGAGCTGCGGCTGGCCGGCCGAGGCGCTCGATCCTGTTCGCGGCCGTAACTGCTGAGGAGCAGGGGCTTCTCGGATCGGAGTATCTGGCCAAGCATCCGCCGATCCCCGCCGGAAAAATCTCTCTAGATCTGAACTATGACGACGTGAAACCGCTGGGCGCTCCGGAAGAGGTACAAGTCTCCGGGGCTGAGCGGACCAGCTTCTTTCCCATGGTCGAGGCTACGGCGAAAGAATTTCGCCTGGCGATTCGCCCCGACGCCCGGCCCGAAGCCGGGCACTTCTACCGCTCCGATCATTTCAGCCTGGCGCGCGAAGGCGTGCCATCCTTCTCCATCAATGAAGGAATGAAGTTCAAGGGACATGCGGAGTCGTGGGGACTTGATCAGGAACGCGAATACGTCGAGAAGCATTATCACCAGCCCAGCGATGAGTACCATTCAGAAATGGATTTCGTCGGAGACTCTGCGATGGCCCGCTTCGGATTCGCCCTCGGTTGGGAAGCCGCCACCATGCCCAAGCTGGTCGGCTGGCAGCATGGCGATGAATTCGAAGCAGCGCGGGTCAAAAGCCAGCAGTAAATTACGGTACAACCGGTCGAGAACCTGGAACTCTTAGCCGAGTGAATCCATTCCGTCGAAGTTATCCTTGACTAAGACCCAGCCGACCTTGCCGTCGGAGGTTTTGATCTTCACCCACCAATCCTTAGCCCCTTCTTGCGTCACGATGGCCGAACAATTTCGCAAGCACCCTTCACCGTCTTTTTCTGTGATGAAGCTGCTGTCCTCCCCCTTATGCCAGGCACCGTTGAACCAGATGTCGGCGAAGCCCTCTCCCAGGTACATGTAGCGAAGCACAGTGTCGCCCGGCTTCAACCCAAGATTTGGGATTGCTTCCTTAACCAGAATTCGATCGGGCCTCCGGGTGATGTGGACGCCAGTAAGACCAGTTACGTCGTCTCCCGGGTTAAGTTTGGCAAGTTCAGTACGACCGTCTTGCCAGGATGAGTAGACCGTGGAATTCTTTGTCACCTTCCACTTTCCAAAGGTGCAACCTTCGAAAGGGCAGGCATTGTAGTCGATGACCGGAAGACCCGGCTCTGCTGCAGGGCTGGAGCTATCCGAGACTTTTCTCGCGGGCTGCTGTGCGATTGCAAAGGCGGCGAACAGGAGAAAAATGGATAGTCTGGTTCGGACCATGCGCTCAACAATAGGTGTCAGCCTATGTCCTGAAAAGGTTACGTCAGGACGAGATGGCATATCCTGATGACGATCGCAGGCCGCTACAGCTTTCTGGCTCGCATCGCCGGGTTATCTCGCACCCTGGGAATCGCTTTCCGTCCTTGATTTCAGACGACTTAGGCAACCCGTAACCTAGGTAACTTTAGCGCGTGCACGCCCCGTGCTAGCCTCAAATGTACGTTTGTAATCAGCAACTTCCGAGAGAAACCTTTCCGAGGATGCCGAGAATTCCTATCTTTCGCCTGGGCGGAGCGCCGGACAAACCGGCGCTGCCGAATCTGGCTGCGTCGACTCCGTTCGTCTCTCTCGAAGGGATCTCGGTCGGCGTCGATAACCTGCGCCACGATGTGCTGCTGAGCCCGCGCTTTGTGGAGTTGGCACGCGTGCAAGTAGCGCGATTGATTGCGCGCCACGGGGACCTCGAGGATTTGGTCGGCGGCGATACTCCTACGGTGTCGCAAGCTCCTTCGTGGATTCGCAGTCAAGCTGCCAAGGCGCGTCCCAAGCATGATCCTGCGGCTTGGAAATCGGCCTTGACCGAGATGCAGGTGGCCTCTCTCAACCGCGCTAAAAAAGAATTCAAGTTGACCGTCGATCTGCTGGCGCGCCTGGCCGTGACCAAGTTCCTGCGCTCGGAAATGAACCAGCAATTTGCCCAGGTGCTGGAGCGCTGCCGCGTGCTGGTCAAAAGTTACGACAACAGCCGCCAGCAAAGGGCGCATGAGCATCGCGAGAGGCTGGCGACCTTCCAGGTCCGGAAGCGGATCATCCTGCGCAAAACCGGGCAGGAGGTTTTCGAAACACTCCGCGAAGTCGAGAAGAGCACGCTGGCGCGCACGCGGCGTTCGCTATTTGGCGAAGAGACCAGCGGGGGCGCGTATTTCACTTATCCGCTGTTCATGAACCGGCTGCTGTTCTCCGAAGACGGCCGCGATGACTATCTATGCGCCGAGCATTACGTGATGCTCGGCAATTGGGATCGCGATCCCGACCGTTACGGCCGAATGCGCGAAGTCGCCTCCGGATTCCTGCGCACGCTCTATGGCGAAGAAGTGAGCGCCGAGACTATCGACGCGTGGATGAACGTTCCCGACAACGCCCGCCTGCTGGTGGGCACCGGAACCCCGGAGGACTCCCCCGAAGGACAAGCGCAGCAGGAACGCCTGGACCAATGGGTGCGCCTGCTGGAAGACGAGCGCGTGATGGAGAACGTGATCGCCTCGTATCATGTCGTGCCTTTGCTCAGCGAGTACGCCCCCCGTATTAATCCGCAGCAGTTGAAAAATGCCTTGGTCGACCGCACCGAATGCGACCGCGTGGAACGAATGATCCAGGAGCATGGCAAGCTCTCGCCCAACAGTTTGTATGCCGCGGTGGCGAAAGTTGCGAGTTGCCGTGGCGCGGAACGCGCCAAGGTGGCGGCGCGCTTCCTGGCGGACTTCTTCCACTACCATCGCGACCTGCGCCGCCTGGAAGTTTTGAACGCCGCCCTCGACAGCGTGAACCTGGTCGGCAATGAGCGCCTGCAAGAGTTATCCAGGGTCAATGGAACTTTGTACGAATTCTTGTTGCCGCAGGAACAGGGAAAAAGCGATTCCGAGCGGGTGCTGCGGCACGTGGTCCTGAAGGCGGATGTGCGCGATTCGACCCGGTTGACGCGGAAGATGATGGAGCAAGGCCTTAATCCGGCTTCGTACTTCAGCTTGAATTTTTATGATCCGGTGAACAAGCTGCTGGAAAAGTATGGCGCGCAGAAAGTGTTTCTTGAAGGGGATGCGATCATTCTGGCGATTCTGGAGCGCGAAGGCGAACCCGGGCTCGCGGTGAGCCGCATGGCGGTCCTAGCGCGGGAAATCATTGAGATCGTACGCGGGTACAACGAACTGATGCAGCGCTCGTCTATGCCGCAACTCGAACTGGGATTGGGCATCACGCTGCAGGAGTCGGCACCGCTGTACCTGATGGACGGCGAGCACCAGATTATGATCTCTGAGGCGTTGAATGAGAGCGACCGCCTGTCGTCGTGCAACAAGCGCGCGCGCAAGATGATGGAGCCTCAAGCCGGACCGTTCCACGTCTACGCCTTTCAAACCGCGGAAATGGATGCGGACGGCAATCCCGAAGACGTGATTTTGAGCTTCAACCTGGGCGGGATTCGCATGAACGAGGCGGCGTTCCGCAAGTTACAGCAGGAGATTATTCTCGAGCCGTTGAAGGTGCGCCTGCCCGCGTCCATCGCCTCGTCGGATAAGGGCGAATACCATCTGTTCAGCGCGACGGTTCCGGTGGACCGGGATATTTTCCGCAGGATTGTGGTGCGCGAAAGCCGCATCCCGCGGATCAATTCGGCCGACTTTTCCGTGAAGGGATGGACCGACCGCTCGTATTACGAGGTCTGCACTGACCCGGTGATTTACGCTGCGCTGGAGAAGCGCAAAGGCGCGGCCGGAAAATAATATC
>DASTCU010000266.1:0-16020 GCA_035710825.1 Candidatus Sulfotelmatobacter sp.
CGGTGGCAATGACCGGAACCGTTGAAACCGCAGCCGCCAGCAGGTTGTAATACGCCGCAGCCGCCAAGCCGCGTCGTTTCGTCCACTGTGATACGAGGTCGAAGGCAACTGCCGTAATGAACAGGGCGATGGGAAAGTGGATCAGCACCACATGTTGCGCGTGTTTCGCCGACATCGCAGTATTGAGATCGAAAGGATTTACCATCACCTCACCTCATCAGATTTCACCGAGGCAATCGCCGCCCCTCCGCACAGCCGCCTTGCCCCAACGCCATTCACAATGCGCTTCCCTTTCAAATGACCTTCACCGTGGATAACGGTTTTCCTAAAGGTTTTATTCCGCTTCGCCCGCGTAATTGTCGAGCGCAGGAGTTGATCACGGTTCAAACGAATATTTAAGGAAAAAGCTCGTTCTCACGGGTAACGGGATCATTTGGGGCTTTTATGAGAAGGCGCCCCTTAGTGTTCTTGAACAATTTGTTGTTTTGGAGGGAATAAATCCGGGGCTCCGAAGTTTTTATTATGTGGACTTGCCAGCGGCGAATCTTCAACTCGACTCGTTCGAAGAACTGGCCCTTCCGCTCTTCGATCAGCTTTACAACTTCGCTCACTGGCTCACGCGGAATCGTGACGAAGCCGAAGACTTAGTTCAGGAAACCTACGTTAAGGCACTGAAAGGGTTCTCGTCTTTTCAGTTGGGCACAAATTTCCGGGCATGGATCTATCGCATCCTGCGCAACACGTTCTTGACCTCTCGCCAGGGCCTGAAAGTTACGATGACCGTACCTCTCGATTTCGATGGCGAGGAAGAAGGACCTGAATCTGCCATTGAGCAAAACACGCCCGAGACGCTTCTGTTTGCGCGATCGAGCCATGAACTGCTGCAGAGTGCGATCGGTGCATTGCCGTTGCATTTCCGAGAGATCCTTCTTTTGTGTGAGGTTGAAGAGATGTCGTATCAAGAGATTTCCGAAACGCTTGCGATTCCTATCGGTACTGTAATGTCACGCCTATCCCGTGCCAGACAAACTCTACGAAATCAATTGCGGCCACATTTGCAACAAGGAGCAGGACCGCGGACCATTGCAAAGGGGATGAACCATGATTTGTGAGTCTTGGAAGGCAAAACTCGACAGCTACCTCGACGGCGAACTTCCCCACGAAGAGATGCGCACTTTTGATGCTCATGTACGCAATTGCTCCTCATGCTCGGCGAATGCTCTTTCCCGCGTTCAGTTGAAGCGTGCGATCCAAGTGGCGGGAAAGCGTTTCACTCCCAGTGTGGAGTTCCGGAAACGGATTCAGAAGACGATGGTCTCCAAACGGCACCTCAGCTCTCGTTTAGGATGGATGTTAGCGGCAGCGGCTGTTGTCGCTATCGTGGTCGGGACCTTGACGACTTCAACCTATCTGGGAAACCGATCCAGCAGAGACCAGGTGTTCAGCGAGATTGCAGACCTGCACGTTGCAACGCTGGCCAGTTCGTCGCCCGTGGATGTAATCTCGACTGATCGCCACACGGTCAAACCTTGGTTCCAGGGAAAGATTCCTTTCGCGTTCAATTTGCCGGAACTTCAGAACTCCGAGTTTTCACTGCTTGGCGGCCGCATGACTTACCTTGACCAAGCGCCCGGGGCACATCTCATTTACGACGTGCGGAAGCACCACATTTCGGTGTTCGTGTTCCAGGAGCGATCACTGCCAACCAGATTGACGGATAGCTCTCTGCAGCCCGGACAATTGTCGTTCAAGATGGAAACCTGGAGCCAAGGTGGGCTCCGCTATTTTGTCATCGGCGATGCGAGTGCCGCGGACATCGATAGCCTTGCAAAATTGTTCAAGTCCGTGTCCTAAAATTGACGCCCGAGATCATGGGATCTCCAGGTGGGATCTAAGGCACAAACTTATAACCTAAACCATGTACGGTGAGAAAGTGCGCCGGGTGCGACGGGTCGGTATCGAGTTTCTGCATTTCACGCGTTGAGCGTTTTTGCCAAGAACTCCAGTGTCTTGAATTCTTTTGGAGTAACTATGATCTTCTCGCCCGCCCGGATGATCTCGCTCCTCGAGAAATTAACGATCACACCTTCAAAAACACTCATGTCTACGGGCCGGAGGTGCGACGCACGTCTGATTTGCGCACGCGCGCGATAAGATCGAGTTGCTCAAGCAGGGCAAGTACTCCGTCATTGTTTCCGCACGCAACGGGGCTGCGCTTGACACTGTTTGAGTTGTCCAACTCCGCACGGCAGACACCTCGAGCAGCTTCCTTTCATCTCTGCGCCCGCTTGAAATCGAAATACGCCAGATTCATGTTGCCCAGCGTCAGTATGTGTACCGTGAGAACATTTTTGCCTTTGTTGAAATGAACTTTGAAAAGTTGCCGAGCCAGATTCCAGTGATGCCACTGACGCCACGCCAGCGGGTCCGCAGGATCGTTCGTAGTCGTGATCTGCAACGGCCCAGTTGCATCGTTTCCATTCACATCGATCGATATCGTTCCACCACGGTTCGATGTGTAGACGAAATCGGCAGCGTATGTTCCCGCCTGCGTCACATCGACTGTGATGTTGAACCATTCTCCGGGTTCGGTCCAGCCAACATAGGGCAGGTCCGCGGGGGGGACGATTTTGTCGAAGGGGTTGTCGTCAATCGGATCGGGCTTCCGGTTGAACTTTGTGTAGGAAGTATCCACTCCCTCATGGATGCGGAATTCATTCAGATAGCTTCCATCGGCCGGATTCAGCTCCCCGCTGCCGTGATTTTTCGGATCAGTATCGTGATACGCGACTCCCTCGCCGCCCAGGTCGTAGTAGGCGCACAAGACCTTCCCCGGTAATTTTTGTGCGCCGTTATAGCGGCTGTCGTGATAAGGCTCGCCCTTGTATTGGCTCAAGAATGATTGGGGGGACGCGATTGCGGGTAACAACAATGTGGCGATAAAAGATACAATGAACCCTCTTCGGCTCATTCGCCCACCCTCCTCAGTACCGATAAACGATCTGGAGTTGGCCTGCTTGACCGTCATAGAGGCATCCACCAGGACGGCGTCCCGCTTGCCATAGATGAGGGTTGAGGCCATCGCTTGAAAATATGTCCCTCTTACGTCCGGGGGCGTGCCCCTAGTAACAATGGGTAACCTTCTCGCTTCTTGAGTACGATCGTCCAGCTCAATCCAGCCTGCGCCGCTTCGAGCACGAAAAACTCGAAATGCTTGCGGTCATCGTGAACTGGGACACCCCATTCGCGATCGTGATATTGGAGCATCAGCAGATCCTCGGTACGGACCCAGGGGCACCGTTTTTTTGGCATTTCGTCGTGCATGAAGATGTCTCACTCAACTTTCGACTTGGCTAAAATGTTATATTTATTGTAACAATATGTCGAGAATTAACAACCAATTTTCAGTCGGCGTTCACATCATGACAGCGCTTGGGGACCATCACGGTGAACAAGTGAAGTCGGCGCATTTGACCGCAAGTGTGCGGGCTCATGAATCGCAAGTCCGTACTGTGCTCTCCAAACTCGTGAAAGCGGGTTTAGTCGCGGCTTCTCGCGGCCGCAATGGTTTTTCATCGTTGTCTCGACCAGCAAATAAAATCAGTCTGTTGGAAATCTACAAAGCGGTAGAGGCCCCTCGAGTTTTTTCGATTCACGAGTATCCGAAGGAAAAGACATGCCGAACGAGCTGCACTCATAAAGAAGCGATGGCAGAGCTGCTAAAGGACACACAGCGAGCGTTTGAGAACCGGTTGGGTCAGCGAATGCTTTCAGAGATGGTTGCAAAAGCGAGGAGCTGCAAGTAGTTTTTGGTCTGATGTCTGGTTAGATATGACATTACAGAAAGAAAATGGCCGCAACTACGCTCCGCTTGTAATTTTCGAAACGCGGAACACATTTCCTCGACAAAAATGTCTGGCTGTTCGAACGCGGCCAAATGGCCGCCGCACCCACGCGTGCCCGCCACATCGCTCTATTACTCCCTAACGTCGCGCTTCCGTTCTTATAGTTAGCGCGGGAAAAACGGAAATACTACCAGCTATGAGAGCCTGACATTACCTCACAGTATAATCAGCCCCCGTTTGACCCCTATTGTTACCGCTTCGGTTCTCGACTTTGCTCTCAATTTCGAAATGATCGAGCTCACATGGAATTTGACAGTGTTCCGCGAAATACTCAAGAGACGCGCGATTTGAGGATTGGAAAGACCATCCGCGAGAAGATTCAGGACTCGTAGCTCCCGATCTGTGAGCGGTTCGACAAAGGCCAATTCCGTTTCGTTCTCGGATGCCGCTGAACTATTGGTTCGCGCGATTTGCAGCCCGGCTGCGACTGCCATTGCTGCTGCCCTGATCTGTGGGGCACTCACATTTCGCGAAAGCACTGCGTTTTTGCCAGTCAATTCGTTTGGCTGAGAACTCTCGTCAGATAAAAGGTAAAGAGTTGGGACCTGTGCCCCCGGAAAACGGGTGGGGCGGAGAGCTTGAGGCGTTTGAATGATTACGACATCAAAGCTGGCTGCCTGAGGAGCCGCCGAACTCGACGTGGCGGTGACCCCTACCACAACGAATCCGGGAGCCTCCTCAAACGTACGGCTCAGTTTCCGACACTCTGTGTCGTTTTCTGCAACAATGAACACGCGTAGAGCTCGCTGCATTCATGCCTGCCGCCGCGGGCGCTCTCCGACATGGATCGTTGTGGAAAATTGCTGCCCACCTCGAATACCAGCAATCTTCGCATCGCGATTGGGTTCTAGCCGAAACACAAGTGAAGTAGGTCCTTGATGCCCGAAAGTTTGTTCATCAACACCCAACAGAATGTCGCCTGGTAATAGTTCTGCTCTGTCGGCCGGGCCGGCCGATTCAACATGAACCACGAGCGCACCCACGTCCTGAGTTAGATTCAATCTCCGCCTTAAAGACTCAGGCACGCGCACTGGCTGGAGACCTACTCCTAAATATGGCTTCGGAATGTGCCCCTTCTCCCTCAGCACCGCCGCCACCCGCTTGATAGTGCTATAGGGAATCGCTATGGAAGATCTCCGGCGCAGCGCGTTACTGTTCATGCCGATGACTCCAGAGTCTGCACCGACGAGTGCCCCACCCGAAAACCCAGGATAGAGATTCAAATCTGGGCGGATGAAGCTTTCGATCTTTTCTCCCCGAGGCGTGTGCCATTCACCCATTAAGCCGGAAAGGATCCCGGAGCTCGCAACCAGATTTCCTCGCCAAGTGCGACCGATGGCGAGTACTAGCTGACCCACTTCTAGCTTCGGGTCTCCTGCAAACTCAGCAGGAGATGCGACCTCTTGATTTGGCTTAAGCAGTGCGATATCGGTGCCGCGGTCTCTGCCGATGACGCTCGCATCGATCTGCTGATCTGGCGAGACCCAAACACGAATCTTTTCGCCATCATTAATGACAGATGCCGTCGTTACGATTGTGCGCTCATCGAGAACGATGCCACTGACAGGTCTATTGCCTTCAGCTTGCACAGTAACTACGCTTTTGCCCACTGCTTGAACCGCCTTGTAAAGCTCATTCGACAAATCGCTCCAGGTAGACATGTTTTCCTCCGGATCGAGGATGACAAAGCATCCGGGCTTTCGCATCCGCCAAGTGGGTAGGAACTGTCAATGGTTTGCGGCAGCGAGCGAGGGTATTTCGCTTTTATTGGGGACCCGAGTCGATGTGAGAGCAACGAGTTCGTTGGCATGGGCCTACGCCAGACCCAGCTCAGCGGAGAAAGAATTCGTCTCGTGGTCAGCACTTCGAGATAGCCGGTTCGCCGCGGCCTTGAAACGGACTTCCGAGAGCAGGCCGCACCTTGGGCTGATTCGAGCATTTGTTCCTGCTGAATTGCTGAATTCTGAACCCTCGGTTCTTGCGACGAAGATCTCACCTACCGATCAATTCCCATGCGATCTGCGTCGTCAACTTGCCTGATTTAGGGCTCGCGGTTGAGGCCCACTGGTCGTCCGGTCACCTCGTGGCGACACGGCCGGCCAGTCTCCTCTCCATGCATCGGGTTCCTTGGCGTTCAGGTACCTAATGCGTACCGGCATGGCCGCAAGCCGTTCAGAAAGGCGAGCCTCATCTCGAATCGGCCACCAGTCGTACAGAAAGATTTCAAGAGGGCGCCACATGGAAACCCAGCCGCCGATGGTAAAGCTTTCCCGTATGATCTCCCCAATACGGCTGCCCTTCATCAAAGCAGCTAGAAAATCGCCCAATGCAATCGCCGACGCTAAAGCAACGAGTCCGATCACAAGGCTGGTCCGGCCCAGACGAAACAATTCCCGGAGACGCCGCCCGTATGCCTGAGCGCGTTGGCTGAAGAATTCGTGAATCGCGTCCCGCAGCACGGCAGCCTCGTCGGGTAACCCGGCCTCCCGGTCGAGATCAACCACCAGCGCCAGAGTTGCGTCACGGGGCAGGTCCTTGGCCCAACCCACGATGAACTCCTCAGCCTTGGGGTCTAGATCCTTGTCGCGAAACGGAGAGGGGTCGATGGCGTTGAATAACTGCTTCAATTCGGCAACATGTACTTCGATGACAGAGCACTTGGGAGGAAGCGGGTCGCCGGCAGAGGGTTTGTCGTTGGTCCCGGAGGGGCTTGTCATCGGCCTAGGATACGCCATGCGACATGACGGTTGTGAGCTGTTTCCGGACATTCGGAGCAACGCGGCTTCCCAGGAGTTCGATCGACCGTAACATCTTCTGGTGCGGAAGGGCCGAGACGCCCATCTGAAAGGTGATTCGAGAGAGACCTCCGAGAACTTCGTTCACGTAAAGTATTTTCTCCGCCACCTTTTCAGCATCTCCGATAATCAGCGCCCCGGTGGGTCCGCGCAGAGAGTCAAATTGCGCCCGAGTTGCGGGCGGCCACCCGCGTTCTTTCCCGATCTCTGTGAAGGTGTGAGCGTATCCCGGATAGAAATCGTCGGCAGCTTGCTGTGTGGTGTCTCCCAGAAAGCCGATTGCGTGGAGTCCGACGATGAGTTTCTCGGCGGAGTGACCGGCGCGGCGCCCAGCTTCGCGGTAAAGATCGACCAGGGGCCGAAATCGCTTCGGCTCTCCGCCAATGATGGCGACCATTAGGGGAAGTCCGAGTGTGCCGGCACGAACGAATGATTCTGGAGTGCCACCGACGCCGACCCAAATAGGCAGCGGATTCTGGAGCGGACGCGGATAAACCGCCTGTCCCGTAAGAGGCGCGCGGTGCCTGCCTGTCCAGTGCACGTGAGTGTTCTCGCGGATCCGAAGAAGGAGTTCCAGCTTCTCTGAGAAAAGTGAGTCATAATCGTCCAGATCGAAACCGAAGAGTGGAAACGCCTCGATTGACGAACCTCGTCCCGCAACGATCTCAGCGCGCCCATGGGAGATCAGGTCCAGAGTGGCGAATTCCTGAAAGATTCGAACGGGGTCGGCGGCGCTGAGAACGGTTACAGCACTTGTTAGGCGAATGTTCTTGGTACGGCTAGCGGCCGCACCCAGGACCACAGGCGGCGCCGAATCCACGAACTCGCTGCGGTGGTGTTCCCCGATGCCAAAGACATCGAGGCCAACCTGGTCTGCCAGGACAACCTCATCCAGCAAATTGTCCACGCGCTGGACAGCGCTGACCTTCAGACCCGTAGCCGGGTCAGAGATGACTGCTCCGAAGCTGTCTACACCGATCTGCATCGTTTTAACTCCTGACATCCGTGGGCGGCGCACGAGCGCGGACCGTGTGGGAAGTGTTCCTCAGTGATCTCGTAACGTCTTCAGTGCTGTGCCCCAAGCAATCACCTCGTCGGCCATTGAGTGCACCGCTTTGTCGTGCTGTTCGTGCGGCTTGAAGGTCGTGAAATTCTCGAAGTCCGTCCACATCGAGAGCGCCACCTGCGCTCTTACATCTGCAATCTTGATTTCGCCCATCACGAGTCTCAAGTTCTCCACCGCACGGACACCACCCGCACCGCCATATCCGACAAATCCCGCCGCTTTGTTATTCCACTCGTGATAAAGGAAATCGATCGCGTTCTTCAATGCTGCCGAAGTCGCGTGGTTGTATTCGGGGGTAACGAATATGTAGGCGTCGAGTGAGGCGATTTTCTCGCTCCAGCTCTTTGTGTGGGCCTTGCCGTATTGATGCATGACGGGGGGTACGGGTTCATCGAGGAGTGGCAGTTTGTAGTCCTCGATATCGACAATTTCAAACTCCGCGTCGTTGCGAGTTTTCAGAAGGTCGTGCACCCACTTAGCGACGGCCGCGGCTTTTCTTCCCGGTCGCGTACTGCCGACGATGATTCCAACCTTTATCATTGCTCCTTCTCCCTTCCGGTGCGGTCCTCAGGTGACCGATGGTTACTCACTCAGTGATCATGATCATTTGTCTGCCTTGTTCTCAGGTGCGATTGGCCGTCACTTCCTGGCGGCTGAGTTGTTCCGCCGCCAGCAGACCGAGCTTCTTAATGGACCCGTAGAGTTGTTCCTTCTCCTTCTCGGACAGAGCAGACATGAGCGCCTCAAGGTCCTTTGCGTGGCGATCAAAGCACGATACCGCCAGGCGCTTTCCTTCCGCAGTCAGGTGAACTACACGCGCTCGTCGATCCGTTGAGCTCGACTTGCGAACAACCAACCCTAATTTCTCCAGGCGGTCGACCGCAGCGGTCATGGAACCACTGGCCAGGCGCACTTTTTCCTGAATCTCAGAGATGGTGAGCGGGCCCTTGTGTAAGAGCGCTTCGAGCGCGACGAAATCCGTGAGGCATAGCCCCGTGTTGGCAATACTCTGCTCAGCCAGCAGGCTTAGAGCGCGATAACTCTTTGCAATCACCAGCCAGAGCCGAGGCGCTGTGATGACACCACTCTTCTTCATCATGTGTGCCCCAATCAGGCGGCTTGCGGCCGTACCTGGCCCCCGATGCTGTTCTTGGCAGAGGAAGACAACAGGCAATCGACGGAAGCTGCGCCTGCGCCGCGAATCATCAAAAAGACCGTAATCGCCAGTGCCAGAAGGTGGAACTCGAAACCTTCTCCCTTTTGCGTCCCCGTCCAGTTCATAAAGAAGCCGAACTGATGATGGACCATTGCGACCGCTACGAGCATGTTGCAAAAAATTCCAAAGGCGGCAACGCGAGTGAACAGGCCAAAAAGCAGGCCTAGTCCCCCGAAGAATTCCGCCGCAATGGCCAGAAATGCAAATACGGCCGGAATGTGCATCATTCCGGTGAAGAAGCCCATCGTGCCGGTGAATCCGTATCCCCCGAACCATCCGAGCATCTTCTGGGCGCCGTGGGCGAAAAATACCACTCCCATCACCAATCGAAGAACAGTTATGGCAGCGTCGTTGTCCGTCGCTATGAGTCTGCGAATCATAAAGTCCTTTCCTAGCCAACTTGCTGAAGTCGGGCAAACACCAGATGAGATGACATATCCTCATATAAGGATTCTTTTTATCGAGCTAAACAGGCTTGTTGCGGAGAACGGGAAGATCAAACTCTTGCGCGAGTCGCTCATACCCTGGCTGCGTCGCGGGCATTCCTTGCTCTTTGGCCGGCTGTGGAGCAGCAGCATTCTGTGCATTCATTAAGAAGGAGGGCAGCTTACCCTGTTCATTTCCGAGAACCGCGGTGAATTTGCATTTGAGCGCCTGAATCTTCTTGGAAGTCTCTTCATCCAAAGCGGAAGTGGCGACTACCCGAAGCGATGGGAGTGATGGATGTTTGAGAGCATTCTCTGCCAGGTAACGGAATATGATCCTGACGTCCTTGAGTCCCTGATTGGGCTCGCGGTCGAAATTGCTCGCGAAGGTCGCGAGGGAAGACGCGTAGGCACCCTATTTACATTTGGGGATGAGAGTGCTGTGCTCGCAAGGTCTAGACCGCTGATTTTGGATCCGTTATCGGGGCATCCTGAAGCGTCACTGCACGTCACCAACCTCAATCTCCGCGGAACCATCAAAGAATTGGCGCTGCTGGATGGCGGGTTCGTGGTAAGTCGTGAAGGAATTTTCCTTTCCGCGTGCCGCTACCTCGATGCTGTGGCCGCAGAAGTGGCCGTGCCGCTGGGACTTGGTAGCCGTCACATTGCCGCTGCCAACATAAGTGCTGTCACCAACGCAGTGGGTATTGTGGTTTCCGAAAGTTCGGTGGTGAGATTTTTCTGTCATGGACAGCTGGTGGGCGAAATCATTCCCGAGATCTGGATGATGAATCATGCCCGCCTCGGGGGTACCGGCAAGCGGGAGCAAGTCGGCGAACTGACGATTCTGACGCCAAGTCGGCGACAAGCCCCGATCGTGAAGTAAGCTTCACTGAATTTACGGAGCATAGTGCATGACAACGCAGGAATTCAGATGTGAAGTTTGTGGACTCGTTACCACCAGTCCCAACCACTGGTTCGTAATTCGATGTGGAGATTCCGACCTCACCGTCTACCGGTGGAACTCAGAAACAGCCAACTCACCGGGAGCCCGGCATTACTGCGGTGAAGCTCACGCCGAGGTGTACATCAGTCGCTGGTTTGACTCGGTGTGCGCACCGCCGAAGCCAAAGTTTATCTAGGGCTTGCCGAGGAGACATCAGCTTTCCAAACAGGGAGCATAAATCGTGACTTCCATAAGCGTGACGCAATTCATACTGATGGACGTTCGGCGGTTAAGGGAGTCGGATCAAGACGATGGTTATGAGTAAATTATCTAACAAAGTCGCGATAGTGACGGGAGCGTCTAAAGGCATAGGCGCTGGGATTGCGGCGGCCCTGGGAGCTGAGGGCGCTCGCGTGGTCGTGAACTATTCCTCCGACCGGGAAGGAGCCGAACGCGTCGCTCAGGTGATCACCGACAGCGGGGGCCAGGCGATCGCGGTCGGGGCCGACGTGTCCAAGGCCGCAGATGTCTCGCGCTTATTCAAAGAAGTGGATTCTGCCTTCGGAAAACTGGACGTTTTGGTCAATAACGCGGGCGTGTTTCGCTTCGGTGCTGTCACGGACATTACTCAAGAGAGCTTTCACCTCCACTACAACGTCAACGTTCTCGGAACGATTCTCGCCGTGCAGCAGGCTATCAGGAGGTTCGGGTCCGACGGAGGGAGCATCATCAACCTCAGTTCCATCGTCGGCTCGCATCCCGTGGCAGGAGCGCTCCTCTATGCGTCCACGAAAGGCGCCATCG
The DNA here is from genome assembly GCA_035710825.1 of Candidatus Sulfotelmatobacter sp. Lineage (GTDB taxonomy): Bacteria > Acidobacteriota > Terriglobia > Terriglobales > Acidobacteriaceae > Sulfotelmatobacter. The sequence continues at coordinate 11,158 of DASTCU010000266.1, forward strand.
AAACGCTGACCAGGGGATTGGCTCTCGAACTGGCGCCGCGCAAGATCCGCGTGAACGCTATCGCTCCCGGTCATACAGAGACGGAAGGCAACGTGACGGCGGGGACCTTTGATCGTGGTGCCGGCGCCGTTCTGGCCGCAAAGACGCCGCTGGGACGTCTCGGTCGGGTCACTGATATTGCTCCGCTCGCGGTGTTCCTGGCATCAGACGAATCAGCTTGGATCACCGGAGAGGTCATTCGGGCCGCAGGAGGTCTCGTTGTCGCCACCTGAGTGCAAGATGCTGGCTTGGCAATAACAACCTGCAACACAGAAAGGAGAATACGATGCAAGTTCAGAGTGACTACTTCAATGCTTATCGCAATCTGAAGCTGACACGAGATGACAAAGGCGTGTTGGTTGCCGAATTCCACACCAACGGCGGCCCGTGCATTATGACCGCGCAATCTCACACGGAATTTGTCGATGGCTTCTACCGGATTTCGCAAGACCGAGCGAACAAGATCGTAATCCTCACGGGCGCCGGTGGGGAGTTCATTACTGATGTCGACTGGGCCTCCTTCGGCAACGTCGCCGATCCCGGCGTTTGGAGCCAGGTTCATGATGAAGGTGTTCAGGCTTTGGAAAACATCGCCAACATACGCGTCCCAGTCATCGCGGCCATCGAGGGACGTGCCCATGTGCATTCAGACTACGCGCTACTTGCCAGTGTAGTTGTGGCGGCAGATGGCGCGACCTTCCAGGATGTGGCCCACTTCTCCGCGGGCGTTGCGCCGGGCGACGGAATCTTCACCACCTGGAGTTATCGCGCCGGAACAGGACGAGCAGAGGCTTTCTTGCTGAACCCACAGCCGCTCACGGCGCGTACCGCATACGAATGGGGAGTGGTTGCCGAAGTTGTGCCGAACGGTAAGGCGCTGAGTCGGGCACGAGAGTTGGCCAAGTTGTACTTGAAGGCTCCCGAAGTGACCCGCCGCAATACGCGCGTACATTTCATTCAACCGTTGAAAGAGCGTATTGTCCGAGAAGTTGGCTATGGACTGTCGCTCGAAGGAGCTTCGGCCGCTGATCTCGTCAAATCCACGCAGGCCAAAAGTGAACCTGTCGCTCAGAAAGAAAAAGTCGCATAACCAGCACTGCCCGGCAGATCGCATTCCTGCTTAGGTCTGCCGGGCGTGAGATATGCCGGTTGCGACAGATGGAATCCTTTCGCGATCCTGGACATCGGAATCGAGATGAAGCAACCATGCGATGAAGCAGTCATCCGAGCCGGAGCTTTGGGTGCGCCATGTGCGGAAAGATCGCGCCCGTGGGTACTTGCGGCCACCATTCTCGGTTCGAGCATGGCGTTCATCGATAGCACTGTGGTCAACGTGGCCTTGCCTGCGCTGCAATCCGACCTTCACGCCACCGTCGTAGATGTGCAATGGGTCATTGAATCCTACGGATTATTTCTTTCTGCGCTGATCCTGGTCGGAGGCGCTCTTGGAGACACTCTCGGCCGTCGGAAGATGTTTTTGTTGGGCGTGCTTGGCTTCGCCGTGGCATCCGCCGGCTGTGGTTTCTCTTCGAGCATCAAGAGCTTGTTAGTTTGGCGCTCTGTCCAGGGCATCGCTGGTGCGTTCCTCGTGCCGGGCAGCCTCGCGATCATCAGTTCATCCTTTGACGAGAAATCTCGTGGTAAAGCGATCGGGACATGGGCTGGATTCACGACCATCACTACAGCCTTCGGCCCAGTTCTCGGAGGATGGCTGATCGAGCATGCTTCGTGGCATTGGATATTCTTCCTTAACATTCCGCTGGCTGCTCTTGTTCTGATCATCTCGTTCTGGCACGTTCCCGAGTCCCGCAGTTCTGATTCTGGGAGTGTCGATTGGCTGGGCGCGTCGATAGCGACTTTCGGTTTGGCGGGACTGGTCTATGGATTTCTTGAATCGGCAATCCTCGGGTGGACGCATCCTAGTGTTATCGGGACTTTGGTTTTCGGTGTTGGGTCGCTGACTTCCTTTCTATTGGTCGAGAAGAGGGCAACAAGACCGATGGTCCCCCTTAAATTGTTTCAGTCCGCAAGCTTCAGTGGCGCAAATCTGCTAACGCTGTTTCTTTATGCTGCGTTGGGAATTTTCTTCTTTCTGTTTCCGTTGAACTTGATTCAGATCCAGAATTACTCTGCGACAGCGACCGGTGCGGCTGCACTCCCCATGATTCTGCTCATGTTCCTCCTTTCACGCTGGTCCGGAGGACTCATAGCCCGCTACGGTCCAAAGATGCCGCTCATTGTGGGTCCTCTGATGGCCGCAGTGGCATTCCTTCTCTTTGCTGTCCCTGATGTGGGGGCCCGTTACTGGACCGCCTTCTTTCCAGCTTTCGTTGTTCTCGGGCTTGGCATGGCCATCTGTGTCGCTCCTTTGACAACTGTGGTCATGAACTCCGTCGGGCAGGAACGGGCTGGGACAGCGTCGGGGATTAATAATGCTGTTGCCCGAGTCGCAAGCGTACTAGCGGTGGCCGTGTTCGGTGTCGTCATGGCAGCAGCCTTCGCGCACTCTTTGCGACACTCGCTTGACGGTTTGCAACTGAACGCAGGCGTTGTTCAACAGCTTGAATCAAACGTAGCCAAACTCGGCAGCTTGGGTCCCCCCTCGGGTGTTGATTCGCAAACTGAGTCGACCATTCGTTCTGCCATCGCGGAATCATTCATCTTTGGTTTCCGCCTGATCATGCTACTTTGCGCTGGTCTCGCCATAGCGAGCGCTGCCGTCGCATGGCGGAAAATACCCTCAGAGAGTGCCGCGAGGGTTCCTGATCTCGGCGACGTTGCTGCCGCCGACTAATCCCAGTGGTAGACTGCTGCTATGCCCCCCAAGAGAAAAAAGGCGAAGAAAAAAAACAAGTCAAATACCGTAGCCACCAAACGCGCGAAGAAAGCTCTGCGCAAGAAACAGGCGAAGCCTCCGAAGAAGGCGATCAAGAAGAAGCAATCCAGCAAGATGACATCCTCTAAAGTAAGTCCCTCCCGCAAGAGAAAAACCCCAGTGCGCCGTGCACAACAGTTTGAGACTTCCGCCGGAGAAGGCGCAGTTTCGGGTCGGCAAGCGGGAGACTTGGAAGGCTTGTCTAGGACCGAACAGGCGGATTCGGAAAGCGTCGACGAATTGGTCGGAGAAGGAAATGTTTTTGAGGCCGGGGCAGTGGCGGGTGTGGAGGAAGCGGACGATCAAGACACGAGGGAAGTGCACTCCCATGAGGTTCCCGAAGACGATGTTCCCGATGAGTATTTGGACAAAGACTAGCTGATCACGAGACCTGTGGCGGACTGTCGTCCCGGCGTGGCTAGCCGCGAGGCGTCGCTTTCGAGTAGCATGTAGTGCCCAGGTATACCCTGCCTGCAATGACGGACCGCCGTGCCAAACATTTCCCGATAGTGAGGTCTGCAAGGCGTTGTACGACGAGTGCTACGTCGCCGTCATCACAGACTCGAATCCGAAACCACCGGTCACCGCGCCGCGACCGTCGAAGTTTGTAAACCGCGCAAATTCCGAGTCCGCTCCGAGATACGCGTTTGGATATGACATTCTGGGAAGTCGAAATGCCGATGTTCCGACATACGCGACATCGGCCGTGAGGCCGCCGAAAACCCGTTCCAACCCCAGCGTCCGAGTCTGCAAGTACCCGTTGCCGAAGCGCCGGTCGATCCCGGCCAGACTCAGCAGCGAGAGATGATGACTCGGCGCCAGCGGTGTCAATTCTTGCTGGTATCGATTCACGTCCATCACTGTATTCGCGGGGACTTTTTTCGGATCGCCGCTGGCCAACACGTTCACGCCGCTGTGCGCTATACGTGCTCGACCCGAGGAGCCATATGTTGGGCGTGGTTCCCTGGCCCGGGACGGCAGAGACGCCACCGTACGGATGACCTTCCGGAAACTCGCCCCGGAAAAACGCCAGAAGCTCGGCGAGCAATGTCGCGTAGTCCTGATCAGTGCGCCGGAGTGCGTGAGAGGCGACCTGGTCTCCCCCGGACGACCGGCCCAAACCCAGGTCAATCCTGCCAGGGTGCAACTCCTCAAGCATGCCGAACTGCTCCACGACCGCGAGCGGCGCGTAATTGGGAAGCATTACGCCACCGGAGCCGACGCGCAGGCGCGTGGTTCGGGCAGCTACGTGTGCCACCAGGACCGCCGGAGAGGAACTGGCCAGCCAAGGCATATTGTTGTGCTCCGCCACCCAATAGCGTTCATACCCTACTTGTTCAGCGAGTTCGGCCAGCCTTGTCGAATGCCAGAAGGCCTCGCCCAGGGTCGAACCGCTCGATACCGGAGTGTGGTCGAGTATGGAGAGGCGAAGCCCTTCGCCGGCGTCATCCCGCATAAGCCTCACCTGTCGGCGCCAAGATTTTCGCGGCAATGCGAGCCACCCGTTGATATGTGTCACTGCGATCGCTGTGCTCATACGTTTCCGTCACAACGATCACCTCATCGGCACGCGCATCACTCGCTAGTTTCTCCAGCCCAGCCTGCACGGTTGCATCCGATCCCACGATCGCCGCACGCATTTGGTTTTCCACAGCCGCTCGCTCTCCGTCATGCCATAGAGAATCCATTGAATCGACGGGAGGCAACAATTCCACCGACTCGCCCCGAATCGCTCGTAGCAAACGCTGTTGTGGAGTTGTGAACAATCGCCGGGCTGTCGCATCTGTTTCCGCCGCAATCACCTGCACCGCAACGAACAGATATGGCTTCCGTAATGCATGGCTCGGCCGGAATCGCTGTCGATAGAGCTGCGCTGCCGAATGTAAATGGTCAGGCGCCAAATGCGCCGCGAACGCAAACGGCAGCCCTAATGTCGCTGCCAGTTGAGC
>DASTCU010000267.1:0-23536 GCA_035710825.1 Candidatus Sulfotelmatobacter sp.
CAGCGAGAGCGATCCCAGTTCGTTGCAAGGCGTGCGGTAGAGGGCCAGTTCGATGATTCCGCTTTTCACCTGCCACGACAGCGTCTGACCTTTGAATTGTTCCACGCTCGACGCGACCCCTTTCGCAGCCACAACCATACGCTAGACCGCCTGTTTGACCTGGTACATATCTTCAATCTCGTTCTGCATGCGCGCGGAAATCAAATCGCGCTTCAGCTTGCCGTTTGCCGTCATCATTCCGTTTTCAATTGAAAACGGCTCGGCGTGAAGACAGAATGCCCGCACCTGCTTGTAGTGCGGCAGTTGCTGGTTGACGGTGTCGATTGCCGCTTGCACCTGCAGGCCGCTGACATTGCCTGTGACAATCACCGAAAGATATCCGCGGCCATTGCCCACGATAATGACCTGTTGCGCCGCTGGCAGAAGATGCGCGATTTCGTCCTCGATGGTTTCCGGAGCGATCTTGTGGCCGGAGCCGAGCACGATCAGATTCTTGATACGCCCGATGATGCGCCAGTTGCCGGATTCGTCCGCCTCCCCTTGATCACCGGTATGAAACCAGCCATCGCGAAGAACTTCCGCTGTTTGTTCGGGCCGGTTCCAGTAGCCGGGAAAAACGTTGGGCCCGCGAACAACAATCTCATCGTTGTCGCCGAGCTTCATCTCGATGCCTGGGATGGCAGGTCCCACGCGGCCGGGCACAGGATGGGCGGGATCGTCCATGGTGCAGATGCCGGTGGTTTCGGTAAGACCGTACACCTGCAGGACGGAAATGCCGAGCATCCGGAAATAGTCCTGAGTTTCGGGAGCCAGCGGGGCCGAACCGCAGATCAGCGCCCTCAGGTTTTCGCCAACCATCTTCTTGCGGATCGCGGGAAACACCAGCCGGTTGGCGAGCGAGAGCCAGAACCCGCCGGCGGCTTGCGGCTTCGTCTGCTTACGCGCCCACGCATCTTTCGCGCGGGAATATATCGCCTGCGCAATCCCACCCCTCTGCGTGATCTGCTCATCCACGCCGCGCCGCATGCGCTCCAGCAACTGCGGCACGTTCAGGAAATAGTGCGGGGCGACGGCCGGCATGTCGTTGGGAATCTTCGTCAGGTCTGTGTTCAGTGTGACGCGGCTGCCGCGCAACATGAAAGTCAGCACCGCAATCCACGACGCGCAAAAACTGAACGGCAGATAGTGGAAGACGCGATCTTGACTCGTAGGGCCGCCCATCAGCTGGTCGAGGCGCGCCGAGGTGCAGCCCAGCATAAAGCCGACGTTGGCCGCAGTCAGCACCACGCCTTTGGATATGCCGGACGTGCCGGAGGTGTAGATGATCGCGACCGGGTCTTCATTGCGCACCTGCGGACGATCAAGTGGGATTCCCTGCACTCCGGCAAAGATTTCGTCGAACAAGAAATGCGCCGGAGCATCCGCCCAGACCTGCTGAATTCCCTGCCGCAGCTTTGCATCGCCGCAGCAGATGAGCGCCGGCGTGCTGTCCTTCATCATCGCGACGAGCTCTGCGGGAGCCTGGCGAGAGTAAAGCGGCACCACGATAAGTCCCTCGGCCGTGGCCGCCAGGTCCATTGCGATCCAACGAATGCTATTGGCCGCCAGCACTCCGCAGCGGTCGCCCTTGTTCAGCTTTTTCGAGACCAGAAACGTCCGTGCCTTAGCCATCAGGTTGAGGAGTTCCGGCCCGGTCACGCCTGTGACTTGACCATCGCGAATCTCCTCGAGTACCGTCGCGGTCTCGGCGGCTTTCAGTTTCGCAAAAATGTCTCCGACAAAGGGCATGGCTTTTCTATGGACGGACGATCACTCGTAGGCGGCGACCAACTGGCGCAGCGTTGCGCTCATCGGCGGCAGGTAATCTTCCCAACTCCATTCGCCGGTGCGGGTGGGAAACTGGGGATATCGCCGCTGCACTTCCTCTTCGAAGAATACGCCCATGCGCGCCATCACCTTCAAATTCCGCACCACCGTGCGGGCGATGCCGTCGGCAATGCGCTCGCCTTCGCTCGCCAACGTATTGAGCGCAGCCAGCAATTTGGGTTCGAGATCGGGGTCATCCACATTCATGAGCAATTCCTGGTGCCCGCGCTCGCGCATCAGATTGCGGATGCGTTCATCCATCGTGATTCCGGCGGATGGAACCAGCCCTGGCATTGACGTCACGATGCCGTGATAGCGGGACGATGCCATCATGTGGCATGACCGCAGAATGCTGACCAGTTCGTACATGTTGTATTGATCGGAGGTCAGGACTGGGAGTCCCCCGAGCTTTTCGGAAATCCGGTTCGCCGGACGCGCATCCAGGCGCTCGGTCGCAACCAGAATCACAAACACGTTCCGTTGCTTGCGGAAGGCATCGATGGCGTTTGCGATAGATGTCAGGTAGTGCTGGTAGGCGCGATCGGCGGCCGGCCCCGAGTTGTGAAAATAAACGGTGCGGTAGTGGCTGTCTTTATACGCTCCGGTAAAGCTGCGCAAGGCGTATTTGGCGACGGACGCCTTCACCGGCCACTCGAATGGATTGATGGGGCAGACTACGAGCACTGGCGTCTGCCCGTCCCAACCGACTTGGCTCAAGATATTGCGCCCATATTCCGGCGGCCGCGGCTCAAAGGTCCAGGCCGTATCCGTGCCCAGTTCGGTCGGCACCCCCAATTCGCGCAGCAGTGTGCGCGACTCTTCATTGCGCGTGATGACCAGCGAATTCTTGCAATAGCGGGCACACATTTTTGCCACCAGCGGGTCCATGTGCCCAGCCTCGGCCCCGTATCCGACGGAGAGTTTGTTCTCCACGGCCGCGATCCCGAGTGAGCCGATCATCATCGTGGTCAGGGCGTTGGCGAACTTGCTCTTGAACATGGAGCCTTCGCACGCGACGACGCCGTGGTGCTTCGGAACTTCATCAAAGAGAAATGGAGGAAAGATATCGGGCAGGTGAACCTGCCTGGTGCCCTCAAAATATCCCTTGGAGAAGTCGAAGTTCTGGCTCATGACGCTGAAGTCGACGCGCTCCGCGCCCAGGATGTGGCGGATCTGGCGCAGCATCTCGTCGACGCGTACGTCGGAGCCCATATTGCGCGTGCCGTTATAACCGGCAAAGAGCAGCTTGAGTTTTTCGCCCGGCTGCCAGGGCTTGTTCCCGCCCAGCATCCATCGTGCCTTGGCACGCTCGATGTTGGTGCTGACCCACGCTTCCAGGATGAAGTCCATCATGCGGCGGTACCTCCGCGAGCCGCGGGCCACGGCTGGTACTGGTACTCAAAGTTGTTCTCGCGGCTGAACTTCAACAGAGGAAAACTGTATTGCGAGAACGGAACGGGCTTCTGGCCTAGTTCAGAAGTGACTCGCGTGTTGTCGAACACCGTGTTCCACACCAGGTAGGGGAGGAACACTTTCATCAACGCGGCGCCGTGGCCGAGCGGCCCTTTGCGATTCGAAAGAAACTTGACGGAGCCGGAAAAGGGCCTTTCGGTAAATGGGAGGAAGACAGGCTTACGCTTCTGCTGAGATTCCGCCAGCGCATTGGTCAACTCGCGAAAGGTCTGCGACGACGTACCCGACGAAAGGTGATAGATGTCGTACTTGGGTTGATCCTTTTGGTGCAAGGCGGCGATTGCGTCGGCAACGAAATCGACGTTCACGATATCAATCCGATCGCTCGAACGAAACGGCAGCACGGGCAAACCTGCGAGGAAAACGAAAGCTTTGACCATATCGAACTGGGTAGTCGCCGCATGGCGGCTATCCCCCAACACAATGCTCGGGCGGAATATGGTCTTGGGCGTCTCGGGCAGCAACACTTGCGTCATGTGCTCGCAAAATTTCTTGGTGCGGGCGTAGGGGTCGTAGTCGGAACGGTCCCACTCGATGGAGCGGTCTTCGGTCACGACTTCGTTGCTGCGCTTTCCTGCCACTGCGACGGTGCTGACTTCGCTGAAACGTCGCAAGCCATGGTAGTGCTCGGCATGGCGCGCCAAGGTCAGCACTTCGAGGGTGCCCCGCAGATTCACGTTGAGGCAGCTTTTTTCCGACTTGCGGTTGAGCGACGCCGCGCAGTGGATGACGGAATCCGTGGTGTGCACCAGCCGGTCGTATTCATCGCGGCCCAAGCCAAAGCCGGGAGCAGTCAGATCTCCACAGAAAATTCGCACTCTAGTCTGCAGGTGCTCGTAGAAGCGCGGAAACTCCAAATGCAGCTGCAGGGCGCGCCACAGGCGCAGTTGCGCCTCCTGGGGATCGCGCGCGCGCACCAGCAGGTTCAGCGAGGCGCCGTAGCCTTCAAGAAGATTGGCCGCCACATGCGCGCCAATGTATCCGGTGGATCCAGTCAGGAATATCGCCACGTTGCTCCGTTGGTCCCGGTCTTTACAGCATCCCCGTTCTCGGGCGCTAGTTGAAAGCTGCGCGGAGGCCGTGCCTCCAAAGGCCGGCCTTCAATCAGCGGATAGGTCCAGCGCCGTAAAGCCGGAATGTGAATGTTGATCCAATATTCCCACCAATCGAGCGAGCGGGTGTCGTAACCAAATTGGTCCCGCTCTTCCGGAAGCAGCGCGTACGAGAGGCGTTCAATGTTTTCGGCAGTGAAATCGTGCTCGTTCAACAAAATGAACGGTTCAAAGAGCTCGATCAACTTTTCCACGCGTTCCAGATTGCGCTCGGCCTTCACCAATGGCGCTTTCTTCAACGGCAGCGGCGACATGATGCGCTGGATCGACTTCACAATCGCCTTCTGCGCGGGAGCCGACATGCGGTTGTAGCGCTCCTTCGATACCGGAATCGCGTCGAAGCGCAGACGCAGCCACGATTCCAGGCCTTCCTGCGCGCGGTAGTGTTTGCGATGCGCCAGCGACGTCAGTTCGATGGAGCGGCCCATGTCGCAGGGATTGGTCACGGAAGTGGCAAGTTGATAGACCGGATCGTGCCGGCGCTCCATCACCGCGGCGGCGATCAGAGTCATTCCACTGCAGACCGCATCGACAGGAATGATATCGAGGCGCTTGCTCTCGTTGGAAGGCAACTGCCGGAAGTATGTACCCAGTAAATAGGACAGAGAAGCCGATGTGTTGATGCCCTCGTTCCATCCCAGAAAGGGCTTGGCGACGGAAGTTTCGACGATCGCCGGCCGCACCACCGCAACTGGCACATCTTTGCCGTGCTTCGCTATCAGCGATTCCGCCAGGCTCTTGGTAAGCGTATAGGTATTCGGCCAACCGAGTTCCTTGGCGCGCCGTGATCCGGCCTCGGTGAGATAGTTCTTGAGCCAGCGCACGCGATTCTTACGAATCTGATTTTCCAGCGCCGCCCCGTGGAGATCTTTGGCTGCATGTTCCCTGGCCAGCGCGTTCGTCCGCAGCTCGGAAGTGACTTCCTGACTTTCCGCCTTCAGTTCAGCCTCGCGGACCAGGTCCTGCAACGAACGCCACTCCCGCTCGGCATCGAAATCGGCGACTTCCCGCGGGTTGTAGTCCGGAATGATTTTTTCGCTGACGCGGCCATTCTGCTCGCCGGCAACATAGCAGGTCGAGAGATGCAGAAGCCCAGCGTGGTCGGAGGTTCGCACGAAGTCCAAAATATTCAGCGCAGCATCCGTATTCGTGGCCAGAGCATCGCGCAGGTCAGGATTGAAATCGGTGAGACCCGAGCTATTGATGATCAGATCCAGATTCGTCTGCAAATGGCGGGCAGTATCTGGGGGCAATCCCAAGCCGGACTGCGTCACATCGCCCTCAACAACCTCGATTTTGTCGCGCAGAAAATCTGCCAGCCGGTCGCCATGCCGCTCAAACAGCGGATCGAAGACGGGAGACTCTTCGAGCATCTTTTGGAAGCGGCGATCTGCGGGATTGGACTTCTGGCGGCGAATCAGCAGATAGATTCGTTTTACTTCGGGCAGATCCAGAAGAGTGTTGGCCAGCCATACCTTGCCAATGAATCCGGTCACGCCGATCAGCATGACCTGCTTGCCGGCAAAAGCGCGGCGCACGGAAAATCCGGCAGCCTGCCGCTGTCCGTCGAAATGGACGATGGGCTGAACCGGCGCCGGAATCTGGCGATGGGCAGAAACCACCGCAGCACGGAGGGTTTCAACAGGAATATCGAGATGCCGCGCCAGCGTCTTGGGTGCGCGGCGGCCGTCCGGCATATTTTCCTGGAAAAGAGCAAAAGCGCCTCGGGGACGGATTACCGGAGAAAGCAGCCTTCCGGTGGCAATGCCGTCGCGAAACTCCAGGCGGTTCGCCACAATGTGCTTCACGCCCAGATGCTGCGCCAGAGGCCGCATGATTTGTTCGAGAGCCTGGCTGACCAGCACTACGTCGGCCCCGCTCTGCACCAGTTCCCTCACCTGCTGCACGCCAGTCGGCTTGAGGCGCGGCTTGAGCTTGTAAGTGAAAAATTCTTCCCCGAGCAGATCGAGCCGATCGCGAGAAACGCCTCGAAGTACCGTATGTATCGCGCGGGTGGCAAATTTTCGATTGGTCGAATACAGGAATGGGCGCAGCAAGGCCATAAGGAAGATGAGGCCGCGGCGCCGGATGCGCTCCGCGAACGTCTGGGCATTCCAAGTGAAGAATGCCACCGGCCTGACGACCGTCAGGTCGAGGAGACTACCTTCAACCCGCCAGTAAACGGTCGGCCCGGCACCGGAAGTGTGGTTTGATTGTTCCAACTATTATGAGTCCTGTCTATGGCTTACGGTTTGGTGCTAAGGCGAAACCTCTATTGTAAACAAAGCCCGGGTTGGAACGAAGCAGTTGACGCGGATTCTACTCCAGATTGCCTGCAATTGGCACCTTAGGAGCAACTTCCTCAAGCAGGGCCGATGACGGCTTTGGGCGGAGTATTTCGTCCCACAATGAGGGCTGTCGCGCCGCTCAGCGCCACCGTGGCAGCAATCGCGAGTAGGCCTCCGCGAAAACCTCCGTTCGCGGTCCGAAACAACCCGATGATGTCGGGACCAAAATAGCCACCAAGATTGGCCAGCGAATTGATCACGGCGATAGCGGCAGCCGCCGAAAGTCCCTCCAGGCGCGACGTTGCCATCGCCCAGAAAGGCCCGACCATCGATTCGGCACAAGCAAGTCCCAGGCCGATCGCGGTCACCACGACGATTGTAGACGTCCCGTAGCCGGCCACCACCAGAGACGCCCCTGCGGCAAAAGCGGGAACAGCGGTGTGCCAGCGCCGCTCTCCGGTGCGGTCTGAGCGCATGCCGACCCATACCATGACGATCACGGTGACCAGAAATGGAAGCACTGCAACTGCGCCCGTCCAGAAATAACTGAGGCCCGATAAGGCGCGAATAACGGTGGGCAGCCACAGCGTGACTCCATACATGGTGGTCGAAACCCCGAAATACACCAACGACAACATCCAGATTCTTGGGCTCACCAGCACTGCCCAGAAACTGCCTTGTGGAACGAGTGCTTCCTCTTGCCGCTCACGTTCCAGTTTTTCCAGGAGCCAGGCACGCTCGTCGTCCTTCAGCCAAGTTGCCTCGCGTGGGGTATCCGGCAAAATCAGAAATACGATCGCTCCGAGCACGATGGCCGGCAGGCCTTCCATCAGGAACATCCATTGCCATCCGGCAAAGCCGGCGCCGTGCAGGTTGAGCAGCGCTCCGGAGATCGGGCTGCCGACGATGCCTGCAATGGGATTGGCGGTCATGAACCAGGCTACGGCGCGTCCCCGCGATTGAGCCGGAAACCAGCGCTTCATGTAGAGGATCATGCCTGGGAAGAACCCGGCTTCGGCGGCCCCCAGCAGAAAACGCATCGAGTAGAAACTGAGCGGCCCGCGGATGAAGATCATCAGGCAGGAAATCACTCCCCAGAGAATCATCAGTCCGGAAATCCACCGCCGCACCCCGACTTTCTCCAGGATGAGGTTGCTGGGCAGCTGAAAGAAAAAGTAGCCGGCAAAAAAGATTCCCGCAGCGCGGCCGTACACCAGGTCGCTCAGGCCAAGCTGGCTGCGCATCTGAAGCACGCCAAAGCTGACATTGATGCGATCGAGGTAAGCGACGATGTAAAGCAGGAACAGAAAAGGCATCAACCGCCAGATCAGTCGCGACACAACGGCGGATTGGAGGCGGTCGGAGGCGGTGTCCAAGAGCAGAGTCCGTCTACCCTGAAGCGAGCGGGTTTGCAGTGCGAGGATTCTACTCCAAGGCGAGGCCCTGCCGGATTTTGTCGACGATTTGCGCCGGCGTCGCGGCGATGTCAACGGTCAGCGCCCCTTCTGGTTCTTCCAGGTCCGCTAATTGGCTGGCTAGAATCTGCTCGCCCGCGAAATGGCCTTGGCGGGATCGGAGGCGCTCAGCAATCAGCGTGGCACTTCCCTTCAGGAACACAAAGCTCACCTCCGGCCCCGCGTCGAGTGTATTCCGGTAGGCGCGTTTCAGCGCCGAGCACGCCAGCACAATATTGCGATCGCGGGCGATCCAACCCAGGATCGCTTCGCGAAGGCGCTCGAGCCAGGGTTGACGATCTTCGTCTCCAAGCGGAATGCCGTGGCGAATTTTTTCAATATTCACCGCCGGGTGGAAGTCGTCGGCGTCGGCGAATTCCCAGCTGAGTCGTTGGGCCAGCAACCGTCCGACGGTGGTCTTGCCGCTGCCGACTACTCCCATGACGATTACGATCATCGTGCTTACGTCGCAAAGCTAGAACCACGAAGGACACAAAGGTACACGAAGGCAACACCCGAAATTCTTTACTTTTTCGAATACGTCTTCTGTGCACCCGTTCGCGTGTTGGTGACGCTGAAGGTGCCATCCGGCGAGGCAGTGACCTTGATGGATTTGCCTTCGCAGTTTTCTTTTACGTTGGCGATGCGTTCCGGATCAATGTTGTGCGCTTTGTCGGACTCGGCGGCATAGTGAAGCTGGTACAGATCCTCAAGCCCGGGCGAATCGTGCACGATCTGCCATGCGGCGGGGCTCGAGCCTTTGCGCGGACCATTATCAATCACGGCGACTCGCGGGTGCAGCGCCCAATCCAGAGCCTTCGCGTTCGAGAGATCGGCTCCATGGTGAGTCACGAGAAAAAGGTCAACCGTGCCGATCAGATTGTTCGGGCAGGCCAACTCAAGCTCCTTCTTCTTGGTGAGGTCGCCGAGGTCCAGAAAGCGGAACTGTCCGTAGGTGATCAGTACTCCGACAGACCGAGCATTCTCCGTATCATCGACGGCCGCCGCCGGCTCGCCTTTGCAATAGGGATTGGCTTCTCCCGCACCCGGCAACGGCGCGGTGATGTGATCTCCTGCCGCAGCCAGAACGCGAACTTCGATGGCCTTGATCGGAAGGCCCCACCCCGGTTTGACGGTGACGCGAGGATGCCCGCCGCTGGCTTTCTCGTACGCCGCATAATCGGCGCGTGTAACCTCGGAATCCTCCTGGTTCGGGCCGTGATCGACGAAGGTTCCGACCTTGATGCCGTCCAGCAATTGGGGCACGCCCCCAACGTGATCGCGGTGGTAATGCGTGATCAGGACGTAATCGATTTGCGCGAGCCCGGCCTGATGTGCGGCGGCAAGAATGCGGTCGGCATCGCGCCCTTCATACCCGGGCCAACCGGTGTCAATCAGCAACGATTGCCCAGAGGGACTCACGAGCAGCGTTGCCTGCCCCCCTTCCACATCAATGAAGTAAATCTGCAACGGCTTGGCGTTGGAAGGACTGGCCGCGCAAGGCAGAACCGGCACAAACACACAAAACCAAAGAACGGCGATCAGGGATGAACGCATCGTTTAGCACCTGAGGAGTAGACGTTGGCCAAGATTATGCCACGTGAGCGATGCGATAGGGCGAGAGATGTTCCGGCTTGAACAACAGCCCGAGGGCTATTCCCAAAGCGCTAACTTAATTAGGTCAGGCTGGAAGTTGGTTCGTTCCGGTTGGACATTAGCTTGCGTATAACCGACGATACACTCCGAAACTTCAGCGGTCGACGGATTTAGCCTCCGCAAGTTAAAATCCGCCTAACCAAACCACTCTCCATGGGGCGTTCACGGTGAGCAGAAAGGCTTCACGGCGGACCTTCTTCAAGGAATCGGCTTTGCTAGGAGCCGCTTACTATGTCGGCTCGCCAAAGTTTGCGAGTTCGTCTATGCCATCAGTCATCGTTGTAGGGGCGGGGGCATTTGGAGGTTGGACGGCGCTCCACCTCGTGCAGAGAGGTGCAAAGGTCACATTGCTGGACGCGTGGGGCCCCGGAAATTCCCGTGCCAGTTCAGGTGGAGAGACTCGTACGATCCGGGCGACGTACGGCCCTGCCCACGTCTTGTACGTGAAGATGGTGTCGCGGGCGCTGCAACTCTGGCTAGAGTACGAGCGACAGTGGGATCTGAAGCTCTTCTTTCGAAGTGGCGCACTCCGCATGGCTGGAGCAGATGATTCGTACGAGAATGCTGCCTTGCCCGTCCTGAAGGAAGCAGGCATTCGATTTGAGAAACTTTCTGCCACGGACTGCGCCCAGCATTGGCCACAGATGAATTTTGATAGCGTTTCCTGGAGTGTTTACGAGCCGGACTCAGGCTTTCTTGCCGCGCGACGCGCCTGCGAGGCGGTCTTCGATGCATTCCTCAAATCCGGTGGCCAATATCAGCAAGCACAAGCGATTCCCGGCCGAATCACAGCGAATCGAATGGAGGGCATCACGGTGAGCGGGGGCAACGTCCTCAAGGCTGACATTTATGTATTTGCACCCGGACCGTGGCTCGGCAAAGTTTTCTCATTCCTGGAATCTAGCATTACACCAACGCGTCAAGAGGTCTTCTTCTTCGGAACTCCTGCGGGTGACGTGCGTTTCACTGAAGAGCAGTTGCCAACCTGGATTGATGGAGGCAAACGTCCGTTTTTCGGTGTGCCCGGAAATCATTGGCGGGGCTTCAAGATTGCTGACGATACCCGCGGATCGGTGATCGATCCCTCTACGATGGAGCGTGAGATTTCGGACCAGAAACTGTCTGCCGCGCGTGAGTATTTGCGCATGCGCTTTCCCGCGATGGCCGATGCTCCTCTGCTTGAAAGTCGTGTTTGCCAGTATGAAAACTCGACTGATCACAACTTTATTTTGGATCGCCACCCGGAAGCGGAAAACGTCTGGATTGTCGGCGGAGGGTCAGGTCATGGCTTCAAACATGGGCCAGTGATGGGTGAAATGGTCGCCGCCGCTGTTCTAAACACGAAGGCTCCGCCGTCAGAGATGGCTCTCGGCCGACTATTACAAAAATGACGTAAGCGTGCACCTATGACTGGGCAAACCGGCAGTCGTTCTTAAGTTAGCGCTAATGGGGCTATCCCCCGAGTAAAGCGGGGAGATTCACTCTCGGCGACATTGATTCGTGAAGTACAAGAGAAAGCTCTACGCGCTAAAACAGCAAAAATCCAGGAGACATGCAACCAGCATGGCATTCCTTCAATCCAACTCATTTCATGCTCCGGGTACCAAGGTCACGTGTGGACGCTTGCTTCCGCGCTTTCAACCCGCTATGGTAAGAACACAAATATCTGACAAGCAGGAAATGCTAAGTCCCACGAATCACGAAACTGGGCGCTGTGCACGTTGGTGTGCCGGCGTCGTTTTGCTCGCAGTCTGCGCGCTCACCATCAGTGTGGCTACGCGCTATGGTTCTCCGGAAAGCGCCGACCTGCTGTCAACCCACACGGTGCATAAGCATTCCGCACCCGAGTCCGGCCGACAACGCTTGACCAACGACGCGACTAGTTGGATACCGCCGGTAGTGGAGGCAGCCGTTCTGCAGTCACCGACCGCTTATGCGCGGGTTGTTCCGGCAGCGCCTTCCCTACTCAAGCTTTTTCCTGAAAGCAGCCTATATAACCGGCCTCCTCCTGTTCTGTAATTCCATTCCATCGTTTCTTCGTAGTTCATAAAAGTATTTGTCGGAACTGATCTCCCACAATTCAGCTGCGTGCGTCAACTAGCAAGCTGAATTTGGTGAGTACGGTACTCCCTGGGGCGCTGTTACATGGCGATCGCCACGGCGTGCTCACCATACCGCACGGAGTAGCAAGTTCCGTTCCCAAGGTCGCACAAGGTCTTCGCATTTCGTAGAAGAAGGTAATCGAATTCTGCCGGTCGAATTCGTTTTCCATTTCGAAATTGAGCGAGATGATCAAGCAGTTCGGTCTGACAGGGGATTCTACCCACTAGAATGCTGACGCAAAAAATCAGAGAAAGCTGGTCACGATACGCAATGACTTCAGGTGGCAGTGAATTGAACATGATGCGAAAGCGTTCGTTCAGGAAAGGCGTGAAGTTTATTCTCACGGCCCTCGCGCTCGCTATCTTCCTCGGTCTTTCTTCGTGCTCGAGCGATAACAAACCGGTGCAGGCCAGCGGGCCCACGATCACGGTCGGTGTAACGAAGGTGGTAAAGAAGTCGCTCGGGCGGAACATCACTCTTTCTTCCGAGTTGGTGCCCTTTCAAGAGATTGAGGTCTATGCCAAGGAATCCGGTTACGTGAAGAAGCTGCTGGTCGACTATGGAACTCACGTTAAAGCCGGACAGGTCATGGCGATTCTTGAGATTCCCGAACTCGAGGAGCAACTGCAGCAGGACCAGGCCGAAGTCAAAAACGCCACCAATCAGGTAAGCCGGGCACAGCACGAACTGGCGCGCTATCAGGCCCAGTATCAGGCACTACATCTGCAATACACGCGCCTGAACGGAGTCTTCCAGAGCCAGCCCGGCATCGTGGCCCAGCAGGAAGTGGACGATGCGCAAGGCAAAGACCTCGCGGCGTCGTCGCAGGTGGATGCCGGGCAGTCGGCTTTGGAAGCGGCTCAGAGCCAGGTGGCAGCAGCAAAGGCGAAACTGGCCCGCGACCAGACCCTGTTCGACTACTCCAAAATTACGGCGCCGTTTACCGGAGTTGTTACCGAACGCTACGCCAATCTTGGGACGCTGGTGCAGGCCGGCACGACCTCCACGCAGGCCATGCCCATCGTCAAGTTGTCGGAAGACGATTTATTCCGGCTGGTGATTCCAGTGCCCGAGTCTTATGTCCACTTCATTCGCGTCGGCGATCCTGTGGTCGTGCATGTGCCTTCGCTGGACCGCAATTTTCCGGGAACGGTAGCTCGTTTTTCTTCGGGAGTGCGCGAGGATACGCGAACCATGCACACCGAGGTCGATGTAAAGAACAAGGGCGGTTCGCTGGTGCCGGGAATTTACGCCCAAGCCGACCTGACGCTCGAGCATCGGGATGATGTCCCCACAATCCCGTTGCAAGCCCTGAATCATGAAGGTGAAAAGACAACTGTTTTCGTGGTCAGCAATGGACAGATCGAGGACCGAGCCGTGAATCTCGGCATTCAGACCGCGACCGACGCCGAAGTCGTGGCAGGGCTGAAAGCCGGCGAAGAAGTTGTGGTTAGCGATCGCGGGGGGCTGAAGCCCGGTGATCGCGTGCATGCGCAGCAGGTTCAGGTTATGCAATATCACGAAAACAGCCAGGAATAGTCCGCGCTAAGTTCGCACACTATAAGGGAGCACATGTCGAAATTTTCCATTCGCAATCCGTATTTCATTATTGTGATCTGCCTGGTATTGACCGTAATCGGCATCACCAGCGTCGCCCGCATGCCGGTAGATTTGTTTCCGCCTATCAATCTGCCGGAAGTCGTGGTCGCGACGTTTTATTCCGGTATGCCGCCCGAGGATATTGAGGTCGATATTACCGACCCGCTGGAGCGATTTTTTACCTTAGCCAGCGGCATCGATCACACGGAGTCGCGTTCGCTGTTGGGCGTCAGCATCATCAAAGTCTACTTCCAGCCTGGAACAAACGCCGATGCGGACGTCACCGAGATCTCGAATCTGGCGTTAGCCGACTTGAAACGCTTACCCCCGGGAACTTTGCCTCCCGTGGTTATGAAATTCGACGCCTCCAGTTTGCCGGTTTGCCTGGTGACGCTCAAAGGCGAAGGGCTGAATCAGACCGAACTTCATGACGTCGGACAGTTCTCCATCCGAAATCAGATTGCAGTCGTACAAGGCGCAGAGATTCCTCCACCGTTCGGCGGCAAGTACCGCCAGGTGATGGTGTATGTCGACCCGTTCAAACTGGCTTCGCGCCAACTGAGTCCCATGGACATCGTCAACGCCGTGAATAGCTCAAACCTGATTCTGCCCGCCGGCGACGTGAAGATGGGCCCGTTGGATTATTACGTTTACTCCAACAGCCTGGTCGACAACATGGAGCAACTCTCCAAGGTTCCGGTCAAGACGGTGGGCAATTCGTGGGTGACGGTAAACGACGTTGGCAAGGCGGAGGACGCCAATCAAATTCAGTACAACCTGGTGCGAGTCGATGGCCAGCGTTCGGTATATTTGCCGATCATGAAACAAGGCGGCGACACTAATACCATTGAAGTCGTCAACGGCATTCGGAATGCCATCAAGAGTCTCTACGATATCCCTAAACAACTGGAAGCCACGGTGGTGTTCGATCAGTCGGCCTTCGTGAAGGAGGCGATCAAGACTCTGCTGCACGAGGGCGCTTTGGGTTTGGCCCTCACCAGCCTCATGATTCTGATCTTCCTGGGAAGTTTTCGGGCTACGTCGGCCGTGTTCCTGTCCATTCCGCTTTCAGCTTTGGCGACATTCGTGGTCTTGAATCTTGCGGGCAGCACGATCAACACCATGATTTTGGGGGGACTGGCGCTTGCCTTCTCCCGCATCATCGACAACTCCGTCATCTCGCTCGAAAACATTTATCGTCACCTGGAGGCCGGAGCGACTCCCACGGCCGCCGCCGAAGTCGGAGGCTCAGAAGTCAGTCTCGCGGTCTTGGCCGCTACGCTGACTACCGTGGTCGTATTCTTTCCCGTCACTTTTCTCTATGGCGTGAGTAAATTTCTCTTCACCGCGCTGGCGTTGGCGGTCGTGATCTCGCTGTTTGCTTCGTACCTGGTGGCCATGACGGTGATCCCGTTGTTCTGCTCGCGCTTCCTGAAAGCTGTGCCGCACGCGGGAGAGCGCCACACTAGCGAATATGAGATTGAACCCACGGCTGCGGCCGGCGGTTCAGCGTGGGAAAGATTCACCGCCAACTTCAATCGGCATTTCAACAAACTGCTCGACTATTACGAGCATTGGGTGAAGCGCGCAGTGGCCCGTCCCGGACTCACGGTGGCGATCCTCAGCGGCGCGTTCGTCGCCAGCTTAGCCATCTATCCTCTGCTCGGACTGGCCTTCTTCCCGCGAACGGACGCCGGCCAGTTCACCATTAACCTGAAAGTTCCCACCGGCACCCGGTTGGAAGTCACGGAACAGTACGTCACTAAGGTGGAAGATCTCATTCGCCATGAGGTCGGGGCTAAGGACGTGAAGATGGTGGTTTCCAACATCGGTGTAGTTCCCGATTTCTCCTCGCTGTACACGACCAACGCCGGTCCTTATATGGCGACCGTCCAGGTGGCTTTGCAGGACTCCCATCCACTGTCCAGCTTCGAATACATGGATCGCGTACAGAGGGCGATGGCAGAGCAGTTTCCGGAGATTCGCACGTTCGTCTCCAGCGGATCCATGGTGGACGCAATTTTGAACTCAGGAATGCAGGCACCGATCGATATCCAGGTCAGCAGCCGGAGCCTGCATCAGTCTTACGGTGTGGCTCAGGATTTAGCGGGGCGAATCCGAAGTTTGCCGGGAGTGGGCGAAGTTCACATCCCGCAGGATTTGAATTATCCGGGCCTCCGTTTGAATGTCAACCGCGTGCATGCCAGCGAGTTAGGCCTGACCCAAAAAGAAGTGGTGGATAACGTCATCACCGCCCTCAATTCCAATACGATGATTGCCCCCAATTATTGGGTCGATCACAAAACTGGAAATGATTATTTTCTGACGGTCCAATATCCCGAAAAAGGCCGCGGCGCCATTCACGATGTTACGGACCTGACCAACATTCCCCTTCGAGCTCCTAATCTGAAGCAGCCAACGACTCTGGACAGCGTCGTGAGCATGGAAAATGTGCAGACTCCGACGGAAGTCGACCACTACCAGATCCAGCGCGTGACCGACCTGTACGTGACCCCCGCCTCGGAAGATCTGGGAAAGGTAGCCGACGAAGTACAGGGAGTGCTGGACAAAACCAAGCTGCCCGAAAACGTGCGCGTAAATCTTCGCGGAATGGTGCAGGGGATGAATGCGTCGTTCCGCAGTTTCGCAATCGGGCTATCGCTTTCCGGAGTTCTCCTGTACTTGATTCTGGTCGCGCAGTTCCGATCATTCAAAGATCCGTTGCTCATCATGCTGGCTATCCCGATGGGTTTCATCGGCGTCATGGTCGTTCTCCCGTTGACCGGAACTACGCTTAACGTGATGTCCCTGATGGGTGTGCTGATGCTGGTCGGAATCTCCGCCTCCAACAGCATTCTGATCGTGGAATTCGCTCATCGTCTGGAAGATCAGGGAAGTTCCGTGCAGGATGCGGTGATCACTTCCTGCCGCGTGCGGTTGCGACCGATTCTGATGACGTCGCTCGCTACCATCATCGGAATGGTGCCAATGGCACTGAAGCTGGGTACCGGAAGCGAACAGTATGCCCCCCTGGCGAGGGCGATTATCGGCGGCTTGACGTCCTCGGTGGTGCTCACCATTTTCATCGTGCCGGCCGCTTATTTGCTGGTGTACGGAAAAAAGAATCAGCAACTGGCGACTGCTTCTCCGAGCGGAACCGCCGAATGAAACATGAGGATTAAGAGGCAAGGCGAATGACGAGGCTCCAAAATCTCATACTCTGTACTCTCTTGTGTTTCTGGGCGACTGTGCCAAAGCACGGGTTCGCTCAAGCTGCCATTCCAGTGGCCGAATTACCGTCCGCTCCGCAGCCGCAAGTTTTACGTGAATCGAGCAATTTCAAAAAGCCCAACGAACTACTACTGGACGCCGCCATTCCGCGCCAAGCCTCTTCCCAAACCACTTCACCCTCAACTCCGCAAGCACCTCCGGCGCAGGACACTCTCATGCGCCTCACCCGGGTGCAGGCCGAGCAGTTAGCGCTCAAGAACAATCCTCGCATCAGCGTAGGAAAGCTTCTTGCCCTCGCCCAGCATCAGGTTTATCGCGAGACACGGGCGGCAGAGCTCCCCAATTTTAACGGCGCCATCACCGCAGTAGACGCCAAAGAAGGCACACGCATCGGCGCGGGAACACTCAATGCATCTCTCCTGCTCGAACACGCCGGCGCCGGAGTCACACTCAGCCAGCTCATCACCGACTTCGGTCGCACCGTTAACCTGGTGTCATACTCCAAGCTTCTCGAGAAAGCGCAGAACGCGAATTCTGTTGCGACCATCGAAGACATTGTTCTGGCCACGGATCAGGCTTTTTACAACGCGCTGCAGGCGCAGGCTCTGCTTAAGGTCGCGCAACAAACCGTGACCACTCGCCAGTCACTGGAACATCAAATTGACGAACTGGCGAAGAACAAGCTGAAGTCGAACCTGGATCTGTCCTTCGCCCAGGTGAACCTGTCGCAGGCCAAGCTGCTGCTACTCGATGCGCAAAACAATGTGGATTCGACCATTGCGGCACTGACAGCGATTTTGGGCTTCGATAAACAAGTTACTTACGAACTGAGCGACCAGGACTCGATCTTGCCGGCGCCGCCGCCCGACGTGGATGTGCTCATCCATACCGCCTTGCAGCAGCGTCCGGATCTGCAGGCATTGAACTACGATCAACAGGCGGCAGAAAAATTCCGCCGCGCTCAGCGCGATCTTCTCTTCCCTACAGTCAGCGCACTCGGCATTGTGGGCGGTACACCCGTGCGGCCCGATTGCTTTGATGGGTGTTTCCCTAACTACTTCACTTCCAGCTGGTATGGGGCCATCGGGGTAAACATGAGCATCCCCATCTTCAATGGCTTCCTCTATACGGCGCAGGCATCGGAGGCAAATTACCGCGCCAAAGCCGCGGCGGAGAATACGCGAGACATGCGCGATCGGGTGGTGCGCGACGTTCGCACAACCTGGCTGTCGGCGAACACGGCGTTTCAGCGAGTAGGAGTAGCCGCCGAACTTGCAAAAGAAGCGGACCTGGGATTGAATCTGGCCCAGGGACGGTACAATCTCGGTTTGGGTTCGATTGTCGAGCTCAGCCAGGCGCAGCTGCAGCAAACCGATGCTGCCATCGGCTACGTCAACTCGCAATATCAGTACCGCCTGGCTCTCTCCACGCTGAACTTTGAGATTGGCATGCAGCCCTGAACGTTCTTTGGAAGAGCCTGGGATCGTACTCATCAATGAAGAAAGGCGGCACGCGGCGCGAGCCGCGATGCCGCCTTGGGTACATCTTTTTGGAAACGCCTATGCTCCCGCCCCAGCCGCTCTGACCAATAGCTCGGGTTTCGAGGTCTCGGCCATCTGGCTGAAGTACATCCGGTACGAGCGATGAATCCCGTACATCACCGGGAATACCGCGAGCGCCAATCCCCAGCCCAGGTGCGAACTCATGGCCTGGACCATGGTGGTAATGCCGACGCTCACGACGTAATACGGGAACGAGAGATGCGCCAAACTCCACCACACGATCCCCGCTGCCTTGCCCTCGCTCACTGCGACGATGCCGGCTACTGGAGCCGTCTGTCCCAGGAACAAGGTGGCTGTCGCCAGCACTAATCCCAGCGTGTTCGAGTTCCACTGCATCCGGCTCAACCAGTGGGCATGGAACATCAGGGCCGCCACGGAACTGGCAAACGCCATCATGCTGAGGTTGAATGCCATCTGCTGCGGGTTGAATTTCGCATTCTTGCGCGGCCAGCATTGCACCGCGGTTGAGATGCACGTAACCACAACTGCTTCAGCAGCGCTCAGATTCACGACCGCCGTCAGCAGGAATGGCAGATTCATTGACATGTTGCCGTTGATTCCTGGCAACTTCACTTTCATTCGCGAGGTTGCGGCCGCCAGCGCAAGAACCGCCAGCGCGAAGAACGGATGCAGCGTGTGACTCGCAAGTCCGGCGTAGCCTGCGGCGGTGGCTCCGGCCAGCATCATGGCGCCGATGAACGTCTTAACTTGCCGTGTGTTGTTCATAAATGTCATCTCCTCTCTTTGTGGATTCACACGGGTGTTACTGTTCATCGTCTCCGGCATCAGAGAAGGCTGAGTTCGCCGTGCCAACGGACGAACCCCAGACCACGCTGGTTGCCGATGCTGTACCTGTACTAGAACCCCAGACCACGCTGAATGCACTTGTTAGATTGTTGTTCCAGGGTAGCGAACTACCCCAGACTACCGATGTTCCGTTCACGAGCGAGCTACCCCAAACCACTGAGGTGCCCCAGACCACCGACGTTCCCCAAACCACGGAGTTGCTGGCCACGGTGCCGTTTCCGTATACCAGAGAAACGGTGCCGGTCAGCGAGTTGTAGACGACCGAGGGAGACAATGCCGCTCCCACGTTGGCCGGAGCAAGATCCGTGTTGCTGGTTGCACCTTTCACATTCAGCAACCCCGATCCCACGGAAAACAAGTCGTAGAAATCGAGGAAGGTTTGGCCCAGGTGCGGAACGTACGCTGAGGTCGAAAACAGGCCCATCTTATTTGCCGTCTTCATCAGCCGGGCCTTCACCTGGTCCGGTGTCAGCGTGCTTTGTTCCTGCAGCATCAGCGCCACTGCACCGGCAACCGCCGGAGTCGCCATGCTGGTGCCGCTCAATGTGAAGTAATCAGCTTTCCCGTCAGTGCCGGCAATCACATCGCTCGGATAGGCTGCCTCCAGCGTCGCGCCCGGCGCTGCCAATGAAACGATGGAGTTGCCCGGCGCCATGATGTCGGGCTTCACCACATGATCGTAAGTGGTGGGGCCCTTGGAGCTGTAGCTAGCCTTGGTCTCCGCCGAAAACGCGGATGATCCGTTGCTCTTGCTTGCGCCGACCGTCAACACAAATGGATCGTTGCCCGGCGCGGTGATTGTCCCGAAGCCATTGCTTCCGTACACGCTCAAACGGCCATAGTTGCCGGCGGCTACGACCACGACGATTCCACTTTGCCAGGCTGCTTCCACCGCCTGACAGAGCGGATCTTGCGTGTAGCTCACCGGAATTCCGCGTCCCAACGAAAGATTGATGACGCGAATGTTGTAGGTGTTCTGCAACGCAATCGCCTGCTGAATGGCCGCGATTACGGTGCTGTCGGTGCCGGCGCCGTTTGCATCCAGGGCGCGCAGGTCGATCAGGTTCACGCCAGGAGCGACGCCCTCATAATGGCCGCCCGAAAGGTAGCCGTTGCCGCCGATGATTCCAGCGACGTGCGTTCCGTGACCATACAGGTCATAGTTGCCACCGTTGGCGTTCGTGATCGCCGTCCCAGTGAAGTCCTGGTGATAGACGACACGCGACGTAGTCTCGGTGGAGTCCCACAGGTCGGGATGGTTGTCGTTGATGCCGCTGTCAATGACAGCGACGCCGACGCCTGCGCCCGTGAAACCTGCGTTCCACGCCGAAGCCACGCCCGTCGCGCCGTTAGTCAAATCGTCCATCACATTCATCGGATGGTCGATCGTGACCGACTCGATCTCGGGATCGGCTTCTAACACAGGCAGCGCGCTGACCGGAATCGTGAAGGCCGCGCCCTTAATCATGTGCAGCTTGGTATGCAGGCGCGCTCCCCGGCCTTTCATCGTGGCGTAGTGCGCTGAGGTGGGCACCTGCTTGTACTGCACGATCACGCGAACAGTTTGGCCGTTCGCGGAGCCCTGTTTGGCCTTGGCGAGCATTCCCGAAAGCTCAGAGGCGATCCGGGAAGGCGCTCGTCCTTGTACAGCAGCCGACGGCTGGCCAAACGCCATGCTGGCCGTCAATATCACGACCAGGCTCAGACGTTTGCCCCAAGCCGCGCTATGTCGTTCGTCGCGGCCCGTCGGCTTCCGTAGTTTGTGTCTTCGCTCCATAAGATCTCACCCTTCTTTCTGCATGGGGGAAAGATGGAACTCGTACCCACTGACTGTGCTGCACGGGGGCGGCCAATTTAAATGCTGTAAGTCATTGATTCTTAATGGTATTATTGATGATTCGCGAGGTACGGGTGGGCCACTCTGTCCCATCGAGGTGGGCGTGAGACAAGATGTCCCATCTATTTGCTAAGAAAAGGGTTGGGCATCGCGCAAGCGGGCAGACACCGAGGTACGCGAGATCAGGAAAAACAGAATAGCGGGTGAGATCAATCGGCGGAGGCGGATTTAAACCGCTGCAGCTTTGGCAGCGTCCGCTCGCTGCGGCATCTTCGGCATCGCCGCCATCAAGCGCTGGGTATATTCGTGTTGAGGACGGGTCAGAACTTGGGTGGTCGATCCCGACTCCACGATTCGTCCCTGGTGAAGAATTGCAATGCGATCGCAAATGCCCGCCACCGATGGCAGATCGTGCGAGATGTAGAGGATCGCCATCCCGAAGCTTCGGTTCAGCTGGCGGAATAAGGCCAGAATCTCCGATTGAGTGATGACATCGAGCGCGCTGGTGGCCTCGTCGGCAATCAACAGTGCCGGCCGGTGCAGGATCGCCATGGCGATCAGCACGCGTTGTGCCTGCCCGACGCTCATTTGGGATGGAAGCTTCCGCAGAAACTCATCGGTGGACGGCAGGGATACGCTTTCGAGTGCCTGTCGGATGGCGCGGTCGCAGTCGGTGGCCGGTCCCGAAGCGTGGGCTCTCCAGGTTTCCTTGAGCTGAGTCCGAATCTTGAGAGCTGGGTTCAGCGAAGAGAGCGGGCTCTGCAGGACCAGGGCGATTTTCCTTCCCCGAAGATCGCGCAGTTCCCTCTCGGTGAGTTTCAATAGATCTTGACCTTCAAACTCGATGGCGCCTTCGGCCTGCATTCGCTTGCGGTCGAGCAATCCCAAAATTGACATCGCCAGCGTGCTTTTTCCCGATCCGCTTTGCCCGACGATTCCCACCACCTCGCCGCGCCCGACATTCAATTCCATCTCCCGCAAAACGGGGGCCTTATCGCCATAGCGCACCGATACCCGCACGGAAAGAAGGATCCCGGATTGCGATTGCTCCAACGCCAAAGTGCTTCCTCTGAGGTCCCTGTGTCCTCTGTGGTGAAGGTTCTTGGACTACTTGACCGACAGCCGTTCCACATTCCAATACGTCTGAGGCACCAGAATCACTGGGCTTGCTCCCTGCACTCTTTGGGAGACCGCCGACAAAGCATTCCGGTTGACCAAATAGATGAATGGAGCCTGCTCGACGGCAATCTCCTGCACGCGATCGAAGCTTTCTTTTCGCTTCTTCGCATCGCCCGATGAAGCCTGCGCCTGCATCAGTCGGTCAATTTCTGCTTCCCACGTGGTTTCCGGAGTTTTCTCCTGCGGGTTCCACTGGTGATTCTCCGACGAACTCAGCCACACGTTCATCTGCTCGTTGGGATCGAGGCCTACGTTAGTCAGGCCGAGCAGGATGGCTTCATAGTCGAAGCTCTGTGTGATGCGCTCGATCAGCGAAGGAAAGTCGAGCGTGACCACATTCACATGGACCCCGATCTTCTGCAGGTCCTCCTGAATCATAGTGGCCATGCGCTCCCGGGCTTTGTTGCCCGAGTTGGTGATGATCGAAAACACAACCGCATTTCCCTCTCGATCTTTCAGTTCCCCGTTCTCCATCCGGAAGCCTTCCGCTTGCAGCGCTTTGAGCGCCGCATCCGGCGAATATGGTGCAGGTTTCAACTTGGCGTTGAACCAGAATTTGTTAGCGGGAGAAATGGGACCCAGGGCGGGCTGCGCGTGTCCGCGGAACACCACGCGCGCCAGATCGCCGCGATTGATGGCCTCAGAGATCGCCCGTCGGAAAGTCGCCGAGCGGAACCAATTCTTCTTGTATTGGGGAAGCGGCGCCTTGGCCACCTCGTTGAACCACATCTGCTCGCTGTCGAGTGACGCGCCCGCGTCGTGCACGAGTTGCGGAGACGTGGCCGCGAGTTTGTCGAAGTATTCGCTGTCCAGCGAATTGATCAGATCGATTTCACCGCGCTTGAAGCGCAGCATTTCGACGTCGCGATTAGGTTGAATATCGAGAGTGATCGAATCCAGATAAGGCAGCTTGCGTCCCTGCGCGTCCGTCTTCCAGTAGTTCGGATTCCGCTTCAGCAGTAGCGTGGCTCCAGGCTTGTAATCCGCCACCATGAATGGTCCAAGCACCGCCATTTCCTTCTTCCCCGAGTGCGCGGAAACGATCGCAACCTGGTCGAACTGCCGGTCGAGACCGGCCACAGGGGCTGGAAACGTAATCGAAATCTGCGTCGGCGAGATAATTTTCGTCTCGACATTCCCCGGTCCCGAACGAAATGCATCGCCCGT
Organism: Candidatus Sulfotelmatobacter sp.; assembly: GCA_035710825.1. Classification (GTDB taxonomy): domain Bacteria; phylum Acidobacteriota; class Terriglobia; order Terriglobales; family Acidobacteriaceae; genus Sulfotelmatobacter. The sequence continues at coordinate 23,335 of DASTCU010000267.1, forward strand.
AGGGGAATGCAGAGCCGGATCCATCAACTGCTGCACCGTGTAGGCTACGTCTTCCGCGGAAAATGGCGTGCCGTCGGAAAAGGAAATCCCGCTGCGCAGCTTGAACGTGATCTGCCTGCCGTCTTTAGAAACCTTCCACGACTGCGCCAGTTCCGGCTCCAAAGCTTGCGTCTGGCGGTTCATCCGCACCAGCACGCCCCCG
>DASTCU010000268.1:0-24851 GCA_035710825.1 Candidatus Sulfotelmatobacter sp.
CCCTTGTCTGGCGGCAATTTGAGAGTGCGGCCATTGCCGAGGTGAAACGTGTCGTAGATGTTGAGCAATCCTTGAACCCAATAATCGCCTGCCGGTATGTCATTGAGACTCTCCGCGGGATAGCCCAGGGTTGAGGCGTCGATGACCGCAGGCGCGCCCGGCGCGAGAGCGTCAACATCGGCGCCAAAAACCTGCTGTGATTTCGCGACCATGAAGCTGATCTGAAAGCGCGGCTCCTCGTCGCCGTTGTTCGAAATCAGCAGCAGAACGTGGCCGTCGAGTGGGCCGACGCTCATTTCTTTGGGGAAGGAAATTTCAAAGCGCTCACCTGCGGGCTTGGCGGCGGATTTCTTTTCGGCCCCCGCATGGGCCATACCAACCGAAAGAAACACCATCCAGACAACGGCTCGTTTGAACATTGAGCGTCCCCCTGACGAATGGAGATGTATAGCAGCGCACATTCCGAAGGTCAAGGCGAGTCTGGCATCCAGAGTGTCCCAATTTGCGCTTCGACTGGATTTTCTCTGCGCCCTCTGCGAATCCTCGGCGTTCTCTGCGGTTAAGTTCTTTTTACCGCAGAGGTCGCAGAGAAATGCCGCAGAGGCCGCAGAGAAGACAAGAGAAATCAGGCAAGCATCAGAGACTGCTCCATCGCCAGGCCTCAGTTAATTTGCCCGTCCTGCGGCCGCTCCGCTATAGTTTTATTCATGTTTGAGAACTTCACCGCCACCGACCGCTGGACGAAGAAGCAGGTTCATTGCGCCTATCAATGCCAGATCGTGGCCATCTCGACGCGGCACGCCGACGCTGTGGATTACAAATTTCTCGTCGGCGGGCGCGGAGTCTGGGTCGCATTGCCGCATCCCGCCTGGGTGGAATATCACAAGTGCACGGGAAAGATGATTACCGACTCGCTGGCGGTTGAAATTGCGGGACACTATTTGAAATCGGCGCTGGAAGCGGGCGAGGGTCTCGGGCGCGAGATGTATTCGCTGACGGTGGCAGAAACGCTAGCGCACCTGGACGCGGCCGTAGCAGAAATGCAAGCGCAACCGGCCTAGAGTTGAACGATCTGCAGTTGAAGCATGTGGAATTGCAGAATGTGGGGACAACTACCCATAAGCGCCGACTTAAGAATGGTCTCTTACGGTCAGCTGGTCATCCCACCACAATCGCGGATTTGACCCACCGGAACCTTCACGGCCATGCGGACCCATGCTATCGCATTGGAATTAGCCCACCTAGCGGGCAGAGGGCGCGGCGAAGCATGATAGACTCTCGAGCAACAGTCTGATGGGGAGGCGAAGTCATGTTTACCCGTCGCGCTATTCTTCACAAGTGCCTGGCCCTGGGCTCCCTCACTGTCGCGTCCAAATTTTCAGCCGAAGCGATGTTCGCGGCCTTCCAGGATCGTGAGAAGCAGTCCCGGAAGCCCACGCCACCGAACTCTCTCGGCCCGTTCTACAAGAAGCTGGCACCTATAACCGCAACACTGCGTGCGCCCGGCGATCCAGGACTGCCTTTGTCACTTTCGGGTCAGGTGCTCGACACTCGCGGTGAGGTGCTTCCCGATGCCATGATCGAAGTCTGGCAGACTAATCACTTCGGCTATTACGATATCGACGGCTATCGCTATCGCGGCAAGCTGCCCGTGGACGCCTCGGGCCAATACAAAATCGAGACCGTCATGCCCGGACATTATCCCGACCTCAGTCGCCTTTGCCAGCACGTCCACTATCTGGTGACCGCGCCCGGGCATAAGACCCTCGTGACGCAGCTCTACTTTGCCACCGACCCGGCGTTCGAGGGCGACCCGCAGAAGAACTTTACCCGCGATCCTGGTGTCCACACGCCTGAACTGATTCGTCCTGTGGTTCTGGCGGGAGAGCCCGAAGCGATCCATGCGGCAGTTAGCTTTGAGCTTTGCTTGGAACGGTTATGATTTGCCGCGGCGGCGCCGCAGTAGTGGCCTTCCTGATCTTCGTGTCCTTGTCCGCACTCTTCGCGCAGACCGTTCGTAAAGAGGGCAGCATTACGCTTCCCGCCGGTGTTTCCGTCGCTCCTCCACCCGGTCGTGTAAATTTCTCAGCGGTCCTTTCTCGAAACGCAGCGCTTCTTGCGACGAATTTCAATGACAATGTCGTGCGCGTATGGGCGTTGCCTTCCGGCAAACTGCTCCACGCTCTCGATACCACAGCGGACCCCGCCACTAGGCTTCACCTTTCAGACGATGGACGATTGCTAGCAATTGCTTACAAAAGCTGGACCATCAAGGTTTGGGACGTTGCTTCCTGGAAGGTTCAACAGGAGTTCGCAGCGCCCTCTGCGGTTCGAGCCTTCGTGATTTCTCCGGACAATCACCTTCTGGCTTTCGCGACCGACCACGACAAACAGATCTGGGAATTGTCCACACAGAAGCGTTTGGCTGTTCTACACAGCCCGTTCGATTGCTACTGCCTCATGTATTTGGCGTTTTCGCCCGATGACACCATGCTCTCCTCAACCGACGGCGACACCGCCATCCGCGTCTACGATGCGCACACCGGAACTCTGCGCAGTACCGCATCGGATTTGCTCCTGGAGTCACTAGCGATCGATTTCTCTTCGGACAGCAAATCGCTCTTCGTCGGCGGTCCGGATCAGTCGATCTCCGTCATCGATCCCCTGAACGGCAAACTCCGCGACACGATGCCAGAACAATCCGCCACGGTCCGTGGCCTGGTGACTTCCGGCGACGGCAAGCAAATCGCCGCAATCTACAACCTGCCCAAGCGTTTCGATGACGCCAGCATCAGCGTCGTGCTGCTGTGGGATCTCGGCGCACGCTCGGTGCGCGCAAGGTTCGAACATCTGGGCATAGCCGTTTTGGGTGGAGCGTTCGCGGGCGGACGTTTCTTACTTGTAGGCGGCTCCGGCGACAAACTCAGCATTTGGTCGCTGCAATAGCTTCAACTCATGGGGAAGACTCCCAAGAACTGATTGCTCGAGATAAACGTGTTAGCGTTGACCGAACCGGTCGATGCGGTTCGTCCGGCGATCTGGAAGAGACTGGGACTGCCCCTCTAAACCTTGGCAGGCTGAATCTGGCCTCTCAGTCGGAGGTCTTAAGTTAGTGCTTATGTGGGACAGCCTCCCTCGGCTGTCCGTCGCCGCCAGGTGACGTGCGACCTAGATAATCACCGCTTCCTTGTACTCCCCAAACACCCTCCGCATCGCATCTGAAATTTCGCCCACGGTTGCATAAGCTTCAACCGCATCCAAGATGCACGGCATGACGTTCGCCCCCGACCGCGCAGCGTCCTCAACTCCCGCCAGCGCCGCCTTCCACGGCCCGGCGTCGCGCTTCGTGCGCAGAGCCTGCACGCGCTCGACCTGCTTCGCCTCTAAAGCCGGATCAATGCGTTGAATCGGAATCGGCTTTTCTTCCTCGATCTCGAATCGGTTCACGCCGACGACAATCGCGTCCTCCCGATCCACCTGCTGCTGATATTCGTAGGCGGCGTTTTGAATTTCCTGCTGCACGAAGCCCCGCTCGATCGCCTTCAGCATTCCGCCGAGAACTTCAATCTTGCCCAGATACTCGGCGGCCCGCGCCTCGATTTCGTTGGTCAACGACTCCACATAGTACGATCCCGCCAGAGGATCAATGGTCTGCGGAGCGCCGGATTCGTAGGCGATCACCTGCTGCGTGCGCAGGGCGATGCGCGCGGCCTGCTCGGTGGGCAGGGCCAGAGCCTCATCGTAGGAATTGGTATGCAGCGACTGCGTGCCACCCAACACTGCGGCCATCGCCTGAATAGCGGTGCGAACGATGTTGTTTTCCGGTTGCTGAGCAGTCAGCGTGGAACCGGCCGTCTGGGTATGAAAGCGCAGCATCCACGAGCGCGGATTCCTCGCCTTGAAATGCTCGCGCATGATGCGGGCCCACATGCGCCGGGCCGCGCGGAATTTCGCGACTTCTTCCAGAAAATTGCTGTGCGCATTGAAGAAGAAAGAAAGTCGCGGGGCGAACTTATCCACGTCGAGCCCAGCCTTGATCGCCGCCTCGACATACGCCATCCCGTTGCCCAGCGTGAAGGCCACCTCCTGCACCGCGGTCGATCCCGCCTCGCGCATGTGGTAGCCGGAAATCGAAATCGTATTCCAGTCCGGAACGTTGTCATTCGCCCAGGCAAACATGTCGGTGATGACCCGCATCGCCTGCTGCGGCGGGTAAATATAGGTCCCGCGCGCGATGTATTCCTTCAAGACGTCGTTCTGCACGGTGCCGGAAAGTTTGCGGATGTCCGCGCCCTGCCGTCGCGCCACGGCCACGTACAGCGCCAGCAGAATCGACGCCGTCGCATTGATGGTCATCGACGTAGAAATCTTGGTCAGCTCGATGCCATCAAACAGCCGCTGCATGTCTTCAATGGAGTCGATGGCGACGCCGACTTTTCCCACTTCGCCGGACGCCAGCGGATGGTCTGAATCCATCCCAATCTGAGTCGGCAAATCGAACGCCACCGAAAGCCCGGTCGTGCCATTGGCCAGCAGATATTTGTACCGCTTGTTGGATTCCTCGGCGTCACCCATGCCGGCATACTGGCGCATGGTCCAGAGCCGCCCGCGATACATCGTGGCCTGCACTCCGCGGGTGAAGGGATATTCCCCGGGATATCCAACTTCGCTTTCGTAATCGGAGCCTTTGAGATCGGCGGGAGTGTAGAGCGGCTTGACCGCAATGTGGGAGGAGGTTTCAGTCTCCGGGTCTGGGACTTTCAACTTTGAGGCCATTGGTACTTCCTAACCGTGACGAACGCACGAACGAGCACCGAAGGATTCAGGGGCGCTGGCTTTTTCTTCTGACCCTCCAGAACGAACTCAGCCCGAACCACGCAAAGGTGACGGCAAAGCAAGCGGCCGCGGCCGCCCGGCCAGGGCCCACCCGGCCAGCGTGATAGTTTTCGTATTCCTTAACTGCGGCGCCCCCAAGGCTCAGCGACATCACCAGGAAAAGGACTCCGGTAACTTCCAGCCATAACTCATGCAGCACGCGCCCGAACGAACGCGCGGTCGCGCGGGTCGCGCTCATGATGGCTTTGAAAGTGCGGCTGCGGCCGGCTTGCTGCCCCGCGATCCGCGCCACCACTCCAGCCTTCCGCCAGGTTGAGACTATGCTCACGCCCTCGATTTTAGCAGCCCGCGGGGCTACAATGTCGCAGCTCTGAGTAGTAGCGAACCGTTGGCCAGCCTGGGGCATCTAAAAGAGGAAAGATCATGCAAACCACCGCGCCCGACATCACTCAACTCAAATCCCGGATGAAAGAAACGTGGATGGCTGGCGATTTTGGCCAGATCGCAAATTTCACGGCCCCTGAAGCGGAAAATTTCGTCGGCAGGATCGGCATTCGGCCGGGCTGGAAGGTATTAGACGTTGCGTGCGGCACCGGCAATACTGCCATCCCAGCCGCCAAGGCCGGCGCTTCGGTCACCGGCGTCGATATTGCCCCGAACTCTTTAGAGCAGGCGAAAAAGTGGGCTGAGTCTGAGCAGCTCAATGTTCGTTTCGAAGAGGGCGATGCCGAAGATCTCCGGTATGCGGATCGTTCGTTCGATCTCGTGCTGACCATGTTTGGCGCCATGTTCGCGCCCCGTCCGGAAAAAGTAGCTGCGGAATTGCTGCGCGTGTGCAAACCCGGCGGCATCATCGCCATGGCCAACTGGACTCCGCAAGGCTTTGTCGGCAAGTCGTTCCAGGTTACGTCGAAGATGGTGCCGCCTCCGCCGGTTCCGCCGCCGGTGCTCTGGGGAGATGAAACCGTGGTGCGCCAGCGGCTCGGCTCCGGTACGAAACGCATCGATTGCAAGCGGCAGAATGCGCATTTCCAGTATCCCTTCACGCCCAAGGAAACGGTCTCATTCTTCCGCAAATATTTCGGCCCGACCCAAATGTCATTTGCCCGGTTGGACGAGGCCGGCCAGTCTGCCCTGGCGGCGCAGTTGGAATCTCTTTGGTCAGAACACAATACGTCCAAGGACGGAAACACTTCGGTGCACGCCGAATATCTCGAGGTACGAGCCATTCGCGCTTGATCGAAGATCGTGGTAATTTTGTCTTAGCAGGGGGACCCGGTGGATCCACAACTCAAGCAACTCATGAAAGAGCTTGGCGACGCCATTAACGAATCTCTTTCCGACTCTGAGCAGATCTCTGAGGTAGTCTCCCGGATCAAAGAAGGCGGTTACGATATTTTCCTCGTCCTCGAAGCCACCATTGGGGTGAGTAAGCAGGGCGAAAAAACGCCCGACAAGACCTCGCTGGTCGCCACCATGTCGACCAATCCTGAATTCAAGATCAGCGATCAGGATTTGAAGTTCCTGAAGTCCCTCCGCATCAAGATCGACGAAGAAAAGAAAGACAAATAGCGGTGGTGGCCCCGCGACTTTGCCCAGAAACTCGCCCTGAAGCCTGACTTTTTGGGCGGACGGGCAGGCCACAGAGAGTGACTGCAATTTATCGCCGCCCTAGCCCGCGTCCCCGACCCGAAGCGGATTTCAGCTTAACAACTTCATAAGGCGGAGGAAAACGAGACGTTAGTTCCTCGCGGCTTCTGTCGGCGGCAAGTTCTTCCCGAAAGTCCTCCGACAGAATCATTTTGTGATCTTTTGAGTAAACCCTAATCTGGTACATGACACCTCCGCGTTTGATTATACCTAGGGTTTTTGGTCAGACTCCCGACTTTATGGGCAGGAGCGGGGTTGTCATTCAAGGCCGGCGTCCCGCCGGCTGTGGCGGAGGTGTCTCGCCTCCGCTCCCAAACTTCCCGCTCGAAAGCCGGAAGCCGAGAGCCGGTAACCCGAAGCCTAGGTCAACACCTGATCCAGCAATTGCCCCACCGCCCCGTTCGCCTCGATGATCGAGGACTTGTGATCGGGCATTCCCGACAGGTCCACGTTGGCGAAGGCAATCCTTCCAAATGGAGCCGCCCGGAGAACGTCTCCCGGCGCGGGTTTGCCATCTTTGCCGAAGTAGAATCCGGGGGCCGGGCTGGCATAGGCGTGCCCCCAGCGGTTCAAAATAATTCCGGCGATGTCGCGAGACGCGTCGAAGCCGGAGCGCGTGAACATGTCGCTCAACTGCTGCCGGATCTGGCGCTCGTACTCTCGGAATGGAGTCGCAATCATTTCCCCGCGGCCCAGGTGACCCTGCTCCTCGGCCGTATGGCCCGGGCGTGAATACAATACTTTGATCGTGAGCACCACCGGAGAATCGGGGCCGATCGTCGGCGAATTCGCGCCGCATAGCGCCAACTTCCGCAGCTGGATGTAAGATCCGATCCCTTCAAACCACTGGCAGCCGGAAATGCCCATCTTGTAGAGGAATCGCCAATTCCGCACGGCGACATTGGCCAGCATGCAGGGCGAGCGGTAGAACTGGGCATAAGCGTCCCTGCGATCGTCGGGAAGGTCGCGAACGATATCCTTCGTCGTCCAGCTACCCCCGGCCATGACCACAGAACGCGCCTTCACGCGATAGGTCTTGCCTGCGCGCGTGTAGGCGACCGTCACCGACTCTGACTTCGATGCCTCGCCATCGTGCTTCACCCACACGGCGGTCGAGTTCAAGCGAATTCGTGCCGGAGTTCCGGCACGGTCCAGAGCGGCGAAGTTCACATTGTTCCGGCAGATGTTGTCAAGCGACTGCTCTCCAGCGATCGAGTCGGGAATCATCGTTTTCACGATGAGCCGCGCGATCCCGCTGTTGCCGTCGGGGAACATTTGCGATTCTTTATCTGCCAATCCGCCGAATCCATCGAATGCATAAGCGGTGTAGCCGGAGAGCGCGTCGGCGCCCAGGCCGAAACCTCCGCCTTCGTCGAGTCCAAGAAATGTGCGAACGGTTTCGCGGCTGATGCCGTGCTTTTCCATCAAATAGTCTTCGAGCGTGATGGTGTCGAGGCGGCGCGAGATGGCATCGCCGCGGTACTCTGGCGTTTTCACCCCGGGCTGCAGGGACGCTTCCGTCTTCAACAGTTCATCGCGCGTCTTTGCCGGGATCGGGGCGCCTTCCAGTTTCTTGCCCCAGGGATCGGTCAACCACAGGCCCTCTGGATGGCCGAACTTCGCTCCGAAATACCACCCATAGGGCGCCCCACCGAGATACGGCGTGGTGGTCAGCGGAATCTCAGGATCGGGACCGGCCCACTTCTGATATTCGAGACGCGGTGTCTTGAGCCCGATCGAGTCGTAGAACCGCTCGATGAAGCTGTGCGAATAATTCACTTGGAACAGCGCCGAGCCCTGGTGCGCGACCAGTCGCTGACCGTCTACGAGAAATTCGTTGCGCTTGGCCTCGCCGCCGAAAATCGGATGGTTATCGAGCACGAGGCAAGTTTTGCCCTTGCCAGCCTGGCGTTGAAAAATCAGTGCTGCGGCCAGACCACTAATGCCTCCGCCCACGACCACGCAGTCGTAAACCTCGCCCGTGTCGGCTACATCTGCCGGAAGACTCTCGAATACTGCGTCACGAATCTGGTGGCCGGCATCGAGCACCGCCAGGGTGTTGCCGTTGGAACTGGCGTAATCACCCACTCCTCCATAGCCGGTCCAGTCGTCGGTTACCGAAGCGCCGGCTTCCGAGGCTCGCTGGGCCAGCAATTGCGCCGGGGAAATCGAATGCAGCAGCGCACCGCCCGAAGCCAGCAGCGTGGAATTTATAAAATCCCGGCGCGTGATATCGCGATCGAGCCCGAGCGCCTGGTCGGCTGAGTTATTTTTATGCGCTTCCGGAAGATTCTCCTGTTCCTTCAAGTCAGTATCGCCTTTTCTCTGCGGATGCCGTGCGGCGTAAAATGTTCGCAGGTCTTTGCGCAGCATTATACGGGCCGAAGACCATTATGGGTGCCCCGACTCGTTTGCATGCCTGTGCTACCATCTACTGTTTTCTCTTGCGCATCTGCCGCGCGAAAAAGGAATTCCATCGGGGAGCAGCGTTCGGGAAACTGAGAGGCAGTAAGGAATGAAAGACACTCTTGGGGTTCTGTTGGCAGGCGGCGCCGGCGAACGACTCTATCCCCTCACTCGCGACCGGGCCAAGCCTGCGGTCACCTTCGGCGGCATCTATCGCATCATCGACATTACGCTTTCCAACTGCCTGAATTCTGACCTGCGCCACGTCTACATCCTCACGCAATACAAGGCGCTCTCGCTGAATCGCCACCTTCGCGAAGGCTGGAACATCCTCGGCCGGGAAGTGGGAGAGTTCATCGAGGTGCTGCCTCCCATGAAGCGCGTGAGCGACCAGTGGTACCAGGGCACAGCGGATGCGGTCTATCAGAATATTTATTCGATCGGCTCGGAGCAGCCCAAGCACGTTCTGATTCTTTCCGGCGATCACATTTACAAAATGAATTACGGCAAGATGATGAAGCAGCATCTCGACTCGGCTGCCGACATTACTCTCGCCACCATTCAGGTCGATCCCAAAGAGAGCTACCACTTCGGCATCGTCGACGTCGACAAGGACGGCAGGATCAACGGCTTCGAGGAAAAGCCGAAAACTACGGCCCTGCGCTCGCCATGGAATCCGGAGAAGGTTGCGGCGTCAATGGGCGTGTATCTGTTTAACGCCGACGTGCTCATTCCCGTGCTGCTCAAAGACGCGGAGAATCCGCAGTCCAGCCACGATTTCGGAAAAGACATTCTGCCCAAAATGGTCGACGACTACCGCGTCTATGCTTACGACTTTGTCGACGAAAATAAGAAAGAGGCGCTTTACTGGCGCGATGTGGGCACGCTCGAGGCCTACTACGAAGCCAACATGGACATCGTTTCCGTGTCGCCTATTTTCAACCTGTACGATAACGAGTGGCCGATCCGTACTCACCAGCGCCAGTATCCTCCGGCAAAATTCGTGTTCGCGGAATCCGGCCGCACCGGCACTGCGCTCGACTCCATCGTCTCCAATGGCTGTATCGTTTCCGGTGGCATGGTCAAGAACTCGGTGCTCTCTCCGGACGTGCGGGTGAACTCCTACTGCGAAGTCGACTCTTGCATTCTGTTTTCTCACGTCAGCGTGGGACGCCGCTGCCGCATCCGCAAGGCGATTCTCGATCGCGACGTCCACATTCCCGAGGGCACCACCATCGGCTACGACGCCGAAGCCGACCGCCAGCGTTACTTCGTGACCGAGAGCGGCATCACCGTAGTGACGCGCGACTACTCGCTATTCGAAAATCCCGTCACAGTGGATTACTTCACCAGCGAATAGGCGCCAGGGCCGCTCATCGAAAGTGCTAACCGTTCCGTTCTGCAAAGAGGAACCGCCATGAGCGGTCGAGGCAGATCCAGCGCTGCGCACCGAACCAACTGGTAGGAATCTCGGGAATATGAAGTAGGATGTGGCCACGCTCGCAGACCATTTCGGTTCCGTTCCACGCAAGGAAGGTTCGCGATGGCTGCCCAACCTGAACTGGATGTGCCATAAGTCGGAGGCAAACAGGGCATCGATGCTTCTGGTCGCGGCAGGCCCATGTCAGGCCCATAAGGCAGAGTGCAACGGAAGATGCAGCTTGTATGTAGGCCGACGATGGCGAAAAGGGTGGCACAAGCAAGCAAGCCAGATCCAGAGAACCGTAATAAGCAATTGCCGAGCAGATCGGGATCTTCGCGAACAGGAATGCCCCAAAACGACCTCTTCTGGCCAGTGACGGCTTTTGCGAACCACAGCCGTACTCGCCCATGGAAGGTCGGCTGACGAAAGGCAGCAGAAGGAACCCTAGCAAAATTCCGCCTACGGACAGTCCCCAACGGCCATCGTCTACGTACCCGGCTCGGCTTAGATGACCCACGATAAATTCTGATTTACGGCTCCCGGCCTGCAGATCAGGACCTAAAAGCCACGCGTTCGCCCTTCCGGGAAAGCCCATTGAGTCGCCCGATATGATTCCGACAACTATGGCGTCCACCGAACCCACGTGCAATTTGGCTCCCGCTATGTTTGGCTTACGCCCAAAGTTGCGTATCCATGTGTCCTGGCTCAGCACAACGTGCGGCAAACTATCCGGGACTCTTGTAATGCCATCGGTGAACAGGACTGGAAGATGAAGCACCTCGAAGAAATCGGACCTGGCCTGCGCCACTATCCACTTGCTCCTTGGCATCCTTTCGGACCAAACCGTTTCCTGCGTGATCTGGTAATGCGAGAACCCATCGAAAAACAGTCGCGCCGCTTCGAAGGACGCGCGCCCAACTGTCAGGTCCGAAGGACAGTCACAGGGCGTGCCTGTGTCCGACACCCGCCTTGGGTAAACCTGAATCCGCGACATTCCCGCAGCCACGCGAGATGACATGTGGGCGATTCCCCAAGTAAAAAGCAAGGCCCCTATCAACAAAAGAAGACAGACATATGCCGAACCAGCGACTCGCGAAAGCGGCCGTTGTTCTTGCCATGATCGCCTTCTGAGCCAGATTGCATCCTGGTATGCTCCCAAACAGAATGCAGTGGCTTCTCGAATGGATCTGGGCCTAGCGCTGGCTTTGCACGAACATTCCCGGAGCACGTACCACAATTCCGTTCGCCATTCTTGCGACCACTGTGAACGGCGCCAGCCGGGTACCAGTAAAGAAGCGCCCCACAACAGCCCGAGATGAGCGCGACGTATGGCAGATTCCAGAGGCGAAATCGTCATGGCTTTGCCTCCGCGTCCGGGACCAATCGCTCAATCATTGGATAGCGCTTGCGCGATGCCTCCAGGGCAGTTTTTCCGATACTCGTAAGCTGGTAATACTTCCGCGGTGGCCGCTGCTCGCGATCTGCGATAGCCTGCCTTTCCCAACGAGAGCGTATCAGTTGGTCTTCCTCCATACGCCGCATGGCCGGATAGATGGTGCCACTGGGAAGGCCGGTCATTTCCATAATCGAGAATCCGTAGACAAAGCCGGAATCAATCGCCTTGAGGATCAGAGCGGTGATGTGCGTCAGCCTGGGATCCCTGGGCATGGCGCCATTATACCCTATGTAGATTTCTACTTGACAAGCTGGAATCGGGCCCTCTATAACGATATCTACATAGGGTTTGGCCCCGCAAAAACGCGCACTTGACCGCTAAGGAGAAACTTGGATGAACGCAACTAGACTCTACCGAACTGCCGGTGGTCTGCTCTTTCTATGGGCCGCGGGCAACACGTATGGACTCTTGATGTTCTGGCATGTTGCAGGCTCGATGAGCCCTGTTCGTTTTCCAGTCGGCCACTCCGGCTTTTCCTATGCCCAGGTCGTACTTGGCTATGAAGTGTTCTGCTCTTTCTGTGTTCTGTTTGCAGCATACTTGGCTTGGCACTTGGGCACACTGGCTCGAACAATGCCTAAAGCCATTGGAGCCATGGGATGGATTCTCTTCGTCTACTCAGTGGGCGGAGTCTATATAAGTTGGATCAACTTCTCCGGTTTTGTGCTGCTACTTACAGCTGCAATTGCTATCTGCCTCGGCGGGGCCATTTGGCTGACGAAAGGACATGGCCAGATGCAGCAACTGGGAAACGAACGAGCCCTGGCTTAGACGGTTCTTCGCCGAAGGGAGGTGGTCGTGGCCGATCTTGATATGCTGCCCCAATCTGTTGAAAAACGCAGGTCCCATGAGATCAAGAGGTAGGTTCCTGTTGGTCGGCTGCTCTGAAACGAAGGCCAGGAACTAGCAGCTCTTGCGTAAACCGACCATCCCGATCTAGCCTTTCTCTGTCCGCCGGAGAGTGCCTTATGTCCATCCGGGCCCTGCGCATTGCGCTTTTTCTCCTGTTCGTTAACGCTATTGCGTTCTCACAAAATGCTCCTCAAGTCGCTCCTTTGCCGTATGACCCTCTGGAACTGGCCACGGGGCCGACCGCAGTCCCCGCCACTCCTGAACAGCGTGCGACCGTACTGAACCTGCTGGAGCGCGCCCGGCAAAACAGCGCCATGCACGCGCCCGGCATGGCGCCCTTCAGCCTCAAGGTTTCGTTCAACTCCATCGGCCGCGATTCGCACAACCAGGGCTATGGAGAAATGGAAGAGACTTGGCTCAACGGCCAGACATGGCGCTGGTCAGCCCGTCTCGGCGACTATTCTCAGCTCAGAATTTTCTACCAGGGCAATGTTTACGACGACAAGCCGCGCGGACACATGCCGCTCCGCCTGCAGATGGTGCGCAACGCGGTGTTCTGGCCCGTGGTCGGAAATTTCGGCTATTCGCTGATCCGCATGGCCACTGCCAAATGGGAAGGAACCGAACTAGCTTGTCTCCTCGTGTCCGGCATGGCCAGCGACGCCACCTCGACGCCAGGACGCCGCTGGGAAGAAAACGAATACTGCATTGATCCCAAGACCGGCCTGCTGCGCATGCATTCCGAAGCCCCTGGCATTTATTCCATCTACGACTACAACGGGGGAATTCAGTTCCACGGGCGCGTGCTGCCGCGGCAGACCACGATTGTTGAGGGCGGCACCAGCGTGCTGCAAATCCGTCTGGATAATCTCGACGATCCCAACAACGATCCCAGCCAGTTCGTACCGACCAAGAAGATGCTCGCTCACGGGCCGGGAGCCGTCATGGTGGGACCATTTCGTTTTCCGGAGTCGGCGCGAGCACCTGCCGGCTACAGCGGCGTGATCCAGCCCGTCATCGTGCACGCCATCCTCGATCAGAAGGGCAAGGTTCTCGACGCCGAGGTCGTTCAGAGCTCCGATCCCACACTCGCATCGGCCGCACTCGATGTCGTGTGGCACTCTTCGTATCTGCCCGCGCAACGTCGTGACCGGCCACTGCAGCGCGAGGCGTTCATCAACGTGCGATTCACGCCAATGTCGTAAATCCGACCAGATCAAAATTCTAAGCAGAAAAAATGGGCGCCCAATCGGGCGCCCATCGATTCGCAACTGCCACTTACTGCGGTTTCTGATTCTCGTCTTTTTTCTTCTGCTCCTGCTTCTTTTTCTCTTCCGGTGTTAGTTGCGGTTGAGGACGTTGCTGCTGCGGTCTGGCTTCAGCTGGCGGACGGTTGTCCGGCCGCTGGCTGGGTGGAGGAGCCTGCGTCCGCGGCGCCGGCTCGTTTCGCGGTGGCTCGGAAGGGCGATTGTTGGGCTGCTCCGAGTAATGGTTATTCGGCGGTTCCGCCGGCGGATGCCCCGTCCGCGCCGGCTGGTCGCTGGGCGGATTGGGCGCGGGCCGGTTCGGCTGCGATGGCGGGCGATCGTTGCGCGCCGGCGCCGGCTGCTCCGGACGATTGTTGTTCGGCGCAGGCGGATTGGGCTCAGGCCGATTATTGGGTTGCGCCGATGGCGGGCGATCATTGCGCGCCGGAGGCGGCGCCGGCTGCTCCGGACGATTGTTGTTCGGTGCGGGCGGATTGGGCTCAGGCCGATTATTGGGCTGTGCCGATGGCGGACGATCGTTCCGTGCCGGCGGCGGTGCCGGCTGCTCCGGACGATTGTTGTTCGGCGGATTGGGCTCAGGCCGATTATTGGGTTGCGCCGATGGCGGGCGATCGTTGCGCGCCGGTGGTGGAGTCGGTTGCTCCCCACGATTGTTCGGTGCAGGCTGATTCGGTTGCGGACGACCTCCCGGCTGCCCAGGCCGCTCGTTTGCCGGCGGCGTTGCCGGAGTCGGTTGTCCCGGACGATTGCTCGCTCCCGGCTGGTTTGCCGGTGCGGGTTGCGCCGCAGGAGGCGGAGTTGCGCCCGGACGCGTGTTCGCTGCCGGTGCTCCCGGCTGGCTGCCTGGCCGGCTCATTGCCGGCGCTCCCGGCTGATTACCCGGCCGGTTCGCTGCCGGAGTTGGAGTGGCCGCTTTCGCCGGAGGCGCTTGTTTTACCAGAGGACTCGCCGGCGCGTTCGCCGGACGCATCTTCTGCAATTCTTGCCGCTGCAAAGGCTGGCCGGGATGTTGTGCCATCGCTGGCTGTCTGGCGGCAAACGAAGGCGGAGGTGGAGGCGGCGCTGCTTTGGCGATTACAGGACGCGCCGCGACTGCTTGCGGAGGTGCTGCCACTCGTCCCGCCGTGTTAGAGTGCACACCCATCACCGATTCACGCCCCGGCGCTACCGCCGCTCGTGCGCTGATCGGACCATTTGCGAACTGCCGCGCATTCACCGCAACGGCAGCTTTCGCCACCGGCTGCGCGCTGACGAATGCATGTTGCGGCACTGCGGTCACCGCGCCCTGCACATTGCGATTTACGTACGTGACGTTGTTGATCGTGGTGTTGTTGTTGACGATGGTCGTGTTGTACACGTTGTGTACGACCGTGGTGTTGACCGTGGTGTTGGTAACGTTGACCCGATTCACATAAGCTTCGCTCACGCGGTATGAGGGCACATAAACTTCACGCGGCCCCAGAGGGAACCACGCGACTGCGCCGCCCGCCATAAGCGCCCCGCCTCCGACGAAAGCGACAAGCGCCGGCGCGTAAACCGGCCGTTCTTCCCTCGGACCCGGGACCCAGCCCCATCGTCCATACACCGAAACCCAGCGCCCGTAGTGAAAAGGCGCGTATCCCCAGGGTTCGTTATCGACCCACGTCCATCCCCAGGGATCGATCCACGCCCAGTGGCCCTCATGATATGGAGCCCAGCCTGGGTCGACTCTCGGAAACCACACTTGGCCATACTCCGAGGGACGCCAGTCGCCGTAGTCATCGAGATCCTGGTAGCCGACGACGCGGCGCGAGCAATAGCGCGCCGAGGGCGAATCCTCGTACCTGCGCTCGCGCCGGGCGCTCCAGTTGTCGAAATCATCGGGACCGCCGATCTGGTCAACTTCGGCATTCAAGGTTGTGGTTCCGCTGAACGTGAAGCGCTGCCCGGAATGGATCCTGTAGTTCTGCCCGTTCCCGGTAGATTCGCCTTCCCCTTCGCGGATGGCTACGACTGTATAATTCCCATCTTCGGAAGCATCCAACCTGTAGCGGCCCGGTTGCTCCACCGTGAAGGCCTGGTTCGGCGTATCGATTTCAAATACATTGTCGCGATCCAAATTCCACACACGCACGCTCAGGCTGCCGGCATTGAGCTGGATCTGAGTAGTGCGGTCGTCGAGATTGAGAAAGGAAAAGCCGGTATTCGGCGCCAGGTTGATGGTGGCCGACCCGAGCTGTACTTCCGCGCGCGAATCGCGGTCCGCCCAAATTTTATCGCCCGTGGTCAGGGGCCGGTTCGGAACCGCCTCTACCCACTCGTCTTCTCCAGCCGGCTGAAACGATACGGAACCTTCTATGTAGCCCAAGCGAGCCACTCGGCCCGGAGGATCATCCTGATCCTGTGCTTGGGCGCGGGTTGAAAATGCGGGAAGCAAAGAAACGGCAAGCAGCAAACACAGCAAACCCCAGTTTTCCTCGAGTTTGCAAACGCGCTGCCACAGGGTCTTGTTCATGAAACACATCCTTTCTGGACGCCACGGATTTTCGCGCCCGAGCACACCAATACGCGCTGAGTGTCGGCCCACTCAGCTGAAATTTCGAATCTAAAAGTACTTGTAATGTAGATGCTACCTGAACTCCCCTCGTCGTAGGGTGATTCAAGTAGTTCATAAAGGGAGTGATCTAAAGTAACGCGGCTTACTTTCTTGGTTCGCCAGCGCATTAAGCAACGATTGCCGCCGAGGCGGCATCCTCTTCCGCCTGCCGCACGCGATACAACGCGAACAGAGCCAACAGGGATAATCGCGATTCGGGCACACCACTGTCCGGCGTCACCTCCACAAACGATTCGCGCGAATGCAGGGCCAATACCACTTGGCCCTTCTCGCTCGTGACCGACCATACGGGCCGCCATAGGCCGTGGCAGACGAAGTCGAATTTCTGTCCGTCGGAAAACGTCAGGGTGCCCCGGCCCGCCAACGAACATGTGAAGGTTGCGATCGCATGTTGCGAATCCGAATCGACAATGTCGGAGCAGTTGCCCCAAAAACCGCGGCGGCGGAATGTCCACTGCTTCTCTCCGCTGATAGCGACGTAATCTGACGACCAGATGCTGGGCCGCCGCAGCCTGCCGAGAGGCCGGCCGTCTCGCCACAGTTCGCACCCTTGATTTTTGGGAAGATTTGACCAGGTGAACGTGCTGAGAGTAACGCTGGAGGAAGGAATCATAAACACCTCCGAAAAGGCATTTCGACCCATCTTATGCTAGCACTTCAACGGTCCTGACGATCACTTCTTGGTTTCGTCGCTGGCTGCCAGCGCCTGGGCTTGGCTGGCGACGAGCAATGCACCGTGCTCGCGCGCGTCTTTTTCCAGCACCGTGAGATGACTGTGGGCGGCGGAGGAGTGTGCTTCCATCTCGATTTCGCCGGCTGCCAGCCGCGCCTGGTATTCGTACAGGCGATATCCGAATTTCCGCGCCGAATTGAGCGTTGCCTGCGCTTCCTGCAACGCTTCCGCAGTTTTTCCTGACCTGGCCTTGATCCGGGCGTCCGCCAACGTTACTTCATACCGGGGAGTTTGCAATGTGCTCTGATGGGCGAGGGCCGCCGCCTTCGAGAGTGCGGCCTGTGCCTCGCCCAATTTGTCTTCTCCTAGCAAGTTGCGGGCTAGTACGGCCTCTGCCCATGCCGCACTGCCGGTCGAGTTTGTCTTCTCGTAAAAAACAGCGCCCTGTCGCGCCAAATTTTCGCCGTCAGAGTAGCGCTTCTCGAACAGCGCGATCGCAGCTTCAGCCACGTTGAGTTGCGCGGCGAAATCCTGATCATCAATCTCCTTGCACACCGCCATCGCGGCGTCATATTGCTTTTGTGCCTCTGCTAATTCGCCTCGTGCCAGATGAACATCTCCCAGCCCTGATAATGGATAAGGCTCCCCGCGACGGTACGCAATCTCCCTCGTCAGACTCAGCGACTGATCGAAATACCTTTGTGCTTCGTCGAGATTCCCCATCTCCACCTGCAGGTTCCCCAGATTATTCAGCGTTGCCGAAGCCCCGCGCCGGTCGCCCACTTGATTGAATGCGGCGAGCGACTCCACCTGCATTTTGAGCGCGCCCTGCAAATCGCCGAGCCCATCGAGCGCATTGGCGATATTTCCATAAGACCCGGCCAGCGCGTAGGGATCGTTGATCTCCTTGTCGAACGGCAGAGCTTGTTCGTAATACTTCTTGGCCTCGACCATCTTGCCTTGGGCGTAGAACACGTTTCCGATTCGCTCGTCGGTCGCAGCGATGCTCTTCATCGCGCCAATCTCGCGAAACACCTGGAGCGCTCCCTCGTACCGCTTCATGGCGCCT
This sequence comes from Candidatus Sulfotelmatobacter sp., assembly GCA_035710825.1. GTDB lineage: Bacteria > Acidobacteriota > Terriglobia > Terriglobales > Acidobacteriaceae > Sulfotelmatobacter. Next base: position 18,230 of record DASTCU010000268.1, read on the forward strand.
TGGTAGTCTCCTTGATCGGAGAGCAGATCTCCCGCGAGTAATGACGCGCGAGCTGCGCCCTTCCGGTCCCCTGCGGCAATGTAGAGTTCGTTCGCCTGACTCAGGAATTCCACCGTCTTTTTGGAATCGCCCATGCGCTCCCACGCCGCCCCTTCGAGTTGCAGCGCCTGCGCGAGCAGCAAGTTTGCGCCCGCCGCACGGCCGGCGTTGGCAGATTGTTCCGCGGCTGCCTGCTGCCGCTTGAAGTCGCTCAATGACGACGCAATACTGGCTTCCGCCAGATCCACGCGTGCCGCGTCGGCCTCTGAGGTCTTGAGCTTGTGCAGAGCAGAAAGCGTGCCCTCGGCCTCGCTCGCGTGTCCACCTGCAATCTGGGCTCGAATCAGAAACAATCCGTAATCGACGTTGTCGGGAAAGAATTCCCACAGCTGGCGATAGCTTTCCACTGCCTGCGGATTCTCGGCCAAAAGTTCATGAGCGCGGCCCTCAATCAGCAATTGCTCCTCACGCGAGAATTTTCCCGCCAGATTGAGTGCCTGTTTCGCCTGATCCTTGGCCTTGGCATCGTAGCCCAGAACCGACCAGGCTTCCGCCAGCGCAGAATGCGTCGGAGCATGTTGCGGATCGAGCGCAACCGCTTTCTCCAGCAGATTGCGCGCGGATTGCGCGTCGAACAGCCTCAGCTTCTCCAGTCCTTGCGAATACAACCGCGCTGCCTCCGGATTCGATGGCAGAGATGCCCGCACCAATGCCGACTGCGCTTCCGACAACGCGCCGGCGCCCAGCTTGCCTCGCAATTCCGCCCCGGCCCGGCTGACCAGATCGTCAATCTCGGCTTCGCTGCCTTTTTCTGAAACCGAGGCCAGCATCTCTCCGCCGGTTGCGTCCTGCAGCCGCACATCCAGCCGCAATAGACCATTGCCCAGCAGAACGTACGATCCCATCACCACGTTGTCGCTGCCCAGGTTTTGCCGGATGCGGGTCAGAGTCGGCACACTGAAGCTGTCCGCATCCGGCAGCGACAGGCTGGCCTTCATTTGCGCCACGCTCTCTCCCGGGATGGTGCGCAGTTCATTTCCCTGGCTCAGTTCAGTGGTGAGCATTTCCGAGATGGCTGTTGACAGCCACGACTTTTCCGAATTCTCCGAGAGATTCCTGAAGCCCAGCACGGCCACAGAACGGCGCTGGTTGACCGCCGGCGCTGAAATACGACGTTGGTTCCGGTGCAAGAAGAAAAACGTGCCCGCCGTCAAAGCAATGAGCAACGCTCCGGCTACGAATATCCACCCGGGCAGCCCCGGCCGGCTCACAATGGGAACCGACGACGACAGCGCCGCATGCTCGAGAGCCGCGCCCAACTCCGCCGCCGACTGATATCGCTGCAGCGGATCCCTCGCCAGCGCTCTTAGAATTACCGCATCCAACCAGCCCGGAACCTCGGGGTTGAATTTGCTGGGCGGTTCCGCCGCCTGATTCAAGATGGCGTTGATCAGCAGAGCAGGCACGGTCTGGTCAAAAGGACGCCTGCCGGTCGCCATTTCGCACAGCACCGCGCCCGCGGCCCAAATGTCGGTACGCGCATCGGCCTTCTTGCCGCTCAATTGCTCCGGTGACATGTAGGGCAGAGTGCCGCTGGTGTCTTGCGATTGCGTCAATGTCATCGTCATGCCCAGTTCGCTCGCATGAGGCATCAGTTCGGCCAGTCCAAAGTCGAGAATCTTCAGCCGTCCGTCAGCCGTGACGCGAAGGTTTCCCGGTTTCAGATCGCGATGCACAATTCCTTGCTGGTGCGCCGCCGCCAGCCCCGAAGCCAGTTGCACTCCAAGCTGCACCACTTCCGGCACGGGGAGCGCGCGCTTGGCGATCTTTACGTCGAGAGTGATTCCCGGAATGTATTCGGTGACCAGGAACTCGGTGCCGTTATGGCTGCCGAATTCATGCACCGTCGCAATGTTGGGATGGTTCAGGCGCGCCAGTGACAGCGCCTCTTTGCGGAATCTCTTGTGGGCGGCCTCGTCCTCCAGAGAGCGCTTGGGCAACACTTTGATCGCGACATCGCGATCGAGTTGCTCATCGTGGGCGCGATAGACAACGCCCATGCCTCCGGCGCCGATCGCTTCCACAATCCGGTAATGAGACAGTTGTTCCCCAATCATCTGTCGTATCCGGGGCGCGCAAGAGTGCGCCAAGAATAATCCTCACCACGGAAATAGGCAATTTCTTCGACACGCTAACCGTTGGAATTTCTCTGCGCCCTCTGCGGAATTTCTCGGCGTTCTCAGCGGTTCGCTTTTCTTGAACGCCTGTTTTTCGAAGAACATTCACCTTTTGCCGGAGCTCCGCTCCTCCCCGCGCACAGAAAGAGTGTCCCTTCACTGCTACAATTCCCTGTTTCATCTCATGCGGGTTGGCCGCGAACTTCAAGGCCTACAACCACGTACTGTCTAGTGAGCCTTGCCGCGGTCTCGTTTATGCAGGCTCAAGTCTCAGTTAGAAATTTGTAATTCTCCGGGGAGCGCAAGTGGAAGACGTCCAGGTGGTCGCGATGCTGGTCCGGCGATGTATCGCCGGCGATGCCGCCGCCTGGGAGGAAATCGTGCAGACCTACAACCGGAGAATTTACAACCTCTGCTACCGCTTCGCCGGCTCCTCCGACGACGCCCAGGACCTCACCCAGGAGGTCTTCATCAAGATGTACCGCACCCTTCCGAGCTACGACCACTCCAAGGGTGCGTTCGTCACCTGGGTGACGACCATCACCCGCAACCTGCTGGTGGACCACTTTCGCAAGACCAAGCAGGACCGGATGACCGACTCCATGGACACCGCTTCCTCCGACCACGAGGACGCGCAGCCGCTCAGCGAGCAAATCCCCGACCGGTCCGCCCCCCCGGACGCCCGGGTCCGCAGCCGGGAGGTCTCTGAGACCGTCCACGCGGCCTTGTCCAAAATTTCGCCAGAACTTCGTGAAGCAGTGATTCTAAGGGACTTACAGGATATGGACTACCGAGAGATTGCCACCGTTTTGAAGGTTCCGGAGGGTACCGTGAAATCCCGAATAAATCGAGGTCGCGCGGAACTTGCGCGCCTCTTACAACGTACCTATAGGCAGGTGATGTGATGCCAGACCACACCAGTAACGGAATGCAGTGCAACGAGTTCGATGTACTACTCGCGGACGCCCTCGATGGCGTGCTGAGTGGGATCCAACTCGACCGGTTCCAGGCCCACGCCCAGACGTGCAAGGTGTGCGGGCCGCTGCTCGCCGAAGCTGAGGCGGGTCGCAACTGGCTGAAGGGTCTCACGGAGGTGGAGCCTCCAGCCAAACTGGTCGCAAATATCCTGGCATCCACGACGGGCGTTGACACCCAACGCCTGCGGGCAACCTCGCCCGTGCGCCAGCCGCGCATCTCCTGGCTGGAGCATGTGCAGGCTGTGTTCCTGGAACCAATCTGGGCTACGGTCCGCCAGCCGCGCTTTGCCATGTCATTCGGCATGGCATTCTTTGCGCTGTCGGTGGGCCTGACTGTTGCCGGGGTCAAACCGTCCGATATCCGGGCGATCGACCTGCGGCCGACGGCCATCCGGCGCACCTACTACAATGCGCAGGCCCGGGTCGTGCGCTACGTCGACAATGCCCGCGCAGTTTATGAACTGCAAGCCGCGCTCCGCGGAATCAAACGCAACCTGACTCCCGCTGAGCCCGGACCGAAGCAAAAAGAACACAAGAACGACACAACACAACAGCCCGAGCAGAAGCAGGAGCGCAATTACAGCCAGACGGGGGAGCAACTTATCCTGGCTAGCGCTCCGCTGGGTCCATCTGTCTTTGATTCGTCGAATCCGGATCTGCCTGTAGTGTCGGTGACCACGTACAGGAGGTTGGTATGAACTGCGCCACGCACAACGATGTTGCTGCAGTGGCCTTCTGCCGCACTTGCGGCAAGCCACTTTGTAACCAGTGCACCCGCGACGTCCGCGGAGTGATTTATTGCGAGTCGTGCCTGGCCGCACGCATGGAGGGCGTAGCTCCGGCTGCCGGCTTCGTGCCGCCGGCGCAAACCGTCTACCCGCCCATGGGAGCGGCGGCATTACCCGGCCCGCGGCCACCGTTGAACACAGGCCCGAATCCAGCCGTGGCAGGAATCCTCGCAGGATTCTTCCCCATCGGCGTCGGTGCTGTGTATACCGGCCAGTATGCCAAGGGATTGTCGCACCTGGTCATCATGGTCCTGCTGATTCTCGGCTTGGGTTCCGATCTGCCGTGGTACGTCATCACCATGCTCGGAATTGCGACCGGTTTCTTCTACGTCTACCAGATCATTGACGCGGTGCGCAGCGCCAAGGCCATCCAGATGGGCGAACCTGCTCCCGATCCTTTCGGCTTGGCCGCAACCTTCGGCGCAGGAGAAAAATTCGAAGCCACCAAAGTACCTGCTGGAGCCGTGGTTCTGATCGGCCTGGGCGTGCTCTTCCTGCTGCACACTGCCGGACTTTTTGAGTTCGGTCTGGATCGTTTCTGGCCGCTGATTCTGATCTTCCTCGGCGTATGGCTGTTTGCCAAACAATTTGGCCTGATCAGCAGTAACCGGGCTTTGTGCCAATGCCAGCATTGCCGCACCCGGCGCCTGATGGGTCCGGCGATGCTCGTCACGTTGGGCGTGCTGTTCCTGCTCGACAGTGTTTCGCATATCAGCTTTGGCCGCACCTGGCCCGCGATTCTGCTTGTCGTCGGAGTGGTCAAGCTGGTGCAGAGTAACGCATCGTCCAGCGGACACGTTGGCCCGCTGCCTCCAGGACCTTCCGGCTATCCGCCCGCTGCGCCGCCTCCCGGTGTGCCGGCTGCGGTGCCCAACTCGGAGCCACCTTCCTCTGGCGAGGTGAAAAATGTCTAGCCCTGTAATGAGTCCGCCCCCGGTTGCTCCATTGCCGCCGCGTCGTCAACGTTCCTTCGCCGGACCCTTCGTGCTGATCATCGTGGGCGTGGTCTTTCTGATGGGCACGATGCATATCCTGTCCGTCGGGAAGCTGGCCCATCTGTTCGCCAACTACTGGCCGGTGCTGCTGATTCTGTGGGGCGTGATCAAGCTGATCGAGCATATGCAGGCGCGGCGCGAGGGCGCGCGCTCTTCCGGGATCGGTGCCGGGGGCGTCGTGCTGGTTGTCATGATCGTCGTCTTCGGCCTGATTGCAACCCAGTTGGAGCGCGTCAACTGGTCGGGCATGCGCGATAACTTCAACTTCGACGACAATGATTTTTCCAACCTCTTCGAAGGCAATACCTACAACTACAACGATCATCTCGAACAGGATTTTCCGGCGGGAGCGGGCCTGAAAGTCATTGACGCGCACGGCGCGATCAGCGTGCATCCCTCCAATGACAACAAGATCACGGTGGTAGTCCGCAAGCGCATTGCCGCCGAAAATCAGAATGACGCCGATAAGTACAACGGCGAGACCAAGCCCACCATCACCGCCATCGGGGGCCTGGTCACGGTCGACGCGAAAACCGAAGCTGCGGGTGATCACCCGGTCGAGAGCGATCTCGACATTTCCGTGCCGCGGAAAGCTTCAGTCACCATCGACTCCCGCCGCGGCGATGTGAACGTCAGCGGCCGCGAGGCTACCGTCAACGTTTCCACCCAGCACTCGGACACTGTCGTCGAAGATGTCACCGGCAACGTTAAGGTCAGCCAGGAGAAGGGCTCAGTACGAGTCGAGCAGGTGAACGGCGATGTGCACGTGGAAGGCCGGGTCAACGAGCTTGCCGTCTCCGACGTCAAGGGCTCGGTTCAACTCGACGGCGAATTTCAGGAGAGCGTCAAGCTGCAGCGCATTGCAAAAACTGTAACCTTCAAGTCCTCGCGTACGGATATGGAGTTCTCGCGGATTGACGGCGAACTCAACCTGGACTCCGACGAACTCCACGCCGGCGACATTACCGGACCTTTGCGCCTGACGACGCGCTCCAAAAACATTCGCCTGGACGGTCTCTCCGGAGACGTCCGCGTGCAGGATGACAACGGCGCGGTCGAGTTGCTGATGCGCACCGTTGGCAACATGCAGATTGACAACCGCAATGGCGACATCCAGCTCAGTTTGCCTGAGAAGTCCGGATTCCGCCTGGATGCGCGCACCCGTGACGGCGAAATTCAGTCAGATTTCGCCGAGCTGAAAGTAAGCAACGAAGAGCACGAATCCAAGGCCAACGGCAGCGTCGGAAACGGTTCGTCCCACATCGTGCTCAACAATGAGCACGACAATATTGAGATTCGCAAAGCCGGGGCACTCCCCCCGAAGCCGCCTGAGCCACCCAAGGCCGGGAAAGCCTTGCCCGCACCCAAAGATAAAGTGGAGCCTACGGAGAACTGAAGAGACCGCGTTCTCCTGCTGATTGAGGGCACATGATTTTCAACCCGACACATCCAGGAGAAGTGTTACGCGACTATCTCAGCGGGATTAGCGTCAGCGATGCGGCGGACCGCCTGGGAGTCACCAGAGCGCATCTCTCGCGAATCCTCAACGGCCGAGCCGGCATCACGGCGGCCATGTCCTTGCGCTTGGCCGCCGCGCTCGGAACATCCCCCGACTTCTGGCTAAAAATGCAAGTGCAACGGGACCT
>DASTCU010000269.1:0-1338 GCA_035710825.1 Candidatus Sulfotelmatobacter sp.
CCAGTTCATCGACAGTGTCGTTTGCGTGGGCAGCTACCGTCGCGGAGACACTCTTTGGGATATTGCTTATCGCAGGCTTCAAAATACGAATGGCCTCCGTCCTCTCCGGTCTTCTCCTTTTGTCATTTGCTATAGGCATGGTCACAGGTCTTGGCATCAAGACGCCATTCGACTATTCGGTCTTCTCGGCAGCCGCTGCAGCATTCTTACTGGCGTTCTGGAAGCCTGACCGATTCACGTTGGACAAGCTTCTGAATCGATTACGAAACTGAGCGGGGAGATCCGATCACGAACAACACTAACTTCGATAGCGTGAACGCTCCGCGTAATAGACACCGCGAATTCAGGTCCCCTTCCAGCCCGAAGGCGGCGCCTACGGCGACCATGGCCACCATCACTACCACGATGAAAGCGGGCATCATCATGAGTGATCAACAGTGCCGTTTCGCGCCGCTGACGCTCATGAGACTGCAGAACTGGTTGTCGCCTGCTTTTCCTATCGGCTCTTGCAGCTACTCACACGGCCTTGAATGGGCTGCGAGACGGTTGACAGCCAGCTCAACTTGTGCAGATCGCAACATGCAGATTGTATGAACGCACCTACGGCCTAGAGGAGGACAGATGAAAGCCGCGCGAGTTCTACGATTCGGTCCACCGAACGCGATCACAAACGATGACCTGCCTCGGCCGGAGCCCGCCGCTGGACAACTGCTGGTTCGCGTAAAGGCGGCGGGGGTGGGTAATTGGGACGCCCTCATCCGTGAGGGCAAGATTGAACTCCAACCCTTGCCTCTCATTCTGGGTTCCGAACTATCAGGAATCGTCGAGGCGGTCGGAGCGGAAGTTTCAGGATTCAAGCCGTGCGACGAAGTGTACGGGGCAACGAACGAACAATTCAGCGGGGCATACGCCGAATACGCGCTGCCTTCGGCCAGAATGATGGCTCAAAAACCGAAGACACTGAACTTCATCCAGGCAGCTTCGGCACCAATCGTAACTGTTACGGCTTGGCAGATGCTCTTCGATTATGCCCACGTAACGGCGGGGCAGACCGTACTTATCCATGGGGCCGCAGGCAACGTTGGCGCCTACGCCGTACAACTGGCCAAGCAGGCTGATCTTCATGTAGTCGCGACCGCCGCCTCCGGCGATCTGGACTACGTCCGAAGTCTGGGTGCTGAAACAGTTGTGGAATATAAAAGGGAGCGATTCGAGGAGTTGTTGACTGGAGTGGATGTTGTCCTTGATACCGTTGGAGGAGACACTCAGCAAAGGTCACTTCGAGTTCTGAAGCCGGGTGGAATTCTCGTCTCTATCGTGTCGCCTGTTCCCGAGACA
>DASTCU010000270.1:0-5128 GCA_035710825.1 Candidatus Sulfotelmatobacter sp.
CCGAGCGCCTTCCGCACCACAGTCCGAAAGGAGTCCACGACCACAATACCGGGATTTGCCTTCTCAACCTGTTTCGCAATCTCCTCCAGCACCGCGTCTAAGTCCTTCTCCAACACGACCTGGCTCAGGTTGATAAAGTGAACAGCAGTGCTTAACTTCGCCTGGTCGAAGAATGTGTATTGTTGCTGGTATCGCAGCATTTTGAGAGCGGGTTCGCCGAGGATGGTGAAGTAGAGCGCGGGACGTTCCGGAGTGGCGTTGGCGAACACGATTTGGTGCGCCAGTGTCGTCTTGCCGCTCCCTGGTGCCCCCGCGATGATATTGAAGGAAAACTCCGGGAGGCCGCCGCCCAGGATTTCATCCAGGCCCGGTACCCCGGTCGGCAGTTTTTGTATGATTACTCTATCGTGTGCGCTCACGCTTTCCTCTCTTCTCGGAAACACGGCCGTCGAAGGCGGCCTCCGGCCATACATCCTGAACCAATCGGATCGTTAAACCCTCGCCAATGAAAGTCAGGAGCAGCCCGACGAACTGGGCAATGAGAATGGCCCCTCCTTCCCTGGCATGTTCCTTGTCAGTCTGCGACACAAGCTCATCGAGACCCCTTAGCGAGCCATCCGCTGCTACTTGTACTGCGCTCAGACTGGGAACTTCTGCCCTGGCCAGCGTCAGAGCACGGGAAAGGAGCGAGCGAAAACCGGCAACTCCCGCGAGTGTAATCAGAGGGCCGCGCAGCTTCGCACAAACACGAGAAGCGGCAGACTCCGACGGCGCGGAGTTCTCGTCCCCAACGGCTTCGTATGCAAGAAGGCGCTGGGCCAAATTTCGTGATTCCTGAAGACTCACGATTTCTTTTTCCATGCAGGATAAATTCTAGACTCAGTTTTCTATACTCAGTTCGGCTTGGGGCTTTTGATTGCAGCCACGACCGCCAAGACCGTCGCCGAGTTTAGGACGTTTCCAGAAATAGTCTTCAGTGCTTCTGTGACGGGGGGATATTGCTCCGCCAGCTCCTCCAGACGCGCGCTGACGCCGTGGAGATCATCCACTTCGTGGAGGATCGATTCAAAGCCCACAGGTACGCCGCTATTCGGGAGGAACCTAAAGTCTGGAAGAATCTCAGATGTTACCAGCTGCAAGGTAATCGCTTCGCCGACAACTCGGGCAAGCAACCCGAGCAACTGGGTAATGAGAATTATCCCTGCCTCGCGCGCTTCATCCGCATCGATTTGCGGCCGAAGCGCGTCTAGGCCGTGCAAGGAGCCATCCGCTGCCACCTGTACCGCGCTGAGACTCGGAGCGTCCGCCTTGGCCAGCGTCAGTGCACGGGAAATCAGCGAGCGAAAACCGGCAACTCCCGCGAGTGTAACTAGAGGCCCGCGCAGTTTCGCACAAACACGAAAAGCGGCGAACTCCGCCGGCTCGGAGGCTTTGCCAGCAGCGCTTTCGTGAGCGAGAAGCCGTAAAGCCAACTCTCGCGTCTGTGGGGGAAGCATCGTTATCCGCTCGGTTGCCATGCAGAATGCCGCCGAAAGACTCAACGTGGAGCGTTCTCAGTCAGCGTACGCAGTCAATGTTACCCGCTTTGCGGCTGCTCGGATAGGGTGCGCACCTGCTGCGGTGGGTTCAACAATTTCGCTTACCCTGTCCAGGTTCTTGAGAGATGGTGATAGGTGAGCAATCGCATTCCCAAAAGGCTTCGCGAATTGTGGCCAGGAATGCTCTTAGACTTGTACACACTGTTTGCCGCACAACTACAGCTGTGGCGGCATTCCTGTCGATTGGATTCGGAATCATAATGATAGGGTTCTTGCCAAATTATGCCGCTTCGAATTCTGATCGCAGACGATAGCCGGGCTGTCAGGCATAGTCTGCATGGTTTGCTGGAGCAACATCCTGGTTGGGAAGTGTGCGCAGAAGCAGTGGACGGGGCAGACGCCGTCGACAAGGCTCAGGAATGTGTGCCGGACATCATTCTTTTAGACTTCTTTATGCCTGGAATGACTGGGGTCGATGCTGCGCGGGTGCTGGGACGTGTTCTTCCGTCTGTTCCGATTCTCCTGGTCACGATCTACGTCACGTCTGAGCTGGTTAGACAGGCCAAAGCTGCAGGAATCAAGGGAGCTGCTCCCAAGTCCGATACTCGGGGGATCTTGAATGGGGTCGAGGCTCTAGTGAACAAAGAGACATTTTTCGAGATCAAACCAATTGAGCCTGCAACAGATTCTTTGCTTTGATTAGGCCGCGGAGTTGCGGTCTGTCGAGTCTTCAATAGATGGCGCGGCGCGCGCTTCAGCCTTCGCCACGGGTAGCGTCACCTTCACAGAAGTGCCAGGTTCTTCCGAGACGACCTCTAACAAGCCGTCGAGCTCAAGCACCCTCTCCCGCATGCCTGCTGTGCCGACTCCCAAACCGGAGCCGCTGTGAAGAGTTTCCAATTGCCCGGGCGGGAATCCACGGCCATAGTCTCTTACGAGCAAGACGGCGTGACCATTCTCCGTCTCTAACCGAACGTCTACTTTCGAACTCCGAGAATGGCGATGCACATTAGTCAGGCTCTCCTGCAGTGCCCGGAACAAAACCATTTCAACGTCTGCCGGCAGCCGTTCGAGACGCGGGGATATTTCCAAGTTCGCCTGAATGCCGCTCCGCTTGGCGAATCCTTCCACATACCACGCCGCAGCAGGAGCCAACCCGCTCTCGTCCAGCATCGGCGGATGCAACAAGTAAGAGATGGTACGGATCTCCGCCAGGCATCTGTCCAGCAACTGGTTCGATTCTGCCAGCACCGCCTTGGCTTTCTGGGGGTCAGGCTGGTTCAACTGGGCGAGATTCATCTTGAGTGCCACCAAATACTGCCCGGCACTGTCATGCAATTCGCGAGCAATCCTGCGCCGCTCGTCGTCCTGGACGTGCTGCAAATGGCTCGATAGCCGACGTAAAGATTCGGTGCGCCGCTGCACCAGGAATTCGAGTTGATCATGCGCTCGCAGGAGAGCTTCTTCGGCCTGCTTCCGCTCGGTGATGTCGTAAAAACAATTGATTGCTCCCGCGATTTCTCCGAGCTGGTTCTTGAGCGGGCGGATGTTGACGACGACCGTGACTTGCGTACCATCGGGCCGCGCGATCAGGACTTCCGCGTCCCGAATCTCAGGTATCCTGCCGCACACGACCTCGGCCATGGGGCACTGATCGTGGGGCATGAGAGTTCCGTCGGGACGAGATAACTCGTGTGATCCGCAGAACCGCTCGTCCGTATCCCCCGGAACCGGCGTGCGGCCCCACAATTCTGCAGCGCGATCGTTGAATTCCCTGATCACACCTGCAGCATCGCAGGAGTAGACGGCAACCGGACCTAGATCAAACAAGATGCGATAGTGCTCCTCACTATCGCGAATGGCTTCTTGCGCCTTCTTGCGCTCCATCAGGTCTGCCGCCTGCCGAACCAGGATGTCGAACATGCGCAAATCGCGCTCGGAAGGCTGATGCGGCTCGCGCCAGTGGGTCGAGATCATGCCCACAATCTTCCCGCTTCGCGAAACCAGCGGCGTGGTCTGACAAGCGTGAATGCCGGTTTGAAGATACATCGCCCGGTCTTCGCTACCGGTCATATAGTCGCAACTCTCTATATCTGCGGCGATCACGCGCTTGCCGGTACGCAGGGCAGCGCCGCAGGTCGACTTTGAGGAGTCGATTCCCACCCATTCCCAGAATGCAGCGGCTTGCGGACTGAATCCGTGGAAAGCCAGCAGACGGAGCTCGCCTCCGCTCCCTCGCTCGGGATAAAGGATCTGCAGGCTGGCGAAATCCGATCGCATAATGGAAACCGCCCCGTTCAGGATCCTTTGGTAGAGCGATTCGACATTCTCTTCGTCAATCAGCTGCGCGCTGATGCTATGTAGAAGCTTTGTGTCGACAAGTTCTGTTTGCAGGTGCGCTTCGCTGACGCGCAGAGCTTCTTCCGAACGCTTGCGCTCGGTGATGTCGCGGGCAAGTTTGGATGCCCCCACGACTCGCCCCTTCGTATCTTTTATTGGAGAAACCGTCAAAGAGATGTCGAGCAACGAACCGTCTTTGTGCCGGCGGACGGTTTCGTAATGGTCGACCGACTCACCCCGGCGAATGCGATTCAAAATCATCGGCTCGTCATCCGCGTGATCAGGAGGAATCAACATCGTGATCGGTTGTCCGATGGCTTCCTGTCGGGTATAGCCGAATATCCGTTCCGCTCCTCGATTCCAACTGGTAATGACCCCATTGAGGTCTTTACTAACGATGGCGTCGTCGGAAGATGCGACAATAGCGGCAGTCTCCGCATTTTGACGTGTGCGATGGTTTTCTCGAAGCAGGGCATCGCCCAGAACTTGCAGCAACTCACCATTCACGATTAGACGACTCTGCGGCACCGGCTGCTGTTGGCGCGCAATTTCCCACAAACGTTCGAACTGGATACCGGCCTGGCGCGCCAGATGCTGAATTTCTGAGACCTGCGAGAAGTCGGCGAAGACGTATCCGCCCACCGCGGTACCCACAATCTTTCCCTCCAGTACGAGCGAGGTTCCCACGACTGACAAACCGTGAAATTGAGAAACGATGACCGCAGGCCGATCTGTTGTCTGCGCCAAACAGCGGTGTGCGCATTCAGCAAAGATGCCGGGGTCATATCCGCTCTGTTCAAATAATTGGAACAACGGAGTGGGATGGACCGCGCCCGACACGGAGCGCATTTCGCGGTCGAACAACTTGACGGTCAAGTGGGCAGCTCTGGCATATTTGTCCAGCGCTGTTTCCCATAGATCGGAGCTGAAGAGAACGTCGCTTGAAAGGCTCATAAGGCGGGCGCATCTTTTGACTGGATTTGACGAGGCCGCCTGACGCTGCGACGCTCGGGGGCGCGAGATACCAGTCCCCCGTAAGTGGAAAATGGAAGCTTAGGCACCGGTAAGGCGCGCGGCAAGACGTGCATGCCTTGGCGGTCCAGGATTTCGCATTCGTGCGTCACGCGGTCCACCGGATTCGCCCGCATCTTGCCGACCGTCAAACCCAGCCGGAAAGAGTCCCCCAGTTCGATCCAGTTCATAAGGATGATGTTGTCCACCAGCGAGCTCATGGCGAAGTCGCCCATCAT
>DASTCU010000271.1:0-34869 GCA_035710825.1 Candidatus Sulfotelmatobacter sp.
ACGTTGCGGAGCACCGGGCCCAGGCGCTCGTGCGCAACGGTCAGGGTGGATTGGGCGGTATCAGCAGTCACGGTCCATCCATAGCCGCTGACGGTGACCTGTTGCTGAGCGTGCATCTGAGCAGCCAGCAGTAGCGCAGTAATGATGGCGAGGAGTCCGCGGTTCATCTGATTTCGCATGGCGGGGATTCTATCGCTTCAATGGCTTCGCTTCCGCATCCGCCCCTGCAGCTCCTGGAATCCACCGTACCGCGTTATCGTGGTAGAGCTTCCGTAGGACAGGCTCCGGCAACTCGAGACCCTGAACCTTGCGGCCATGAACCTCGAAGGTTTCGTTTGTGGCAAAGAATTTCCAATCGCGGGCGTAAGTGTCGTTCCATTCCCCGAGGGCCTTTTCCGTGTCGTCTTTTGGCATGACCACCAGATCGGTCCCGTAGAGAACGCGGTCCTGGTATTTGATCAGGAACGCCCGTACTTTTTCGCGCGGCTGGAGCATCAAGTAGATAATGCGGGCTGCCGTATCGACGGCAAAGTTTGGATAGCGATCGAAGCGGCTCGCGATCTGATCGACATCCGTTTCCATGCTGCCCAGATGTGCGCCAACTACCCGTAGCTTGGGATTCTCGGCGAGGAAATGATCCCGCGCCGCCAGAATCGTGGCTTTCGAGGGCCACTCGGGATGAGCGTAAGCGTATTCCTCGGGATGCTGCTTGTAGTACTCATAGTCGGGACTGGCGGGGTTTGGGGGCTGCCAGCAAGAATCCGGCTCCGCGATGTGGGCGACTACGGTGCGATTGTGGTCGGCAATCGACTGGTAGATGGGCTCGAACGCAGGATCGTCGGGCATCACGTATTTCCCGGCTTTCGATTTCATTTCCATGCCCATGACCTTATAGATCTTCACCGCGATTGCTCCCTGTGCGAAGTCGGCATCGAGCTGGCGGATCGTGCGCTGGGCGAATCCGGGCTCTTCGAAGTCGTAAGGGCTAAAGGTTGTACAGAAGAGCGCCCGGCCCTCCGTGGCGTGCGTGACCTTGAGCACGTCGCTGCGCTGCGGCTCCAACCCCTTGCCGTAGGGATCACGATCATCGATCACAGCGATGTCGAGAACGCGCAGGTTCAGACGCTTGAGGAGAGTCCCAAAAGCCGGGTCGTCCTTGTAAAGGTGAACGTGCGCGTCAATCGGTGCCAGAGCAGAAAAGCTCGCGAGATCGGCCGCCGGCGGCAAGGCGGGTTTGGTTCCGTATGATGAACCCGAGAGCAGCACCGAGGCGAGCAGTACCAAGACGGTTAGCGCCGTCGTAGCCAGGGGCAGCAACGTCCGCTTCGAGGTTAGGGATATCAACTCAGCCCTCCCATTCAAAAAACTTATTTGAGACCCTTGCCTTCCACTAATGTGACATAACGATCGACTGGTACATCCGTGAGTGTTTCAACGCGGCCACTGGGCAACGGCCAGCGGATCTCAAGTTTGTCGATCTTAGACCGCGCTCCCAGCCCCAAGACTACGCGCGGATCGTGAGAAGAGAGATAGCTCCCCCCGCTTGTCTTCAGACAGGTTCGCTTTAGGTCGCCCGCTTGCCAGGTGATGCGCGCTCCGATGGCGTCTGGATTACAGTTCTTCCCCATCAGATGTAAGCCCAGCCAATGGTTGCCTTCAGCCGCCACGTTCTTCAGCAAGATCGGCGGCCCATTGTTGACTGTGACAAGAACATCGACCGCACCATTATTATCGAAATCGCCCACCGCCAATCCGCGCGCGGCAAACGCCAGGTTGAAAACCGGACCGGCACTGGAACTGACGTTCTCTAGACCTTTCCCGTTGTTATGAAAAAGCAGAAACGGTTCCTGGTAGGTCACCTGGGTGGAGTGATGCTCGATTCTGTCGTCCGGGTGCCCATTGGCCACGAACAGATCCATCATGCCGTCGTTATCGTAATCGAAAAACTTTAATCCCCATCCGCTCATGAGCCGCGTCGCGGAACCGATGCCTAAAGGAAATGCCAGGTCGTCAAAGGTGAGATCGTGGTTGTTATGGTAGATGGAGTACATCTCGTGGTCGACATTGGAGACAAACAGATCCTGCCAGCCGTCCTGGTCGTAGTCGGCGGAATCGACACCCATGCCGGAACGGGCGCGGCCATCCTGACTGTACGCGACCCCGGCCGCGAGGCCGGTTTCTTCGAACTTGCCTTTACGATTGACAAACAGAAAATTGGGAACAGTGTCGTTGGCGACGAAGAGATCCATCCAGTTGTCGTTATTAATGTCGGTCGCAACCGCTCCCCAGGCTTTCCCGCGAGCCTTACTGATGCCGGTTTCCTCAGAGACATCACGGAATGTGCCGTCGCCGTTGTTATGAAATAAGTAGCTCGGCATCGGCTCATACACCCGGGGAAGGCAGTAGTACCGTTCGCCGGTTCGGGCGTCGCCGCAAAACTTGTTCTTTGATTTGTCAAAATCGACGAAACGGCACACGAAAAGATCGACTTTGCCATCATTGTCATAGTCGAACCAGACTGCACTGGAGGCCCAACCCGGGGCAGCCACCCCAGCCTTATCGGTTACGTCTGTAAAGGTGCCGTCGCCATTGTTCCGGTAGAGAATGCTGCGGCCGTACTGGGTAACGTAGAGATCAGGAAACCCATCAAGGTTGTAATCGGCTACCGCAACGCCCATTCCGTAGCCCCCACCAGGCACCCCGGCCTTCTCCGTTACGTCGGTAAAAGTGCCGTCGCGATTGTTACGATACAGAGCGTTGCGAAGAGGGGGCTTTGGATCGAAGAAATCGCAGCGGCCGCTATTGACCAAATAAATGTCCATCCAGCCGTCATTGTCGTAGTCGAAGAAAGCGCAGCCGGCTCCGGTAGTCTCGGGCAGATAGTACTCGGGGGAACGGCCGTTTACGTGTTGCCAGGTAATTCCAGTCTTGCTGGCAGGCAACTGCTCGAATAATGGGTGAGCCGGTGGTTGGCCAGCCACATCGCGCAGGTGACGGAGCGGAGGGCGGGGGGATACGAATCGTTTGGGAACAAGCAGCGGAAACGCGCTCAGTGCAGCCAAGAATTCCCTGCGGGTAAAGTTTCCCATCGCTCCTGTGCAACGCCTTAATTGAAAATCTTCGTCATACAAATTTCGGAGATGCGTGCCGCCGCAGTTCAGGCATATTCATTTTTCTTGCACTCGGCCTTGTCCTTCTGCAACGGTGTAGAACCTGTCGACCGCGGGAATCGTAATCTCTTCTTTCTTCCCGCTAGGCCATTGGATCTCTATCCTCCCCACCCTTGTACTGGCGCCCAAACCAAAATGCAGCCTTAAGTCAGAACTGGAATCATAACTCCCACCGCTGATCACGTCCTGGCGAATTCTCATTCCTCCCACGGTAACGAAGGCCTTGGCGCCAATGGCATCGCGCGGACTCCCTGGTCCTCCGATCAGTTTCAACCCCACCCAGTGATTCTCGTTCTTCACTACGTTACGCAACAGGGCAGGCGGCGAATCAATGTTATTTATCACAAGGTCCATGTGCCCGTCGTTGAAGAGGTCAGCGCATGCGACACCACGCCCGGAAAGGACGTCCGCCAGCCCGCTGCCGGTAGCGGCCGGCATCAGTTCGAAGCGCGAGCCGTGGAGATTCCTAAAGAGCAGCGGCCGCTGTTTATACGTCGTCCCCCAATCGTAATGGTCCGCTTCCGGATACGTATGACCGTTGGCCATGAACAGGTCAAGCCAGCCATCATTGTCATAATCGAGAAAGACGGTTCCCCAGCCTAGAAAGGGAATGGTGGATTCACCGATACCTGCCTGGAACGACACATCCGTAAAGCTATCGTTGCCATCGTTCCTGTACACCGTGAAGTTGTCGTCGGAGAAATCGGTAACAAATAAATCCAACAAGCCGTCGTTGTTGTAATCGCCAATCGCAATTCCCATCGACGCTTGCGCACGACCTTCCTCGTTCAAGGCAAATCCGGAGACATAGCTGACGTCTTCGAATGTCCCATCGCCGCGATTGCGATAGAGATAGCGGGGCGTAGAGTCGTTGTCCACAATCAGATCAACCCGCCCGTCATTATCGATATCCGCGAACGCCGTCCCGAGTCCGTAGTAAAGGCTGGGATCAGAAACACCCGCTTTTACGCTCACGTCGGTGAAGGTTCCGTCGCCGTTGTTATGGAAAAGATGGTCTTGTTCTCCCGCCAGACCGCGCGGACCGCACATCACCGTCTGTCCTCGATACCCGCAGTGCTCGCCCTTTACTTGGGGACTGCCCGGTATGGGAGGATTATCAAGATCAAACTTTACATAACCGGCGACGAAAAGATCGAGGCGGCCGTCGCCGTCGTAGTCGCCGAAGGTTGCGCCCGTGGACCAGCCTCCCAGCGCGACGCCTGCTTTTTCGCCAACGTCAGAAAAAGTTCCGTTGTGGTTGTTATGGTACAGGCGGTTCTTACCATAATTGGTTACGTATATATCCGGCCAGCCGTCGTTGTCGAAATCGCCCACCGCGACGCCGAACCCCCATCGTTCGTTGGCCACACCCGCTTTGGCGGTGACGTCGGTAAAAGTCCCGTCATGATTGTTATGGAACAAAGCAGCGCGGGGGGCTGGAGTCTTCCCCTTGACGCTGTCGAAGGTCCCGCCATTCAGCAGATAAATGTCCGGCCAGCCGTCGTTGTCATAGTCCAGAATGGCAACCCCTGAACCCAAGGTCTCGAGAATGAACTTCTTTTGCGGAGTGCCAGACTGGTGCAAGAAACTATCCAAACGGGATTTGACCGTTAAGTCTTCAAACACCAGGGGTGCGCCATCCACAAAACCCCCGGCGGTGATGACACGGTTTTGCTTGTCGCGCACAGGAGAGTGAGGCTTCCCCGTCGCGGCGCCGCCCTGGTCCTGGCTCCTGGGCTGGCTTGACATCCCCGACTGATCGTCCTGTGCTGATACGACAGTGCACAGCAAGAGTACGCACATCAGCGCGAACAAACCGCTAAACGAGGGCCATTCGGCATTGGCGCAAACTGCCAGGCCGAATCCATCCGAATCCAAATTTCGCTGAGAAAGGCCCGCACTCCGATCCAATACTGCTTCCCTTCTGCTTTGTCGCCTTCCGCAAACTGCCACGCCCTTCGTCCTCAAACAGTCTTTATGCCAAGTTGCGCCAGGAGCCAAGAATGCTGCTGCCAAGCTAAAGCGGCGGTGGTTACGGTGGGGCCGACTAAGAACTCGCAGTTGTGGGCGAAAACCGATTTCAGTAACCGGACCGGACGATAATATTAAACCACTACTTAGTTCTTGACAGTATTGATTTATTGCGAATAAGCTTTCGAACCATTACGGATCTTTTGTTTTTGAGATTTATTCCGTGCTTTTCGAAGTCGGGGGATCCATAGGGTGGCTATAAGGTGGCGATACAAAGAGATCACTTCGCCCGCTTTCCCACAAACCCCTTCCGCGGTTGCAGATGCTCGCGGGGCAAAGCGTTTTACGGTAGAGGAGGCAAACCCTGTGTCAATATCAAGACTTGCAGCTAGAGTGTCCGCGATCCTTCTCCTGCTTTGCGTCGGCCTGGTGGTCGAAGCAAATCCGGCCTACGCGCAGAGCACCTACGCCAATCTGAGCGGCACTGTCACAGACAGTTCGGGTGCGGTGATCGTGGGCGCGCGATTGACGCTGACCAACACGGCCAGCAAGTCTATGGCGACCTACCAGTCGGACGACGGAGGACGATACGTCTTTCGCAATCTGGAGCCCGGCACCTACAGCCTGGAGGTTACCAAGGCCGGCTTCGAGACCATTACTCAGACCGGCATTGTGCTGACCATCAATGCTTCGGCTCACAACGACGTCGCACTGAAGGTCGGTGCAGGAGCCCAAAGAGTGGAAGTGGTGGCGAGCACATCCCTGGTCAACTATGACAACGCAACGGTCCAAGGTGGCATAGAACCGCAAACCCTGGCCGATCTGCCCATCGCGATTGCCAATGGGAACCAGCGGTCCTCCGCGCAACTGGCGGTCCTTCTGCCCGGCGTAAGCACCTCGAGTGGCGGAGATGCATACAATGCCCGCATTAACGGTGGCCAGCAAAGCGGCGACGAAGCTATCCTCGATGGCGCCACTCTGTCGGAAGGGTACCTCAGCCAGAGCGGAATGGTAGCCATTCATACTGACTTTCCGGTTTCCCCGGACATGATTTCGGAGTTGAAGGTGGTGACCTCGACCTACGAGCCGCAATACGGGTTCACCACCTCCGGTCAAATCGTTGCCCAGACCAAGAGTGGCGGCACCAGTTTCCACGGCTCCGGCTACGCTTACCTGCGCAACGACGGATTAAATGCCAGACAGTGGGGGGTGCCAGCAGGCTCGCCCAGAACATTTGACCATGAGATGGACGCCGGCGCCAACATCGGCGGCCCTATCAAGTTGCCGTGGGTCAATAGTGGCAAGAACAAAGCTTTTTTCTTCTTCAATTGGGAGCCCTACAGGTTGAACGGCGGAGCGACGCGACCGACCCTCACAATCCCTACCCTGAAAGAGCGGACGGGCGACTTCACCGACAATGTGGACCCCGAGACTGGGAACCTCCTTCCAATCTACGACCCGCGGACCGGCCAGCAGTTCAGTTGTAATGGCGTGCTCAACGTGATTTGTCCGAACCTTGAGGATCCAATCGCGCAAGCGTGGCTGGCGCAGCTGCCGGCGCCAACCAGCCCCGGGACATCAAACAATTACCTGGCGCCTCACGCGGTTCCCAACTCTTTGTATACCGGGTCGGATGCCTATCTCTTCCGTATCGACGATAACTGGGGGGAATGGGATCGCTTCTCCTTCTCGTTCTACCGTAGATATAACAACTCCAACCTGGCATCCGCCCTTCCCACTCCGATTTCAAGCGCACAGGGGCAGCCGGGTCATTCCGGGGTCTATCGGTTCAATTGGGAGCACGCATTTTCGGCGAAGACGACCAATCACTTTACGCTGGGTTACCTGGACCTCTACGAGGATATCGTGTCGGCCGATACTTTTTCGAAAGTGAAAATGCCCACCGTGCCGGGCGTGGCCAACACGACCTCGTACCTTCCCACGTTCATTTTTGGCAGCTTGCAATTGGGTGAACCTAGCGGCCCGCCGGGGCACAACATCAGCACTCGTCCGACCTATGCGATCAACGATATTTTCAGCCGGGTGCTGGGAAGCCACACGCTGGTGGCTGGCCTCGAGTGGCGTTCCCCCCAAGGAAACGCCAAATCGGGGGTCAATCAAGGCGGCACGTTCGGCTTTGGGGGCGTGACTGGTCTGAAGGGAACCCCAAGCGGCAATGGCAATGCTGATTTCTTTATCGGCACAGCCAGCAGCGCCAGCGTGAGCTACTACAATGTGCCGGCGATCTATATACGGCAGACCGGCTGGGCGGTCCATTTTGGTGATACCTGGCGCACCACTCCCAAGTTGACACTGGCCTATGGATTGCGCTGGGATATGGAAACCCCGACGCGGGAAAAATACAACCACGCTTCATTTTTCGACCCAACTTTGCCCAATCCCGACGCGGGCGGTCTTCTGGGAGCCCTGGCTTTCGCCAGCTCCAGCCGGCCCTACCCAGAACATGTGGATCATGCGGGGGTAGCGCCTCGCCTGGGTGTTGCCTATGCGGTCAGTCCGAACATGGTGGTTCGTGCCGGATACGGCATCTTCTTTGGCCAGGCATTCTATCCGGGGTGGAATGGGGGGAATAGCCTGGACGGCTATAACGTCAACTCCAGTATCGGTAATCCCGGCTACAACAGCACCGGACAAGTCATTCCCGCAATGTGTCTGACGCCCGGGAATGCGTTCTGCGTGCCGGCGAATGGCTACCCCACCCCGGCCAGCCTTGCGCCAAGCCTCACACCTGGTTTTGACAATGGATTAGCCCCGCTCTACCGCCCGTTTAACGCCAACAAACGGGGGCGGGCGCAGCAGTGGAACTTGACAATCGAGCGGCAGTTACCCTGGAAGACGGTCGTAAGCGCGGCTTATGTCGGAGCGCACAGCACCCACCTGCTCTCGGCCTTGCAGCCGCTCAACGTGCTCAATCCAAATGATCCCCGCGTGATCGCGAATGGGGCAAACCTACAGAACCAGTGGGACCCTTCCAGCGGGGTTCCAGAGCCTTACCCAGGATGGGCCGCGCAGATAGCCGCCGCGGGGAATTGTGGCTCGGTTGGACAAGCTCTTCTTCCTTTCCCTCAGTATTGCAGCAATCTGGCTGGGCTCAACGAGAATGTTGGCAACTCTATCTACCATTCTTTCCAGGGGCGCCTGGAGCGACGGCTCGATCACGGCATCTACATGCTCTTGTCGTACACCAATTCCAAAACCATTGAAGACGCCTCCTCCAACACGCAGACCCAGGCGGTCACGTGGAACGGCCAGAATGGTGTTATCTCACCCTACCAGCGCTACCGCGCCCGATCCCTGGCGTCCGACGACGTGCCGCAAGTCGTGTCGGCTGCCTTTGTCTATGATTTTCCTTTCGGTCAGGGAAAAAGGTTTCTGAATAAGGGAGGAGCTCTGAACAAGGTCGTGGGGGGATTCCAGATCAGTCCGATTTACCGCTTCTCTCGCGGCATCCCGTTCTTTTTCCGCGATAACGGGACCTGCTTGTCGTACGTAGGAGGCTGCATACCCGGCCTGATCCCGGGCGTGAACCCGTTCCTTCAAGACCCCAACCACTTTAATCCCTACAAGGGTTGCACTCCCGACCAAGGAGCGTGCGCCCCGTTGCTCAATATCAATGCATTCGAGCCCTACAGCAGCTTCTCGACACCAGGTTCTTCCGAAGGTTATTCCGGATATGGACGCCGCGTCAGCAATCTCCGTGGGCCCAACTTTAAGGATTTGGACTTCTCGCTGACGAAGAACACGAAGATCACGGAACGAGTGACCTTCAAGATCAGCGCCAACTTCTTCAATGCATTGAACGCCCATTACTTTATCAATGACGAGAGCCAGAACTTTGGAGGCGATACGTCCTTTAACACTGATATTAGCCCTAACTCGTCCGCGCCTTTCGGCACGTGGAATGGAGTGGTGAGCCAGCCACGAACCATACAGGTGGCCGGGAGAATTGAGTTCTAAGCCGGTCAGCCTTTGCTTGAAACGGCCACTCACGGAATCGTGAGTGGCCGTTCTTTATTGCGGCACTACGGTAATGGCCTGTGTTGGAGGGGTATGCCTGCAGGAGGCGTAATCGGGTTTGACGCTGGGCTCTGTAGAGGGGACGGTTCTTTTTTCAACTTCTTGAACTTCTCGATCTGTTCTTGCGCCTCTTCCCGTTTCCCTTGTCGCTGATAGATTCTCCCCAGGGTATAGTGAGGCTCTGGATACGAAGGATCCAACTCGATGGCCCGTTGCAGGGGAGCGATGGCTTCTTCGAATCTCCCCTCCTTTTCTAAGACCAGCCCCAACTGGTAGTGAGCTTGAGGAAACTTGGGATTGTAACTCAAGGCTTCGCGCAGTCGCGCCGCAGCTTCATCGAGGCGATTCACCGATATGAGGGAGACGGCAAGATTCAAGGGCGGCCAGGCGGAAGGCTGCTGCTGCTTACGGTTGAGCTCGACTGCGCGGGTGAAGTTCTGGATGGCTTCATCAAACTGGCCTAGGGAGTCATAGCACAGCCCCAGGTTGTTATAGGCGCGCATCATGTTTGGATCGAGCTCAAGCACACGCCGTAACCTGCTGATAGCCGGGCTGTATGCCCGCGCATCATAGTCGAGCTTGGCCAACCAGTAGAGGTAGAGAGGATTGTGGGGATCGATTTGGGAAAGTCTCTGCAGTTCGTCGCGCCCCCAGTCCGGCCGATTAAGCCGGAGGTAGGCCATGGCCAGCGAAAATCTGCTCTGATCGTCAAGCGAAGCGATCGCTTCGGCTTTCTTCCAGGCAATTGCCGAATTGAGGTACTGGCCGTCGAGGAAAAGTATATGTCCCACCACGGTATAGAGCTTGGCGGTGCGGGCTGACTTTGGGTCGCGTTGCGCCTCCTCTACCAAAATGGTCTCAGCGCGTTTGTAGTCGCGGCGATTCAAAGCGCTCTCCAGTTCAGCGCTTCGGGAGGGTTCAAGCTGAAGCCCTGCGAGCAATCCCGGAGTGCCCAGCACTGGTAACGCCTCGGGCGCCGGCACTTGTTGCGCAATGAGCGGAAGGGAAAGCCATGCGGTGAGCAGGACCCAGAATATGAGTGCCCGTACCCGCTTCAGTGGCCTGGAATTACAGAGCATTGCATTTCCTAGGGGACAGAAGCTGACTTTGCCGCTGCAATTTTCGCTCGAGTCGCCAGCGCGGCCTGACTGTCAGGAACCAAGGACAACTCGCGCTCGATCTCCGCAAGCGCTTCATCGTATTTCTTCTGTTCCAAATAGATGAGCGACCGTGCTAAATGGATTTCGGGAAGCTTGGGGTCGACGTCAGCCGCATTTTGAAAAGATGACAATGCCTGGTCATACTTCCCCTGGCTCCAAAGTTCCATGGAGAGCGCCTGGTGCAGACGCACAGAGTTGGAATCGAGCTTGGCAATCTCCTTCAACGACGATCGAGAGAGATCTGCCCAGCTCCTGGCCAACAGGTACACGTATTCAGGATCTCGGGGTGCCAGCCTGGTGAGTTGCTGATACTGATCGATTGCAGCAAAATGCTGCTCCAGAGCGTCGTAGGCACGCGCCAGCTGCAAATGTACCTGCGGCTCGGCGGGCATCAGTTTCTCCGCGATCTTTAGCTCACGGGCGGCTTCTGCATTCTTGCCGAGCGCCAGCCAACTCACACCCAACAGCAAGTGTGCCGGGCCAAACTCAGGCTGCAATCGTAGGGTCTCGCGGAATCTTGCAACCGCCTGCTCGTGTTGACCGCGCTCCTGCGCAATAACGCCCAGATTGTGATAGACGAGAGGGGATCTCACACCTTGGCGCAGGGCCTCTGTGAAAACCTTCTCGGCGGACTCCAGGTCACCCGCCTTCAGCGCAGCGATTCCTTTGGCAAGCTGCTCCTCGCCAGGTGACGTCGCATCTTGGCCCGCAGACAGGCCAGCGCATATAAAGAAGAGGACCAGCGCAGCAAGGATCCAGGGTCGATTCATCCCAGGGGACATTTTACTTCTCCGCTCGGCGGCAGCCATATAGAATTAACTGAACTTCCTGCATTCCTCTGATCCCGTTGAGAGTATGAATTTCTACCGGTCATATCTGGCGCTGCCGTTGGTTGTTTTTTGCGGCTTCGTACTATTTAGCAATTCAGCTTTTTGCCAATCCAGTTCCTCAGCCGAGCGGGAAAAGGTCATTACTGAAATCCAAGATCTTATCGACCAGGATAACCTTGATGCTGCCAGGCAGAGGGTCTATGAGGCGCAGAAGGGAATGACCGATTCTGGTCTCGACAACCTGCTTGGAGTCATCGAGGCTAAGAAAGGAGACTACGCCGGCGCGGAACGAAGTTTCGCGACTGCTATACGCCGCGCCCCGACCTTCACGGCTCCTTACTTGAATCTGGCACGTCTTTATCAAGAGAACGTGAATCGTGACCCGAAAGCTAGGGCCAAAGCGCTTGCCATATATGAGCAATTGCTTAAGTTCGATCCCGCCAACACTGAAGCGAACTACCAGGCCGCTGTGCTCTTGATGGAGCAAAGACGGTACGAGAAATCGCAACGCTATTTGTCCCACCTTCCGCCTGACAGTCAAGACATGAGCCAAGCTCTAGCGGTGCGTTGTGCAGACCTGGCCGGCCTTGGCGACCGGATGCACACGGATCAGTGTGCGGCCCGCTTGCGTTCCTGTCCCGATTTTTCCGAAGCGGATGCGCAAATGATTTCGCCGGTCCTGGTCTCCGCCAAACGCGACGATCTCATCGTCGCACTGGAAGAAGCTCTCGCTAAGCGTCAGACCCTCTCTGGCCAATCTCTGCATACCCTGGGGCTGGCCTACGAGAAGACTGGACAACTCTCAGACGCGCGCAGCGCCTTGGAACAGGCCTTTTCCATTCTCGGTTCGTCCTCGACCGGCATCCTTCTTGACCTCGCGCGGGTTGGGCAAAAACAAAAAGATTACAAGGGGGCAATGGGTTACTTGGCACACGCTGAGGACTTGAACCCAAAGGACGCGACGATTCCGTACTATTTTGGTGTCCTGTGCCTGCAATTGAATCTTCTCGCCGAAGCACAAAGAGCAATGGGCAAGGCCCTTGCTCTCGATCCCGATAACCCCTCGTACAACTACTCCATGGGAGCAGTCTCCGTTTTCTCGGAAGGTCCGGAGCAGGCAATCCCCTATTTCCAGAAGTATCTGAAACTCAAGCCGCAAGACCCGCGGGGAAAGTTGGCTCTCGGCGCGGCCTATGTCAGGGCTAAGAATTACGAAGCTGGCCTGCCGCTGCTTCGCGAGAGCACGAGCCATTCCGAAACGGCATCCACGGCTCATTATTATCTGGGACGCATTTTGAACGAAGAAGGCAACCCACAGGGCGCCGTCCAGGAATTACAGCTGTCATTGAAATCGAATCCCGATTACACTGACGCGCTCGCTGAACTGGGACGCTCTCTTTTGATGAAGAAAGAGTACCGACTAGCGCAGGGGGAACTGGATCGCGCGCTCGCCATTAGTCCAGACCATTATCAGGCGAACCTTAGTCTGCTATTGCTGTACACCAAGATCGGAGATGCGCGCCGCGATTCCCAATCGCAACGCGTCGAAAAACTTAAGAAAGCCGCGGAAGAGAAGAGCCAGGAATTGTCCCGTATTATCGAAATCAAGCCGTTCGATAATTCAGGAAACTAGGATCGGAGAGGCACCAGAGTTTGACAGTGAAGGTGATTGGCGCCTGGGTTCTGCAGGTTGCGACCCTGTACGGCGCAGCCCACGCGCAGTCGCGGGAACTGACGGAAGCATCCCACGCGTTGTATCGGGGTGAATACGGTCGCGCTTCGGAGATCGCGCGGCAGTACTTGAAGCTCCATCCCGCGAGTGCTGCCATGCATGTGATGCTCGCTCGCGCAGAGCTCTCCTCCAATCACCCTGAGCAGGCGATCGTGGAATTGCGAAAGGCGCTGGCTGCCGATCCGCGTAATGTGGACGCACACTACTACCTTTGGCTGACCACGAAGACGCTAGCGCAGGCGGAATACCAAAAGCTCTTTGCGATGGCCCCTGACTACTACCGCGTTCACCAGCTAATGGGCGAAGCGGCGCTTGCCGCCGAGCGGCCAACCGAGGCAGAAAATGAATTCCGCGCAGCCCTGGAGGCGAAACCGAATTCCGTTGAAGTGCTGGCGGAACTCGGGAACCTGAAACGCTCACAATCGAACTACGATGAAGCGATCGGCTACTACACCAAAGCGGAACAAGCAGGGCCTCTCAACTATGACACCGCCTACGGGCTGGGGGTCTGCTACACCTTCACTCAAGAATATGACCGCGCGATCCATTACTTGAATGAATCGATTCGCATGGATCCTGTGTCGCCCGATGCCCGGTTGGCCCTCGGCAGCGCCTGGATTCAGAACGGAAAGTTCGAGGCAGCGGTCCCCGAGCTCGAGCGCGCCGTTCAGCTAGACCCTCATATGAATCAGGCGTACTTCCTGCTGGCGCGGGCGTACCAGAAACTTGGTCGTAAAGAGGACGCAGCCGCAGCCTTCAAGAAGGCGCAACAGGGTCAGGAGTAACACTCCCGCCACTCGATTACAACCAGCAACGTCCGGAAGTTCTTCTTTCCAAGCCCAGCGTTCCGGTGCCAGCGCCGTGCCTCCCGTGAGGCGGCCGTCGAGTTTTAGAGAGCAGCAAGCGAGGATCAAAGCCGGGTCACCCGCCGAGGTGAAATCAAAATTCCCCCGCCCTCTCGCATAAGACGCGAGAAGCGTGGGGTACCCGGGCATGGCCAGAGCATGCCGGCGTGGGCGCCCGCGCCACATAATCGTTATCGTTTCTATCCCGTACTGCACGCTAGGGATTCGGAGTGGGGCTCAGCAGTTCGCAGTGTTCGACGCACTGTACCCTCTCGAGTTTCGATGAAACTGGTTCGCCTCAAGCGGCCTTGGCGTGCTTTTGGGGCTCTTCTTCTTTTTTAGGACGCAATTGTTCCCACAAATTCCATCGGGTGAAAACCCAGAGCAGCAGAATGGTCAGTCCTGGACTGAAGATAGTCGTGAACATACCAACGATCATCCTGCCCATATTCAATTGAGGGGTGCCGACTGCGAGCCAGAGAAAATACAAGCCGAAGCATCCCATTACAACCGGGAACGCAAATATCACCGTGGTCAGCCCGTACTTGCCGACGACTTGCGCCACTTTGATCAGCTGATCGACGACGGCCACAGGACTGCCGCCTACCTGCGAGGAAACGGTGTCACTTCCCTGGATACTGGTCGTGCTGAATGGATCCGGCATAAGCCCTCCTTAATGATCATGAGTGCCCGGGTGGCCCAGCTTGCCAGAAGTTGAAAAAACGGAGTTCACGCCCCCTAGCGTGCAGCGACTGAACGATATGCCTTCAAAGGAGACGATGCAAGAAGCACAAACAAGCGACACAAAGACGTCGCCCGGTGGGACTTAATACTGTTCTCGACCACGACTCCTTTTGGGATTCCGTTCTCAAGGTTCGCTCCTACGAAAGTCAAAAACCCCACACTGTCGCGACAGGCGCGACAAGAGTGGCGCACCCCGCCTACTGTTAGATTTCTACGGATTCACCGGCGGCAGCAGTTCGCAATGCTCGACGCACTCGACCGTGTCGGCCTCGACCGTGGCTTTCTTGTGGCCGGAAAAATCGATGTCAGGAAGAATCAGCAAGGTCTGCGTCCCGTTGGCGACGTTAAAAGTGCAGTTGAAGTTCATCGACTGGACGCCGCGTTCCTTGCATCCGGTTTGGTCGAGAGCGTCGGTGAGGGTTACGGTCTTGTCGTAGACCTGATCGGCCAGATGCGAGGGGAGCAGAGCGACCGTCAGGGGGATGGGCGACTTGATATGCACGCTGAGTTCCTGGCCGTCGTGGTCTGGAGTCATCAGGCTGTAGACCTTGGGCGCCGACGTGATCTGGTATTTTTCGTTCAGGATGCGCCGCCATTGGAACTCGGGCTGAAGACAACGGTAGTACTGGATGTGGAGATCGTTGGGGGAGATGAATTGCCGCGCGCCCGGTCCGAGGATGGCGCCGATGGTGGCGACGACGGGCTTCTCGGGGCGGCGCTCATCGTGGAAGGTGATGATCATGGGGCGTTCGGAGGGAAGATGGCACTCGTAAATCGCGCTGGTGACGTGTTCCCGCACGCAGAGGAAGCTGAAATGCGCCGGGGCTTCGGGGTGCTGCATGGAGGCGTTCCATTCGTCGGCCCAGGTCATGGCCACGGTGACAGGATATCGGGAGTCGATTTGCACGTGCATGTCGCCGCCCCCGGCGCCGGGACGATAGGTGCGGCCGGCGTGAAGGCTGGCGGGCTCTAAAGGGATCGTCTCGCTGTCGGCAGCAATCCAGGTGATCGCGGGATTTTGCGCATACAAGGTCGCGGCGAAGGCGCAGAAGAGCAGGACGGCAAAGATGGAAAGTTTCCTCATGGTACAAAGTATTTGCTGGGTTCGTGCGCTGCCCTAGCGAATTCGCCCGGCTGGGATTACGGAGGTACCCGCGGGCCATTGGGCGGGTGGGATCCACGGAAGTCAAAGCTTCGGCAGCCTTACGGTCCCCGAGGATGAGCCTTCAGCGCCGGGCGTGACACGTTGGTAGTCTCATAGGAGTTGATATTCGAAGGAAGGTGCAATGAGCAAAGTTAGAGTTGCTGCGTTTTCTATTTCTATTGACGGGTTTGGAGCCGGGCCCCGGCAGGACCTGGAGAATCCACTCGGAGTGCGCGGGACCGAGCTCCACAGCTGGTTTTTTCCTACCGAAGTTTTCCAGAAGATGCACGGCGGAAGCGGCGGGACGACGGGCGTCGACAACGATGTGGCCGCGCAGTCATTCGAAAATGTGGGCGCCTGGATCCTGGGGCGGAATATGTTCGGGCCGGTTCGAGGACCGTGGCCGGACGATTCCTGGAAAGGGTGGTGGGGCGACAGTCCTCCGTACCATACGCCAGTGTTTGTGCTGACGCATCACGCGCGGAGGCCGCTCGCGATGGCGGGCGGCACGACGTTTTACTTCGTCACGGATGGAACGGAGTCTGCTCTGAAGCAAGCGAAAGAAGCAGCCAAGGGCAAAGACGTCCGCATCGGGGGAGGCGTGTCGGTCATTCGCCAATACCTGATCGCCGGCCAGATCGACGAAATGCATTTAGCGGTGTCGCCGGTTCTGCTAGGCGAAGGGGAACACCTGCTGTCGGGAATCAATCTCCACCAACTTGGGTTCGCGCCTGTGCGAACCATCCCCGGAGAGAATGCGACTCACGTTTTTTTAAAGAAAGAGCGCGGTCGACTTTAGTCCTTCGGGCGAACCTGGAGCCATTCCGCCAAATTGACGCTCGATGAAACTGGAGGTAGTGAGTTCGTGGAGAGGCCTGCGTCAGTGCTGAGCATGAACCAGGCTCCGCCGCCGTCTCCCTCGGACTGGCCATTCGGGCCGAAGGTGTAGAAGCCGTCTTCTCCGCTAGTGAAGCCGCCGAACGTCACGGTCACGTATCCGTACTTGTCGGATGTGATGGATGTGACATTGATGGGTGGAGAGAATCCTCCGATCACCGTCGTACTCAGATTGCTTTTCTGTATGCGCAGGCCTTGTGGACTTTGGTCCGTGCCAATGAAGAGGAATCCAGTGTTGGCCGCCATCGAGCACACGGCCGTGGCGCCGCCGGTGAGAGACAGAGGCAACGTATTTAGTAACGTCACGGCGACGGTATCGTACGACGAGGTGATGGTGTCAGTCTTTTTGTAGACGTATAGGGTGACTCCGGTGCCGGTTCCGGTGGCGATATCGACGATATAGATTTTGCGAGTAACTGTGTTGGTCGTCAGGTTGTAAGTAGGGTTGCCTTCGACCATGGCGCCAACTTTACCGAAGGGGCCCAAGTAGGCCGAACCATAGCAGCCGGATGACTGAGCAGTCGAGCCGCACACAACCAAGGTCAGGTTCTGATAACCGGACCCAAAAAAGTAGCTGGTGTAGAGAGTG
Source organism: Candidatus Sulfotelmatobacter sp. (assembly GCA_035710825.1). Lineage (GTDB taxonomy): Bacteria > Acidobacteriota > Terriglobia > Terriglobales > Acidobacteriaceae > Sulfotelmatobacter. Next base: position 17,121 of record DASTCU010000271.1, read on the forward strand.
GAGTCAATCGCCGCAGTGGCGTGGGCGGCGGCGCTGAGCAGAGCCATAGATACGGCCAACCCAAGAAGGCCGGTCATACGAAACTTAGACATATATCTTCTTCTCCTGTGAACGCTCCCTCGTTGGAGCGTTTTGCAACTGGGACGAGGGAAGGATGGATTCAACTCTGATTAGAGATGAATCCGCTCCGGACTAGCTATCCGCCGGTGAGCGGTTGGGACATTCTGGCCGCGGTGGCCTGCACTGTCAATATGAAAGAAGTTGCGCTTTTTCCCGGGTTACTTCCGCTTGGGCACGAACATATCCGCTTCCGTCAGGCCGCATTTCTGCGCCATTTGGAAGCAATAGTAGAAGTGGGTGGCGTTTTGGTTGCGGGCGTCGGTGCCGAAGGTAAATTTCAGTCCGGCGCGTTTGGCCGCCGCGATGAAGGTTTCGTCGGGGACATGCGCCACCTCGTTGATTTCGATTGCGATCTTTCTGGCCTGAGCGAGTTCGAGGATGCGGTCAATGCGAGCGCGCGTCCAGAGCTGGCTGTACTGGCGCGCGATCGGGACGGGGAGGAACGTGGGCCATCCAAAGATGTCGATGGGTTCGGTGGTCAGCACTTGCTCGATGAACTGCAGGTAACGAGTCATGAAGGCGTCTTCGTCGTCGACCATGGTGTCGATTTGCCAGATCGCGAGGTAGCTGCCGTCAGGATTGGGCAAGGTGAGCGCATCCATGAGGACGTAGTCCAGTTGGTCGACAAGACTTTTGGAAAAGGCTTTCGACCAGCCGGGATACACCGGCTGCAGGCCGATGCGGACGGGATATTTGCGTAAGAGTTCGATGTAATGATTCAGGTCAGCGTCGGTCTTGATGGGGTAGCCGGGGCCAGGATGCTCCACGATCCCGATTTGCACCTGGCGCTCTTTGCCGAGGACGAGAGCCTGATCGATGGAGAGTTGCTCGCTCAGGTGGACGTGATAGTCCGCGACCGGGAAGGCTGGCTTGGCGGGCGGCGTCGCTGCGAGCAGATGTGGCGTGGCGGCGAGGGCGGCTCCCGCCAAGATTGAAGTCTCAAGGAAGTTTCTGCGCGAATAGGAATGCTCCATAGTCTCTCCCGGATACTCTAGGGAGAATACAGAGCCTCTCGAGGCGCCTCAGTGATTGAAGTCACTGCAGATGCGGTACCGAAGGCGGCCTGCAGCAGCTTCCCCGTAATCGCAGAAACATTCCCAAGAACGGGAGGAAGACATACTCCAGTCAGCCCGTCACATGCCGTTCCGAAATTGTCTTTCTAATCGCTTTCGACAGTCACTTGCGCTGCTACGCCCGCATGATCGGATGGCCACAGTCCATCGGGAGCGCGCGTGCTTGGATCGGCACCAAACAATGCGATATTTTGTCCTTCAATATTGCCGAGCGTGAGAATCAAATCAATTCTCTGGTAGAGTTCGGATACAGGATTATTGTCCGACTCATCCTGGCAACAAGTAAGTCCGGGCACAGAGGGCAAGATTTCTTGCCATACGTCGTTGTAGCCGGATGCCATGAAGTCTACATAAGTCGGATCTTGTGGAAGTGGAAAAGCCTGAGCATTGGAGTCCATGGCAACGATTACGGGTAGAGAGGTGATGGCTGGCCCGCTGCGCAACTCTGCAGCCTGAGCTTCGCGGACGATCGGAACAAACGATTCCAGATGCGTGCCGATAAACCGGAATTTGCTTCCGTGAAACTGTACGTCCACAGAGACCCACGAGCGCGTGATTGGAATAACGGTGCCATCCGGTGTCGTGAAGGGGACGAACGCTGCAAACTGAGCAGACTGCGAATTGCTCCATTGGAATGATTTTGGATTGAGGTCGGTGCGCGCGAGGATCACATTGTTATCGGTTACAGCAGCGCACAGATATGTGCTCGGCGGAATCAGACCAGGTGTCGCAGGCAGAGTGATTTCCGGTGCTTGCTCTACGACCTGGTACTTTCCTCCCTGCGCGGCTAAAGCGCTGGTGAGTTCCTGAAGCATGTCATACTCCAGCGCCATAGTTCCGCACGTTCCCGTAATTGGATCAAATGGTCCTAGATACCACTGGTCGACCTCCTGCAAGGAGACGAGAGTTGGCTTAGCGGCCAAGATCTGGGCAGCTACAGCTTGCATGCGTTCAGGGGGATTCGTTCCTTGCACTTGCGTAACGATCTGTCCCACACCTAACAGGAAGTCCGTCAAGGTGGTTGCACTCAGCACCTGGAGGTAATCAGTCCCCTCGTTCACGTTGTAGGTCATCACTTTCAGAGTGCCGGCGGAAGTCTGGGCAAACGCGGGCAGAACGGCTGCAGCGGTTATCGCCGACAATAACAGAATCATCCCCAGAAGTCTTTTCAGAGTATGCTTCATGTGTCCTCCTCAGGTTGTAAATTCGATCGGAGAGTAGAACCCAATCAAGCCGGGGTCGTCGGGGGGAAGCCACTCTTTTGGTCTGCGGAGGGAGCTTAGTCGCGGAAGATTGAGCTGTCAAGCCCCGACACTCACAGGGAGACGTTAGGCCGGCCACGTATCCGCAACCACAAAGCGATACCGTCGCCGCACCTGCTCCAGCACGCGCAGAAACAGATCGCGATTCCGCGCACGGCCCAGCAACGGCAACCGCAGGTAGCAGCTCGTAGTGATGAAGTGTGAACCCTTCATTCCTAAGTTCCTAAGCCGCCGCGTGCGTCGCCAGATCCACCGTAACGGTATCCGGCCTCGCGGCCGCCCCAGTCTTGCTCACCGGATTGAACGTAATGGTCAGCTGCTTGGCCGTCACCTTGACGCGGAGGAATCCCGAGTTTTGCTGGTCGTGTCGGTTCAGTTTCAGACCTGTGGATTGCACCACCTTGCTGCCGTCCATGTAACTGACGTCGATGTTGTCTCCGGGTTCGGGGACGTTCTTGCCGAAGGTGGATCGGGTCAGGGCGCTGACGTTGTGGCCGCTGTCTCCGCAGATGATGAAGGGCACGCTGTAATTCTTGCCCGCAAACTTCAGCGAGCGCGTGTAGCGCTGGTAGTTGTGCGCGTGCCCGGAGATGACCGCGTGCGGATAGACTCCAGTCTGCTGGCAGATGGCATCGATCTCTGCGAGCATGACCGGACTGCCGTAGTGGCGACCGCCGCCAGAACCTCCCTTTTGCGGCGAGTAGGTGAATGGAGGATGGTGCACGGCAACGATGACCGCTCCCTGATAGTTGCTCGCCTTGATTTGCTGCAACTGCGCGGTGAGGAAGGCGAGCTGGTAGTCGGGAACCGCGGGCCACGTCGCCTTTCCCTTGCCCTTGCCCTTTCCTTTTTTCGCCGCCACCGCGCCGGCGTTCGACTCGCTGGAGATGACGCCAGGATCTTCGAGCGCGTTCGAGAACAATCCAAGAATGCGGACGAAGGGAGCGTCGAGCGCAAAGTAGACGCCGGGTTGCGTCATGCAGGTGCGATGGAGCGATCCGGCGTCTTTGGTGACGGCCAGCGACGTTCCGCAGAAGTTGCGCATGAAGGTGGTGAGAGGCTCATTGCCCTTGGCTGTGCTGGGCAGCACGAACGAGTCGTGGTTGCCGGGAATGGCGAAGATGGGCGCGGCATAGTTGCGGAAGGGCTCGTAGAACTGGTCGTAGTAGTAGTTCCATTCGCCGAAGTTGTAGACCACATCGCCCAGATGGAACAGGAACGACGGGCGGTTGGCGGGATTGGAAGTGTGAAAGTCGTTGGTGACGGCGTCGGCGACTTTGATTTCCGATGCGTACTTGGCCGAGGCGGTCGCGCCGCTGTCGCCGATCATGTGGAAATCGATGGCGTTCGCGGCCTTGATGGTGTTGATGACGCCGGCGCCGTGAGGTCCCCAGGCATCGGCCAGGGGGAAAAGGTCCGTGGGCTTGCCCGCCGCCTGTTTGAAACCCACAACTTCGGTTTGCAGCAGGGCCTGGACCTGTTTGGTGTAGGACTTCTGATCGTCGGGCGTGACCAGGAATTGCGATGGATCCGGAGTAGGGACTTCTTCCTGGAAAACGGGTTCGCTGAAGAGTGGCTGGGAAAGAGCAACTTTGACTTTTCTTGGCATGGCAGTTTTCCTTTCAGCTGGCAGAATTTGGCCCGAGGGACTTCGATGTCCCTGCTAAGTCATTCGGGAATCCGCCGCACTCGGAAGGCCCGCGTTCTCACATGGCGATTTGAAACAGGATCGCCGGAACTGTGCGCTGGCGTGGTCCGTTGGTGGACGACGGAAGCGCGCGGGGAAAGGTGAACAAATTTACTGCGGGGATGGAGATTGTGCAATGGGAAAGATTCGCGCGGAAGTCAAAATCCCCACCCTGTCGCACAAGACGCGACAAGGGTGGGGCACCCCGATTCACCTATCTGCCCAGGTCCATTTCTCCCGTGATTACTGGGCGGGAGTTTCTGCGGCAGCTGGGACCGGGGTTTCGGCAGCTACTTCGGGCGTGACCGGGTTGATCTTCACCGTGGAGAGGATCTGCTGCAGGCGGTTGAAGACTTTGTCGCGGTCAACGTGCTTTACGATGCCTTCTTCGGAGGCGTCGGTGGTAACGTTCAGGGCGAACTCGTAGCAGGCTCCATTCTGGTAGACATGGAAGTACTTGGAGTCGCTCTGGCGCGTGCCCTGCCCGGAGACGGCTTCGGTGGCGCGGAGCTCGAGGTCTCCGAGCAGGAGTTTGGAGTTCGTGTCGGACATGTTCGACTTGGCTGCGGTTGATGGATCAGGGCTCGGCGCGGGCAGAGTCGACGCCGGAGAATCAGAGTTCGGCGCTAACTCTTGCTTCGGCGTTGAGTCGGTTGAGGCTACTGTCGTCTCTGGTGCAGGCGTCACGGTCTTCGGCTGCGGGACGGCGAACTCACTGCATTGATCGGCGGTGAGAGTTTTGTTGACGCTCACGTTGAAGAATGCGGACGAAAAGTCGGTGTTGACGTAGTTGGTCTCGGGCAGTTCGACGGCGGCGAGAGCAACTCCACCGGGTTGCACGAAGTTCATCGGAATAGGATTGGTCATCAGCAGATCGGCTGCGGCGTTTCCGGTCTCGATGGCGTAGCGGCGCGGATATTCGAAGGTCACGCCGTAGGTCTTGTCGGCATAGTTCACAGTCGCGGGCTTGCGGTGGACGATCTTCTTCGGAGCCGGCTTGCTCTCTGCTTTCATGACGGGAGTGGGCGCGGGCTGGGGCTGCGGTTGCGTGACCGGAACCTGCTCGTTGGAACTGACGGGTTTCGGTTTATCGCTCGAGCAGCCGACAGCGAGCGAGCACACGATCAGCACGGCAGCGAAAGCGAGGGCGTTGATGTTGCCCAGGACTGCGGTGGCGATATTTTTGGCGTTGATGTTTTTACCCCAAACGACGAAGTCGCGGGATGCTACGGTGTTGCGCAAAGCGTTGATGCGGGTCATGGTGGTTGCCTCCTGCCGGGTCGCGGCGCTGTGAGAGAGTGCACGAGGCGGGCCAGAGGAGTGCGCGTTGATTTCGCAAGGGTTATGAAGTTTGAGGTTCGCGTGGGAACGTGGAAAGAGGGACACGTTGTGGGCGGGCGGACACGGGGCTGCCGTTTCGACTACGAAAGTCAGAATCCCCACCCGTCGCATAAAACGCGACACCCGCTCATTCGATCAAGCTGGCCATTCGGTCATTGCGGTCCTTCGGGTAAATTGGTGGAGGAGGTGCTTGTGAGACGCTTTGGGATTCGATCCGTTTGTGCGGCGATTTTCTTGTGGTCAACTCTGGCATTCGCGCAGGCGCGGGAGAAAGTCATTATTGACACCGACATTGGGGATGATGTTGACGACGCGTTTGCGCTGGCGCTGGCGGTGAAGAGTCCGGAGCTGGAGATTTTGGGAGTAACGACAACCTTTGGAGATACGGAGACACGGGCGAAGGTTACGGACCGTTTTCTGGGTGAGATCGGAAGGCCGGATATTCCGGTGCTGGCAGGAAAGGCCACGCCGCCCAAGATGCCGATGTCGCAGAGAAAGTATGCGGAGGGCGGGCACTTTGCCAAAACCTCGCACGGCGATGCGGTGGATTTTATGCTGCAGGCCATTCAGAAGTATCCCGGCGAGATTACGCTGATTGCGATTGGGCCGCTGATGAACGTGGGAGCAGCGATTGACCGCGATGCGGCGACATTTCGAAAAATTAAGCGCGTGGTGCTGATGGGCGGGTCGGTACGGCGCGGGTATGGGGACTTGGGTTATACGCCTCCGGTGGCTGCGATGCCGGAGTGGAATATTCTGAACGACGTCGCGTCGGCGCAGAAATTATTTTCGGCGGGCGTGCCATTGTTTGTGATGCCGCTGGATTCGACGCAGTTGAAGATGGACGAGGTAAAGCGGGCCTTTCTGTTCAGCCAGGGAACGGCGGTAACAGATCAGTTGGCGATCCTGTATCACTTGTGGGGACAGTTGACGCCGACGTTATTCGATCCGATGACGGTAGTGTTTGTGCTTAAGTCGGAGTTGTGTCCGGTGCGCGGGATGCATATCCGGGTGGATGAGAAGGGTTATACGCGGGAGGAGCCCGGGACGGCGAATGCGCAGGTGTGTCTGGATTCGAATGCGGAGGATTTCTTCAGGTTTTATTTGAAGAGAGTGGCAGATCGATGATGAAGTCGAAATCCCCACTCTCGCAACCAGTGAGCAGTGCCCCAATCGCTTCATGATCGTGGGCTACCTGCGGGCTCCTTGGGAGCACGCTCACCGGCTCTCCACCCTTGGATCTCACCCGATGGTACGGAGGACAAACTGGAGGAAATCGTCGTCGTGGTTGCAGCGCGATTGCACAGTTTGAGCTAAGGTCCGTCACTTTTGAGCACTTTCCCCGTATCTCCGCCTATCAGGCACCCAACCTTCGGCAGGCCGAAGACAACAAATATAAAAGCTGTACGAAGCGTCCTGGCAATACTTGGCTTCGACGGTTCTGCAAAGGAGCCGAACCAATGATCGCGCGCCCACTTTTTGCTCAAATTTCCCCGGCAATTCGAACCAACACAATGCTCGCCTTTTCTTTTCTCGCCCTCTGCTCGCTGGGGCTAACCCAGTCCGCGAGTACCGAAAAGCCTGACATTGTAAGTTTTGACCCTCGCGGCTCCATCGAGACAATCCCGAACGACATTAACGCTCTGGGTGCGATCACAGGGTATTACTTTGACGGGAACATTTTTCACGGCTTTGTGTGCAAGCCCGACGGCACCATTACCCAGTTCGATGCTCCGGGAGCGACGGCGACGTCGGGTGCAAGCATCAACCGTGAGGGGACGATTACCGGATATTACTTTCAAGGAACCCTCCAGGGCCACGGCTTCGTGCGCTCTCGCGATGGTCACTTGACCAGCTTTGATCCGGTAGGTTCCACCGAAACGGAACCGGTAAGGATTAATTCCAACGGCACGATCGCGGGAACGTATTACGACTCCAATCAGGTGTCCCATGGTTTTATCCGCTCGGAAGACGGCGCGATCCAGACCTTCGATCCTCCCGGCTCGAGTGGAACCGTCGTCACAGCCATGAATGCGAAGGGAGAGATTATCGGGTACTACAACGACGGGTATTACCAGGACGGGTTCCTGCGCTCACCCGACGGGGCGTACACCACGTTTGATCCGCCGCGAGCATTGCAAACGTTCCCCACCGGGATCAACAGCGGCGGAGAGATTGTGGGCAACTTCGATGTCAACTTTTCCAGTGTGGAGGGCTTTCTGCGGCACCGCGACGCCGAGATCCTCATCTCCAATGTTCCGAATGCAGCCGCCACGTTTCCCAACGCCATCAATGCCGCGGGAGTGATTACAGGAAGCTACATCGCAAACGGGGAGCATGGCTTCGTGAGGGATCGTAGCGGCGAGTTCACCAGCTTCAACCCTCCCGGCTGGACTTTCGTTCGCCCGACAGCGATTAATTCTCGCGGAACGATTGTCGGCGATTACACCGACTCGACGGGAAAGACCCACGGATTCGTGCGCAGTCCCGACAACCACGAAGAAAAACTTCAGTAAAGAGCCGATAAGGCGCGGCAGTCGCTTTTTGTAGATGCCTGCGGCAGAGTCGGCGTTTTCATACAGGGCAACTCGATGTCCTGCCCGATTGAGCTATATTGCGCGTTCACATGCCAACTGCGCATGCCGAATCCTGTTGCTGCCGCATCGGCTTGGCAGCCATTAGTTTGCTGGTCCAGCAAACAGCAGCAGATTCCCGTCCGGATCCTTGACGACGAAATTCTTGGCGCCCCAAGGCTGCTTTTTCAGCGTCTGGTGAAAAACTACACCAGCAGACTGAAACTCAAGAAACAGCATCTTGATCTCGTCCGCTGTAGCGACGGTCATAGATACCGACAACAGTTCCTCCCGATCGCGGGTCGTCGAATTGATTATTGGTCGCTCGACACACCTGAGATTGACGCGCGCCGCGTCGCGACCCACCTGTGCGTAGTAAGGAGGTTTGCCGTAACTGAATACGAGCGAAAAGCCTAACTTCTCACGAAAAAATTCGCATGCCCTCTGGATATCGGTGACGAACAGTTGCGGCTCTGCATTGACGATCGTCGCTTTGGATGGCGAGGATTTCACCTTGGGCGACATGGTCGCAAGTCCTGTTTTCAGGGCCTGCCAACTATCGAAGCCTTGCTGTCTCGCGACCATTTCTTGCGCATCCCTGAGCTTAAAGGTCGCCGCAAGAATCTCGGAGTCGGGCATATTCTCGAAACGCGGCAAATGCCCGCGGATTTGGGCGGCGACGGGATAGTGCCCTTCGCGATGCCACCGCAATATGAGCTTGGCTTGTTTCTTGAGGTTCTCTAGACTGGGCATGTAGGCCTCCACGATGAGATCGTAGGTGGGCATTGCCCTTCGGCGACGTGCCGTTGCATCCTACATGCGGCAGATTGCAGTATCTGAAAACGTGTCAGTCGTTGTCAATTGAGATCGACGCCGCACTACACGTTGTTGGGACGCCCTTACGCTTTTGTCGTATCCCCGGGCAAACGGGAAGCAACCGATGACTTCCAGCTCGCGGACCATCCACGAACTGGCTTGGTGCGCGGACACAAGGCATTTCCCGGTGCTAATCGCCAATGAATCGGGCGGCGGTGTTCGACCTTTCCACGTAGTGCACATCAACTGTTTCAAGATTTGTTCTTGACCGTGCGGACCTCAACGTGGGTGCCCGGAGCCAGTTCGTCGCTTGCCGGCGCCACGACCTGCTCCCCATCTTTTAGATCTCCGAAGACCTCAGTTTTTCCGCCAGCACTAGTGCCGGTCTTTACGTCTACCCACTCCGTTTTCTGATCACGAATCCTGATCACAAAGGTGCGCTGCAGGTTTGTGGTGATCGCCGTGGCTGGAACGAATAGTGTTGGATAGCCACGCTGAACCGGCCACTGCACATTGGCGAATGTTCCCGGCGTGATCTGTGCGTTGCGTACGTCAAGCTCAACAGCCATGGTTCGAGTGTTCTGATCAATGTCGTGGGAGATACGCGCGATCGGCGCATGAAAAACCTGGCCAGGATACGCCGGGATTGCGAATGCAACCGACTCTCCTTCGCGGATTCCTGATGCGTACTGTTCCGGTACAGGCACAACCAGGCGCAGTCGGCCGATATCTTCGATTCGTACGATTGGCTTTGACCCCGCCTGTCCTGAGGAGGGGCCGACAAGGGCTCCCGGATGCAGGTTGCGTTCGGTGACAACCCCATCAAACGGCGCGCGGATTTGGAGGTACGACTCAAGCTGCGTGACGCTGCGTAAGGCGTCCTGTGCTGCAAGCACGTTGTGCTGAGCTGCTTCGACCTGCGCCCGGTCGGCAGCTGTGGCCTGTTCGGCAACCTGCAAATCGTTGCCTGCAACCACACCAGGGGTTTTTGCAGCCGATGCCAGGTGCTCATACGTACCCTTGTCAGAGATGAGTTTGGCCTCAGCCGCCGCAAGATGGGAATGAGCAGTCTGGAGATTTGCTTCAGCCTGAGATCGCTGGGCAAGCAACTCGGGAGCAGAAAGTTGAACAATCAGTTCACCCGACTTGACGTGCGATCCGCGGTCCACCGAAATCTTCTCGATGAAGCCTGTTACTTTCGGGAAGATCGCTACCGCTTCGTAAGGGCTGGTTTGCGCGGGAAGCGACAGCGTCGTGTTGAGCTTCTGCGATTCCACCGCTACTACGTTTACTGTCGGCGGAGAACTAGAGCTTGGAGACTTCTGCGATTGAGAGCCCGCCGTTCCGGTACATCCTGCGCAGGTAATCACCGCGAACCCCGTAATAGCTGCCAAGAGCTGCCAACGCCCGCTCATGAGCTCGTCTCCCGCGCCGAATCCCTAAAGTCTGGATCATCCGGGTCCAAAGTGGGTGACTTGGTAGACGCACGCCGCTGTACGAGCGAGAAGATGGTGGGGAGGACAAGCAAGGTGGCGACCGTGGCAAATAGTAATCCGCCAATGACGGCGCGGCCCAGTGGAGCCACTTCTTCGCTACCACGTCCTATCGCGAGTGCCATTGGAATCATGCCGGCGATCATTGCTGTGCTCGTCATCAGCACTGGACGGAGCCGCTCGGCAGCAGCATTTCGTGCCGCAGTCGTCGCATCTTGCCCAGCCTTGCGATTCTTCTCTGCAAATGTTACCAGCAGGATGGCGTTCGCGACGGCGACGCCGATAGCCATAATCGCTCCCATGAAGCTCTCCAGGTTCAGGCTGGTTCCCGTGATCAGCAGCATGATCACGACACCAACTAACACTGCTGGCGTGGTGGACACGACGATGAATGCAAGACGGGCCGACTCGAAATTCGCCGCCAGTATGAGCAGGATAACGAGGATCGCCACTCCCAGTCCGACCGTGAGGTTCCCGAAAATTTGACGCATGGCGCTAATTTGCCCGCGCACCTGAACAGTGACGCCGCGCGGCGCAGCGCCAGCCTCTGCGATTGCCTTCTCGATGTCACGGTTGGCGCGGCCCAAATCGACTTTCGAGAGGTTGGCTGAGAGTGCGACCTGCCATTGTCCATTCAGGCGGTCCAGTTCACCCGGAACGGTATCCGAACGCACCGTGGCAACCTGATCCACCAGCGGATCAGCCCCGGTACTGCTGGCCACCGGAATCGTCTGGATATCCTTGATCGAAGTCATTTCCGGTTGCGGAATCTGGACCTGCACCTGGTAGCTGATGCCCGACTTTGGGTCGCGCCAGTAATCCGGCGCCACAAAACGGCTCGACGCGGTTGCGGAAACTACAGCCTTGCCTACCTCGTCTGCAGTCGTTCCCAGTTGTCCAGCCATGACGCGGTTCACATTCACCGAAACCGTCGGATAGTGCAGTGGCTCCTCATAACCGAGGTCGCGCAGTTCGCTCACTCGACTCAGTTCTTGCTGCAACTTGGTCGTGTAATTGACCACGTCGTTGTATTGCGGACCATGGACCGCAACCTCGATCAGCGACGGTGTGCCGAAATTCAGGGTCTGACCAATAAGGTCGCCCGGATTGAACGAGAAATGTGATCCGGGAAATTGCTGCGGCAAAACGGCACGCAGCCTGTCTTCAAGGCGGCGCACCGAAATGGAAGATCCCGGCCGTAACGCGATATTCATCACTGCTTCTTGAGGCCCGCTTGTCCACAGAAAAACCGTATTGATTGGGTAGGACGATGCCTGGATCCCAACATAACTGAGCGTGGCCTCGACATTGTCCTGGCCGGCTTCGCGGTTCACTGCATCAAGAACGCGGCGTGTCAATTCCTCCGTGATGGGAACGCGTGTGCCATCGGGAGCGTTGAAACGCAATTGGAACTGCCTGGCCGCGGCGGACGGAAAGATTTCGCGTGCCAGGCGCGGCAAAATCAAAATCAGAGCCACTGCGGCGACGATGACATAGGCTGCCAACACTAGCGACGGTCGTTTCATGATCCGGTTCAGCGTCGAAAGGAATCTTTGTCGCAGCCGGTCAAACCGTTCGTCGGCGGAGTGATCTCCTTGCACGACCTCTGGCTTCAATATCCAGTTCGAAAGGACGGGGACCAATGAACTGGAGAGCAGATACGAAGCCCCCATGGAAAAACCTACAGCCAACGAGAGCGGCACAAACAGTGCGCGGGCAGGGCCCGTCATGAAGAATGAGGGCAAAAAGACCGCCATCACACTGAGCATCGCGAGCAAACGTGGGATCGCAACTTCGCCGCTTGCGCTCAGTACAGCCCTCGCCTTTGGCTCGCCCTGCGCGAGATGGACATGAATGTTTTCCATCAATACCGTGCCTTCGTCCACCAGCACACCGACTGCTAAGGCCAACCCGCCAAGGGTCATGATGTTTACGGTTTCGCCGGCCACCCAGAGCGCCACCACTGCAATCAACAACGCGAAAGGTATGGTGATTACCACAACCATCGAACTTCGCCAGTCGCGCAGAAACAGCAATAGTGTCAGCCCGGTAAGAATTGCGCCTAAGGCGCCTTCGCGTAACACAGAATAGAGCGCGTCCCGTACGTACTGCGACTGATCAAATTCATACGTAAGTTTTATGTCTTCCGGAATGAGTGACTGGAATTTCGGCAAGCTGCGGCGAACCTCGTTCACCACTGTTATCGTGGAAGCATCCGGACGTTTGGTGACGGGGATGTACACCGTGCGCTTTCCGTTTACCAGTGCATAGCCCGCCAAAATGTCGGAAGAATCCGCAACGCTCCCAATATCTCGCAGGTAAACGGCAGGACCGGCTCCCGTTCGCAGCGGTATATCGAGCAAGTCGCTGATCTGGTCGACGGTTGAGTTGGTCGTGACCAGCGTCTGGTAATTGTCGATATTGACATTCCCCGCGGGCTCAATGCTGTTCCCCGAAAGCAGAGACTGCACCACATTGTTGGGCGACAGGCCGTATGCGTGCAGCTTGTTCGGATCAACGCTAATCACAATTGTGCGCTGGTTGCCGCCAAACGGTGGCGGCGACGATACCCCGGGCAAGGTCGCAAAAACCGGGCGTACCCGGTTCAGCGCCAAATCCTGAATTTCTCCGAGCGTTCGAGACGGACTGGAAAACACGAGATAGCCGACCGGCAAAGTGCCGGCGTCGTAGCGGATCACGAACGGAGAGACCGTCCCAGGCGGCATGAATGCACGGGCGCGATTGACGTAGGAAATGGTCTGCGCCAATGCTTGGCTCATGTCGGTGCCCGGATGGAACGTTAACTTGATGAGGGCGACGCCTTGGATCGACTTCGCCTCGACGTTCTCAATTCCGTTGATATAGAGGAAGTGGTACTCGTAGTAGTAGGAAAGAAATCCTTCCATCTGCTGCGGACTCATGCCGCCATATGGCTGAGCAACATAGATGACCGGAAGGTTGAGGTCAGGGAAAATGTCGATCCGGGTGCGCAGCAACGCGAGGATAGAAGACAGCGCCAATGCGATAACGATGACCATTACGCTGATTGGGCGCCTGAGTGCTCCACGAATGAGCCACATACGAGATCCTTTTTACTGTCCTCTATGGTTGACCGGCCACCTGAGCTAGAAACGGCGCCAGGTCTCCCCGGGCCGCTGCCACCGCGGCCATGGCCCGCCAGACGTTCAGGCGAGCTACCGCATCATCGGCCTCAGCCTGAACCAGCACACTCTCGGCGACAGCGACGTCAACTGCGGTCGCCAGCCCCGCTTGAAATCGCGCCCGCTGTTGCGCCTCGCTCTGCTGCGCCGCTGCCAATTCGACGGGTGTATTCAACGCCGCCTGCCGCGCTCCAGAAAGCTGCGCCTGCGCCTGCTGCACTCCGGCCGAAAGGTCGTCGACGAGCTGGGAGTAGCTCGCCTGCTCGGCTCGTACATTTGCCGCCTGTACCTTCTTTTCAGCGCGCACGCGGAAAAAGTCGAAAGCGGGAAACGTCATCTGCACACCAGCGGCCCAGTTCATAGTGTTGGGTGCAAGGCCGTTTGCTCCGCCCGGAAAAGCTCCATTGAGATCCGTACCCGCTCCGCGCCCTGAAACTGATGCAAGAGCATTAAATTGCGGCACGTAGGAACGTGCCAGGGCCGACAATTGTGCTTCCTGTTGGTTCACCAGCGCCGCTTCCCGTTGCGCCGCAGGATGGCTCGCAATCGATGCCGGGCTCGGCTGTTCTGAAGGTGTTGGAGCCAGCAATTGGCTGTAATCCACTTCCGCCGTCGGCGTGCCAACGAGCTCACACAGGGCCACGCGTCGTACTTCAGCATTGGTTTGAGCTTGAATCAGCTGTGTTCGGGCCAAGGCCAATTGCGCATCGGCCTGTGCCGCCTCGGCGCCCGGACGCAGTTGGTTGTCCGCCAGCACATGCACCGCCTTGGCAAAGACCTGCAATCGATCGACATTGGCCTGCGCAGTCGTCGCCAGTTGCTCGGCTGCCGCGAGATCAAAATAAGCATTAGCAGTCAGGACAGCGACGTCGAGTTTCGTGAGCGCAAATCCGGCGTTTGCCGCCTGAGCACCCAGCTTCGCAGCGTTGACCCGGGCTGCTCGCAATCCGAAGTCGAACGGTTGCCAGGAGATCAGAGTCCCGCCGGCGCTGCTCCATGCCGATCGGGTGTTATCGCTGGCGATCACGGGGCCAGAAATCGATGGAACGATCCCTTGCGGAAGCAGCAGGCCGTAGATGTTGTTTGCCGTCGCCCGATTGGTCTGCCACAGCAAGTCAGCATGGGGGTAGTAGGCAGAACGCGCTACGCCAATCGCTGCTTGGGCAGAATTCCGCTGCTCAAGGGCAGCCCGTGTCCTTGGATAATTGGCTATGGCTGCATCGATCGCTGCGGCAAGAGTCAGCTTTTGAACCTGTTGCTGCGGTGCGGGAGTTTGCCTCGACGGCGGTTCGGACACAACCAGATTGGTCTGCGCCTCCACGTGCAAGCAAAGCATCATGGCTGCAAGGCACGACACAAGCAGAAGACGCCAGCAGGCCCTCATCTGACGCTAGCCCTCCGCGCTTTCTTGCCCGACCGTCCGCCGAGCACGTCTTCGAAAAGTTCGCTGAATAGTTCCTGGACGCGAAGCTTTGCTGTTGCGAGCGCCCTCCGGCCTTCCGGAGTAGCGCGGTAGACTCTTCTGTCGTTCCGCCTGCCCTCCTGCGCGGAACGCAGCAAGCCCCTCTTCTCCATCGAGTGCAGAAGGGGATAGAACATGCCGGGACTGACCTTGTAGCCATGACGTCCCAACTCTTCAATCATCCCTAGACCGAAGATCGGTTCTTTAGCGGCGTGATGAAGCACATGTAAACGTATGAGGCCCGAATAGAGTTCTCGATGCTCTGCCACAGCATCGGCTACGGACTTGTGCGGCATAGTCTAGTCAAGTTGACGGAGTTAGATATTACACGCTCAAAGATGCCGCCGCAAGCGGAAGACAACGGTCGCAATACCCTGTTTACATCAATTGGGCGTTATATCAGAAGATTCGGTGCGTTTCGCAGATGCGGGGCGCGCAGAACAATGCAAGTGTGAAAGGGAATTTTCAGCGACCTGACAGACGCTTTGTGATCTTGCTTCATCGACCGGGCGGGGTGGGAAGGCACATGTCACCGCTTCCGTTGTCTTGTCACGCAATGCCAGAATGCACCAGTTCGCCCAGTCCACGATGTCTTGCTCGTTATTGAGGGCCTCGTTCAACCTCGCTGTGGAACCATCTGTGTTTTGCAGAGCAAGCGCCAACACACGAATGGTGCTCCGTGCGGTGAGACGCATCTTCTCGTAATGCACGATGGTCGCGGTTCGCTGCTCTGGCCTCACCTCCGGGTCCGCCGCCGCAGTACTGAGGATGGTCATCTGCCCGTAGGCGCAGGCCAAGGGAAGCAGAAGCAAAACGAAAATACGATGAACCTTTTTCATGTCTACTTAACACCTGCACTTGGGGGCTTGGTGCTTCCGCAAGGCTCAAACTTGCTATGAGCATACTGAACCTGATCTGCGCTCAAATCAGCGTAACGGCAGTGTGGTTACCATCGAGCCATGTCCCGCAAGTATGTCTCCCGCCATTTTGAGTGCAAAGCCCGTAACGCTCATTGATAGATCGGTGCAAATCGTCTGATGGCCAGCAAGCAGTTATCGAGGACCGTTCAGCAGCACTTCGGAGCGTAACGTGTAAGCACTGGCATCTGCCATCTTGAAATTCTTGGCGAAGTCCAGGAAAACCTGGTCGCACTCTTGATCGTTTTCCACCAACGTAATGACCACTGTCTTCGGCTTGCGACCGCATCTCTTTGGCAGGTTGGTGAAAATGGAACTCTGCGCTGTCACAAATTCGATCGGAATCTGGAAAACTCCGTCCTCCACGGTCACTTCGCCAGATTCACCCGGCTTATCCTTCGGGTAAACAAGCTGCACACGAACCTTGGAATGCGCGTTCGCGTTCTCGACAACATGCCCTTTATGATGACGGTGTCGACAGGGCATTGTGCGGCGTCAATGACGCAGAGGGTGAGACTGATGCCCAGAATCCGAATCAGCGTGTTAGTCACGGCGGACATCATGCGGGCCTCGCTTGATCGGCGAAGGAATTATCACCCCATCGCTCCTGCCAAGGCAAAGCCAAATCCGATCGACGTAACATGTATGTTTCGGCAATTGCCCCGATAGCTTGATAATCTCCGGTTTGCCAATGAACCGCGCAGTATCACAATCAGTCGAGGCGAGTACAAAGCTAAATTTGGACGAAGGCGGTGACCAGTGCTGATAATCTTTAGCGGCCTGCCAGCGACCGGGAAGACAACCATTGGTCGCGAGCTGGCCCGTCAAATCGGCGCGATACATTTGCGGATCGACTCGATTGAGCAAGCGATTCGAGATTGCTCCCCTGACGCCGTAGGGCTTGATGAGGCGGGCTATCGGGTCGCCTATGCGGTCGCCGAAGATAACCTTCGCATTGGGCGGACAGTAGTTGCCGATTCGGTCAATCCACTGCAGATTACGCGCGATGCGTGGCTCGAAGTCGGTCGACGCGCTCAGGCGATCACTATGGAAATTGAGGTCATATGTTCTGATCCGCGTAAGCACCGCGCCCGGGTGGAAACTCGCAAACCAGATATCTTCGGTTTGAGCCTGCCAACCTGGGAACAGGTAATCTCGCGCGAGTATCATCCGTGGCACCGCGAGCATATTGTGATCGACACCGCGAATCGAACTCTCGAACAGAACATCGAAACCCTTCGAGAAGCGCTTCCGCCCGCAATAGTCGACCGCGTGCGACCTTTGAAATACTGATGGGAAGGATTGCCGGAAGCCGTCATAGCAGCGCTTTTGTCGGCAAATTCTACCTTACCGGATGACTGACGAAACCACCGTTATCACAAGCTTGCGCCGTTTGTTCGCTAAAATCCGGGTCAGTGAGTTAAATGGATATTTCGCCGACCGTGGTGCAAATTGAAAACTCATAAGTTTACCTCGTGGAACCAACGCTTTTGGGTCGACGTATAATCCGCCGGAGGATACCCGCGTGCAAACCCTTCTACAAGACATCCGCTACGCTCTCCGGCAGCTCCGCCATGCTCCTGCGTTTACCTTGACTGCATTACTTACCCTGGCCATCGGCATCGGTGCCACCACCGCGATCTTCACCCTGACGCAGGCCATCATGCTGAAGTCGTTGCCGGTCGCCGATCCCGCCCAGTTGTATCGCATTGGCGATACCGGGGAGTGCTGTGTCGAGGGTTGGGAGGACGATGACTGGAGCCTGTTCTCTTATCAGCTATACCAGCGCCTCGCGGCGGCGGCACCCGAGTTCGAGGAGACCACCGCTTTTCAGGCCGCGCCTG
>DASTCU010000272.1:0-33934 GCA_035710825.1 Candidatus Sulfotelmatobacter sp.
TCACCACAAGGCTTCGTACTTTCCCAAAACGGTGCACTAGTGGCGCTGGTACCCTCAAGTTTCTTCTTGACAATAAACGACTTACGGTTAAGATGTGGTACAAAGTGGTAGAAAGTGGCGATTGCGATAGGGTTCGTGGGAAGTTAGGAGCTGAAATCGAGGAGCCGGTGGAAATCCGACCCAACAGATTGACGAACAGCCTGAATCGCTCGACTTTGACCGTACTTTGCGCCGCTTTTGCCTCTTTGAGAGATGTTGAAACGCAGCCACTGAGTCATGTTTCGCGGCAATCATCCAACCCGGGTCGACGAAAAGGGCCGCCTCAAGGTCCCGGCCGAGTTCAAGCGGGTGATCGACGAGAAATATGGCCAGCAATTCTACATCACCAGCGTGGATGGGAAGGTTGCTCAAGTGTATCCCTTCGAGGAATGGGAGCGGATCGAGCAGAAGCTGGCCGGGCTCTCCAATTTCAATCCCACGAAGAAGAAATTCCTGGACCGGACCAACTATTACGGGCAACAGGTCGAGATGGACGGGCAAGGCCGGTTGCTGCTGCCGCAGTTGCTGCGCGAGTCGGGGCAAATCAAGGGCGAGGTAGCGGTTCTGGGGAACTTGACGTTCATGGTGGTCAGAAACCTCGAACTGTTCAAGCGAGAGATTCAAGAAGAAAAGTTTACGCCTGAGGATGAGAAGACGCTCGACGAACTGGGCATCTAGTGGGCGAGGGATCAACAGACACCCCTCAGGGGGTTGGGCATGGCGGTGGAAGGGAAGCGAGCCATGTTCCGGTTCTTTTAAAAGAAGCGATCGACTTTTTAGCCGTGCGGCGTGGCGGGACCTATATCGACGCCACGGTGGGCCTTGGCGGGCACAGTTACGAAATCGCAAAACGCCTCGGCGCACCGGGACATTTGATTGGGCTCGATAAGGATCCGGCAGCGCTGAAGATTTCCGGCTTCCGGCTTTCGGCTTCCGGCTTTCGGACTCAAGATCCGGAAGCCGAGAGCCGAGAGCCGAGAGCCGACTGGCCGGAGATCACGCTGCTGCATCGCTCCTTCGCAGAGATTGCGAAAGGGCAGAAGGCGGGCGGCGTTGATGGAATCCTGGCTGACATTGGAGTGAGCAGCCTGCAGCTGGACGATGCGGCGCGCGGATTCAGTTTTCAGGCGGAAGGACCGCTCGATATGCGGATGGACCCGACGAGCGAGCGTACCGCCGAACAAGTGGTAAACCACCTCGACGAGCGACAGCTTGCCGATCTGATTTACGAATTCGGAGAGGAAAGGAGGTCGCGGAGAATCGCCAGAGCCATTTGCCGGTCGCGGCCGATACGATCTACCGCACAACTTGCGGACGTCATATCAGCCGCGGCCCGGCCGATGAATCGGGGTAAGAACGAGTACGAACGGCGAATTCATCCAGCGACCAGGACCTTTCAGGCTCTTCGAATCTTCGTAAACCGCGAACTGGACGATCTGAAGGCGCTGCTGGAAGCGGCGCCTCGGATTCTGAAGCCCGGGGGACGCATGGTGGTGATCAGTTTTCATTCGCTGGAAGATCGCATCGTGAAAGATGCTTTCCGCGAAGGGACTCAGAAGGGTTACTTCAGTTTGCTAACCAAGAAGCCAGTAACGGCAACTGAAGAAGAGAGCGATCGCAACCCGCGGGCACGCAGCGCGAAATTGCGGGCGGCGGAAAAAGTTTAGCTCCGGAAAACCTGCCGGAGTTCCCGGCATTAGCTGTGATGGCGGTGCCGGGCCTTACAGATCAGGTGCAGTAACCAAGCGGACGGAGATCCGCTGGAGCAGAAGAAAGAAGCTGAAGGCTGACAGCTGGCAGCTGTTTTTACGGGTTCCGTGGTAGGAATCCAACTTGAGGGTGCGGGCATGTACACGGGAACATTGATCAACGATTTGATGGCGGTGGTGGAGCGGGCCGGACAGCGAGCCGAACAGCAACGTATGGAAGAGGAACTGCATGAGATTTTCACCATGCAGATTCCAGAGGGTGATCGAGCCTACATGGGAGCGGCATAACATGGCAGCAGCGGCGGCAACAATTCGCGGTGCGGTTCCGGTGTTCGAGCAGCGCCGGTCGTTATGGACGGGCACTCCCGAAATCTACTTTTCCAAGGCGATCGACAATTCCCGGCTGGTCAAGGTGGAAGATCCTCACCGTAACCGGGAGATGAAACAGTTTGGCACCGCCCTGGCTTGCCTGTTCCTGCTGGTGTTTACCTATGCCTGGCAGCATTTCAAGGCCATCGAGTACGGTTACCAGATTGAATCGGCCAAGCGCGAACTGAGCGAGAAGACGGAGATGAATCACGCACTGCGCCTGGAGGATGCCTCCCTGCGCGATCCCGAGCGAATCGATCTGCTGGCGCGCCGCATGGGCCTGGTCCCGCCGGAGCCGGGGCAAGTGATCCGTATGGACGCGATGCCGTCGGACGGACAAGGGCCGGTCATGGCCAGAAATACCCCCGTGATGGTGGTCGCGGGACAATAAAAGATCTGTATAGGCCGGACTCCTTGGATCCGGCCACGCCGAGCAAAGCTCGGCCGCATTTCAGCGGCGGCCTCTCTGTAATTGGGCCGCCACGTTTGTCTAACAGCTTCTTTAAGACGTAGAGATTCATGGCATCCCTGGACTCAACTTTCGCCAAGAACTCCCGCCTCTATCTTCTCGGCGCCATGATTTTGCTATGGTGCCTCGCGATTTGCGCCCGCTTGGTTTTTCTGCAGATTTTCGACTATGGCAAATTCGTCAAGCAGGCAGGACATCAGCAGCAGCGCGCCATCCCCCTGGCCGCTAAGCGTGGAGTCATCTATGACCGCGCCGGCCGAGAGTTGGCGATGTCGGTGCAGGTCGACTCCGCGTTTGCGGTGCCAAGCGAAGTCAAAGACTTGCCGACGGCAGTCGCCCTCATCACCCGCATCACTGGAGACGACTACAACGTGGTGCTCGCCGATTGCCGCGCGCACAAGACGTTTTGCTGGGTAGCGCGCAAGGCTGACGACCAGACGATCGAGCGCATCAGTTCGCTGAAGCTGCAAGGCATTCATTTCCAAAAAGAGCCCAAACGTTTTTATCCTGCGCGCGACCTCGCGGCGCAAGTGCTCGGTTCAGTGGGAATGGAAGACTCCGGCCAGAGCGGAATCGAGCATGAGTTCGATGATGAGTTGCACGGACGCCCGGGAAAAATGTTCATCTCGGTGGACGCGCACAAGAAGTGGTTCTCTGATGTCGAGACCCAGCCCGATCCCGGTGACAATCTGGTCCTGACGATCGATAAGAATATCCAGTACATCGCGGAGAAAGAACTCGAGCAGGCCATTCATGACACGCAAGCCATTGCGGGCACGGTCATCGTCGAGAACCCGCACACCGGAGAGATCCTGGCGCTGGCCAACCGGCCTACGTTTAATCCCAACCTGCGCAAACAGATCACTCCCGCTGCGCTAACCAACCGGGCGGTTAGCTACGTCTATGAACCGGGGTCGACGTTCAAGCTGGTAACCATCTCGGCCGCACTCGAAGAAAAGATCACCAATCCCAATGAAGTCTTCGACTGCCAGATGGGCGCCATCGTCTATAACGGCATGCGCATCCGTGACGCGAAGCCGCATGGCTTGCTGCCGGTATGGGGCGTGCTGGCCGAGTCCAGCGACGTGGGCGCCATCAAGATTGCGCTGCGGCTGGGCGAGGACCGCTTCTATAAATACATTCGCGCCTACGGGTTCGGGCAGCAGAGCGGAATCGAGCTTCCGGGCGAGACGCGAGGCCTGACCAAGCCGCCCAGCCGCTGGTCGAAAGTGTCGATCGCCGCGATTTCGATGGGACAAGAGATTGGCATCTCGCCGATTCAATTGGCAGGTCTCGTCTCCACTTTTGCTAATGATGGCATCTGGGTTGCGCCCCGCATCGTGGCCGGAACCGTGCAGCCGCGCGGAACGCCGCAGACGGTGGCATTTCATCCCGGGGCAGCGCATCGCGTGATTTCTCCGTACACTGCCGCCGAGATGCGCGCGATGATGCAGAAGGTCGTCCTCGAAGGCACCGGGCGCAAAGCCATTCTGGAAGGCTACAGTTCGGCGGGCAAGACGGGGACGGCGCAAAAGGTGGATCCAGCGACCGGCGCTTATTCCAAGACGAAATACGTTGGATCGTTTGCCGGGTTCGCACCGGTAAACAATCCGCAGATCGTGGTCGCGGTCATTTTGGATTCAGCCGTCGGACTCCACCAGGGTGGCCAGGTGTCAGCGCCTGTGTTCCATCGCATTTCCCAGCAGGTGCTCGAATACCTCCACGTGCCGCACGATATGCCACTGGCGCCGCAGCATCAGTTGCTACTGGCGCAAGCAAAAGTGAAGGAGAAAGATCTGGATGATGGGACTCCGGATCATCCCGGCGAGCCGCTGGAAACCGCAGAAGTAAACGGTGACGATGCATCCAAGTCCAATGTGGCGCGGGTGCCCTCGCCCGCAAGTGCCGATGGCGAGGCAAACGTCGTGCCGGCGGCGATCCGCGAGGTGGTAGCTGACGCATCAGCAAGTCAGCCAGATCAGGGAAAACCTGTGCCCGCACCCCAACCGCAGCTGCCCGCGAGCGGCACCGTCGTCCTCGACGTCGAGCAAGGCGGAATCGAAGTTCCTTCTTTCGTGGGAAAGACCGTGCGTGGTGCGGTCGAAGCTGCGCAAGATGCCGGTCTGCAACTCGATGCGGTAGGCAGCGGTGTAGCGCGACAGCAATCTCCTCTCGCTGGAACCCACGTGCCCGCCGGGGCGCGCGTGACCGTGCAATTCGGGCGATAAGTCAAAATCTTCAACCACAGAGAGCACAGAGGCGCACAGAGGAATGACTCTGTGTTCCTCGGTGTTCTCAGTGGTTAAGCCGGTCCGGTTTGACCCGCCGAAAATCGGCATGTTACGGTAATCAGTCCGACCTACTGGTCCACACATCACGGCAGCCAGCCACTGCTCGCATTTGAGGTTTCGATTGTCTTCGGTTGATGCGCCCACCATCCGCAAAACCGCGCTGAACGCCGTCCATCGCCAGATGGGCGCGAAGATGGTGGAGTTTAATGGCTGGGACATGCCCGTCGAATATCCCGCGTCGCTGGGCGGCGGCATCATCGCCGAGCACATGGCGGTGCGCACCGCAGTCGGCATCTTCGATGTCAGCCATATGGGCGACATCCGGCTGGCGGGACCGCAGGCGCTCGCCGCGGTGCAGCACATTTCCATGAATGACGCCTCCCGGCTCGCAATGGGACAGGCGCAGTATTCGGCTTTGCTATACCCGCAAGGAACCTTTGTGGATGACGTGATCGTCCACCGCCTCGCTGATGACGAATACCTGCTCGTGATCAATGCGGGCACGCGTGAAAAAGATTTCGACTGGGTGCGCGACAATACGCGAAAGTTCGACTGCGCGGTCGAGAATCTGTCAGACGACTTCACGCAGATCGCGATTCAGGGGCCGAAAGGCGTGAATCTCTTGCAGAAGCTGACCGACGCCGATCTGAGCGCGGTGAAGTTTTATTGGATCACTCGCGGCAAGCTTTGCGGGCTCAGCAACATTCTGATGGGCCGGACCGGCTATACAGCCGAAGACGGTTTCGAGATCTACATTCCTGCTGATGAAGACACCAGCGCACGAGTGTGGAATGAGGTTCTTGCTGCTGGCAAAGAGTTCGGCGTGGTTCCCTGCGGACTCGGCGCACGCAATACGCTTCGGTTGGAAGGCAAGCTCCCGCTCTACGGCCACGAGATTTCCGATACGATTAACGTCTGGGAGGCGGGCCTAGATCGCTTCTGCAAAATGGAGAAGCCGGAGTTCATCGGTAAGGAATCGCTGGAAAAAGCTAAAGCAGCGGGAGTGAAAAGAACCCTGGTTGGCGTGGAAATGACGGAACGCGGCATTGCCCGTGACGGATACAAGGTGCTCGATTCCAGCGGTCGCGAAATCGGATACGTCACCAGCGGTTCTCCCGCGCCATTTTTGAAGAAGAACATTGCGTTAGCCTATGTGCCGCTCGAGTTCGCGGTAGTCGGCACGCCGGTGAAGGTAGAAATTCGCGGTCAAGGCGTGGGAGCGGTGATCGTTCCAACGCCGTTCTACAAACGCCCAAAGAAAACTTCTTAAACCGCGCGCAGGGTGCAGAGAATCGCTAGAAGCTTAGGAGCTAGACGCTTTTATGGCCTATCCAACCGATCGCAAATATACCCGGGAACACGAGTGGATTCAGGTAAACGGAAACTCCGGCACCGTCGGTATCACCCACTATGCACAAGAGTCCCTGGGCGACATCGTGTTTGTCGAAACGCCTAAAGTAGGCGCCGAACTTACCGCCGGCAAGACTTTCGGAACGGTCGAATCCGTCAAAGCCGTTTCCGACCTGTTTGCTCCCGTGTCAGGAACCGTCACCGAAGTCAACGCCGACCTGGCCACGTCCCCGGAAAAGGTCAATAAAGATGCGCATGGCTCCTGGATGGTGAAGATGACGCTGAAAAATCCCAAGGAACTGGATGCCCTGTTGTCGGCGGCGGACTACGAAAAATTCGTGGCGGAAGAAGCCGGACATTGAGACTCGCTGTGATTTGGCGCACGGAGCAGACGCCCCGCAAGGCGCACAATCGAAACGCTGTCAATTTCATCTAATAATTTCCTATGCGCTATTTACCGAAGTCTCCCGCCGACCGCGAAGCCATGCTGAAAGCCATTGGCCTACGCTCGGTCGACGATCTGTTTGCTCCCATCCCCGCCGAATACCGCCTCAGTCGCGATCTCAACATTCCCCGCCAGATGGCGGAGTCGGAAATTGTCGACTTTTTCCGGCAGCGTTCGCGCGAGAATGCGGACGGATATGCCAGCTTTCTCGGGGCCGGTGCATATTTTCATTACCGGCCCGTCATCATTGATTCGCTGATCTCCCGCGGTGAGTTTCTTACGGCCTACACGCCGTACCAGGCGGAGATTTCCCAGGGAACGCTGCAATCCATCTTCGAATTCCAGACGATGATTTGCGAACTGACCGGCATGGAGGTGGCGAACGCCTCGATGTACGACGGATCCACCGCTGCAGCCGAGGCCGTCATGATGGCGGTGCGGTTGACGGAACGCCGGTCGGTCGTGGTGGGACGCAGCCTGCATCCCGAGTATCGCGAGGTGCTCGCGACTTACGCGACGCATCAAGGCATGCCGCTTACAGTGGCCGGGTTTGGTGGCGATGGCCGTCTGGAGCTGAAAGAACTGGAAAAGTCGATCACGCACGAAACGGCCTGCGTCTTGGTGCAGTCTCCGAACTTCCTCGGCACGATTGAAGACGTCGATGCAGTTGCCGAAATTGCGCACAAGCACGGGGCGATGCTGGTCGTGTCGATCGCGGAAGCTGTCTCCCTGGGCATCGTGGAGCCTCCTCGGCACGCGGACGTCATCGCCATGGAAGCCCAGTCCTTTGGCGTTCCTCTCGGCTTCGGAGGTCCGTATTGCGGCGTGATCGCCACCCGCGAGAAATTTGTCCGGCAAATGCCAGGCCGGCTCGTCGGGCAGACCCTCGACAAGCAAGGCAAGCGCGGATTCGTTCTGACGCTGGCCACGCGCGAGCAGCACATCCGCCGCGAGAAAGCCACCTCGAATATCTGCACGAATCAGGCCCTCGTCGCCTTGATGGTGAACATTTTCATGGCCGTATATGGCAAGGTCGGCCTGAAAGAACTCGCGAAGCAAAACCTGGCGAAGACCGCGTACGCAGCCGGGCAATTCGCCAAGCACGGCAAAGTTCTATTTGCCAACTCGCCGCGCTTCAATGAATTCGTTGTGCAAACCAGCGAAGATCCTTACGCCATCAACAGTCGGTTGCTGGGGCACAAGATGATCGGTGGTTTGCCGTTGAAGAAGTTCTATCCGGAACTCGGAAATGCGGCGTTATGGTGCTGCACCGAACTCACCCCGAGATCGGCAATCGATACCGCCGTCGGCCTGGTCGCCGAAAGCGAACGTTCCGTGCGTTCGGCCAAAGAAGACGTAGAGGAGGTGGCGCGATGAAGCACATGACCCGCAAAGCCACGCGCCACGTCAACCAGAACGAAGGACTCATCTTCGAAAAGTCTTCGGCAGGGAAGGCCGCCTGGAAATTGCCTCCTCTGGATGTGCCCGAAGTGGATACCACTAAGCTTTTGGGGGCATCGGAACGAAAAGATCTGGGCAACATGCCCGAAGTGAGCGAGATTGAAATCATCCGCCACTTCACGCGCCTTTCCACCTGGAACTACGCCATCGATTTAGGTATGTATCCGCTGGGTTCTTGCACCATGAAATACAACCCGCGGGTGAACGAAGCGGTCGCGCGCGTAGAAGGAATCGCCAACGGCCATCCTTACCAGCCGGAAAAGATCTCGCAGGGCGCCCTGCGCATTATGAAGACGCTCAGCGAGTGTCTCATCGAAATCACCGGGATGGATGCGATCACGCTGCAGCCAGCCGCCGGTGCGCATGGCGAGATGACCGGTCTGCTGATGGTTCGCGCCTACCACCAGGCACAAGGCAATGCCCGCAAGAAGATTCTGATTCCAGACTCCGCCCATGGGACGAACCCCGCTACGGCGGTAATGGTGAGCTACGCAGTAGAAAATCTGAAATCAGATTCGCGCGGCATGGTCGACATAGCGTCCCTCGAAGCGCAGATGAACGAAGACGTCGCGGCCCTGATGCTCACCAACCCCAACACTCTGGGCGTCTTCGAGCAGCAGATCCATAAAATTGCCGACATCCTCCACGCCAAAGGCGGCCTGCTCTACATGGACGGCGCCAATATGAATGCGCTGGTCGGCAAAGTGCGGCCCGGTGATTTCGGCGTGGACGTCATGCACCTCAACCTGCACAAGACATTCTCGACCCCGCATGGCGGCGGAGGTCCCGGATCAGGGCCGGTCGCGATCAAGAAAGCTCTGGAACCATTCTTGCCGACTCCAGTGCTCTTAACCAAGACGGATGGGACGCTGGGTTTCGACTATAACCGTCCGCAATCCGTCGGGCGCGTGCGAGCCTTTTATGGAAATTTTGGAATGTTCGTCAGAGCGCTCGCCTATATTCAGGCGAACGGTCCCGACGGCCTGCGCCAGACGACTGAAGACGCGGTGCTCAATGCTAACTACATCCGCAAGGGCCTTGAGGGCACCTACGATCTGCCGTACTCTACGCCCACCATGCACGAAGTCGTTTTCAGTGACCGGCTGCAAGCGAAAAAGGGCGTGCGCACCATGGACATCGCCAAGCGCCTGATCGATTACGGGTTCCATCCGTATACGACGGCGTTTCCGCTGATCGTCCCCGGAGCGTTGATGATCGAGCCCACCGAGAGCGAATCGAAAGAAGAGATGGATCTGTTTGTGGAAGCGATGAAGTCGATCGCGGAAGAGGTGGAGGAAGATCCGCAAACCGTGCTCGACGCGCCGCATTCGACGCGGGTTTCACGGCTCGACGAGACTGCGGCGGCTCGCAAGCCTGTGCTGCGCTGGAAGCCGGGAAATTAATTCGACCGCAGCACCGCTCTTCTTTCTTTCGTAACTCTCCTGCCCATGCTTGCTCTAGGCACCTCTCCTTGTGTGTGCTTAAATCTTTTTGTTGGCCACTCCTGCTAAAAAGCCGTTGACTCCACCTGCTGAGCGCCAGGGTCCGTTCTCGTCGCCGGAGAAGCAGAAGCTCGTACTCTGTCTTTTGCTGGCTGCCGCCACGATGCTGCTCTACAACCCGGTGAACCGGCATCCCTTTATCAACTACGATGACGACCGCTACGTTGTCCAGAACACCCACATCCGTGGCCTCTCATGGGAGACGATTCGTTGGGCATTCACCACGACTGCGGAGGCGAACTGGCATCCATTGACCTGGATGTCTCACGCCTTGGACTACCAATTCTTTCACCTGAATGCTGCCGGACATCATCTCGACAGCCTGCTGCTCCATGCCTTAAACGTTGTTCTGCTGTTTCTCCTGCTCCACAGCGCTACGAAGCGCGTGGGCCGCAGCTTGCTCGTGGCGGCTTTGTTCGCCGTCCATCCCTTGAACGTTGAGTCTGTGGCGTGGGTTGCGGAGCGGAAGAACCTGCTCTGCACATTCTTCTTCTTTCTTGCGCTGTGGGCCTATGGCGGGTATGTGCAAAAGCCCAATTGGCGCCGCTACCTGGCAGTGGCCGGGTTGTTTGCCATGGGGCTGATGTCCAAGCCGATGGTGATCACGCTGCCCTTCGTGCTGTTGCTCTTCGACTACTGGCCCTTGGGAAGAATTCAGGGGACGCCACCAAGCGCGCTGCGCGATCAGCAAGCGATTCCGCGGGCGCCGCTGGCAAAACTTTTCCTCGAAAAAGTGCCGTTGCTAGCGCTCTCCGCATCCAGCGCCTGGGTCACCATGCACGCGCAAAACAGTGGAGGAGCAGTCCGCTCCGTGGCGCAGTTTCCGCTCGGGATACGCCTGGAGAATTCCATTGTTGCCTATGCCGCATATCTTTGGAAAATGATTTGGCCGGCCCACCTTGCCGTGCTTTATCCCCATGCCGGCAATTCACTTCCCGGCTGGCAAGTTGGGTTGGGAACCCTAGTCCTGCTCGGGATCACTGCTTTGGCCTTGCGCTATCGTTCACAACGGTATCTGACCACCGGGTGGCTATGGTTTCTGGGCACGCTGGTTCCCGTCATCGGACTCGTGCAGGTGGGCTATCAGTCGATGGCAGATCGCTATACCTACATTCCGCTGATCGGTGTATTCGTAATGTTGGTGTGGGGCGTGGCCGAGCTGGCCGATCACCGGAAACTTGGATTGGCCTGGCGCCTGGTTCCTGCGGCTGTGATGTTGGTCTCTTTGTCGTGGGCGGCCCGGCGGCAGCTTTCCTACTGGGACAGTGGCCTCGATTTGTGGTCGCATACCCTCGCTGTAAATCCCAACAATTTTATTGCTGAGGATAACTTGGGCGACTCTCTGCTGACGGCCGGCAAGCCAGACGAAGCTTATCCCCACTTTCAGAGGGCGGCAGAGATCATGCCGCGCGACCCGTGGAGTCACGGCAATATGGGCGCCTACCTTCAGCAAAAAGGCCGGCTTCAGGAAGCGATCGCAGAGTACCGCACCACCCTCAGCCTGAGCCAGGATCGGTTTATGGTGGCCCTGACCAGCGCCAACCTGGGCTCCGCCTACCGAGACCTGGGGGATGATAAAGACGCGTTGGAGAGTTACAACGGGGCGATTGACATTAATCCTTACCAGTCCAACGCTTATTTCGGCCGTGCGGTGCTGTACCGAAAGCAGGGAAAGCTGGCCGAGGCGATCCGCGATTTCTCCAAGGCGGTCGAACTCCAGCCTACGGCGGAAGGGTACGTGCAGCTCGGACAGGCTTTGGCGCAAGCGCAGCGTCGGGAAGAGGCGCTTGCTGCCATCGACCAGGCGCTAAAAATCTCTCCTGAGTCAGCCGAAGCGCTGCAGGCTGCGGCAGCCCTCAAGGCTGCTCACTGAAACTTCGCCGAAGGGATGACCCGCTAGCTTTTTCTCGATGTCACCGCAAAGAACGCTGCGGCTTCCTGCTCCACGTTACTGCTACCGCAATGCGGGCACTTGGGATTTTCCTTGTCGTGCTCGTTTAAGGTAAGAACTGTTTCGAAAGGCTTGTGGCAATCGAGGCAGACATAATCGTAGACGGGCATGGGGGACCTCCCGTGGAATACATCACTGAAATTGTACGCTTAGAGGAATTGTTGATTGTTGATTTTCTGCTCGTTGAATGAAAACCAGGCTCATCCAACAACAAAATCAACAATCAACAATCAAAATTAGCAGTTTTATTTGGGTGTGATATCTACCGAAGCCCGCGTGCCTTCCCAATCGATGTTCATGGTGCAACCGTTTCCAGATTTCTCGTACGAGATCGTGAAGTTCTCCATGGGAGAAGGAAGTTTCGACGTTTTCATATCCACGCGCGCCAGTTCGTCGCTCTCGTATTTGTAGGGGATGCCCCACTCGCCGGTTTTCTTGTTGATGATCAGAGTCCACTTGTCGGCGTTGGGAATGGTAAACAGCGTATAGCTTCCAGCCGGGACCGTCTTGCCGCCGACTACCACATCGCTGCTGGTGACGAATGTGGTGGCTTCATTGGCTCCCGTGCGCCATACCTTGCCGTAGGGCACGAGCTCGCCGTAAATTTTGCGCCCCTTCATGCGCGGGCTGGAATAATCCGTCTTAATGTTCTTACCTCCGCCAAGATCGCATGTCGCGGAAGCCGGTGGACTAGGTTTGCCCTGACAGACTGCGAAAACGCTCAGAGCGAAAATCAGGCCGATAACGAAGGCAATTTGCTTGTGCATGGGTTCTCCTTTTGAGGTATCAGTGTAAAAGAATTGGACGTTTGGGAGCGGATTCCGTCAGCGCCCAATTATGCCCCACGCACCCGCGCAGTTACAATCAAACCCATGCCGGTATTCGACGAAAAGCAGGAAGAGTTAGAGCATTACGAGACCATGATGGGTGTTCCTCGCGGCCGCCTGGCCGTCACCATGGACACGATCACCGATGCCATGGCGCTCGTTGGCCAGCATGGCGTGTATTGCCAGAGCCAGCGCTGGCCGGGCAAACCGGTCATGGACATTCAGATCATCATGAAGAACCTCACCGACGCAAAGGAGTTAATCCAGAGCGTGATGGAAGAACTGAAAAAGCGCGTGTAGTCTCGGTGTGCCGTTTGTCCTCTGCGGTTAAGGCTTTATTGTCACCATCACCACGCCATGCGATGCTACTCGCGCCGAAAATTTTCCCGTGGATTTTCCCATATCCTTGTGCTGCCACAAATCGCGAACCGAGGCTGGGATGCTGCTCGGATAGCCCAGATCTTCCCAGTTCGCAGTAATCTCCTGCTCCGAAGCGCCGCGATTCAGGAGCACGACCGCGCGACTGCCATCTTTTAACTGCTTTGCCCAGACTTCCAGATCGCCATGTTTCGCAACCCTCTCGCCTTCGCGGCCGAGCCCGTCCTGATCGACAGCGATCACTTCTTTGTTGGTCAGAATGTCGTGAATCTCGGGACGCATGCTGCGCAGGTCATTTCCGGCCAGCAATGGCGCTGCCAGGACCGCCCACAGGCTGAAGTGCGAGCGATACTCCACGTCGGTCATGCCGCCGTTGCCCACTTCGAGCATGTCCGGATCATTCCAATGCCCCGGGCCGGCGTAAGACTGCAATCCGACCTGCTGATCAATGATGGAGAGCACGCCGTTTGAGCAGCAACTCCCGTCGGGCCACTTCTGTTGTCCACCCCAGCGGTCGGTAATGTCGCCGGTCGTGCGCCACAAATTTCCGCCAACCTCTTTGCCCCAAAGCCACGGCTTGGCGGTGCCCCATTCGCAGATGCTGAGAACAATGGGTCGCCCTGAGGCGTCGAGAGCCGCGCGGATGTTGGCGTACGAAGCCTTTGCATCCTGGGTCGTCGTGTTGCACCAGTCGTATTTCAGGTAGTCCACTCCCCACGCCGCGTATTGGATTGCGTCCTGGTACTCGTGCCCCAACCCGCCCGGGCGGTCGGCACACGTTTTCGAGCCCGCGTCAGAGTACACTCCGAACTTCAGCCCTAGTGAGTGAATGTAGTCCCCCAGAGCCTTCATGCCGTGGGGAAAGCGCTGGGCGTCGACCACGATATTTGCATTCGCATCGCGGCTCACCTGCCAGCAGTCATCGATGTTGACATAGACATATCCGGCGTCTTTCATCCCCGACTTCACGACCGCGTCGGCCATGTTTTTGATCATGTCTTCGCTGACGTTGCAGGCGAATTTATTCCATGAATTCCATCCCATCGGCGGCGTGAGCGCCAGGTTAGCCGATGGGGCTGGGCTCACTTGCGCGGACAGTCCGACAAAAAGAGACGTGACGAACAAAGATGTGGAAAAAAGAAAACGTTTCATTTGCATGCGAAACGTTTTACCAGAACTGGTTCAAGATTGGTACCAGAAGTGAGAAAGCCGACCTTTCTCCTGCCCCCATGCGTTTACAATGCGGGAGATTATTCCACACCAGTTGGAGGTCTCATGCGGCAGCTCCAGATTTTCCTGAATACCGCAATTCTCAATTGCTACCTGCTGGCGTTCACCGGTGCAATGCAAGCTCAGAGTGCCACATCGGCTGTCGGAATTTTCGAAGGTCACAGCGATGTCGGAACAGTGCTGCACCCCGGTTCCGTCGACTACGACAAGTCGAAGCAGAGCTATACGATTACCGGAAGCGGCGAGAACATGTGGTCGGTGGCCGATGCGTTCCAGTTTGTCTGGAAGAAAATGTCTGGAGATGTGACCCTCACCGCCGACATCAGTTTCCGGACGAAGACCGGGAACGAGCACAAGAAAGCGGTGCTGATGCTGCGCCAGAGGCTGGAGGGCGACTCCGTCTATGCCGATGTCGCACTTCACGCCAGCGGCCTGACCTCGCTGCAGTTCCGCGATGAAAACGGCGCAGTCACGCACGAGATCCAGTCCAATATCACTGCTCCGAAGCGCCTGCGCATCGCCAAGCGTGGGGATTACGTGTACATGGCGCTCGCGACGGACGGTGGCGAACCGCAAGTGGCCGGCGGATGGCTCCGCATTCCCTTGCAGGGTCCGTTCTACGTTGGATTAGGCGTGTGCTCCCACGATAAGGACGTTTCGGAGCAGGCGGTCTTTTCGAAAGTGGAACTGATTCAGCCCGCTCCTGCTGCGGGGGAACCTGCGCTCTACAGTGCCCTCGAAACGATCACGATTGATTCTGCCGATCGCCGTGTCGCCTATCTCGCGCCGGGACGCTTTGAAGCGCCGAATTGGACACACGACGGGAGCTCCTTCCTGTTCAATCGCAAGGGCCACATCGAGCGCCTCGAGGTGGGCAGCGATCATTCTGTAACCATCGACACGGGTTTTGCGACTCAATGCAACAACGACCACGGGATCTCTCCTGATTCCACGCAGCTGGCAATCAGCGACAATTCACAAGGTGATCGTGAGTCCATGGTCTATCTTGTTCCTGTGGCTGGCGGCACGCCGCGCCGAATTACAGAAAAGTCCCCCTCGTACTGGCATGGCTGGTCACCGGACGGCAAGACCCTCGCCTTTGTTGGCCAACGCAACGGCGACTTTGACATCTACTCGATCCCTGCCGCGGGTGGGGACGAGACCAGGCTCACAACGGCCAAGGGTCTGGACGACGGCCCGGAATATTCTCCCGACGGAAACTACATTTACTTCAACTCCGAGCGCACCGGCCACATGCAAATCTGGCGCATGAAGCCCGACGGCAGCCAGCAGGAGCAAGTCTTCTCTGACGACCTGAACAACTGGTTCCCCCACATCTCGCCAGATGGGCAGTGGATGGTGTTTCTCACTTACGATGCCGACGTCACCGGCCATCCCGAGAACAAGAATGTGATGCTGCGCCTGATGTCGTTCGCAGATAAAAAGATCACCGTGCTCGCGAAATTGTTTGGCGGGCAGGGGACAATCAACGTTCCTTCTTGGTCGCCTGACAGCAAACAATTGGCATTTGTGAGTTACATGCTGATCCCCTCAGAAGACAGGAAAGGGAGTAAATAACAGGCTCAATCCCCCAGAGGGCTGATTTTGCAATGGTTTGCGACGTGACCCTGTGGTGCACAATCGTAATCTCCGCCAGACGCGGAATCCGCATCAAAATAGGCCGATGCGCATTCACCTCACTCCGGCCATTTTGGTTCTGTTCTGTGGCCTTGCTCTGAATGCCTCCCGGGCCCAGGTCCCGCTGGACCTCGCAACGGCAAGCCCCCCGGTCGAAGTCGCCGATGATCGCCCCGCGCGAAACAGCGATTGGGCATTGAGTCAGGACGATCGTTTGTCTGTGATTGCTGCTGCACTCGATCCTAAAGTGCGCCGCCATTCCAGCCGTGACTGCTCTCACATGGTCCATGCCATTTACGAAAAAGCCGGATTCCCCTATACCTACGCGAGTTCCAGGGATCTTTATGCAGGCGTCGAAGGATTTCAGCGAGTCAACCAACCCGAACCCGGCGATCTGATCGTTTGGCGGGGCCACATGGGGATCGTAGTTAGGCCATCGCGGCATGTGTTCTTCAGCTTCATGAGCAAAGGACCCGGAGTAGATGACTACGATTCTCGCTATTGGAGAGGTCGAGGACACGCCCGGTTCTACCGCTACATCAAGAATGATCCGTGTCCGGGCTGCCCGCTCCGCGTCAACGCATTCAAATAAGAGCTTCTCAAGAGTACTGCCGAGTTCGAGCCCGAAGTGTTTTAGTGCCCGACTTTCTGGTTGAAGAAATTGGCCATCATCTGCAGTGCTTCCTGCGTCTCCGGCAATTGGAAGTGATACCAGAAGGCGTGCGGCAGCGCCTCGAAGACGACCAACTGCGCATCATTCCCCGCTCGCAGTAACGCCCGATGAAAAAATGCCGTATCGCTGAGCAGCAGATCTCGTGTGCTGGTCACCAGCAGGCTGGGCGGCATGGCACGCAGATCGGCAAACAGCGGCGAGAGCACCGGATCTTTGCGGTCGGTCTTACCGACGTATTGGTCGTCCGGCAAGTGACTGGGATCGGTAGGCTGCATTTCTCCAGGAAAGCCGTTCAGAGTGAACAGTTGCCGCGCATCGCCCACGCGGCTGAAGTCGGCGAGACCAGAAAACATACCTAGGGCCCCCGGCAGCGGCAAGCCCAACTGCTTCATTTTGACCGCAACTTCGGCAGTCAAAATCGCTCCGGCCGACGTTCCGAAGATTCCGATGCTGCCCGGCTTGTAGGTCTTGAGAAGCTCTTTGTAGACGGCGACCACATCGTCCACGGCAGCGGGAAACGGGTTCTCTGGAGCCAGTCGGTAGTAGACGGAGACCACTTTTATCTTCGCCAGATTCGAAATAGGCACCCCTTCGATGAGTGACCCTGAATCGGAATTGAAACCGCCCCCGTGCAGATTGATCAGCACGCGGTCTTTAGTTTCAGCGGGCACAGTCAGCGGAGTAATGATGTCGGTGCGAACTCCCGCTGTGGTTGCCTCCTCCACGTTGACTGGATAAAGCTTGCGCGCCTCGGCAGAATCCTGCGCGCGCCACACGTCAGTGCGGGCGCGGCGTTCGGCGAGGGTCTCTGGCCCGGGAGTGCTGTGGGTGAGCGACTCCAGCCAGGTCTGCGCTTCCTCACTGATGGTGGTGGGCATCGGAACAACGCGTGTGATGTGAGCCGTACCATCGGGGTCGAAGGTGGAGGAGTCTGTCGGCGGAGCGGGCTTCGTTTGAGCAGCCAAACATGCCGCTAGCGCAATCACCGTTAGTGGAGCAATTCCTGTTTTCATGATGGACACCTGTGCCGCAAGAACTCAGCAGAGAGATAAAAAGGGGCACAGAAGCCACGAAGCTTTGTTCTCGGTGGTCCTCTGTGCCCTCTGTGGTTAAGTTCCTAAACCAGTGTGTACTTTCCGCGTTCGATCATCTTCAACGCAATTTCGTGCCGCAGTTGGATTGTGTTGAAGGGCTCGTACTTCGCCAGCCGCCGCAGGATCGCAAGGTGTGTCCGCAGCATGTCGCCGTCGGCGACCGCCGCAATTACCTTGCGTGCGGCAGCCTCGACTTTTTCCATAGCCTGGGACAGATACACTCGGGTCATCTGGAGCGGTAACGCCGCCCCGCCCTCGCCCTTGCTCGCTACGATCTTCTGCGTCCGAAGCACAGCCGATTCCATGGCATACGTTTCGATGGTCATGTCGGCGATCGCACCCATAATTTCCTGCTGGTCCTGAATCGCCTGCATGTATTTCTGAGTGGCCGCGCCGGCTGCAAATAGTCCCAGTTTTTTCGCCTGCGCCACCAGTTTTCGTTCTTCGGGCAGCGAACCGTCGAGTTCTTCCGCCACCGATGGCCCGGAGAGCACTTCATCCATCAATTTCTTGATGGCGGGCATCAGCGGCAGTTGGCCTGTCATCGCGCGCTTCAGCAGGAAGCCCGTAATGATCAGGCGGTTGATTTCATTGGTGCCCTCGAAAATGCGGTTGATGCGGGCATCCCGATAAGCGCGCTCCGCCGGATACTCTTCGACAAATCCATAGCCGGCATAAATCTGCAGAGTCTCGTCGACGATGTAATCGATCATCTCCGAGCCCCACACTTTGATAATTGAGCACTCGACGGCGTATTCCTCGATCGCTTTGAGCGTCTGACGAGCAGCGTCCGTCGCTGACTTGTCCACCTCGTTGAGTGCGGCATCCATCATGGCGACGGTGCGATATACAAGCGACTCGCCGACGTAGAGCAGTGTCGCCATGTTGGCAATCTTCTCGCGCACCAGTCCGAAGTCTGCAATCACCTTGTTGAACGCCTTGCGCTGCTTGGCATACGCGATGGCATTTTCTAGAGATACACGGCCTCCGCCCACACACATCGCACCCAGCTTGAAGCGGCCAATATTCAAAATATTGAAAGCGATGAGATGCCCTTTCCCGACATCTCCTAGCAGATTCTCCACGGGAACCTTGCAGTCGTTCAGAATGATGGGGCAGGTGGAAGATCCACGAATGCCCATCTTGTGTTCTTCGGCTCCGACCGAGAATCCCGGGAAGCTTTTCTCCACCAGAAATGCGCTGAATTTTTCTCCGTCAACTTTCGCAAAAACGGTGAACAGATCGGCAAAGCCTGCGTTGGTGATCCACATCTTCTCCCCGTTGAGGATGTAGTGCTTGCCGTCGGGAGAGATCACGGCGCGAGTGCGGCAATTCAGCGCGTCCGAGCCAGAAGTGGACTCCGAGAGCGCATACGCGCCCACGATTTCTCCCGCCGCCAGCCGCGGCAGGTACTTTTTCTTCTGTTCTTCGGTGCCGAAATAAACGATCGGCAGAGTGCCGATCCCGGTGTGCCCGCCCCAAGTGGTGGCGAAGCCCGCATATTTGGCGATGTGGTCGGCGATGACTGCGGCGGTGACCTTGTCCATCTCGAGCCCGCCGTATGCTTCGGGAATTTCCGCCGAACTCAGGCCTAGTTCGCCTGCCTTCTTGAGCAAGTCGCGGGTGACTGAGAAATCCTTGTGCTCGATCTTTTCAATATTCGGTACGATTTCGTTGAGGGCAAATTCTTCCGCCGTTTGTCCGATGAGTTGATGCTGTTCGCTGAAATCTTCCGGCGTGAAAACTTCGTCGGGCTGTCTCGATTCCAGCAAAAAACTTCCGCCGAAGATCTTGGTCTTCGGAACTGCTGTAGTCGTAGCCATATTTGTCCCTCAGTCTATAAAGGAATCCGCCACCCCCGGAAGGGAACAGCGAATGCAATGCAATTCTAATGCGGGAAGGAAGGGAATGATAGGTGAGCAGCAACACACGTGATCCGTATCACGTTCAGGTCGGATTCCAGCTGCTAGCTCACCGTTTGGCACGCAGTATCCCGCGTTCACCATTCACGGTTGCGACCAGTCAACACCCATGAGATCGAACATCAGCCCGGGTCCAAAACCCGAGAGGTTATGCCCCGGAAACAAATATCCGCGAAGAGAACGCTGCTGGCACTGCTGGTATCGGGCTTGGAAAGATTGATACAGGTTTTCCTCGCTGCTGAAAGCGCTCGACGCATCAGAGCACTCCTGGGCTGATCCGCTGCTGCAGGCGTTCTGCTTTGCGGATTCGGCAGCGCGCATCCGTGCTTGCTGTTGCTCCATGGACCTGCGTAGCGCGCTGCAGTCATCCAGAAAACGCGTCCCCTGCAAGCACGCGCCGCCGCTCCACACCTTGAAAGGCGAGCAAGTATTGTGTTCAAACCTGACTCTCGCGGCTACGCAAACTCCCCCGGCCGCCACTTGCCCGATTGGGCACCCAGCAGCGCAGTGGCCCCTGAAACACGCGGGTCGCCTGATGTTGGCAATGGATTTTGGGGGAGGCCGCCGGAAAGGGTGCCGCAGAAATGAAAAGAACGTTCTCTTCTGAGGCTGCTCTATGCGAGTTGGGTTGCGCAAAGTTGATTCGCGAATCGAGCGCTGCTCGCTCGAGTGCAAGCTGCTCGCCTTCTGGCGGTCTCCGCTGGTGTGTGATGAAGCGGTCGAGTTCGATCCGTGGGCAGTCGAACTATGCGAGACCGATCCCCCGCCGCTATAACTGTGGCCGCCGCCCTGGGAAACGTGGTTGCTCCCTGAGCCGCCAGAAGAAGTGGAACCGCTGTGAGAGCTGCCGCCTCCGGAACTGGAACCGCTGGAGGAACTGCCGTGAGAGCCGCCGCCGCCGGAACTGGAGCCGCCCGAGCTTCCTCCGCCGGATGAGTGTTGCGCGAATACCGCAGGGGAAGCGACAAGAATTACTGCAAGAGACAGGCCGGAGAGCCGCATTTCAGCACCTCCTACCATCCAAAGTGGGACTGCCCGAATGGTGGACAATCTCCGATCCCGACGCTACTCCAAATTGTGTCAACCAGCGTAGCAATCAGGTAAAGAAGTGTGATGCGGCTTCACTTGCCGGCTGACTCTGGCTGCATCACTGTCATCCTCAGCCGGTAGCGACTTGCCGGCACACACGTTGTATAGCCGGCCGGATGCACCGAATCTGAATCCTTGCTGTCGCGAGCGACAAGGTAGCTGCGAATGGCTAGACAGAATTCGTCGATCGGGATTCCGCCAGGCGTCAAAACTGCGTCGTCCGGCACTGTGAGAGCATTCATCGGTTGGTCGCCCGGTGGTTTCGGGATAATCCTCCACGGCTCTGCGGGCGGAGGAGTCGTGCGAAAGTCTGGCATCTGCGTCGTGGGTATCGTGCCGGGCACGCTCAGTTTATTTGGGTGCTCCTGGGCAAGAGCCGGCATCGAACAAAGACACAGAATTGCAGAAAGAAGGCGGCCTACGGGCAACATCGGACCTCCCTACAGCGAATTATAGCCCCGAGTCCAGCAGTGCGCTTGCATGACTCGAGAACGCGCGGACGTACCTCATGAGGTACAAGGCCTCGGCGCGAACCCGTTCCGTGTCAGCAATCACTGGCAGCAGAAAAAAGATCAAGAAGTAAGCCTCAATCGGTTGGGGCTTTCAGTTCTGCAGGTTCTCGAAAATCCCTGCGGCCCCCATCCCCCCGCCAACGCACATCGTTACCATCCCATACCGTGCGTTCCGCCGCTTCAATTCGCGGATCACGGTGGCCGTTAACTTGGCTCCGGTGCAGCCCAGCGGGTGTCCGAGCGCAATGGCTCCGCCATTGGGATTAACTTTCGCGGGATCGAGTCCGGCTTCCTTAATCACCGCCAAGGACTGGGCAGCAAAAGCCTCGTTCAACTCGATCACATCAATATCGGAGAGTTTCAACCCGGCCAGCTTCAGCGCCTTCGGAATTGCGAACACTGGGCCCAGTCCCATTTCTTCCGGTTTGTATCCCGCCGTTGCGAACGAAACGTAGCGCGCCAGAGGCTTGATGCCCAGCGCTTTTGCCCGCTCCGCTGACATCACCACCGCCGCGGCAGCACCGTCCGACATCTGGGATGAATTTCCTGCCGTCACCGTACCCTTCATGTGAAACGCGGGCCTGAGTGCGTGCAGAGCTTCGAGCGACGTGTCGGCGCGCGGGCCTTCATCCACTTTGAAGACGATCTCGTGGCGTTTGGGCTTGGAGCCATTAGGAGCGCTGAAACTTACCGGGACCGGCACGACCTCATCGTCGAACTTTCCCGCCTGAATCGCCGCCATTGCCTTCTGATGGCTGTGCAGCGAGAACTCATCTGCCGCTTCGCGGGTGATGCCTACCCGATGGCCCACGCGCTCCGCGGTTAGGCCCATGGAAAGATAAGCGTCTGGATAGTGATCCACAAGCCAGGGGTTGGGCGAGATTTTGTGGCCGCCCATGGGAATCATCGACATCGACTCCGTTCCGCCGGCGACGATTACTTCCGCGCCCCCGCTCATGATACGTTCGGCGGCCATGGCGATCGCCTGCAGCCCCGACGAGCAGAATCGGTTAATCGTTAGCGCTGAAACCTCGACCGGCAGCCCTGCCCGCAACGAGGCGATGCGGGCCACGTTCATGCCCTGCTCCGCCTCAGGCATGGCGCAGCCGAGGATCACGTCTTCGATTTCTTTGGCGTCGAGTTGCGGCACGCGCGCCAGCGCACCCTTGATCGCCACCGCGGCCAGTTCATCCGGACGGGTGGCGCGCAGCGTGCCCTTGTAAGCGCGTCCCACAGGGGTACGAACAGATGAAGCGATGATGACATCACGCATATGATTTCTCCATTCTCAAACCGCTACGCATTAGATGCGTGGCAATCTGCGCCGGCTTCGGACGAGCGGCCCTACTTTGTCGGCGCAAAAAAGTAATAGTCTGCGGTGTAATTGCTCTTAGTTTCCGCGTCCTTGTGCGATTCATCGCAAGCGTCGTTGCCCGGCTTGCCGCCGTGCGTGTGTACGCGCTGAATCGTCGTCACGTTTGCGAGGGCGCCCTTTCCAGAATTGTTTGTGACGGTGATCAGGAGCCAGGGAACCGAGTCCGAATCGAGGGAGTCGACATGCGCGACTTCCTTTCCGGTGACCTCGCTGCCATCTTTCAGCTTCCAGGTCGGTCCGGCGCTATGCTGCCCGATGACCTTATCCTTGCGATCTTTCAACTCTGCTTCGGGGCCTTTCAGGGTCCAATCGAACTTTCCGTCCGCGCCTGCCTGACAGGTGTAGACCTGTGCTCCGGAGGCGTGCACGAACAGCACCGGCTCAAGACCGGAAGGCACGGTAATCGCGTCCGGCACATCCGGCGCAGATTCCTTCACGGGAGAATCTTTTTGCGCGCGAGTGAGGCTGGACCCAATAATGATGAAAATCGCCGAAAAGGCAAGACTAGCGATGGCTCTGCTTATGGTTGGCATGTTTGAATTGCCGCTCCGTGCCCTGCCCGACAAAGTTGCCGGCAGGTCACACGGTGATGTATTCGGTGGTCGCACTGGGTTCTGGGACAGGATCCCCATGCTCGCGCAGGCCCTCAAGATGAAAATCAATGGCTTCGCGGATGAGTTCCTTGGCTTCTTCCAGTGTCTTTGCTGCAATACCAAGTCCCGGAAGGTCGGGAGCGTAGGCGCCCCAACCCGTGGCGCTCTTTTCGTAGATGACGAAGTATTTCATTTCAGGCCCGCCTGCTTGAGGATATTGTTCAATGTCCCCGGAGGAATGTCCAGTGACGGATGACCCGCAACCGTGACTGTCCCCGGTTTCGAAAGGTGGTGAAACTGCCGGTGACTGCCCTTTGTCCGAGCCGGCGCCAGCCGTCTTGTTCTAAACGCTTAATAACCTCCCGAACCTTCATGTTCACTTTCAGCAGCTATTTCAGAACCAGAATCACTAAGTCCGATTCCTAGTTCCGCAACGTCTTCCCGGTCTTCAGGGTGTACTGAATTCTTTCCTGTGTTTTCTTTTCGCCGCAAAGCGACTTGAAGCCCTCGCGCTCCAGGTCGAGGATGTATTGCTCGCCCACCGGAGTGCCCGGAGTCACGCTGCCGCCGCAGAGCACCTCGGCAATCTTTCCGCCCAGCTTCACCTCGTAGTCGGTGACGAAATCGCCCTGCCGCATCAGGTGCACGCCCATTTTCAGCGCGGCCAGCAGGTTTTCTCCGGGTGCCGGGATGTCGGTGCGCGGCAGCGGCGGTTCATAGCCGGCACGCGCCAATTCCAGGGCTCGCGCCTTCGCGTCAGAAAGCACGCGCTCGCGGTTCATGGTGATGCGGTCGGAATTCGACAAAAATCCCAGCGCCTGCGCCTCATGCGCGGACGTGGCGACCTTGGCGGTGGCGATAGTCTCAAAAGCTTTCTTCATCGCTTCCAACATTTCGACCGAACCCGCGATCGCTTCTCCCGTAGCCTTGCCGCGCGACGCGATCGCAGTATCGACCGCGCGCAGCAGCATCTCTTTGCAGCCACCGCCGCCCGGCAACAGTCCGACGCCCACTTCCACCAGGCCGGTATAAAGCTCGGCATGGGGCTGTCGAGCGGCCGCGTGCAGCGAAATTTCCGTGCCCCCGCCCAGGCATAGCCCAAACGGCGCAGACACCACCGGCTTGGGCGAGAACTTGATGGCTTGCGTCATGCCTTGGAATTGGCGAATGGCGAGATCTACGTCGTCCCACTCTTCTTCCTGCACGCTCATCAACAGCAGCATGAGATTCGCGCCCACTGAGAAATTTGTAGCGTCATTGGTGATGACGAACGCGTCGAAGCCATCCCCCGGCCCACCAGGCTTGAGTGACTGCGTGATCAGGTTGATGATGTCGGCCCCGAGCGAGTTCATCTTCGAATGAAACTCGAGGCAGCCCACGCCGTCGCCCAGATCCACTAGCGATGCGCCGGAGTTCTTCTTGACCACGCCGTTCGATTTCTTCGCGACCGTAACCGACCACACTCCTACCGGAGCCGCAACCGGCTCCCAACTGGTAGTGCCCAGTTCCCAGTACTTTTTGCCTGCCGGTGCCTTGGGATCATCGAGATACCACGACTTCTGCCCGGCGGCGAGCAGGCTCTCGACATTGGGTGCTACCGGCTTGCCTTCTTTCTTCATGCGCGCGACCGTCGCCTCAACCCCGGCGGCGTCCCAAAGCTCGAAGGGACCCAGTTCCCAGTTAAAGCCCAGACGCATGGCCCTGTCGATTTCCACGACCGAGTCGGAAATCTCCGGCATGCGGTGCGCGCAATACGTCCAGAGATCGGAGAGCGCCGACCACAGAA
Source organism: Candidatus Sulfotelmatobacter sp. (assembly GCA_035710825.1). Lineage (GTDB taxonomy): Bacteria > Acidobacteriota > Terriglobia > Terriglobales > Acidobacteriaceae > Sulfotelmatobacter. The sequence continues at coordinate 24,704 of DASTCU010000272.1, forward strand.
ATTCCCCGGCCTTGTCGCCTTTTTGCGGACCACTACCATTCAAGCCCAGTAGGCTGCGCAGGCGGGTGCCCGTGTCCTCGATGTTCTTTGCCATATCGAGCGCGGCGAATTTTGGCTTCTGGCGCGGATGATATTCCAGGGTCTTCCAGTCGAGTGCGAGGCGTTCGTCTTCTTTGCCGTTCGTACTCTTCGCCTTTTTATAGAAGCCACCCTTCGTCTTATCGCCCAGCCATTTCTTCTGCAACATCTGGCCGAAGAAATCCGGAAGCCGCAGATCGCTGCGTTCATCATGTACGTTCGTCGTCATATTGCCGACCACGTGACCCAGGATGTCGAGTCCAACCAGGTCAATCGTGCGGAAGGTCGCCGACTTCGGCCATCCGACAGCCTGCCCCGTCAACGCGTCGACTTCTTCGATCGTCAAGCCCATTTCCTGCATGAGACGCATGACATTCAGCACGGAAAACGTGCCGATGCGATTGCCGATGAAGTTGGGCGTATCTTTCGCGATCACCACGCCCTTGCCCAGGCGCACGTCAGAGAAGTGCGCGATCGCTTCGACCGCGGCGTGGTCTGCATCCGGCGTGGGAATGATCTCCAGCAGACGCATGTAGCGCGGAGGGTTGAAGAAGTGCGTTCCAAACCACACCATGCGGAAATCGTCCGAGAACCCTTCCGCAATCTTGGCCACAGGCAATCCGCTAGTATTTGTGGTTACGATGGTTCCCGGTTTACGGACGGCTTCAACCTTGCGCAGCAACGCCCGCTTAATCTCAAGATTTTCGACCACGGCTTCGATGATCCAGTCAACCTCGCCCAATTTCTTGAGGTCGTCTTCAAAATTTCCGACCGTCACCAACCGGGCCAGTGATGGCTCCATGAACGCCGCCGGCTTGGATTTCTTCGCCGCCTCGAGCCCGGTCGCCGCGATTTTGTTCCGCGCCGGCGCGTCCGCATCCGGTGGAACGATATCCAGCAGATAACTCGGCACGCCCGCATTGGCAAAATGTGCTGCAATGCGCGCGCCCATGGTTCCGGAGCCCAGAACTGCAACTTTATTAATGCGCTTCATGATCAAGCCTCGAAATGAAACCTCCGCCAAAACTCCCGGAGGATGGAAGGATTACGTGGACTTTCAACGATCGGAGCGGGCATCATACACGTCCCCGAAGAGGACTTGTGAACTCGCAATGGTAATCCCTTCGGGGGAAATTTATCTATGGCTCGGATCACACCTCTGCGCGGGATGTCAGATACTCCAGAGCCTGCTTCGCCATCTGCTTCTCGCCCCGATAGGCGAGCAACTTCGGCGCGTCCTCCAATCGAACCCATTTTGCGCGTGCCACTTCAATCCGCATCTCCTCTGAAATGTTATCAATTCGCCCCGACTCGTAGCGCAGCAGATAGAAGGTCACGATCTTAAAGACGCGCTCGCCGTCTCCCCACGAGCGCACATACACATATTTGATGTCCGCCAGTTTCGTAACCAGGGCCGCGATAATGCCAGTTTCTTCCCGTACCTCGCGCAGGGCGGCATCCAGCGCCTTTTCTCCAGGGTCCACCAGCCCTTTAGGCAGGCAAAGAACAGTCTTGCTCGTGGAACGGTCTTTTCTTCCCGAACTGGCCGTCCCTGTGGCGCTGGGGGCCGCTTCCGGCGGCTCAATCGCTGCCATCCACCAGGCCCCGTCTTTCTGCCGGACCACCACCCCTCCAGCCGAAATCTCCCGTACCATACTGTCCGCAAGTTATCAGGAATACAGGAAATTCGCACCCTCTCTGCTGGCGGAATAGTAACTGTTACCATCGCCACCGGTTCCCACCAAGGTAATCGAAAATGGCCCATTCGTGCCCTGCAGCCTATCGCACAATTGTGGCATCTTAATGATTAAGTAATGCTTCATGAGTTCGGCCCGACTTCAAGCGGGATGTGGGGTTCGCTGTGAAGAGTCTTGGGAAGATCATTCGGTCGGTTCAGGCCTTCGGGCGGGAATGGTCCCGCCGATCCGATCCCGTCGTTTCATCTCACGCACCATCAATTGGAATCGCTTTGGGCGGAGGCTTTGCCCGAGGTATTGCCCATATCGGGGTGTTGAAGGTTCTTGAAGAGGAAAATATTCCGGTGGGCGCCATCGCCGGTACCAGCGTCGGCGCGCTCATCGGTGCCTGTTATTGCAGCGGACTCTCGCTCGCCGAGATGGAAGAACTCGCGCGCAATACCCGCTTCACCAGCTTTGCCCGCTGGACTCTCTCGCGTTACGGTTTTGCCTCGAACGATCGCATGATTTCATTTCTGACCCGCACCTTGAAGTGTCAGACGTTTGAAAATCTGCGCATTCCGCTAGGCGTAACGGCCACCGACTTTAATACGGGCGAAGGCGTGGTTTTCCATTCCGGTTCAATTATTGACCCCGTGCGCGCCAGTTGTGCTTATCCCGGCATGTTCCTTCCCGTGGAGATTCGCGGCCGCCATCTGGTCGACGGCATGTTGTCGTATCCGGTGCCGACGCGCCCACTTCGCGAAATGGGCGCTGACCGTGTGCTGGCCGTTCATCTAAAAGGAACCTGGGCCAACGGCAGTCCTCCGCGCCACATCTTCGACGTGATTGGACAATCCTTCGCGATTGCCCAGGACGCTATGTCCGGCCTGTGGCGCCAAGACGCAGATCTCGTCATTGAACCCGACGTCGCCGGCTTCGCTTACGACGACTTCAAACGTTCCGCTGATCTGATCCGCGTTGGCGAAGCAGCGATGCGCGCGGTGCTGCCCGAAGTTCGCAAGTGGCTGGCGCCCCCGGCCGAGGCGACTTATCCCGCCGTCGAACGCCGCGGCGAACCTCGAGTCGCGCCCATGCCTGCTGACTAAGGTCAGGCCGCATTCTCCAATCTTGCAGCCTCTTCCCGGATTCGCTTCCAGGCGTTTTCCACGTGCTTGGCCTTAGTGTTGGTCTGCCCCACGCACAGCCGCAGCGTCATCTTGCCGTGCAACTTGGTGTGCGTCAGAAATAGATCGCCGCTGTGGTTTAGCCGATCCATGATGCTCTGATTGGCCTCGTCACCACCTCGGTGCCGGAAGCAAACCAGGTTCAACGGGGCCGGTGCACCCAGCTCGAAACGGTCATCCTGCTGCACCCATCCCGCAAACTGCTGCGCCAGCCGCACGTGCTCGCGAATGTGATGCTGCAGGCCTTCCACGCCATAATGCCGAATCACGAACCATAATTTCAGCGATCGAAACCTGCGCCCCAACTGGATATGCCAGTCGCGGTAATCAATCACCGCTCCCGATTCCGTCGCCTGATTGCGCAAGTACTCCGGCAGAATGCTCAAAGTCTGAATCAGCGCCTTGCGGTCGGCAACCCAGAAGCAGTTGCAGTCGAAGTTGGTGAACATCCACTTATGCGGATTGAAATTGTAGCTGTCGGCGAGTTCGACGCCACTCTGCAGATGCCGAAATTCCGGGCAGAGCATGGCCGTGCCCGACATGGCAGCGTCCACATGCAGCCACAGATTATTCTTTCTGCAGGTCTCCCCAATCGCGCCCACCGGATCCATGGCGTTGGACGACGTTGTTCCCACTGTAGCGCACACAAAAGCAGGCGTGAGTCCCGCGCGCCGGTCGGCTTCGACTTGCTGCTGCAGCGCATCCGGTCTCATGGCGAAGGTCTCGTCTACCGCGATCTGGCGCAGGTTCTCCACGCCAATTCCCGCAATCATCGCCGCTTTTTGCAGGGAAGAATGGGTCTGGGTTGAAACGTAGGCGACCACCCGCCCATCGCATCCTTTCTGGTTGCTGCTGTATCCGGTCGCGCGCTCGCGGGCCGCCAATAGCGCGCATAAAGCAGCGCTCGAAGCGGTATCCTGAATCACGCCTCCGCCGCTGCTCGACGACCTGAACTTATCGGGCAATCCCAACATGCTGACCAGCCAATCCATCACATGGGTTTCGAGTTCCGTGCACGCCGGACTCGTCGACCACAACATCCCCTGCACGCCCAACCCCGATGAGAGAAGATCGCCCAGTATTCCTGGCCCTGAAGCGTTACACGGAAAGTAGGCAAAGAAATTCGGCGACTGCCAGTGCGTGACCCCGGGAAGAATCAGCAGTTCGACGTCTTTGATCAATTGTTCAAAGGATTCGCTGTGTGCCGGAGGATCCGGCGGCAGCGAGGCGCGAATCTGCCCCGGCTTCACCTGCGAAAGAACAGGAAAAGACTCAATGCGAGACTGATAGTCGGCGATCCAGTCGACCACGGCATGGCCGTAGCGCCGGAATTCGTCGGGCGTCATGTGGAAAGACTTTTCTTCGGACACAGGGACCTCTTAAATGTAAGAGACAAATCTAGCAGAGCAGAAGTTTGGTGTTGCTTTTCCTTCGTGAACCTTAGTGTCCTTCGTGGTTGATGCCTTTGATTAAGACGAGGGTCGTCCGAAGTAAACTCGTGTCTTGTAGTCGAAAGACACGCGATTATTTCTGGAATGCTCATCGAAGATCCGCCGCAACCCACGCAGCATCGGCGCATGCTTCGGATGTCCCGGACCCGGCGCATACGATGACGAGAGCAACCGCCCTTCCAGTCCCGCATAATCGAATTCTTGCCGCATGGCGAATACTTGCTCCTGGAACGGTGCCGGATCGAAGAATTCGTTGACGGCGTCGGTCGTCCGCTCGTGCCGCACTAGTTCGTAATCGGTGCCGTAAGTCAGCAGCAGTTGCTCGTATTCACGCAAAAATGGGGTCGCATCGGTGACTCGCTCATTCCATAGAAGCACCAGCCAGCCGCCGGGCCTCAGAACTCTCGCGAACTCCTGCCGCGAGCGCTCGCGATCAAACCAATGCGCAGCCTGGGCCGCCGTCACGAAATCCACGCTGCTACCGGCCAGCGTCGTCGCTTCCGCCTTTCCGGCCACGCTGGTGAAGTTCGGGAAACTGGCCAGCAGCCGCTCTCCCGCCTGCCGCATTTCCGTATTCGGTTCCACACCGTACACGGGATTGCCATTTTCCAGCAGCATCCGAGTCCAGATTCCCGTGCCAGACGCGATATCGGCTACCGCATCAGTGGGAGTCAGGCCGCACTCAGTCTGTAGCACTTGCAACGCCTCGCGCGGATATCCTGGCCGGTAACGAACATAGTTTTCGACCCGATCCGAAAAGCGGCTGGTAGCATTGGAGGCAGGCATGAAGGACTTGTATGTGGCAAGATTTTTCACCTTGCCAGAAATTCATTCTAACGGCAGGATATAAGAGTTGTCCCTCCCCGCCGGGGCGCAGGGTTCTCCCTGCGGAGTTCGCGAAACAAGCAGCGCGGACCCGGTCCGGCCACGCAGCCACAAGCTATGCGCGTTGTCATCAAAGTCGGCACCAGTCTCATTGCCCCAGGCGGGCAGGTTGATATCAATCTGCTACGCGGAATGGTGGATCAGTTCGATCTCTCCCGGAACGAGTATCTGATCGTCACCTCGGGCGCGATCGCTGCGGGCATGTCGGGGCTCGCATTGCAGAAGCGTCCCACCGATGTGCCCGGCATGCAGGCTTGCGCTGCCGTTGGCCAGAGCAAGCTGATGCATACCTACGAGCGCCTGTTCTTCGGCAAGAAGGTAGTCGCTCAGTTGCTCCTTTCGAGCGACGATTTCACGTCCCCGGTTCGCTATCGCAATTTGCGGAATGCGTTGGCCGAGTTGCTAGCGCTGGGTGTGGTACCCATCGTCAACGAGAATGACAGCGTCTCGGTACGCGAGATCGAAGGCGCATTCGGCGACAACGACGAACTCAGTTCGCTGCTGGCGACTGCGGTGAAAGCCGATTGGCTGCTGCTGCTAACGAACGTGGATGGATTCATGGTCCCCAACGGGCGCAAGAAGCCGCGTCTGCAGCGCGTGATTCGCAAACTGACGCCGGCGATTGAGGCCCAGTGCAACGGCAAGAGTTCCCTCGGCCGCGGCGGCATGATTTCCAAACTGCGCGCCGCAAAACTGGCCAGCGAGGGCGGGGTTCACGTGTCGATCGTCAACGGAAGGCATCCACAAGCCATTACACTGGGAATGGCGCGCAAGATTGGAACGTACTTTCCGCCGGCAAAGGTAAGGTGATGGCGACTCTCACCACGGCTGCATCGACCCAGGAGAAGTTGCTACAGGCTCGTGCCGCCGCGACTAAACTCGCGCTCCTTTCCACTGCCGAAAAGAATGCTCTGTTGCTGGCGATCGCTGACGCCATCGAAACCAGCCAAAGAAGTATTCTGCGCGCCAACCAGGAGGACATCAAGCATTCCGGGCTGGAAGGCGCCATGCGCGACCGCCTCCAACTTACTCCAGAGCGAATCAAAGAAATGGCGCGGGGCGTGCGCGAAGTCGCCGCGCTGCCAGATCCCATCGGCGAGACATTAGCCGAATGGACGAAATCGAACGGTCTGCGCATTCGTAAACTGCGTGTGCCTCTCGGCGTAATTGGCATCATTTACGAGTCGCGCCCGAACGTCACCGTGGATACCGCGGTGCTCGCGCTCAAAACCGGCAATGCCATTGTCCTGCGCGGCGGCAAGGAAGCCGGCCGCAGCAACCAGTGCCTGGTTGAAATCATGGCCGCTGTCCCTGGTGTTCCCGAAGGTGCCATAGAACTGCTGGATGCAAGCACTCGCCAATCAGTGCAGGATCTGATCAAAGCGCGAGGCCTGGTAGATGTGATCATTCCTCGCGGCGGAGCAGGCCTGATTACATTCGTGACCGAAAACTCTCTCGTTCCGGTGATCGAAACTGGGGCAGGGAACTGTCACATCTTTGTGGATGCATCTGCCGACCTTGACATGGCGGATCGCATCGTCATCAATGCGAAAACGCAGCGTCCGTCAGTCTGCAATGCTGCCGAAAAATTGCTGGTGCACGAACGGGTCGCGGCACAATACATACCACGCATCGTGAGGAAACTCATCGATGCCGGCGTCGAAGTGCGCGGAGACGGCAAAGCCCGCTCGCTGGCTGCCGGCCTTCACGTGGGGCCTGCCACGGAGCAAGAGTGGTACGAAGAATATCTGCGCCTGTGCATGGCGATTGCGGTGGTCGCCTGCGTGGACGATGCCATCGCCCACATCAACAAGTACTCCACCAAGCACTCAGATTCGATCGTAACCAGCGACGAAGCGAATGCAGGCAAATTCCTCCGCGGCGTCGATTCCGCAGCCGTCTACTGGAATGCTTCTACGCGCTTCACTGACGGTGGTGAATTCGGCTTTGGCGCCGAGATGGGCATCAGCACGCAAAAACTCCATTGCCGCGGGCCCTTCGCCCTTGCCGAGTTGACTTCGTCCAAGTACGAAATCATCGGCTCGGGTCAAGTCCGGTAGAAATTCCATTCAGATAACGATCATGATTCTGACTCACCGCGCTGCGCGCTGCTGCCTTTGGGCGTAATCTTCAGCGGATTGTGCGCTCTCAGAAATCCTCGCTTCCGCAAGTACTCGCGTAGCGCCACTCGCAAAACGGTCGTGAGCGCGGGAGGAACTTCCTGAGCCTGGATGTAGTCGTCCACCGCCTCAACAAGGTCATCGGGAAGGGACGTCGTGGCTCGCTTCATGAAGGCAGTATATCGTTCGAGCACTGAGACGCACCGTGCATAAGGCGAATATTAGGCAAATTTCCGAATGCCGATCTGTCCTGTCGCGCCCCAGCACCTGTGCTACCTTACTACCTTTGACCGCGGAGCCCATGAAACTCTTTTCTACCGCACTCCTTTCCGTCGCCGTTTTATTCTCCGGTCCGCCCACATCGCCCATACCGAATGCGCCGGCTTCGGCCCGAGCCATCTTCGGCTTCCGCGACGCGGCGGCCGAGTCGGCGATCGAGTCGCGCTTCCTTTCCGTGCCCGATCCGAAGCTTGCCGAGGAGCACCTGCGTACTCTCACCAAAGATCCGCACATGGCCGGAACCGTTGAGGACAAAGCCACCGCGGATTATGTCGCTCAGAAATTTCGGGAAGCTGGCCTCGACACCGAGATCGTCGAATACAAAGTCTGGATCAACTATCCCGCGGAAATCAGCGTCGACATGACCGCGCCTGCCGGAGTTGAGATGCATGGTCCTACCCGCGAGCACGTGGACAATGATCCCTATCAGGACGATCCTCGCGTGGTCATGCCTTTCACCAGCATGTCGCCTTCCGGCGATGTTGAGGCCGATGTCGTCTATGCCAATTACGGCACGCCCGACGATTTCGAAAAACTGGACAAGCTAAAAGTAGACGTGCGCGGCAAGATCGTCCTGGTTCGCTACGGCCAGAACTTTCGCGGAGTAAAAGTCTTTGTCGCTCAGGAACACGGCGCGGCCGGCGTGATCCTCTATTCCGACCCTGCCGACGATGGCTGGAAGCGCGGCGACAAATATCCCCAAGGTCCATGGCGGCCGGATACTGGCGTACAGCGCGGGTCCGTGGGATACATGTTCGAATTCCCCGGCGATCCGACGACTCCGGGAGTTGCATCCGTTCCCTCTTTGCCTGAAGCGCAGCGCATTTCTCCTGAGCAGTCGGCGCAGGTTCCGAAGATTCCCGTCACTCCCCTGTCGTATCACGATGCTTGGCCGATCCTGCAGAATCTGGGCGGACCCGACTCTCCTCGCGAGTGGCAAGGCTCGTTGCCATTTACCTACCACGTTGGTCCAGGACCGGCGCGAGTGAAGGTGCATCTCAAGCAGGATTACCAATTCCGCACGCTTTGGGATGTGATTGGTCGGGTGAAGGGTGGCGAGTTACCCCAGGAATGGGTGGTTGCGGGCAATCATCGTGACGCGTGGGTGTATGGCGCGGTGGATCCGAACAGCGGAACGGCCGCGATGCTCGAAGCGGTGCATGGGATTGGAGAGCTGCTGAAGTCTGGATGGAAGCCGAAACGCACTCTGGTTTTCGGCAGTTGGGACGGCGAGGAAGAAGGCCTGATGGGCTCGACCGAGTGGGTCGAGCAGCATGAGGCCGATCTGCGGAATTCCCCTGCATACTTCAACGTGGATGTTGCGGTTTCCGGCCCGAAGTTTGGAGCATCAGCCGTTCCCAGCCTGAAACAGTTCTTGCGTGACGTATCGAAGGTTGTGCCCAGCCCGAAAGGAGGGACGGTCTACGAACAGTGGCACAAAGCATCGCAACCGAACGCGCCTTCCACGCAGTCGCCAACCGAGGCGATCGGAGACAGCCGGCGAACGCCGGCGGCACAAGTGAAAGGCGACGTGCCGGTCGGAGACTTGGGCAGC
>DASTCU010000273.1:0-25546 GCA_035710825.1 Candidatus Sulfotelmatobacter sp.
GACGCGCGAAGCTCCGCAATGGCCTTGGGCGCTGGCAGTGGGAGATGCGATCCTCGTCGTGCTTCTTTACTGGGGATTTTTTCAGATGTTTGGAGGCAGCAGCCTGGGAACGAGATTGGCGCGTCTGATGGAAGCCAACCCAGAAGATGAAGAAGGCCGAGCCACGCGGTTCCGGTGAACTCGCCTGCTCGGGGCGATCAGTGGATGTAGGGGCGGGAGGGATGCCCCATACGCGCTAACCAGGCAGGGTCTGAGACTGCCCCCGGGGGGTCGGGCGGTAATTTCCGAGTTGCGGACCACCCTGGAAGCGATCGGTATCCGAACCAGATCATCTTGTGACTTGCCTACAGTTCGGAGGCGCACAGTCGCTTTACCGTTCGCGAGCGACGCCTTTAGAATCCATGCGATACGATACTTAAGGAGACAATATGGCTAAGAGCCGAGCAAATCGACCTTCCCCATTGCGTCCGTATGATGTCCTCTTCCAGATGGTCATCGGCAAGTGGATCAGTCAGGCGCTTGGCACCATAGTCGAAATTGGCGTTCCTGACCAGCTCGCGAAGGGAGCGCGGCGGTGCAGCGATATCGCGCGTGAAGCCGGCGTCTCCGAAGACGGGCTCTATCGCTTGCTGAGAGGACTTGCGAGCGTGGGTCTGTTTACTGAAAGCTCCGACCGTCGCTTCCGACTTACGAGCATGGGACAGCTACTTCGCAAGGATCACCCTGAGAGCCTTGCCGGGTTCGCACGTTTTACCGCTCACGACATCACGTGGCGACCGTGGGGATGTCTCAATTACAGCGTGAAGACGGGCATGCCAGCCTTCGATCATGTCTTCAACATGCCGATATTCGAGCACTTTTCGCGAAATCCAGAGGTCGCCGCGGTTTTCGACGATGCGATGACGTCAATCAGCGCGATGGAGGCACGGGCGACATCCGAAGCATACGACTTCAAAGGAGTCGAGACGCTGATGGACGTCGCAGGCGGACATGGACTTTTGCTGGCCACCGTCCTACGTCGTCATAAGGTGATGCGTGGTGTCCTGTTCGATCTTCCGCATGTTGCGGCGGGTGCCTCCGCGACATTCCCTCGCGCGGGGATCACCGGCAGAGTGCGGATCGAAAGCGGCGATTTCTTCAAGGAACTACCACCGGGCGCCGACGCGATCATCATGAAGCACATCCTTCACGATTGGGACGACGACTCCGCGACGCAGATTCTTCAAGTTTGTCATCGAGCGCTCGCCACGCGAGGTAAGGTGCTGATTGTGGATCCGGTCGTGCCCCCTAGCAACGTGCCACATTACGGCAAACTGCTCGATCTCGAGATGCTCGTGCTTACACCGCGCGGCCGTGAGCGCACGAAGGCGGAGTTTACAAGGCTGTTGCGGGGTGCGGGGTTCCGGCTGTCGCGCGTCATTGCGACTGAGAGTCCGTTATCGATCGTCGAAGCCATCAAGGCGTGACGCTTCGAAGACAATCCCGCTACGCGAACTGGATTCAGCATGACCTCCAGTTATCATTGCGCGGTTAGCGAAGCCAGGCTTTTGACTGTAGCTTAGTTGGGATCAGTTCACTTGGGCGTGTAACGGGCAAACCGGAAGTAATTCTTAAGTTAGCTCTTAGGGGGACGCCCCGCGACAGCCGGCGAGACGCCGGCGCTACCGATAAAACCTCAGAACGCGGAGTTTTCTCAGTTAGCCAGGAATTGTTGGGCTAGCCAGAGCTGCAGCGTGCGCTGCTGGGCCTGAGCGATCTTCAAGAAGCGAACCCCGAGATTGCCGCGGCGGTCGCGCCACACGATTTCCGCCTGCGCTTTCAATCCGGACTTTGCCCCCGGAAGTGCGAACGATACCTGCAGGGGGCCGGCCGTTTCTATAAACGACGGCGTGTAGACCTGCATGCCGCCCTGGCTTAAGTTGACCAGGTGTGCGCTGGTCGCAGTCTGGCCTTTGCACTTCAACGAAACCGGAAGTTCCAGCCCGGCGCGGTGGTAGCGCAGGCGGCCGTCGAGAATCATATTGCGCGCGGCGGAAAGCGTGCGCACGGCCTGCTCGACAGAGATCGGCTTCTCGAACGCGAAGAGCGCGCCAGTATCATCCAGATTTCCGACAGTGCGCGGTCCGCCCATGATCACCAGCGGGACTGAGTTTTGCTGCATGTCAATGCTTTGCAGTTCGCGCAAGAGTTGATAGCTGCCGTTGAGGTCGCAGTCGACGATGAGCGCGTCGATTTTCGATTTGGAGAGCCGCGCCAGCGCTTGCTGCGGTTGGTTTTCAACGGCGACTTCCATTTGCAGGCCGCCGAGAATGCACTCCAGAACGCTGACTTCCTGCCAATCGCGCGAGACCACCATCGAGGAAAGTGTCATGGGGACAACTGTAGCTTCGGGGGTAATGAGGACGTAGATAACCAACGTAATGACGGGCTGCCGGCTCTGGGCTTGCGGAATCGGGGATTCGGAGTGATGCGTTCCCGGCTACATGGACTCTTCAGCCGACGTGACGCAGGCCCTGCACGATGTTGACGCGCGAGGCGCGGTAGGAAGGAACGGCTGCGCTCGCCAGAGCGACAAGACCCGCGACTGGCAGGGATACGGCGAGCGTGGTGAGGGGAATCTTTAACAGCACGGCGAATGGTCCGGCCGCCCTGGCGTGAGCGAGGGCAAAGACTAACCCGTAAGCCGCCAGGGTTCCGAACAGCCAGCCCGACACGGCCAGTGTGGCGGCCTCCGCAAAAAACAAAATGCGTACGAGCCCGGGTGTGAATCCCAGAGAGCGCATCATTGCCACCTCGCGGGTGCGCTCGCGAATGGACATGGCCAGGGTGTTGCCGGAAACCAGCAACGTGGCAAACAACACCGCCAGACAGATGCTGAGGATGAACGCCTTTACATTGCCGAACATGGCGATGAGGCCGATATCGAAGGCTTGCTCCGCCTCGGTGCGCGTGGGTTCGGGAGAGTTGTGGAACATGCTGTCAACTTCCCGGGAGATGCGGCTCACGCTCTCCGGAGAGTCCGCCTGGATCAGGTAAAGCTGATCTTTAGCGTAGTGCGCCGCCTGCTGCACGTAGGCCCAAGGGAAATAGATGGCGCGCACGGGGAAAGGAGACTTGAAGGTGCCGCGCAGATTCAGTTCGACGGTTACGGGCAGTTGTCCACCTTGAATGGTGAGCCGGTCGCCCAGTTTCCAGTGATGTTGTTGAGCCAACTCGCTGCCCGCGATGGCTCCGGCGGGATCTTTCTTCCAGGCTGCAACTTGCTCGGGCGGAATTTGATATTCGGGGTAAGCGTTTAGATATTCGTTGGGATCGGTGCCGATCTTGGAGAAGTCGTCGAGCGTGGCGCCTTTATAGTCGCTGTCGAAAAGGTTCAGGGGAATCACATCCACGACGCCGGGGAGGGATCGGATCTTGTCGCGATAGTACGAGGGCAGCGAAAGGGCCAGCGAGACGCGGTGGCGACAGACGATGTGGCGGGCGGAGACGGTGCTCCACGGGTCGATGTAGAACGTGCGCCAGATGGTCATCATCAGGGTGAGGAGCAGAAAAGAGAAGCCGAGGCTGAGAATGGTCAAGATGCTGCGCCGCTTGCTTCTCCAGCAATTGCGCGCGGCAAATTGCGCCAGGGTCATGAGTTGCCTATGACTAGTAGACACCGCTGCAAGGTGATTTGTGCCGCTGCGCGTCTGGCATCACAGTTCCAATCGGCGCCCGGTTCAAGGGGCGAAATGGTCTGTTAACGTAAGGGAGAAACGGTGTAGGCTGCCTGGTACGCAAACAAGATCCAGATCACAATTTGGCCGCGAATCCAGACATCGCGCCTGTTCGGCCGAATTCGCGATCTAATCGTCGTTATCAACCAGACCAAAGACAGCAGGAACACGACGGCTCCGACGAGAGTCCCGAGCCGTTGATGCCTTTGCATCCCGAAGATTATGTAAAACAGACCTAGAACAATGTCCATGCTGTACATCAGAAGCGGCCAAAAAGGATCCATCGGTCGCTGAGACTTCTCACGCATGTCTTCTAAGGTCTCAAACATATTTTTCCTGCAACGGCGCTGCCGAGCACTTCTGTGAGAGCGCCACCGGCGAGCGACCAAGCACAAAAGCTAGATGATCCCCAAGGGCCCGTCCACGTTACTTTCGGGTAACTGATGTCATAACGACTGTCGGCCTCGCCACGGACCCGAGTAGACTTTGCGGTATCCAACCAAAAAGGCTCGGGACGAAGGAGGCCGAGATGAAAATTGTAGGCTGTGATCTGCACGCAAGACAACAAACCATAGCGATGGTGGACACCGAAAGCGGCGAGGTCACCGAGAAGACGCTGACCCACGAAGGCAATGCAGTACGCGAGTTTTATGCAGCCCTAGGGAATGGCGTGTTGGTGGGGATAGAAGCCACCGGGGCGATGCAGTGGTTCCTGGAATTGCTGGAAGAGCTGGGCATCGAGTATCGGGTCGGGCATCCGGCGAAAATTCGAGCCCAAGAAACACGGAAACAGAAGCACGATCGGCGAGATGCAGGTTTGTTGTTAACGCTACTCCGCGAGGATCGCTTTCCAGAGATTTGGATGCCGTCGAGCGAGCAGCGGGACCTGCGAACCCTAGTACGGGACCGTGATCAATGGGTGCGGATGCGGAGTCGAGTGCAGCACACGTTGCAGTCCATCGCACTCAATCACGCGCTGCGACAAGGTCGTGCTCTATGGAGTAGCAAGGGACAATACGCACTGCAAGCCTTGCCTCTGCCACCTTACTCCGGTCAACGACGAAACGAGCTGCTCGGAATGTACGAGCAACTACAAAGGCGGACCCAGGAACTGGATAAGGAGGTCGAACGCCAGGCACGTCAGAGGGAGCAATCCCGTAGGCTGATGACGCATCCCGGCGTCGGTCCGGTGACGGCATTGGCCACGGAAGTGTTTCTAGGTGATCCACATCGCTTCACTACCGGCAATGAGTTGGCCAGCTATGTCGGGATGATTCCTTGCGAGCGAAGCAGTGGAAAGCGGCAGCGCCTGGGAAAACTGACCAAGGAAGGCAATAAGCTGCTGCGCTATTTGTGGACGGAAGCGACGATGCGCGCGGTAGAGAAGGATGTGGAGCTGAAGCGGTTCTATCGTCGCAAGCTGGTGCAGAAAGGAATGGGAAAAGCCAGGATCGCAGCGGCTCGCAAACTGGGAATTCGGCTGTGGATTATGCTGCGGGATGAGATTGACTATGCAGAGTTCTGCCGCCGCGGACAGTTGCGGCAGAAGGGGGAAACCCATGCGGGGATGCCCGAGTTACAACATGGTCCTGTAATGCAGTGACCGGGTCAACTGAATAGGCTACCCGCCTCCCCAAAACGGGAGGGGAGTTTGAATAACACATCGTGATCGTACGTGACCGAAGAGATGTCTGGTGGGTTGCGCCACCACAACGATGAAAACGGGTCCCGAGGCATGCGGTTGGATAAACAAATCATCGAAGAGGAACTCAGTGCGTATGCCACTGTCAGGAAGCGTGTGTCTCCGACTTCGAAAAAGCACTACACCGATCCTTGACAGCGCCGGCGTCGTTAGAGATGTTGTAATATCCCCATAGCGCTCATCGACCCGAATCGGCTCAATTCACGTGAGCGCTAACGTCCTGGTTTCATCAACTGAGTTCGCCACTGGATTAAAGGGCACCGGGCATTCCGCCTACGGCGGATCACCGTTCTGTCCACGTACAAAGCTCCTGCCTGTGACTCTCAGCACTGGCAAAGGTGATTCATACTACATACGCTTTTGCGACCTTGGCATAATGTACTGGTGCATCGTTTGGAGCTACCACCTATGTAAGTGCGGTTCGAAGGGCAAGCTGCGCGAGCGATGGTTTCCAATGCAAGCAACTTTAAAAACTTACTGCTCTGTAGGTTCGTTGGGCATTCTAGCTCTCTTATTTGTTATGGCTCCTGCGTCCAGCTACGCACAGCAATATCCGCGCTGGGAGGTTTTCACCGGCTTTTCCTATGCGCACGTGAATCTTGGGCAGCAGACCGGGACCTTCCAGCCCACCGACAAGAACTACTACGGAATACACGTGAACGGCAGTTTCAATCCCCGCAGCTATCTGCGAGTGATCTTGTGCGACTTTTCCGTTCAAATCGGCAATACAGCGGCGGCGAATCTCGCACCGGAGAAAGGCGATGTTCGGACCAGCCAGGTGTTGTTTGGCCCCGAGTTTATTCGGCGTTCCAGGAAGTCAGCCGCTTTCGCCCACGCACTGATCGGCGTGACCAACACCCGGCTTGTCGGCACGCTCGGTGGCGTGGACGTAATTCCCGACATTGCGAACCGCACCAATCTGGCCTTCGGAGTGGGCGGCGGGCTCGATTTTCATCTCACCCAGCTGCTCGCGCTTCGCGCCATCCAGGCGGATTACATCCCCACGCGCTTGTCGGGATCGTGGGAGAGCGACTTCCGCGCGAGCACCGGCATCGTCTTCAGGTTCAATTACAGAAAAGCCCGGTGAAGCGCCCCCATGCTTCGGGTATACCGGCGGTGAGAACTTTTCGGGGGGCGAAGCTGCGTCCCAACCCGACACGCAAATTCAGCCGGGTTTGCAGGCACCCAGCGGCAGTGCAAATCGCCGCGCTTAGAGTGGCTGCCCGTTCAGAAAACGGGCAGCCAGCAGATTATTCTTCATGCAGGGTCAGCCTGCTTGCTCGACATCCGTGACTCTGATCCGGTTGCCTTCGAGCGTTCCCGCCACTCGGACCCTGCGGCCAGCGAACGTCTGCGCCTTGCTTTGGTCGTCCAGGCTGTAGACTGCCTTGTTGGCAGCGTCGTAAAGGACGTACTTGGCGCCCATTTGCGCGCATTGCTTGGTGCAAGTTTCCTTGTCTTTCCCCATGCTCTGCATTTTCGCCATCATCTGTGCGTGGGATCCGGTTGAAGCACAGATTGTATCCGTCACCTCTCCGGTAAAGGTCTTCGGCCCGCCCTGATCGGAGGATGCGGACAGCATCGCCAACGGCAATGCCAGCAGCGCGGTAGCAAACATGAGTGGAAGACGAGCAATATAGTTTTTCATTCGTATGTCTCCTTTATGTATGAACGAGCCTTTCAATCACCTTAGCCAAGGACGGCCAGTACCTTGTCAGAAGCATGTCATGCGCCTGCCAAGATTCGGTCAAATGCCCCTAACTTGAAATAAGTCGTATACATAGGCAGGGGCTTCGGCGTTTGGTGTGACAACGTTGTGACATTTGGTGAGCCAGACAGACCACAAGATGAGCGAGATCGGCCGAAAATCCAGATTGCGGCCGATGCGCGAGGGCTAATTTCCTGGCTGTCGTGGGGTCGATTCAGCCGGCATACTGTGTAATGTCGGGCGCGAATCGAGGAGAGTCGTGGGATGGCGATCTGGCGAGAAAAGACTTAAAGATGCGCTGGAACTGCCATCTAAGTTCCAGCGCATCGTAGGCTAGCGGCACGCCTCAGTTGGTATGAGTTCGGCTATGCTGACATGACCCGGCGCTGAGGCCGAGTCTCGCGAATTGAGGCCACGCCCCTGCGAATGTTCAACCAGCCGTTCTCCTGGCAAAGGCGAAACAAGTCGTACGAGTAAGGAATTTCACCCGTGATGATCTCCTCTTTCCCTTGCTCATCCACCACGGAGAATGCAAGCTGCACCGGCTCGTCCGGCGAGTTCTGTTTAGTGAAGTGAACGAGTTTGACGTTGAGAGTTTCTTGCTCTTGCGATTGCACTGGCATTGTTTCTCTCTTTTCCCTGGTTGGGATTCAATTCCGATTCTAGGAGAGGCTGCGCCGAATGAATCGTGAAGAAAAAAGAAATCTGTGAATACCGAGATGGCGGAGAAAAATTTTCCTACGGGATTCACCCGGTTCGCTCTGCTCGTGCGGAGTTTCATGAACTGAAGTGCGAACCGGAGTGCGAGTTGCGAGAGTGGTCTCAAGCATCGGAGTGAGGTCGCGCGTGGAAGTAACTCACTCGAATGAGCTTGGGAAACTTTGAGCTTGCGGTTCTAATCCCCGCGCGCGCTTTTCTACTTTGCGGTTGCAAACTACGGCCGAATTACTTAGTACCCGCCGCCTGCGCAAGAGGTTTCGCGATGTCATCTAAATATGCCGGCGTTCCTTCCACGCGCTCCAGCGTGGGGTATCGATCGCCGTCGTGATAATCCACGTCGGCCTCGGTCACGATCGTGTCGTTCTGCAGGATGAAGTGCATCGGCGCCGAGGCGGTCTTGCTCTGCCGGATGGCGGCGTGCATAGCGTCTTTCGAGTAGACTCTGCCATTCACGGCCATGATTTTCTGACCGGGAATGAACTTGGCCTTGTCTGCCGCGCTGCCCACGCGCACGTCTGAGATCGTGACGCCATCGTTATCGAAAGCGATGCCGAGCGAGAACCACACGTCTCTGCCAGAGCCTCGCGAAGCCATGCTTGCTTTCAGGTATTCGCTGGGCTTCTCGGTGTAAACCAGCTTGTAACCTCCCTGCTCGATGCCCTCGGCATTCACGTGCGGATTGATGCCGTTGACGCGGTCGTTCAAAAATCCAGACCAGTCATTCTTCACAACCTGGTTCAAGTCGCTCACGATTTCATTGAAGTCATAGGGCACCACCGTCGGAGTTGTGCCGCCCCCCTTGTTCAGGTAAACCGTCATGAAGTCGCGGAGGTTCTTGCTGTTGTTGGTGAGTTTGCGAATGGTCGCATCTACATCAAGCCAGAGCAGGTTGCCCTCGGGATAATAGTCCGCGCTCCGGCGCCAGTTCGCCCATGCGCTCCCGCCGCGTCCGAACGCCGAAGTTGCTAATCCCGAGATGGA
Organism: Candidatus Sulfotelmatobacter sp.; assembly: GCA_035710825.1. GTDB lineage: Bacteria > Acidobacteriota > Terriglobia > Terriglobales > Acidobacteriaceae > Sulfotelmatobacter. The sequence goes on from DASTCU010000273.1 coordinate 8,828, forward strand.
TATTGCGGTGTCTCCGATGCTGCGCCAGGCGCGGCCTGTGGTGTTGTCCATGGTAGCGGCATCGAGCGCTAGCTGCTCGCGATAATGTTGTGGAGAAATGGCGCCCGACCGCGGAGCCAGAATGTCGCCCAAATAGTCCGTCAGCCCCTCGTACACCCAAAGCAACTCCCCTTTCATCGGGGTAGCGTAGTCGGGTGTCGCCAGACCCACGGGGCGGCGATATTTGCCGTTCCACGAATGAGTAAACTCATGCGGCAGAAGACCGCTGCCCATCATCTCGTCATCATCAGTGCTCAGCCCACGCTCGGGCAGGCTGTTGTCAGAAGACTCGTGGTGTTCGAGGCCGCCGCCTCCCATAGCGCCGCGCAGGGCGAGCAGAAAGTGATAGCTCCGGTAGTGCGGCGCGCCGTACATGGCCCATGCCTCATGAATCAGGCGATTCCAATGGTCGAGCACCGTGGGACGAACCTGCGCGACCTCGGCGGAATCGCCAAAGACATCAATGTAGTGCTTCGGGGTGAGTTCGGGAGCAAGCGCATACTCGTGGAAGTAGGCGCCGGCCATAATGGGCGAGTCCTCAAGCATCTCGACCGTAGTCGCGGCGTAGTGCACCGTGCCCCCTGCCGGATGCTGGGGATCATAAGCGGAGATCGGCGTCAGCGACGTACCGATGCCCCAACCTGCCGGAACAATTACCGAAGCCTGAATCGGAATGTCGCGAACGGGCAGGCCCGCCGGGTACAGCATGAGCCTTTCCCATTCGAGGACAGCGATGTTGGCGGTGACGTTGGTCGTGATGCAATCCAGATGCGCGTGGACGGAGCTGACGCCCGGCGGGACCGTGAGGTGAAATTGATAAAGATCGATGTCATCGCGCCTCCAAGTCAAAGGCTTCCCGTTCGCTGTAAAAACGACTCCCGTGATGTCGGCCACCGGCCCGCTCGGACTATGGTGCCCCGGAATCCATTTGGGGGTGATGAGTGCCAGCGGTCCCGGCGTTACCGGAATATCAATCTCGGCGTGATACAACTTGCGCGGCGCCTCGGTCAGGTCCGCACTAATCTGGATGGGGGTTTTCTGGGCAAATGCAAAGGTTGCGACAAAGGCAAACAACCATGCGTACCTGGCGCTGAGCATAGGCAGCAGTTCCTTTAGAGAAGTAATGATTGAACGGATGGGAGCCCGCAGCGTAGGGTAACAGAAATTCTCCGCAGGTTCTCGTTGAGCAGGACATTCTGCGAACAGAACAGAAGATGAAGCGGCGTCGCGAATTTCTGAGGACGTGCTTGCTGGGCGGAGCGGTGCTTGCCGTTCGTCCCAGACTGCTCTGGAGCGGCTTGTCCTCTCCGTTTAACGACGTAGCCTTGCCGGCTTGGGAGCAATTGCCCGAAATTCTTGCACGCATCAAGCCGCCGAATTTTCCAAATCGAGACTTCGATATTTCACTGTTCGGCGCGGCCGGAAACGGCCACACCGATTGCACCGAAGCCTTCCAGAAAGCCATCGAGGCTTGTACCGCTGCGGGAGGTGGCCGCGTGATCGCGCCGCCGGGTGAATTCCTCACGGGCGCCATTCATCTGAACAGCAACGTCAACTTGCACATCGCATCCGGCGCGACCGTTCGTTTCACCCACGACCTTAGCAAATATCCTTTGACGTTCACCCGCTTCGAAGGTGTCGAACTGATGAACTTTTCGCCGTTCATCTACGCCTTCGAGCAGAACAATATCGCGGTCACGGGGCAGGGAACAATCGACGGCAATGGCGACTGTGCCCATTGGTGGCCGTGGGCAGGGATTCCCTCGCTCCCGTGGAAACATGGCACGAGTTGCGGATGGAAAGCCCGTCCGCATCAGGCAAACGACCGCAAGCGGCTGTTCGAAATGGCGGAGAAGGGAACTCCCGTGAAGGAGCGGATCTTCGGGGAGGGCCACTACCTGCGGCCGCAGTTCATCCAGCCTTACCGCTGCCAGAACGTGCTGATTGAAGGCGTGACCCTGAAAAACTCACCGATGTGGCAAGTTCACCCCGTGCTCTGCCGGAACGTGACGGTCCGGGGCCTGACGATCAGCAGCCTCGGTCCGAACAACGATGGTTGCGATCCGGAGTCGTGCACCGATGTCCTGATCAAGGACTGCGTTTTCGACACTGGCGACGATTGCATCGCGATTAAGTCCGGGCGGAATGCCGATGGCCGGCGGCTGAGCACGCCGTCGCAGAACATCGTCATCCAAGGCTGCACGATGAAGGCCGGCCACGGGGGAGTGACAATAGGCAGCGAAATCTCTGGCGGGGTGCGCAACGTCTTCGTCGAGGATTGCCGGATGGGGGGTCCCCATCTGGATACCGCGGTGCGCATCAAGAACAATGCCAGGCGCGGCGGCCTGATCGAAGACATTTACGCGCGGAAGATCGACGTCAGCGAAGTTGCCATGGCGGGGCTCTCCATCGATTTCTTCTATGAAGAAGGAGAGCACGGGCAGTTCAAGCCGGTGGTGCGCGATGTCGATATCCGAAAGTTTGCTGTCCAGAAGGCGAAATATGCGCTTTACCTGCGCGGCTTCCAGAGCGACCCGATTGAAGAAATCCACCTCACCGACTGCGACTTCAAGGCGGTAGAAAAACGAAATGTTGTCGAGAATGTGATGGGACTTCAGCTGCGCGCTGTCCGAATCAATGGAAAGCTGGAAGAGGGTGCGCAATAAAAAAGGGCGATCCTCTCGCCCGAGTACATCGCCCCGTCCCTCAGAGTTTGGTGAGGGAGCAAACATCAAAGCTCGAAAGAAGCACAAATTGCCTGTCCGAGTCTGGGGCAAACACCCACCGACCCGCTCAACGGGAAGTTAGCAACAGCTTACCCGACCAAACATAATCTGCTTTAGAAGCGGCAAGTAAATGTGATGGCACATACAGGTGGTAGTGATCGATATCACAGATAAGTCGAAGTGTTACAGGGTGATTGAGTTGTGGAAACCGCCTCCAAATACTTGTGATCTAAATCACAGTTAGTAGCAATTTAACACATCGTAAAACTATGTAGAATAACGTTTTTCTTCTTGACAATGCCAATGACCTGGATGTAACACGGTAGGTCGGTGTTTCGCTCGTTTGTGACGCCGTCGAAGTGTGTTGAGTCTCATACGCAATGTGGAGGCGCCTAAATGAACTTACCCTCATCTAAGTCTGTCGAGGGTTACTGCCGTAGTGTTATAAGAAGTAACTTTCGACTATTACTTACTCTATTAGTCTTACTAACTGTCGTCACTTCTATTTCTCTAGCCCAGGAAGCAACCATCGTGGGCGCCGTGACGGATTCGACCGGTGCAGCGGTGCCCAATGCTTCGATTGTAATTACGAATACCGATACTGGAATCAGCCGCACCATCACCAGTGCGGACGATGGCCAGTATGTGGCTCCTGACCTGCACATCGGCCACTATTTGGTCCGCGCGCAGGCGTCGGGATTTAAGGTCGCCGAGCGCAAGGATCTGCTGCTGCAGGTTGGAGATCGAACTCGAGTCGATTTCAATTTGCAGGTTGGCAATACGCAAGAGACCATCACCGTCGAGGCCAGTCCAGTGGCCGTGCAAACCGAGTCAGGCGAGGTCAGTAGCGTGGTTACAGCCAAACAGGTCAGCGATCTTCCTACCAATGGACGGACGCTGTACAACCTCTACTCCTTGACGCCAGGCGCAGTCAGCCTGCAGGGAGACAACATCAGCCCTACCGCGGTGAGCGGCGATAACAACGTAAGCATCAACGGCCAGCGCATGGGACACAACCTGCTGCTGATCGATGGTGGTGAGAACCTGGATCGCGGCGGCAGCCAGGCCAGCGTGGCGCCATCGCTTGAGTCGATCGGCGAGTTCCGGATCAATACCTCGAACTACAGCGCCGAATATGGCATGTCCGGGGCATCAACAATCACGCAAGTGGTCAAGTCCGGGACCAAGCAGTATCACGCCGACGCGTGGTGGTTCGGGCGCAACGACGCGCTCGATGCCCGCAACTATTTCAATCCAGCCCCCGCCAAGGTGGCCGAACTCCGCTACAACCTGTATGGCTTCAACGGCGGCGGCCCGGTTGACTTCTGGAAGTCCGAGCACAAGACGTTTTTCTTTTACAACATGGAGTGGCGCAGCCTGATTCAGGGACAATTGCTGAATCAGCTTGTTCCTTTTACCGGCACGTATGGCGGCAATTTCGCGGGCAATCTGCCGGCAGACGTCAAGGACGTGAACGGCGTTCTCATTCCGCATTCGGGTCTTCACGCCCCTTGCGGCACCCAACTCTCGCCTGCACTGCAGACAGCTTGGGAAAATGCGGGCCAAACTTTGAGCACGCCCGATGCAAACGGTGGATGCAGTCCGAACACCGGGGTGCCAGCGTTGCAGAATCCCATTTTCCAGGCTTTAAACGCGAATGCAATTCCGACCGCGTTTCTTGACCCTAACGCTCAGCTCCTTCTGAACGCGGGAGGCAAGTACGGTGGGATATTCCCGGCGCCCACCACCAGCGATGGTCATTTCATCGGCGGCAACAACGTACCCACCAAGGTGCGCGAGGAAATTGTCCGGATCGACCATCAGTTCAACAGCAAGTTCTCGATCTTCGGACATTGGGTGTCCGAGCAGATCTCCCAGAATTACGGCACCACGATGTGGGTTGGCGATAATGTGCCCAGCATTGGGAACACCTTTGGCAATCCCGCCTACAGCACCGTAGTTCATCTGACACACATCATCAATCCGACATTGCTGAACGAAGTTGCTTTCAACTACGATGGAAACCGCATTCACATCCTGCCATTAGGATTGGTTTCGGCGCCATCGGGCTTCCAGTTCAACCGCCTCTTTTCTGGCCCGAATACCAACAACCGTATTCCTTCCATTAACTTGAATGGCAGCACCGGAGCCAACTATACGGCCGGTTGGACTCCATGGAACAATGCCGCGAATGATTATCAGATTCGCGACGACGTTTCATGGACCAAAGGCGCGCACCAGTTTAAGTTCGGGTTCAGCTGGATGCTCTACAAGAAAGTGCAATCCTGGTTTGCCAATACCCAAGGCAACTTCAACTTCAACGGCAGCTTTACCGGCAACGACTTCGCGGATTTCTTGCTGGGATATTCGCAGCAATACACTGAGAATGCCGTCCAGCAAACCGGTCATTGGAACAATGTTTCCTGGGCTGGGTACGCGCAGGATAACTGGCGTGTCAATCACCGGCTGACGTTGAACCTGGGATTGCGGTGGGATGGAATGCCTCATACCTATGAAGTGAACCATCAGTCGGCCAATTTTTATCCCAACCTTTACAATCCGGCGAACGCTGCGATTATAAATAGCAACGACGGCAGTATCTGCACTGCTGCGGGCACCTACTGCACGGGTGCTACGCCAGCGGCCGCCTTCGGCACCAGCCCGAATCCGATCCTGACGGGATTGCAGTTCTACACCAATGGCATCGGAATCGGCGGCGTGAACGGAATTCCCAAGGGATTGGTCAACAACAGCTGGGCGAATTTCGGTCCACGTGTTGGTTTTGCTTATGACCTAACCGGACAAGGCAAAACCGTCATTCGTGGCGGATTCGGGATGATGTTCGACCGCATCCAGGGCAATGACATGTACAACGGCGCTACCAATCCGCCGATGAATGCCAGCCCCACGCTGAACAACGTATCGCTGTCTAACCCCGGTTTCTCTGTCAAGACCGGAGATACGATCACTGCAGCGACCTTGCCGATTCTTCCCCTCGGCATTACCGGAATCCAGTCCCAGGGTTACAAGCTGCCTACCACCTACCAGTACAGTGCGGGCGTGCAGCAAGCGCTGGGAAAGAAAACGGTTCTGTCCTTGTCCTATGTCGGAAGCCAGAACCGGAACATGAACTACTACCAGGAAGTCAATCTACCAGCCTACAGCGCACTACCGGCTTTGATTGCCTCTGGCGGCACTGGCATCAACGAACTCTACAACTATAAGGGTTTCGGTGCCATCCGCATGGCGGAGAACGGCCAGGAAGGACACTACAATGCATTCCAGGCCGATTTGCACGGGCAGGTGCGGCACGATCTGTACCTGCAATTCGCCTACACCGTTTCGCGCGCGATAGATCCCAACGCGGGCGGCAACGGCAGCGGTGGCGATCTGAACAACATCACCAACCCGTACGTAGGATGGAAGTATGACGTTGGCCCATCTTCGTACGACCGGACGAATGTGGCGTTCGTGAACTTCGTTTACGATCTGCCGATTTTCCGGAACACCGATAATCGTTTGCTGAAGACGGCGCTGGGAGGGTGGCAGCTTTCAGGCATCGTTACCATGATGTCGGGCTCGCCAATCAACCTGGGCGTAACCGGCAGCAACGTCGCCAGCGTGATCCAGAATTCGGGGAACCGGCCCAACCTCAATGGATCGATCACGTATCCAAAGACGGTCGCTTCCTGGTTCAACCCAGCCGTATTCTCGGTGCCCACGGGAGTGGGAACCGACATCTATGGCAACCTCGGATTCAACGCCATCCGGGGTCCGGGACGCCAGAACTGGAATCTCTCGTTGTTCAAGAGCTTCCTGATCAGCGAGTCGCGGGGCAGCCGGTTCGAGCTGCGTGCCGACGCGTTCAATACCTGGAACCACACGCAGTTCCGGGGAGACGCGAACAATGGCGGCATCAGCCGCAATGTAGGCGCGGCCGATTTCGGCGCGGTTACTTCGGCCTTCGATCCGAGGGAATTCCAACTCGGAGCCAGGCTGGTCTTCTAAGGCTGTATCGCTCCGCTCAAACCCGCTCGCAGCGAACCTGCTGCGGGCGGGGTTTTTGTTGGATGCTTTGTTCCGAGCGGATGCTCATGCCGATTCGCAAGTCTCCGCGATCTCTGCTCTTCCCTCAGCGATCTCTGCGATCAAATGCTGCATTGCGGAGTCGGCAGCGACCCGAAGATTTATTTCTTCCTTGCGGGAGTCGTGGTGTCCACCGTGATCGCGGGGCGCTTGTTCGTGCTGCCGAAGTCTACCCAGACCTGGTTGAGCCGGCCGTCTGGGTCAGGCGCGAGAATGGTGCGGGACTCGGCAGTGGTACCGCTGCTGCCGGGGCGCACAATGTCGATGGCTTCCTGCGTGACCTGCAGACCGCTGCTGAAGTCGCCGGGCCGCGGCTGCTCGGTTTGCCGGACCGTGCTCTGCGCGCCTGATGCAGTTGTGCGGTGTAGCGTGGTCTCGCGCTGCACCAGTTGCAGGTTGCCGTCTCCGGCCTCTCCGGGCACGTTCGTCGAATAAGTTTCAGTGGTGTCGCGTTTTTCTCCGGTGCTCGACTGAACCTGCTTGTTGACGGTGCGCTCGACCACTGAGAGATTCCCATTTGAATCAGGACGCAGAACCTGCTCTTCTTTACTCGTGAGCTGGCCGTTTTGCCGGGTCGTGCTCTGCCGGACTTCGCTGAGCGTCCATCCGCCGTTGCCATCGGGAAGCTGAGTGGATGTTTTCGATTGCACGCTGCCGTCGCTGCCTTTGATTTCTCTATGTTCGGTCTGTACCGCGGGAGAGAAATGTCCATCGGAATCGGGCGTGAGCACGCTCTTTTGAGTCACCCGCACATTAGGGCTGAGTTGCTTTGAGTCTTCCACTTCCCGCTGTACGACCTGCAATCCTCCGTTGGAATCAGGATTGGACACGGTGCGCGTTACCTTCTGTGCGCCTCCGGGCAAACTGCGGGATTCTTCCTGCTTTTCCTGAAGGAGAATTCGGTGGCCATCGGCGTCGCGGCCGTAGATCCGCTCGGTGTTGCGCACCGTGCTGTCGTTGATGCGGCGCGATTCTTTTTCCGTATCCGAGTACGGCACATAGCGGCCGTCCGGACCCAGAGTTTCGGTTGAGGTTTTGTCGGCTACGCGGCCATCGGACTGTGTATGGGTTTCGCGGGTGCGCGTGGGATTGACTGATCCATCCGGACTGCCTTGCTGGCTGGTCGCGGACCATGATTGAGTCCCGGCATTGTCCTGCGCCGCGCAGATTGGGGCCAGGCTCAAGATCGCGAAGATTGAGATGAGAACGGAAGAACCTGGACGACTGAACATCATGAATGACAAATCCCCACTCTACTTACCGTCGACCGAGAATGCGAGGAGCACGTTGCCGGGAACTCCTCCCCATTGATTGTAGCCGGAATACAGATACACCGTACCATCGACGATGGCAGAGCCGCCGCCGTCAATGGCGCCGCCGTGGGCTTTGCCATTGACCGCTTCATAGTCGCGGGAGCTGTCGTAATCCCAGAGAATCTCGCCCGTGGAAGTCGAGTACGCGCGAAAGTGTCCATCGACCGAACCGGAGAACACGGCGCCGGGAATCGCAGACACGGCTGCGGATTGGGCGGGGCTGCAGTGTTCGCGCCCGCCGCAATTTGGTGGAGGCGCGCTCCAGATTTTGTTTCCCGTGAGCAGGTCGAGAGCAAAGATGCCGCCGCCCTTTTCCGGGTCGAGGGCAATCTTCGTGCCTGCAGGATTCGCTGGATCCTTGACCACCTTGAATGCAATGTCGGAGAGCGCTACGAACATACGGCTTTCGTCGGCGGCCGAGCCCCATTCGCTGCCTCCCAGGGAACCGCCTTTTCCGATGCGCGTCTGCCATAGGATTTTGCCTCTCTGATCGGGATCGAGCGCAAAGGCAACGCCTGATTTCTGGGCGATGACCAGTGCCTGCTTCCCGTTAGAGAGCGAGACGAGGATTGGCGGCTGACCGAAATCAAAGTCAGGGCCCTTTGATTCGGGGCAATTCGTTTTAACCGGGGAAGCGCAATCGATCGTGTACGCGTCGTTGGCGGTCATCTGGCGGGACCAGAGCATCTTGCCTGTGGAGCGATCGAAGGCCATAACCGCGTCGCTGGTGTCGGTTGGAGGATCGGAATAGTTGTCGCCAGTCGAGATGTAAATGGCATTGCGCTTCGAATCAACGGTGGGCGTAGCCCACACGGCGGCGCCCGAGGGACCATGGCGCTGTACACCGGAGGCGGTTTTCGTCGTCGGGCTTGAAGGTTGCGCGATCGTATAGGTGTTCCAGATTACTTTTCCGGTTGCCGCTTCGACAGCGGCAACGCTGCCGCGGAAAGTACAGCATTCATAAGTCGGTTGCGCGCCAGCCACCTCTTCGAAGGAAGAAATCCCGAAGTAAAGCGTGCCGTCGGAGAGACTCGGGGCGGCGGTGATCATGGCTGCATTGTGCTGATCGAGGCGCGTCTTCCACAGCAGCTTGCCCGAAGTGACATCTACGGCGTACGCGTTGGTTTTCGCATCGCCGAAAAAAACCGCTGGAGTGGACGGCCCCGCCGTGCCGACAATGACGCCGGAACGGATGGGCGCCTCGGCATCGAAGGTCCAGTAGACGCATCCGGTTTTTGCGTCGAGCGAATACAGCTTGCCGGCAGCGGTGCCTGCATAGAGGCGGCCCGCGACCACGACCGGCTGTCCGCGCGCCATAGTGATGTCGCCCAGGCTGAAGGCCCAGCGCAGGCGCAGTTTGGGGACGTCCGCAGCGCTGAGGCCTGCGGCTTCCCGGGATTGAAAGCGCGTGTTGGCGAGGTTCGCTCCAAAGCCGTTCCAGCTGGAACCCGAACTGCTCGCTGCGGTTGCGGCAGTGCTGCAGTATGCCGATGAAGGGACCGCGTTTGCCGTTTTGTTGGACGCGCTGCGCAGGTACTCGGCGACGGTGGCGCGTTCCTGGGCGGTCAAATCTTTCGCCTGTTCGCGCATGGCTCCGGTTTCCAGCGCGCGCAGTATGCTGGCGTTGCTCATGGCCCGCAAAGACTCAACCGAAGGCGTCCGCCCCTGGGGCGATTCGTGACACATGGCGCAATGTTGCTTGTAGACGGCGGCGCCGTCTTGGGCAAAGCTGGCGCAGCACAATGCCAGCACAACGAGCAAATGCGGTTTCACGCAGGCCTCACACACTCAGCAATGGGACGCGCCATTATAGCGCTCTATGGCCGCTCGCTTTGGCCGCGAGGAATCGCGAAGTAAACGGGAAAAACGCTACTGTGATCGATACCACTCCACTGTGCGGCGCAAGCCTTCTTCGAAATCGACTGTGGGTTTATAACCCAGGCCCGCTTCCGCCTTCGAAATATCGGCCAGCGAATGTTTGATGTCCCCGCTTCGCTCCGGGCCGTGCTTCGGCTGTCCCGCGAAGTTGGTCAGCGGCTGCAGCAGCTGGAACGTTTCATTGAGTGTGACTCGGCGGCCTGTGGCCACGTTAAAGACCTGTCCCGCAGATTTTGCCGCGGGCGCTTTGCAGGCCAGCAGGTTTGCCTCGACGGCATTGTCAATGTAGGTGAAGTCACGGCTCTGCTCGCCGTCGCCATGGATCGTCGGCTGCTCACCGCGCAGCATCAGCGTGATGAATTTTGCCAGAACGCCGGAATAGGGCGATGAAGGGTCCTGGCGCGGGCCGAAAATATTGAAGTAGCGCAGGCAGACCGTCTCGAGCTGGTAACAGCGGTAGAACGAAACCATGTAGTGCTCGCTGGCCAGCTTGGCCACGGCATACGGGGAAATGGGATCGGGCTTCATGCCTTCGTGCTTGGGCAGCGTGGGCGTGTCGCCGTAGGCGGACGACGAAGCGGCATACACCACGCGCTTCACCTTGGCATCGCGCGCGGCTACCAGCAGGTTGACGGTGCCGTCGACGTTGGCGCGGTTGCTGCCCAGAGGATCGAGCACCGACTTCGGTACGGAAGGAATTGCCGCCTGGTGGAGGACGAAGTCCACCCCCACGCAAGCCTTGTGCATCGCATCCAGATTCAGGATGTCCGCTTCCTGGAAGTCGATACGGTCGAGAATATCCGCGATGTTTTCGCGTTTGCCGGTTGAGAAATTGTCGACGCCGCGCACTTGTTCGCCGCGGGCGAGCAAGGTATGCGCGAGTGACGATCCGATGAACCCGCCAATGCCAGTGATGAGATAGAGAGACATGCCGTCAACATCATAGCAATGCGGGGCAGGATGCTTCGTCAGGATTTGTTCCCCCGCATCAAATGAATCACAGAAGCTGGGGAGGAGGAACTTCGCCCGGTTTGTCGGGCGTCTGGCTTTTGCGGACGATCCTGAGGAAATCTTCGCGCATCAGCATCTGGCGGCTTTCGAAGAATTCAATCAGCGCCTGCACCGCCGCGCCGGGATCGGTAATCAAAGGTACGGCGTTCAAAGGCCCAGTCGCCGGAAGCGACGACGCAATTCCCGGTCCCATGATGACGCAGGCATGCGTGATCGTGGCCAATATCTGGCGCAAATGGGCCTGGTTTTCCTCGGACATATCTACGAAAGCGATACCCATGCCAAGATACGGATAATTGACCCGCACCGTACCTTTGGTTTCGATGCGAATGCCGTTGGCCTCCAGTTTCAAGTGCAGCAGGGTTCCTGCAGGATAGGTGGCCTGCGCTTCGACGTAGCATCCGTGCAGGCTGATGTCGGTGAACGACGCCCACGTATTTACGTCGCGGCCCTCTTGCCGGATCTGTACGCTGCCTTCGCATTTGTAACGCCGGCTGCGGCGTTTCTCGGTGCCTTGGTATTGCTCGTAGACCGGACTATTCGAGCCCGGGTGTTCCTCTGTGGGTGGCGCAACCGGTCGCTTCAGAGCCTTCAGATAAGCGACGCCATCATTGATTTCTTCTGCCATGGAATAACCGATGCAGTGCCCGGTGAAGTTCAACCCAACGCGCCCGGCCGGGTACTCTCCTGTCTCTATCGGAAGAAATGTGCAGTGAGTTTAGTCGTTGGCGGGCGCGAATGCGGGAATTAGTGAGAGATTTCTAATGTAGAGACGTAGCACGCTACGTCTGTACAGGTGAGGCCCGTCAAGAAGTGTTCTAATTTAGCGGCGCAGTCGAGGATGCCTCGCCCGCGGGCAAGGGCTGTGCCACTTGCCGGATCTGCTTCCAGAGTTCGTCCCGTCCCGCCCCAGTCTTGGCCGAGTAGGGAAGCAAGTGCGCCGACGGATACTGGCCGCCCAGAGTTCGCAACGCGTTCTGCAGTTGATTGTTTGAGAGCCGGTCGCTCTTTGTGCCGACCAGAAGGAACTCCCGGCCGGTGGCGCTGAGGAAGTCCAACAGTCGACGGTCGCTGTCTTGTGGAGGCACGTTAACGTCGACGAGGGCCACGCACAATGCGAGGGTCGGACGGTGATTGAGGTAAGGCTCGATAAATTTAGGCCACTCCTGGGAAATCTCGCGCGAAAGTTTGGCATATCCGTAGCCGGGCAGGTCGGCGAAAATCATCTCGGGACGCGGTTTTCCGGGCCACCGGATCTCGAAGAAATTGATGCTGCGGGTGCGCCCGGGAGTCGAACTGGTGCGCGCCAGCTTGGTCCCGACCAGGGAATTGATCACGCTCGACTTGCCGACATTGGAGCGGCCCAGGAAGGCAATTTCGGGAACGCTCGGAGCGGGGAAGTGCGCGGCATCGGTCGCCGCCGCCAGAAATCGCGACAAGACCCTCATGCTCAAGTGTGCAACGACGGGCGGGAAATTGGCAAGGAGACGGGGATATCTAGAAAACCATTTGACAGTAAAGGTGGCGGCGCATAATATTCAACCGCATGGTTGAATATCAGCACTCCGCCGAACTGGATCGAGTCTTTTCGGCACTGGCGGATCCTACCCGGCGGGCAATCCTACGGGCGGTGGCGGCGTGCCCGGCCACGATCAACCAGATCGCGCGCCCGTTCCCGGTCTCGCTGAATGCGATTTCAAAGCACGTGATGGTGCTGGAGCGGGCGGGCTTGTTGCGCCGCGAGATCAAAGGCCGGGAGCATCACTGCTGGATCGAACCGCGTCCATTGAGGGAAGCTGATGTTTGGCTGGAATATTATCGGCAGTTCTGGGAATTGCGGATGGATGCCTTGGCAACGTACTTGGTGCGCAAATACAAAGGCGCGAAGAAGGGTGGGGCGCATGGAAAAGACCGCTGATGGCAACTATCGGATCGTAGTTCGCCGGAAGATGCCGGTGCCGCGGGAACTGGTCTACGAGTCGTGGACTGACCCGGAGGGCATTCGGGAATGGATGTGTCCCGGAGATGTCATTTCGGCGGAAGCAACGCTCGATGTGCGGGTCGGAGGAGCGTTTCGCATCGTCATGCGCGGCAAGGAGCGCGTGCATGAACATGTCGGCACGTACGAAGTGGTGGATCCGCCGGCCAAGCTGAGATTCACGTGGGCAGGATTGGAGACTCCGAAGGAGATCACGCGCGTGACGGTGGAGTTCGTGGCTCGGGGGCAGGAAAGCGAGCTGATCATCACCCACGAGGGATTCTCGAAAGGCAAGGAAGCGGAGCGTTACGAGATGGGTTGGGGGACCATTGCGCACAAGTTTGCTGGGTATCTTGCGCACAGCCCGAAGCCGTCGCGTGGCGTCAGTTCCCGGCACTAAGATTCTGGGCCCGGTGACGGCCCACCACTGAAAGGAACCCATTATGTCTGAGGAACAAAACAAGGCCGTGGTGCGCGAATTCACTGGGATATTCAAGAACCAACACAACGTAGACGGAATCGATCATCTTTTCGACCGGCGATTCCAACATCATTTCCGCATGCCGATGAGTCCCGGACTGGAAGGATTCAAGCAGGTGGGGCGGATGATGAATGGAGCTTTCCCTGATGTGGTAGTAAAGGAAGAGGACCTCATTGCGGGGGGCGACAAGGTTGTCGAACGAAGCTCGGCGGTTGCAACGCATAAAGGATCGCTGATGGGAGAGAAGCCGACCAACAAACGAATCCAGTGGACCGAGATTCACATCTACCGCATACAGGACGGGAAGATCTGCGAACACTGGGTGGAAATGGCAATGATGGAACTATTGCAGCAGATTGGAGCGCTGCCGGCCGTGACGCAAGCCGCCTAATGTTGGGGGGCGATACAGGAAACCACAAGGGTGTTCTTGAAAGGAGACTGGATGCCGATTTATCAGACCGGGGAATACCGAGTGAAGGCCTCAGGCGTAGAAAAGGTTAAAGACGCAATCAAAGAGTTCGTCACTTACGTGCAAGCCAACGAGCCAGGCACCCACATGTATCTGGCCTGGCAGCAGGCCGATGATCCGACGCATTTCCTGCATCTGTTCATTTTCGAGGATGCGGCCGCACAGGTTCGACACGGCGAGTCCGATGCCGTCAAGCGCTTCGAAGCGGTCTACAGTCCGGAATTGGTTGGCGAAGAAGTGGAGTTTACCGATTACGAAATGGCGGCAGGGAAGCGGGGGAACGCTGCCTGATTGGTTGAACGTTAGGGGGAGAGAGAACAGAAGAGATTGGGAAGGCAGTCAAGAGGCGATGGCACACTACCGCGCCATTGGAATCCTCACGAGCACCGCGTCGTCCAGCCGCACAATCAGGGCTGAGAACTTCTGCTTGCCCACATTGTGCATGGCCTCGTAGCGGGGATTGAGCGGCTCGACATCGACGCGCAGCGGTGCCTTGGCCTCTTTGGGCACGTCAAAGCTCACGTGGACGTCGGGCTTGCCGTCTCCATCGATGTCCACAACGTCGGAGACGCGAGCGGGCAGCGCGCTCGCGGGTTTCCAATCAAGCTGCACAAATGGTTTCTCGCGCTGCAGCATGTGCGGAGAGACCGGACGATGAATATCAACCGTGTACCCGGCGGCCTCGACCGTGCGCACCTTCGGCCCGCCGGAGTACATCTCGTCCACGTGCAATCCCAGCCTCGAAAATCCTCTGGTGAAAATACCGTAGAGAAGGAACGGGGCCAGCACGGCGGCACACAGCGTCAGTCCCGCTGCGGAGTAACCGAGTTTGGGCGCCAGTTTCCTCATAAATTCGAACCTCAGACCTCGAATCTCGCCTCGGACCTCGATTCAAAACTCGAAACTCGAAACTCGAAACTCTTCTACAGCAGCACGTGCAGGATGGTGGCGACACCCTCCGCGATAATGCTGCCCCCGAACATGATTGCCATCGCCCAAGCTGCGTACAGGAACATCAGACGCGCGCGTTCCGGTTTCACCGCGACCTCCGTCCCGCGGATGTGCCACACGACTGCATCTTTGGGGCAAGCGTCCACGCACGCGCCACATTTCATGCACGACATCAAGGTCTCGCCGCGGGCAATCGATTCGTCAGTCAGCGACATCGTCGGACAGCTCTTCTGGCACAGCAGGCAAGGGGTGCAGCGCGTGCTGTCGATCTTTACGTCGAACACGCTGGTCTTGTTGAAGATCGACTGGAATGCGCCAAACGGGCAGAAGAAGGCGCACTGGGTTCTTTTCTTTGTCATCAGCGGCAGACCGATCACCAGCCCGGCAAACAAGGCCACGAAGATTCCGTTTTGCACCAGGCCTACGGTGTTGCGCGCCGCCACGTATTCCGAAACTGCCTTGAAAGGGCAGAGCCACATGCAGTACGCGGGCTCGAAGAGCGCTAATGACAGCAGCACCATCGCAAGCAGCACGGCCCATGGTCCGTAGCGCCAGCGCCGATCGATCTTGCGCAGTTTCGCCTTGGCCGGGATCGACGCCATGCCCTCTTCGATCCCGCCGAAGAAGCACGCATAGCTGCACCAGCCTTTGCCCACCACGATCGTGATCGCGAGCCAGATGCCGGCCATCGCCGCCATCCCCGCGCCCGACATGCCTCCGCCGGGCAAGATGGAGCCTGGAAAGACCAGCGTCTTGGTGAACGCGGCCGGCAAAATGAGCAGTGGGATCGGCAGGTAACAAAATGGCGTGCGCCCCGCGATCATTTCCTCGATGGGGATTCCCATCGTCCCGCGCATCACCATGACGTTGTGAATGAATCCCACGGGGAAAAGCAGTCCCAACGCTTCGAAGAACCAGCGGCGCCAGCGGTAGGTTTTCCAGGTTCGCATCATGAGGAAGAAGAGAACCACCATGAAGGCGCCGGTGAGGATGGCCGCAATACGTTGCGCACGGTTCGCATGCCCGAAGGCGGGCGTGAACATCAGGGCCGACCAGAGGACGATGGGCAAGGTCAACAGAACGGAACGTCCAATGCTTCGTGGTTGCGGAGCGGAGAGGGCTCTAGTAGCCATACGCGCCCTTCCCGATCAGAATGGCCAAACCCGCATAAAGATAGTAGAGAGCAATTAGCACCATCGCCATGCGGGCGACCGTGGTCACAGCTTCGTTGCGGCGTACCCAGCCGAGTCCGGCGAAGGGCACGAACCAGACTGAGGTTCCCAGGAAAAATACTGCGAAGAAAAGCACCGCGGCTGCAACGCTCGCCGCCTCCGCCGCGCGCACGCCCGCTGCCAGGAACGGCGGGCAGAGACTCACTCCGGTCAGGAAGCCCAAAACCGCAGCGCCGGAAATGCGGGGCGTCTTGACCGCGCCAATGTTCACCAGTTCTGCACTCGCGCACGAATGCCCGCAAGCCCGGCCCACTGCGTACGCATAGCGAAGCAACACGCATCCCAGCGATAGATGAATGACGGCAAAAACCAAGGGGTGCGCCGTGGCTCGAAGCGATACCAGTGCGCCAACTTCCCAGGCGATCACGGCAAACAGCAGGTATCCGAGAAGTCGCGTTGCCAAAAAGGCCGAGAGATAGCGCGCGTGCAGACGCACGCCAGTCCCTTCGGCAAGCAAGGAAGGAATCAGTACCGGACCACAAGAGGCGACACAAGCGGGTCCGGACGCCAGCCCTAAGACCAGCGCTTCGCCGAATGCGAAGGTCGCGGCCATGA
>DASTCU010000274.1:0-28855 GCA_035710825.1 Candidatus Sulfotelmatobacter sp.
GCAACTGGTCGCTCGCAACGGGAGTGACCTGCTGCTTGTGCCACAGGCCACGGCGGCGATTCGGGTGGACGGAGTTCTGTCAGCGATCGGAGACAGGCCGCTCACTGGGGAAGAGATTGAAGCGGCGGTGATGCCAGCGCTGGCGGCTCACGCCCGCGAGGAATACCAGCAGTATGGGATTGCAGACTCCTCGTATCGCGTGCAGGGGCTGGGACGATTTCGGATCAATTTGCATCGCGAGCGCGGGCGGGCGGCGGCGACGGTGCGGGCGCTACCGTCGAAGGTGCCGGCGCTCGATGAGCTGCATTTGCCGGCGGGAGTCGGGGCGCTGGCCGGGTTGCAGCGCGGGCTGGTGATCATCGGAGGAGCGACGGGCTCGGGCAAGACTACGACGCTGGCTGCGCTGGTAAACGAAATCAACCAACGGGATGCGCGGCATATTGTCACCATCGAGGATCCGATCGAGTACGAGCATAGGCACAACCGCAGCGTGATCGAGCAGGTGGAGATCGGGATCGATGCCCCGGACTTCCCGACCGCATTGCGGGCGGCGCTGCGGCAGGCGCCCGACGTCATTGTGGTGGGGGAGATGCGCGATCCGGAGACGGCGCGGATTGCACTTTCGGCGGCGGAAACAGGGCATCTGGTGTTTACGACTTTGCATACGACGGACGCGGCCTCGACCGTGTCGCGAATCGCTGATTCGTTTCCGCAGGAGCGGCAGCATTCGGTGCGCGCGGAGATGGCAATGGCGTTGGCCGCGATGCTGACGCAGACATTGATTCCGGGCAGGAAAGGGGGCCGGGTGCCGGCGGCGGAACTGCTCATGGTGGGATATGGAGCACGGCAGCATATCCGGAAGAATGCGCTGCAGCATCTGCACCAGGAGATCACGATCACACGGAAGCAAGGATCGTTCACCATGGAGGAGTCGCTGGCGCAACTCGTGTTTCAGCAGGAACTCAGCCGCGAAGATGCGCTGACGCGGGCGCTACATGCGGAGGATCTGGACACGATGCTGAAGGCGAAGGGATTCTAGGATTCCGGCAGGCCGAGAAGTTACTGTCGTTGGGTTGCTCAATTCCGGCACGGGTTAAAACGCATGTTTGAGGACCTTAAGTTCACACTGCGGATCTGGGCCAGGCATCCCTGGCACACCGCATTCGCCGTCGCCGCCCTCGCGATCGGCATTGGCGCGAACACAGGCGTTTTTAGCGTGGTCAATGCCTTGCTGCTTCGTTCTCTTCCGTTTCGCGACGCGGACCGGCTGGCTCTGATCCATCAGTTCATTCCGCCACACGATAGTGCGAACGAGTTTCACGAGTGGCGCCGGCACAGTGCGTATCTTGCCGATGCCGCGCTGTTTGAGGAAAACGACGCGAACCTGGGCGGAAAGCCGATAGCAACCCGGGCTCATGTGGCGCAGACCTCGTGGAATTTCTTCGCGGTGCTGGGTACGCAGCCGGTGCTCGGAGCGGGATTCGCCCCCGATGAGGACGTGAATGGAACGGGGTGGGGATTGCCCGGACCCAACGCAGTGGCGGTGATCGGTTACGGACTGTGGCAACAACTCTTCGGAGGTGACCCGAAAGTTCTGGGGGCGACGATCCGACTTGATGGAGTCCCGCTTACCGTGATTGGGGTCGCGCCGCCGGGATTCGATTACCCGGGGAAGGCCGTTCTCTGGAAACCAGCCGCTTTCAGTCCCGGCAATAATGGCTGGGGAACCATTGCGCGGCTGAAACCGGGCATCTCGTGGCCGCAGGCGCGCTCCGCGTTTGCCGTGGAGGCCGAGCGCCTTTCGCCGAAACTAGAAATCGACAATTCCATCCTGCGTCCGAACATGACGTCGCTTCAGGACGGACTTGCCGGCCCGGTCAAGAACGCCTCATTAATGTTCATGGGCGCCGTGCTGCTGGTCTTGCTGGTTGCATGCACGAATGTTGCGAATCTCTCGATCGCCCGCACTGTCGATCGCGCGGCGGAGCTATCCATACGCTCCGCTTTGGGGGCAACTCGCGCCAGGCTAGGCCGACAGTTGCTCACCGAGTGCTTGTTCCTCTCGTTCGTTGCCACTCTGGCAGGATTGACAATCGCGTATTGGACAACCTCGCTTGCCGCAAAGGTTGAGCCTCCGCCACTGGGCGCGCAGTCTTATTCCATCCTGGATCAACGCGTGCTGGTTTTCACCGTGATCGTGTCGGTCATTTCCGCTTTGGCGTTGGGAATCTTACCCTCGCTGTATGCAGGCCGCATCCACGCTTTCGGTTCACGAAGCTCCAGCAGGACCCGGGCGTCTCGACTGATCCGCCAAGGCTTGGTTGGCACACAAGTCATGCTCACGATAATTCTTCTTGCCTCAGCTGTGTGCCTGGGACAGGCGTTCGTTCACTTGATGAGAATCGACCGCGGCTACGAGGTGAAAGGAGTTGTGACGGCAAGTGTCTCCCTGGACGGCACGACCCACCCACTGAATAAGCGGCAGCTCCCATATTTTGAGGAGGTACTGGATCGCATCCGTGGGCTTCCTGGGGTTCGCGCCGCGAGCGCCACTGAATTCCTTCCGCTCTACGCTTCGGCGTTTGTCGGGGGGCCATTCGGATTGGATGGGCGTCCAGCCAGACTCAATTCCACGATGGTCCCGGTGTTGTCGGGATACTTCCAGACCATGGGCACACAGATTCTTTGCGGCCGCGAATTCACAAAGGCCGAAGTCCACCGAGGCGCCAGGGTTGCTGTCGTGAATGAGCGCTTCGCAGCTGGATTTGGCGCGCCGCAGGACGCCGTGGGTCATCAGCTCACAAACGGCGATGACACCTGGAAAATTGTTGGCCTCGTGAAAGGAATGGAATACGAAACCGATCCGACAACCGCAAGGGGGAATCAGGTATTCATTCCATCGGAGACTCCCGGCAGTTTTTTCTCTACATTCGTGGTGCGCGTCAATGGCCGTGCGGAAGATCATCTCGCTGCGATCCGCGATACCATCGAGTCGGTGGATGCACAAGTTCCAGTGTTCGGCGTGAAGACCATGCAGCAGCGACTGGATGAGGTCTTCGCTAGTCCGAAATTCTGCCGGACCGCGGTCTGGACGTTCGCGGGATTTGCGCTCCTGCTGGCGGTGATCGGCATTTACGGCATCATCTCTTATGCCGTCATCGAGAGGACTCAAGAAATGGGTGTACGTATGGCCCTTGGCAGAACCCCGATCCAACTTCGGGGTATGCTCTTGCGGCAAGGCTTGCTGATAGTGGTAACCGGAGCGGTGCCCGGAATAGCCGGGGCACAGATCACCGGGCGTTTTCTCGAGAGCCTGATCGATGGCGCCAGGCCGGTTGGGCTGGCAATGTCTTTCAGCTTGGTATTGCTATTCGCTCTGGTAGCGTCGGCGAGTATCTGGTCTGCCACACGGCGCATCGCCAGTCTCGACATCATTGCCATCCTGCGCAGCGAATAGCCCTTCTGACAATCAAGATTTGGCCACGGATTTTCACGGATTTTCACGGACTAAAAATAGTGTCTGATTAGATCCATCCAATCCGTGAAAGCTGTGGCTCATCAGGCCCAGTAGGTTCGGTCCAGGCTGCGGTATTGGATTGCCTCGGCGATGTGCTTGGGCTCGAGGTTCGGCGAGTCTTCCAGGTCGGCAATCGTGCGGGCTACTTTCAGGATGCGGTCGTGGGCGCGGGCGCTGAGGCCCTGCTGGGTCATGGCGCGCTCCAGCAGGCGTTCGCAGTCGGCGGAGAGTTCGCAGAAGGTGCGGATGTGGCGGGAGGACATCTGGGCGTTGCAGTAGAGCTTCTGGCGTGAGGTGGCAAAACGGTCCAACTGCTTCTGGCGGGCGTGAATGACGCGGTCGCGGATCTTGGCTGAGTTCTCCGGTTCGTTGGTGGAGCGCATTTCTTTGTAGTTCACGGCCGGGACGTCGATGTGGATGTCGATGCGGTCCATGAGAGGGCCCGAGATTTTGGAGATGTAGCGCTGGATCATTGGCTGCGTGCACTGGCATTCGCGAGTGCGGTCGTTGTGGAAGCCGCAGGGGCAGGGGTTCATGGCAGCAGCCAGCATGAAGCGTGCGGGGAAGGTCAGCGACATGGAGGCGCGGGCGATGCTCACGGTGCCGTCTTCCAGCGGCTGGCGGAGGACTTCAAGGACGTTGCGGGGAAATTCGGGCAGTTCGTCGAGAAATAGCAGACCGTTGTGGGCGAGAGAGACTTCGCCGGGGCGCGGGATCACGCCGCCGCCGATCAGTCCGGCGTCGGAAATCGTGTGGTGCGGAGCGCGGTAAGGGCGCGTTCCGACCAGGCCGATACCTTGGTCGAGGACGCCGGCCACGCTGTGAATCTTGGTGGTTTCAAGCGCTTCTTCGAAGGTGAACGGCGGCAGAATGGTAGGCATGCGCTTGGCGAGCATCGTCTTGCCGGAGCCGGGTGGGCCGATCATCAGGATGTTGTGGCCTCCGGCGCAGGCGATCTCGATGGCGCGCTTGGCGGTTTGCTGGCCGCGGACGTCTTTGAAGTCGACGTAGAACTGCTGCGCTTCGCGGAGGAGTGAGTCTCCGTCGGCTTTCATGGGCATGATGCCGTTACCGGAGTTCACGAAGTGGATGACATCGAGTAGCGAGCGCACGGGATAAACGTCCACGCCGCCGACCATGGCCGCCTCTTTGGCGTTGGCTTCAGGGACGATCATGCGGGAAATTTTCCGGCCGCGGGCTTCGAGGGCGATGGGAAGGGCGCCGCGGACGCCACGCACGCCGCCATCGAGAGAAAGTTCCCCGACGAACAGGCAGTCCGAAATCTCCTTCTGAATGAGGCCGCCGTAGGCTCCGACGATGCCGAGGGCCATCGGCAGATCGAAGCCGGAACCTTCTTTCTTGATGTCGGCCGGGGCGAGATTGATGGTGATCTGCGTAGGCGGGATGTCGTAACCGCAGTTCTTGAGGGCTGCGCGGACTCGATCGCGGGATTCGCGGACGGCGGCATCGGGCAGGCCGACGGTGTGGAAGTGATCCTGATCGCACTTGATGCCCGAACAGTCGACTTCTACCTGGATGATGTTGGCATCGATGCCGTAGACCGCGGCGCTGAGCGTTTTATAGAGCATGGGGTGATCGCGGGAAAATCTCCATTTCTCGCGCAAGAAGCGCGAGAAATGGGGCACCCAGTACAGATTCCTGACGGAGGTCCTAATCTGCCAGATACACGTTACGATTTCGGGAATAGTGCAGGCTGTGACGGATGTCACCAAGGACCTGTGGAAAAATAGGAATAGTTTCAGGCTAACGGCGATGCAGAGGTCGGCGACGTCTCCAGCAAGGCCGCAGGCAAACGTTCATCGTCCTTCTGTACCAAGATGTCCAACTTATCTGGTTGTTCGGCATAGGCTTATACAATTAGGATGGCTTTTCAGTTAACAACTAACCTTTCATGACCCCGGACCTCAACAACGCGCCGCAGGCTCCGCGTCCGAGCGGGAACCTGGACCAGGAAGAATCGCAACTTTGGCGATGGGCGCTGGGGTTCATGATCTTGCTGGCGGTGGCGCTGGCGGCTTTGCTGTGGGAACGTCTGGAGAACATTCCTTATCATCTGCGATTGATCCCGCTGGGGTTGTTGCTGTTGTCGGTGCTGTTTGCGGTGTATGCGGCCGGTCGGCGGCGCGAGGTCAACGAACTCAAGGGGGCGCTGCGGGGACTACAGGAGCATGTGGGCGCGGCGCCTTCGGAGGAGCAACTCGACCAGCTCAGCCAGGTCATCATGCGCTCGCAGCGCAATTTTAAGGAGCTGATCGATTCCTTTGATGACCCGGCGTGCGCGCTATCGCTTGATGGCACGGTAAGGACGGTCAACAAGCGCATCAGCGAGTTGACTGGGCTGCCCTACTCCCAGCTCGTCGGGCGAAAAATCTTCGATTTAATCGATGAACCGACGCGTGAAGATGCCGAACGCAGCCTGGGACGCTTCATGGAAAAAAAGCGCTGGGCGGGAACGCTGCGGCTGCGGCTGAAGGACAGCACGCGCCAGCTGTATTTCGATTGCGTGATCAATGGAATTGTTAAGGGCGATGAGGTCGTGGGCGCGAGTGTGCTCGGGCGCGATGTGACCGAGCAGCGCGAGAAGGAATTGCGCTTTACGGAGCTGTTCGAGACGTTGCAGGAGGGCGTGTACTTCAGCACGCCGGACGGCCAGTTGCTGGACGCGAACCCGGCGCTGGTGAGCATGCTGGGATATCAGGAGAAAAAGGATCTATTGCTGGCGGATCCTGCGGCTTTGAATTTCGATTCGGCGACACCGGTGCTGGGGCGGGCAGTGGACGATCGCGGAGGAATCAGGACGCGCGAGATCCGGTTGCGGCGGAAGGATGGAAAGCGGGCGGTGTTTCTAGATTCGTCGCGGGCGGTGTGGGACACGGCGGGGAATATCATCCGCTACCAGGGAACATTGGTTGACATCACCGAAAAACGCAGTATGGAGCGGCAGCTGGCGCAGGAGGAGGAGTTCCGGCGGCGGCTGCTGGAGAGTTTCCCGGACCTGATTCTGGTGGTGGACCTGGGAGAGCGATACACGTTTGCCAGCGCGCGGGCGCGCGATCTGTTGGGCTATGAACCGCAGGACATGATCGGCAAGAAGATTACGGATTTGGAGGATCATTCGCCGGAACTGGCCGCGCTGTATCGCGATGTGGTTTCGGGCAAGCAGGTGTTCGGCTCTGCGGAATACAGCGCACGGCACCGGAGCGGGAACTGGCGGACGATGCGCGCTTCGGGCAGCCAATTGGTAGATGCGGAAGGGAAGATCAGCGGCGTGATCATGTCGGTGCGCGACATCACGATCGAGCGCAAGCTGGAACAGCAGGTGGTGCAGAGCGAGCGGCTGGCGGCGATGGGAGCGATGATTGGCGGGGTGGCGCATGAGCTCAACAATCCGCTGACGAGCATCCTGGGCGTGAGTGAACTGCTGCAAGATACTGAGAGCAACGAAGTCACGCGGAAGCAACTGGCGATGCTGCAGCAGCAGGCGCGGCGGGCAGCGGAGATCGTGCAGAACCTGACGTACTTTGCGCGGCCCCCAGCGCCCGGCAAGAGCAAGATCAATCTGGTCGAATTGGTGGAACGCACGTTGAATCTTCATGCCTATTCGCTGCGCAAGAACAACATCACGGTCGACTTTCTGAAAGAACTGGGAGTGCCCTATGCGTTGGGCGACCCGCATCAGCTGATGCAGGTTTTTCTGAACCTGATTGTCAATGCGGAGCAGGCCATCCGCGAGGCACGGGAGAAGGGCACGTTGCGCATCCGCCTGGGCAAGGGAGAAGGATCGGTCTGGGTCAGCTTCCATGACGACGGGCCGGGCATTCCGAAGGAGAATTTGGCCAGCATCTTCGATCCGTTCTACACGACGAAGCGGCCGGGGCGTGGCACGGGGCTGGGGTTGAGCATCTGCAAGTCGGTGATGAAGGA
The DNA here is from genome assembly GCA_035710825.1 of Candidatus Sulfotelmatobacter sp. GTDB lineage: Bacteria > Acidobacteriota > Terriglobia > Terriglobales > Acidobacteriaceae > Sulfotelmatobacter. The sequence continues at coordinate 7,463 of DASTCU010000274.1, forward strand.
GCACAACGGCAGCGTTGAGGCGGCGAATGCTCCGGATGGCGGGGCGGTGTTTACACTGACGCTGCCGACGGGAAGCTAAGGTCTCACTCTCAACCACAGAGAGCACAGAGGACCTCTACGGAATTTTTTCGGCTGTGTAGGTCATGGTGCCGCCCCGCTGCTTGTCTGACGATTCCACTTTCATGGTTTTGCCGTCCTGAGACACGCTCATGCGGATGATGGTCAGGATTTTGCCATCGTTCTTGTCCACCTCCTCCATGGTGAAGTCATCGATGAGCTTCAGGGAGACGGTCGCATGGCGGTCGCCGCCGATCGGGTAATCCTTGCCGTCGAACTTCACATCATAGCTTTGCCGGCCATTCAGGATTTTCAGGCCGCCGGGGATGGAACGATATGTGGTCAAGGTCCCAGCCTCCGTGGCATTCTTAATGGTTCGCATTTGCCACTTGCCTGAGAGCGCATGAGCACCGGCGGGAGCGTCACCGACGCGAATGAATCCTGCCTTGCCGATGACTGGGTCTGGGTCGGCTGTATTGGTGAATGCTTCGAGCATGGTTTTTCCATCCGGCGATACGGTCTCACTAGATCGGGCGACCACCTTGCCATGTTTTTTAAAGATGAACTCGACGGACCTCTCATCGAGTATCCGTGCGGACATCGTGTCGTAGTAGGCATCGTGACCCGCCACCTTTTGGTCACTGCCATCGCTCTTAACATCGACAGGAGGGACACAACTCAAACAGCGATACAGGCCCTGGTCGACCAGATATTCCTCCGGGGTGCCGGAGAATTGGAGGGTATCCATCTTCATCATCCAGGTTCCGTCAAAGCGAGTCTGAGCGAGTATTGGAGAGGTTGTCAGGAGCAGGAGTACGGCAAGACGGTTGGGCATAGTGCCTCGCGCGGGGGACGACTCTATCCCGATAAAAGTTGGATGCGCAACGCCGCATTTCGCGATGGCCGGGACGGACGAATGCGTCCGTCCCTACGTGGTTTCGTTATCGCTCGACCGCCATTGCAACTGCATTACCTCCGCCTAAGCAAAGTGCTGCAATACCCCGCTTCACGTCGCGGCGGATCATTTCATAGATGAGCGTCACCAGGACGCGGGCGCCGCTCGCACCGATGGGATGGCCGATGGCAACTGCTCCACCGTTCACGTTGACCTTGTCGGGATTCAGGCCGAGTTCGCGCATGACGCCGAGGGCTTGAACCGAAAAGGCCTCGTTCAGTTCATATAGGTCGACATCTTCATTCTTCCAGCCGGTCTTCTCCCAAATCTGGCGAACTGCGCCGACGGGGGCCATCATGACCCATTTGGGTTCGACGCCGCTGGTGGCCTGCGCGACGATGCGGACCATGGGCTTGGCGCCGAGTTCCATGGCGCGTTGCGCGCTGGTCACGACAACCGCGGCTGCGCCGTCATTGACGCCGGGAGCATTCCCGGCGGTGACGGTGCCATCTTTTTTGAAGGCGGGCTTGAGGCCGCGCAGAACTTCAATGGTGGTGTCTTCGCGGGGACCTTCGTCTTTTTCAAAAAAGGTAGGAGGCGCGCCTTTCTTCTTCGGGGGAATCTCGACTGGAACGATTTGCGATTTGAAGCGGCACTCTTTGATGGCGGAGATGGCTTTGCGATGCGAGTTGACAGCAAACTCGTCCTGCTCCTCGCGGGTGATGCCGTATTTTTCCGCGACGTTCTCGCCGGTGATGCCCATGTGGTAGTCGTTGTAGATATCCCAGAGGCCGTCGTGCACCATGGAATCGATTATCTGAGCGTTGCCCAGGCGGTATCCCTTGCGCGCTTGCGGAAGAAGATAAGGAGCGTTGGTCATGGACTCCATGCCGCCGGCAACGACGATGGAACTGTTGCCGGTCTGCACCGCTTGCGCGGCGAGAGCGACCGATTTCAATCCCGAGCCGCAAACCTTGTTGATTGTCATGGCACCTGTCGCGGGAGAGAGTCCACCGAAGATTGCAGCCTGACGCGCGGGATTCTGACCGAGTCCGGCGGAGACGACGTTGCCCATGATGCACTCGTCGACTTGCGCGGGATCGATGCCGGCGCGCTTGACGGCCTCGCGCACCACGATGGCTCCCAGTTCCGGCGCCCTGAAATCGGAGAGGCTTCCCTGGAATTTTCCGACCGGAGTGCGGCAGCCGGAGAGAATGACGGCATCATCAAAAGAGGCCATGAAATCGGGCTCCTGCGAAGAATTTCGCTGGCTTCATTATAGATGCTGCAGAGCCAGAATTGTTTCTCGGTCAGCAAGGGAGCGCGCTTGATCACGATGCGGGGAGAGGGCCATTCATCTCGCGATAGGTGCTTGCCACGACGAGTCACGAGGCGCTATACAGGAAATTTCTGAGACCCGGTGAGCGCATTGATAAAAATTTTGGTTGACATTTGGCAAAGAAATTTCTGTTCCGTGACTTTGGTGTCACGACTGGCGCGAATCGCTCATCATTTTTTTCTTGACTTCATTTTTCATTAACTCTATACATCAACTAGTTGCAGTAGAAGACCACTGCGACATTTTCCATGAAAAATGGAAGGGAGAATAGGAACCATGGCAACCAAGAAAAAGGCAAAGAAGAAAAAGAAACACTAAAGCAAGCTCAGTACGAAGTCAAAAGGGGACGCCGAATGCGTCCCCTAAGTTTTTTGGAGGAAGGTTTCAAGGTTTCGGGGTTTCGGACTAGTTGGAGCGCGCGACGTTGGCTTCCGCCCGGTGTGGGATGCGCTTCTCCTTCTCGGGACAGAGACTGCGGTAGGCGCAGAAGTTGCAATGGTTGCCGGGCTTTGCTTCAAACACTCCATCGGCAATTCCCTTGGCGGCGTCTTTCACGCGCTGGCACGCATCAAGCAGTTGAGAGTCGGAGCGGAGAGTGATGACCGGGACGTTCTCTTCGAGGTTGTGAAAGATCAGCGCTCCTACTTTGTATCCCCACTTCTCACGAGCGGCGATGGCGTAGAGCGATAGCTGCAGACTCTCATCCGCGTCTTCCTGGTCGCGGGCTTTTCCGGTTTTGTAATCGACGATGGCGACGGTGCCGTCGGGACGGCTGTCGATGCGGTCGATGCGGCCGACAACGATCGTCTCCCCGATGTGGATTTCGAACGATTCCTCAGTCTGCAGGATTTGGGAAGCAGGAATCTGCTGAGCTTCCGATAGGAACTGGGTCAGTTGAGCGATCCCCAGCTTCTCGTATAGTTCGCGCTGGTAGACATCCTGAAGATTGGCGGCGGCGAGATCGAGGCGGAAGAGATCGATGAGTTCCTCGGCGGTCTTGGGCCGACCCAGGCGTACGGAATCAAAATAGGTTTTGAGCACGCGATGAATCGCGGCACCGTATTGCATGGCGGCGGCAGGCTTGGCGGGGATGCGCCAGTCGCGCTCAAGCTTGAATTGCAGGCCGCAGCGCTCGTAGGTGTCGACGGCGGAGGCGCTGAGGCGCTTGTGCAATCCATCGAGCACAGGCAACTCGAACCAGGCCGTGGTCTGAGACTCGGCAGGGTATAGAGGAGAGGCGGCCGCGGCGATATCGAGCGTGGCTTGCGCGCCCCTTGCGGGAACGGCGCGGAACCAGGGATCAAGGGCGCGGTTGGCCATCAGTTCGCGCACATATCCGGGAGGAGTCTTGTCGTTCTTTCCGGTGCCCTCTTTCGCGTAGATATGCAGGGAGTCGCGGGCGCGGGTCATGGCTACGTAGAAGAGGCGGCGTTCCTCTTGTCCGTGGAGGGTTTTGTCGTCGGCCTCGGTGAGAGAGTCGGCATCGCGCAGTTCTCGTGGAAAGGCGACGAGGGTCTCCTTGTAACCGCCGGGAAAAGATCCTGAGTTGGCGCGAAGGATGAACACGTGCGGAAATTCGAGGCCCTTGGCGCCGTGTACAGTCATGAGGCGAACCGCGTTTTCGTTTTCCGGCGTTTCCAGCGGGATCACTCCGTTGGCTTCGCGGAAATATCCGAGGTACTCGACCAATTCATGCAGGTCCGTGGTTCGATTGATCCTCTTCTGTTCCCATGCCTCCACGAAATGCAGCGCCGCCTGAATGACGGGCGAGGTGGCATCGAGGGCGAATTGTTTGACGATAATGTCGAGGGCGGCGCGCGCCTTTGCGTTGCGGCGCGCGATTTGTTCGCGGGCGTTGCGGATGGCGGCAAGCACTTCAGCACCGCCTGTGACGCGATCGAGAGCGGACGACAGCGGGACGACCTGGGCTTCGCGATTGTCGCGGGCGATGGCTCGCATGGTTTGGCGCAACTGTTCGGGATCGACATGGAAGCACGGAAGTCCGGCGACACGAAATACGCTGACATCGTCGCCCGCAGAGACGACCGCGTTGAGACAGGCAAAAAGATCACGGGCTTCCGAGGTGTCGGAAATGTCCATGCTTTCGATGACGAAGGGGATTTCGGCTTCGGCGAGTCGCTGCACAAGGTCGTCGCGGTGCGCGTGGGAGCGATAGAGGATGCCGAAGTCGGACCATTTGCAGCGCGTCTTTCGTTGGGCGTCGCGGAGGTAGGCAACGAGATCAGGCCCCTCGGTGTCCCTGCTGTTGAGAACGATTGCCTCTACGGCGGGGCTGGGCAACTGGGTGCCGGTTTTCGTAGCTTCCTCTTCGCGCGCGGATTGCAATGGGGCACGATCGTATCTGAGCGAGCTGTGCGCCTGGCTGGCGAAGACTGGAGGATTCTTGTCGATCAGAGCGAATGCGGTGCGCAAGATGGGAGTGGTCGAGCGGCGATTCTTCTCGAGGACCACGAGCTTGGCATCGGAGAAATTTCGATGGAACAGTTCGAAAGCTGCGCTGGAAGCCCCGCGGAAGCGATAGATGGACTGATCGGGATCGCCCACGGCAAAGATGTTTCCACCGGGCCCGGCGAGACGGGCGAGAATTTTGATCTGCGCGAAGTTGGCGTCTTGAAATTCGTCGGCCAGGATGAACCGTGCGCGGCTACGAGCTGCGGCGAGGACATTTTCATCGTTGGCCAGCAAGTCGTGGGCGCGGGTGATCATGTGGCTGAAGGTGCCGAGATTTTCTTCCTGCAGCCAACGTTCCATCGTGGAGAAGACCCGGGCGATTTCGCGGCAGCGGCCGAGAACTTCGGCGTCGTCGAGCACATTCCTGGACTTCGCAACGCGCGGGATGGGGACTTCTTTGCGTTCGAGACGCTCGACATAATGCGCGTATTTCTCCGGCGTGACCAGTTCATCGTGACAGCGGCTAACGAACTCCAGCAGATCATTTAGAAACTGGGCGACGTTGGCGGCGCGCACGTAGTGCTCGAGGCGGAGTTCGCGGAGGCGGCGGCGAAGGTAAATCCAAAGATCTTTTTCGTCGAGGACATCGAAGGCTTTGTCTACACCTTGCAGCAGTTTCAGACAGTAGTCGTGGAAGGTATGGGCCTGGATCGGCTTGCCGCCTAGCAATTTCTGCACCCGCTCGCGCATTTCCCTGGCTGCGTTGACGGTGTAGGTGAGGGCAAGGATCTCGTCGGGGCGGGCGTGGCCTTCGCGGATCAGGTATTCAATGCGGTGGGTGAGGATCGAGGTTTTGCCGGTACCGGCTCCGGCGACGACCAGCAGGGGGCCGTGAACGTGTTCGATGGCGGCGCGCTGGCGATCGTCAGGGGTGAACGGTGTTGGACGGGAGTTTAACTTCTGGGACGGCATTGCGGGTCAGGATATCACTTTGCGGGGCAGGGGTCAGGGCTAGGGGTCAGGGGTCAGTGGCCAGTGACCAGTGGTCAGTGATCAGTGGTCAGTGATCAGTGGTCAGTGGTTAGTGGTTAGTCAGTGTAGATGGAGCCGGCGGCGAGGGCGTGACGCCCTCGCGACAGCCGGCGGGACGCCGGCGCTACGATTGCCGGTGATTGTGGCCGTTCGACGAGCTATTTTGCGTTCGGGTCGACTTGGAAAATGCCAAAGGTATTGCCTTCGAGGTCGACGAAGTAGCCTTGCCAACAGGTGTTGGGGACGGCGAATTTGGGCAGGGCGACAATGCCGCCTTGTTGCTCGATGATTTTGGCGGTCGAGTCGAAGTTCTCGACTTCAAGCGAGCAGACGAAAGCATTGGTGCCGCATTGAGGTGGCGGCGTCTTAGCGGGACGCTGCAGCAGGCCGCCGCGCGAGCCGCCGGTTTCGATCGTCCAGTACGGAATGGGAAGGCCTTTGATCTCAGAAAACTTCCATCCGAATGTGTGGGAATAGAAAGTGATGGCACGTTTAGGATCGTCGGCCTGAATTTCGAAATAGATGTGTCCTTTGTTCATGCATCGATTTTCTCTTAGGAGATGCTCGCGTGCAATCTAGCGATTCAGGGCCGAGATTGCGAGCACCGTAGCGGCGATGGCAGCGGTCTCGGCACGGAGGATGGTAGGGCCGAGGGAAGCTGAGAACCAAGCTTCTTTCTTGAAGATATCGAGTTCCTCTTCAGTCCAGCCGCCTTCGGGACCGACGGCGAGAAGAACTTCGCCTTCGGTGGGATGCTCGGCGCATAAGTCAGGCAGCATGGTCTGGTCCTCAGTTTCGGCGAGGACGATGCGCAATGGACTGGGAATTTTAGCGGCTTCGCCGAGCTTGACGGGGGAGGCAACTTCGGGGGCGATGCCGCGGCGGGATTGCTCGGCGGCCTGTAGCGCGATTCGCCGCCAGCGCTCGGCACGTTTGGCCGAGGCGGAGGCCAGGTAAACGTCGGTACGGCGAGCGATCAGGGGCACAATCCGGCTCACGCCGAGTTCGGTACATTTTTCGATGGCCCACTCCATGCGATCGAACTTAAAGATGGCGAGAAGCAATGTGAGGTTTGCCGCGGGGGCTGCGGGGATCTCTTCGGCGAGGTCGAATTCGACGCGACCCTCTGCGATTGACGCGATTCTGCCACGACGGGCGACGCCGCTGGCGATGATGTCGAACTCCTGCCCGACCCGGGCGCGCAGGACGCGGGTTAGATGATCGGCGTGGGTGCCGGTGAGGGCGGCGTGATCATCGGAGACTTCGTCGGCGATCCATCGGCGGCGGGTCATGGAATCGCTAAAGCGGGGGCTAAAGCCCGGTCGTTCCAAAACGCCGTGCGCGGCCCTGAAGGGCCGCTCTTCCACCTGGGAATCATCCGAAGATGTCTTTCACCCTGCCGAGAAGAGAGCGCAGGAGCGGTTGATTATCGACCTTGGAGAGGGCGTCGAGTTCCTGCAGCAGTTCTTTTTGGCGCTTGTTCAGCTTGGTCGGGACCTGCACCCGGACTTCGACATAGAGATCGCCCTTGCCGTGCCCGTTGAGGACGGGCACGCCTTTATTGCGGATGCGGAACGTGGTGGCAGGCTGCGTGCCTTCGGGAATCTTCAGGGTGTGCTCACCGTCCATGGTAGGGACGCGAATTTCAGTGCCCATCGCTGCTTGCGACACGGAGATCGGCACGACGCAATGCAGATCGTTGCCCTCGCGCGCGAAGAAGGGATGCTCCTTCACATGCAGGACGACATATAAGTCTCCGGCGGGACCGCCGAAGGGGCCGACTTCGCCACCGCCGGCAAAGCGAATGCGAGTTCCGTCTTCAACTCCCGCCGGAACTTTGGCGTCCACGGTGCGCTGGCGCAACAAGCGGCCTTCGCCTTTGCACTTCGGACAGGGATCGGTAATCACATTGCCGGAGCCCTGACAGGTGGGGCAGGTGCGGGCGATGCTGAAGAATCCTTGCTGGTAACGGACCTGGCCGCGGCCGTTGCAAGAGCGGCAGGTCGTGGGGCCTTTGCCGGGAGCTGCGCCGGAGCCGTGACATTCCTCGCAGGCTTCGTGGCGGCGCACGGTAACGCGAGTTTCGGTACCGAAAAATGCTTGCTCGAATTCGAGGGTCAAATCTTCGCGGAGATCGGCGCCCCGCTGCACGCGGCTGGTCCGACGTCCGCCGCCACCTCCGAACATGTCTCCGAAACCGAAGAACTCGCCGAAGATGTCGCTGAAATCCTGGAAGACGGAGGGATCGAAGCCTGCACCCTGGGCCGCGGCTCCGCCCAGTCCGGCATGGCCATAGCGATCGTACACGGCGCGCTTGTCGGAGTCTGCGAGCACGGCATAGGCCTCGCTGACTTCCTTGAATTTTTCCTCCGCGTCCGGATTATTAGGATTGCGGTCAGGATGGTACTGCAGCGCCAGCTTGCGATAGGCGCTCTTGAGTTCTGCTTCGGTGACCGCGCGGGTCACGCCTAGAACTTCGTAGTAATCGCGTTTTGCGTTGGTGGTCAAAAATACCTTTCTTCAGGGACAACTTCAGCGTGCCAGGACCATGCGGTAGAGCGTTGGAGCTTATTTGCCTGGATTCTTCGCGACCTTGACCATCGCGGGACGTAGCAGGCGATCTTTAAACTTGTAGCCGCGCTGCCATTCCTCGATCACTTCGTGATCGGCCGCGTCCGGAGTTTCGACCATCTCGATCGCCTCGTGCACGTGCGGGTCAAACTGCTCTCCCTTGGCCGTAATGGGCCGCACTCCAAGCCTGGTGAGCACATCCTGCAGTTGCTTATAGATGAGTTCGACGCCGGCACGAAAGTCGGCAGGCTCGGACTTGGCCTGCAGGGCGCGCTCAAAGCTGTCGAGCACCGGGAGCAAGGATTTGATGGCGTCCACGGTCGCGAAGTCGCGGAAGTCCTGCTGCTCCTTGGCGGCGCGGCGGCGGGCGTTCTCGAATTCGGCCTGCGCGCGTGCCAGACGGTCCAGTAACGAATCGCGTTCCGCTTTAACTCTTTGCAGTTCGGCTTCTACGCCGGAAACCTCGGCTGCCTGCGCTGCGGGAGCGGGATTGGCAGTGGATGGCTCGTCGCCATCTCCGGCGGGAAGTTCGTGCTCGAGATCAAGACCCGCCCTTTCTCTTTCTGATTTTCCGTTCGATTTCCCCATGACTGCAGTATTACTCCGATTCATTCAAAATTTTGTCGAAGAGACGCGCAATGTATGACACTGCGGTGATGGTGTGCTGATAATCCATCCGCGTGGGACCGATTACGGCCAGTGAACCCATGACTTCGTTTCCAGCGTGTGCCGGCGCGCCGATCAGCACGAAATTCTGCATCGAGGGCAGGGCCTGGTCGAGCCCGATGACCACGCGGACTGCTTCCTGCTTGACGTCGAGATAAGCGCTCAAGAGCTGGATCACTTTTTCTTTTTCCTCGAGCGTCTTGAGCATTTCCTGCAGGCGCTGGCGGTCTTGCTCGCCCGTGACCAGGTTGGCCGCACCTTCGACGAATACGACTTGCGATCCCTGCTCGGCGGCGAGCGCTCCCTGCTTGTAGAGCTGTTCGATGGAATTCATCAAGCGGTCGTATTCGCTGCGCTCTTTTTCGATGAGGCGGGAGAGTTCGGAGCGCATCGATTCCATGGTCCAGCCACGGAAATTTTCGTTGATGTAGCGCGCGGCAAGGTCGAGATCGGATTGCGGCAGATCGAGGCGAAGGACGCGGTCGCGCACCAGGCCGGAACGGGTCACGAGTACGGCCAGCACTTTCTGGTCGCCGAGGCGCGAGAAGTAGACGTGCTCGAGCGCGTTCTTGGGACCGCTGGTCGCGATGGTTACGCCCACGTTGCGCGAGATCAGCGAGAGCACGTGCGAGGTGCGTTCCATGAATTCCTGCACGTCGGTGATGCCGGCGAGCGAGTCGGAGATCATCGTCTCTTCCTGCGGGGCCAGGCGGGCGTTGCCGGAGATCTGCTCGACGTAATAGCGATAGGCTTCGGTCGTGGGGACGCGTCCGGCAGAGGCATGCGGCTGCTCGAGAAAACCGGCGTCGGAGAGGTCTGCCATCACGTTGCGGATCGATGCCGGACTTAGCCCCTCGCGGTTGGAGCGCGCGAGCGTGCGCGAGCCGACCGGCTCGCCCGTCGAGATGAAGGTCTCGACGATAGCGGTCAGAATTTCGCGTTCGCGGTTCCCGATATTAGGGTCAGCGGGCATACGTCAATCTGTCAGTTGTCTCAATCCGAGCGGCGTGGGCCGAGGGGAGAAACTGCATCCGAATCTATTTTACCTAACTATTTTAGATGCAGAAGCTTAGGTTTTGGATCATCATTCTGATCCCGATAGGATTCTAGGAAGGGGGTAGGAGGCTGTCAAGGCGGGGACTGGGCTGCGAGCACACGCGGATGATAATGATGTAATCGCGACGGCCGATGCAACGAGGCAAATACGGGCAAATCGCGAAGGTCCTCGACAGGGTATGGTTATCTAGGCAAGAGCCTGCCGGAGATATCCGGCCACGTCGCTAACGAAGCGATGCACTGACACCTCTGCGATGCGGTGGCCGACGATCGCGTTCATGGTTTTTCCCACGGCACCGAAAGGCGGTTGGTAAACGCCGGAGAAATCCAACTGCGTTTCGGTCGAGGTCAGCGGGTACACGGAAAGCTCGCCCTTCATAAACGGAAACAATCTCGGCATGGTCGCGGCCTCCCATTCCAGCAGTAAGCGCGTGCTCGGAGTTGAGGCGGCATCAACCATCTTTTCCTCAATGTTTTTCACGGAGATATTGATGTCGGTCTTTACCCCAATGCCGCCAAAGTCAACGTGCAGTTCAGCAGCGACCGATTGCGCCCGGGAAGCAGCCGCCTTCGTGGCCGACTGGAACACCGTGAGTGCGTTCTGCCTCAACGCATCGCGGACGCGCTCGTAGGGACGGTTCACATAGTCATAGCTGCGAATCTCACGTCCTGTACCCATCGTTCCAACCAGTCAGACGGCCAGTCTTCACCCTAGCGGTCTCAAAAACTGTACCATAGCGCGCTCGTACCGGACTTCGATTGCGTCCGTGTTCTCGGGTTCCATTGCTGCTCCCCGATTTACTGAGGCGTCGTTTCGGAAAACAATGACAATGAATTTCGCTGTATTATGGCTACCGCCCGTGCTCAAGCACAATCTGGCTGGCAGCGGGTACAAACGGTCGGCACGAACGCGTGAGGAGGCTCGATGTCTCAGATTGACGTCCCATTGTCGCGCGCGGGTTTCGGACATACGCAGCGAGCCGATCATTGGTGGGTACAGCCGCTGGTTGTGTTTCTTGGATTGTCGGCGTTCATCGTTTATTCGACGTGGGCAGCTCTGCAGGGACAGCATTTCAGGTTCGGACCATATCTCTCACCGTTTTATTCGCCCGAATTGTTCGGCTCCGCCGGTTGGTTTGGTCCAAACCCAAGCTGGATGCCTGTCTGGGTTACAGGAGCCCTGCTCATTCTGTGGGCGCCGGGCGGCTTTCGAGTGACGTGCTACTACTATCGCGGGGCCTATTACAAGGCTTTTTGGGCGGATCCGCCTTCCTGCACCGTGGGCGAGCCGCGGAAGACATACCTCGGAGAACGTTCGTTTCCATTGATCCTGCAAAACGTCCACCGCTATTTTCTTTATCTGGCGCTTGTATTTCTCGCAATTCTGGCGCGGGACGTGTGGAATGCGTTCTGGTTCGACGGCCGGTTTGGCATCGGCATCGGCACGCTGGTCTTGTTGACGAATCTCATACTGCTGAGTTCCTACACTCTGGGATGCCATTCCTTTCGTCATCTGGTCGGCGGTTTTCGTGATCGGTTGGCGGGGGCGCCGGCGCGCAAGCGAGTTTACGATTGCGTCGGTTGCCTGAACCGGCGTCACATGCTGTTTGCCTGGTGCAGCCTGTTCTCGGTAGCGTTCTCCGATTTGTATGTGCGGATGTGCTCGATGGGCATCTGGACGGATTGGAGAATCGTCTAGTGGGCGAGTACGTCACGCATGAGCACGACGTTCTGATCATTGGAGCCGGGGGAGCCGGGCTGCGGGCTGCCATCGAGGCCTCGGCCGCCGGTGTAAAGGTCGCAGTCATTTCGAAATCTCTCCTCGGCAAAGCACACACCGTCATGGCCGAGGGTGGCGTGGCCGCGGCGATGGGAAATGTGGACGACCGAGACAGCTGGCGGGTGCACTTTGCCGACACCATGCGCGGCGGCCAATACCTGAATGACTGGCGGATGGCGGAGCTGCATGCCAAGGAAGCTCCGGCGCGCGTGCGTGAATTGGAGGCCTGGGGGGCACTTTTTGATCGCACCAGCGATGGCCGAATTCTGCAGAGGAATTTCGGCGGCCATCGGTACCCTCGGCTCGCGCATGTGGGCGACCGTACCGGTCTGGAGATGATCCGGACTCTTCAAGACCATGGAATCCATCTCGGTCTCGACGTTTTTATGGAACACACGGTCGTTACGCTGCTGAAGGACGGCGGTCGGATCGCGGGCGCGTTTGGATACGATCGCGAGCGCGGCCGATTTCACGTGTTCCGTGCCAAAGCCGTGGTGCTGGCGACGGGAGGAATTGGACGGGCCTACAAGATCACCAGCAACAGTTGGGAATATACGGGCGATGGCCATGCCCTGGCATACCATGCCGGCGCGGCGCTCATGGACATGGAATTTGTGCAGTTCCATCCTACGGGAATGATTTGGCCACCAAGCGTGCGCGGCATTTTGGTCACAGAAGGGGTGCGCGGGGAGGGAGGAGTACTGCGTAACCGGAATGGCGAGAGATTCATGTTCAAAGATATTCCGCCGCTATACGCCAACCAGACCGCTGATACGGAAGAAGAAGGTTGGAGGTACACCCAGGGAGATAAGAACGCGAAACGCCCGCCTGAGCTGCTGACCCGCGACCACGTTGCCCGCTGCATCCGGCGGGAGGTGCGAGAAGGGCGAGGCAGTCCTCACGGCGGTGTGTTCCTGGACATTGCGTGGATCAAGGAGAGAATCCCGAATGCATCAGAGTATATAAAGAAGAAGCTGCCCAGCATGTATCACCAGTTCAAGCAGCTTGCCGACATTGACATCACCCAGGAGCCGATGGAAGTGGGTCCTACGACGCACTACATGATGGGAGGCGTCAAGGTGGACGCTGATTCTCAAATGTCAGACGTGGCTGGCCTGTTTGCGGCAGGGGAGTGTGCGGCAGGTCTGCATGGCGCCAACCGGCTCGGCGGGAATTCACTCTCCGACCTATTGGTCTTCGGCAAGCGAGCCGGAGAGTACGCCGCGGCCTATGCAAAAGAGAACTCGCTGGGCGCGGTGAAAACGGATGAACTCGGATCAGCGGAAAAATGGTCGCTGCGGCCTTTCGAGCGCAAGGGTTCGGACAATCCGTACGCCATACAACGTACATTGCAGGATGTAATGCAGGAACAGGTGGGGATCGTGCGGCAGGAACAGGAGATGCTGCAGGCGCTCGAGCGCATTCGAGAGTTGAAAGCTGCCAGCGAGCAGGTGGGCGTGGATGGAAACCGGGAATACAATGCGGGCTGGCACACGGCGCTTGACCTGCACAGCCTTCTGACCGTATCGGAAATTGTTACGAGGGCGGCGCTGGAGCGGAAAGAGAGCCGCGGGGCGCATTTCCGCGATGATTTTCCCGCCAAAGACGAGCAGTACCGCGGCTTCAACGTCGTGGTGCGAAAAGGCACCGGTGGAGAAATGCAGCTGGCCCGCGAGACCATTCCTCCGATGCGAGAAGATCTGCAGCAAATCGTCCAGGAGATGAAGTAATGGCGATGGCCACGTTTCGGATCTGGCGCGGGGAAAAGGGCCAAGGGAAGTTCCAGGGCTACACTACGGAAGTCTCAGCAGGCATGGTGGTCCTCGACGCCGTGCATCAAATACAAGCGGAACAAGCCGGCGATCTTGCGGTTCGCTGGAACTGCAAGGCGGGAAAATGCGGCTCGTGCTCGGCCGAAATCAACGGCATGCCGAAATTGATGTGCATGACGCGGCTGAACACGCTCCCGCTGGATAGGCCTGTAACCGTCGAACCCATGAAGGCATTCCCGCACATGAAGGATCTGGTCACGGACGTATCGTGGAATTACGAGGTAAAGAAGCGCATCCCGAAGTTCCAGCCGCGGCAGCCCGATGCGCCCGATGGCACTTGGCGTATTGCCCAGGAAGATGTCGAACGGGTGCAAGAGTTCCGAAAGTGCATCGAGTGCTATCTCTGTCAGGATGTCTGCCACGTCTTGCGCGACCATCACATGCACGAACAATTCATCGGCCCGCGATTTCTGGTGTATGCGGCCGCGCTCGAAATGCATCCGTTGGATGTAGGCGATCGCGTTGAAGATCTGAGAAAGCAATTCGGCGTGGGTCTCTGCAACATCACCAAGTGCTGTACCAAAGTGTGCCCTGAAAACATCACCATCACCGACAACGCGATCATCCCGCTCAAGGAACGGGTCGTGGATCGCTTCTTCGATCCGCTGTCGAGACTGTTCCGGGTATTCAGCAATTCGAAACGATAGGAGATGTTATGCATTTCGAACTGAAATCCATTTCTGAGCAGAGTATTCCTGAGGCGCTAGCGAAGGTCGAGCGCTACAGACTATTGAATGAACCCAGCCTTGCGGAGAGCATTTGCCTCGATATTCTGGCCATCGTGCCAGACCATCAGCAGGCGCTGATTTCGCTTCTGCTCGCGCGAACCGACCAATTCCAATCGCACGTGGATGCAAAAGCCGCACAAGAGGTTCTCGCACAAATTAAGGGCAACTACGAGCGGGCCTACTACGAGGGCATCATCTGGGAACGCTTGGGAAATGCACGCATTGACCGCGGTGGTGCTGGAGCCGGCGCGTCCGCATATCACGCGCTGCGGGAAGCAATGCAGCACTATGAGAAAGCCATGAATTTCGCAATACCCGGAAACGACGATGCCATTCTGCGATGGAACACTTGTGCGCGAGTGATCATGCAGAATCCGGACATCCGACCAGACCCCGAGGATGAACCGTCACACGCGTGGGAGTACGACGAAGCCGGCTCCAGAATCGCAGACGCTTAGCATCGCCATTACGTCACCGCGGTAGTCGAAATGCGGACCGGGGGCCTGGCCAACCATTTGGATCGGCTGACGGGCTATCCGGAAATTATCAAGAGACGATCTCAATGTCTGGACTGCCGACCATCCAGCACGATCAAGACATGATGCTTTCTCGACCGACTTTGGCCAAGTTTGGCTGTTGACGGCCCGCACTTTCCTATCCTCCTGTCTCAGGGATGACTAAGAACGGGGTACTGGTATGCTCTATCTCTTCCCATGAGAGCGAAGCCTCATGTTGCAGTCATCGGAGCCGGAGCGTTCGGGGGGTGGACTGCCTTACACCTTTTGGAACGTGGAGCGCGGGTCACGCTGCTGGACGCATGGGGAGCGGGGAATTCCCGGGCCTCTTCGGGCGGGGAGACGCGCGTCATGCGCGGGACGTATGGGCCGGACCAGCCTTATACGGAGATGGCGGCACGGGCGCTCAAGCTCTGGGCGAAATATGAGCGGCGCTGGAAGCGCCAGCATTTGCATCGGACCGGCGTGTTGTGGATGGCGGCGGGGCGCGATGATGCGTTCGAGCGCGGGTCGGTGGAGAATCTGCGGACGGCGAAAATCAAGTATCAGGAACTGGCAGCGGCGCAGATGAAGAAGCGCTGGCGGCAGATTAACTTCGAAGGCATTCGGTGGGGAATCTTCGAGCCTGAGTGCGGGTATCTGGAGGCGCGTGCCAGTTGCCAGGGGGTGGTGGAGGCTTTCGTCGCGGCGGGGGGCAAGTACCGCCAGGTTGCGGTGTTGGCGGACGACCTTGAGACTTCTCCTCTGCGTGGGATCGCGCTCTCGGACGCTACGAAGGTCAAGGCCGACTGCTACGTCTTCGCCTGCGGCCCTTGGCTCGGGAAACTCTTCCCTCAGGCGATCGGAAACTTAGTCCAAGCTACCAAGCAGGATGTGTTTTTCTTCGGTCCGCCCGCGGGAGATATGAGCTTCAGCGACGCACACATGCCGGTGTGGGCCGATCATCGCGGACGATTTCGCTATGGCATTCCGGGCAGCGACCGGCGCGGGTTCAAGATCGCCGACGACACGCGTGGGCCAGAGTTCGATCCGACTAGCGGCGAGCGGGTGGTCAGCCCAGACACGTTAAAGGACATTCGCGAGTATGTGGGATTCCGGTTCCCTGCCCTGCGCGATGCGCCGCTGGTCGAGACTCGCGTCTGCCAGTACGAGCAGACGCCGGACAGTCACTTCATTGTGGACCGGCATCCGGCGAATGAGAATGTGTGGCTGCTGGGAGGCGGGTCCGGGCACGGGTTCAAGCATGGGCCGGCTGTCGGGGAGATGATGGCGGAGTTGATATTGAAGGATCGCGTGCCCCAGGCCATTTGGCGGCTGGAGCGATTCAAGAAAAGCTAACGACAGAGGTCACAGGGGAACACAGAGGAATTCTTCTGTAAAATCCTGTGTCCTCGGTGGTTTCGCTCTTATTGGATCTGGATTACGTTCGCGGGGGCGTTGGCTTTGATTTCCGTGATGCGGTCGACGACCCTCCGCGCAAATTCGTAGATGGACTTCGCGTGGGGCGAGTTCTCGCCTTCGAGCACCACCGGCTTGCCGCCATCTCCGGACTTGCGAACTTCAGGATCGAGCGCGATGTTACCGAGGAACGGCACCTCGAATCGTTTGGCCATCACCTCCGCACCACCACGCGAGAAAATGTCTGTCTCATGCTGGCAATTGGGGCAGACGAAGTAGCTCATGTTTTCGACGACACCAACGACATCAACCTTCATCTGGCGGAACATTTCGATGGCTTTGCGCGCGTCCTGCAACGAAACATCCGACGGGGTGGAGACCACGATTGCGCCCGTCAGCGGCACCGTCTGCACCAGCGAGAGCGCAATGTCGCCCGTCCCAGGCGGCAGATCGACGACCATGTAGTCGAGATTCCCCCACTCCACCAGCCCGAGGAACTGCCGGATAATCTGGTGTAGCATGGGCCCGCGCCAGATGACCGGCTTGTCGCCGGGGTTGAGGAATCCCACGGAAATGACTTTCACCCCGAAGGCTTCCAGCGGCTCGATGCGATTTTCGCCGACCATGCGCGGCTGCGAGTTCACGCCCAGCATCAGCGGGACGTTGGGGCCGTAGACATCGGCGTCGAGCAGGCCGACCTTGTGTCCGATCTTGGCAAGGGCGACGGCCAGGTTCACCGATAGGGTGGTTTTGCCGACGCCTCCCTTGCCCGACCCGACGGCGATGATGGCGTCTACCCCGGGCAGCGGTTGCGGCCCTTGCTGCGCGGGGCCTTGTCCGTGCTGATGCGGCATATGTGCGTTCAAAGGATCAACTCCCGGAATGAATGACTGAAGATTGAAGTACAACCCCAAGAGTTGATTATACAGACGGATGATGAAGGGAGTTGAGCTCGCGCACTCTACTCGTCCCTGAGCGCCTCCATTGGATCGACTTGCATGGCGCGCCGCGCCGGGATGTAGCACGCACAAGTGCCGACCACGAACATCAACACCGTTGCCATGGCAAGAGTAACGACGTCGGCCGGCTTCACATCAAACAACAAGCTCGCGATCCATTTCCCCGCTCCAAATACCACCGGTAGACCAATGGCAACTCCAATCAGAACGAGCAGGAGCGATTCCCCCAGAATCAACCAAAGAACATTTCTGCGTTGCGCGCCCAGAGCCATGCGAAGCCCGATCTCGTTGGTACGGCCGGAAACGGCATAGGCCATAATTCCGTAAAGCCCGATGCACACCAGCACGACAGCAAGCACGCCAAAAGCTCCTGCGAGTTCGGTGATCATGATGTCGGAGGTCAGCGAGTCCGCTACGCGCTGCTTCATGGTTTCAATTTCGACAGGCGGCAGGTTTGCGGCGCTTTGCTTTACCACCTCGCGAATCGCAGAGGCCACGGCCGAGGGATCGCCAGAGGTCCGAACCAAGATGTTTGCTGAGTTTGCCTCGCCGATGGGGTTAAGGAACGGAATATAAAAACGCGGGCGCGGTTTTTCGCGAACGCTACCATGTTTTGAATCTGCTACGACACCAACAATGACGAAGTCCTGGTCAGTAAACGTCGTGTGTACACGGGCCCGCCTGCCGATGGGATTTGAATCCCCGAAATATTCCCGGGCAAACGTCGCGTTGATCACGCCTACGCGCTGGCTTGTAGCAGTGTCCTGCGGCCCGATTTCACGACCGTAGAGCAGGGGGATGCCCGTAGCCGAGAAAAAGTTCGGCCCAACCGTATCCCAGCGGGGATGAGTGGCCCCGGACTTTGGTTTTTCTCCTTCGATGGTAACGGGCGAACTGGAGTCTCTGCCGCTGAGCAATCCATTGTCAGAGAAAGAAGCGCCGCGCACGCCAGGAATGGCAACAATGCGCGCAAGCATGTCAGTGTAAAGCTGGGGGACCTCGGCGCCTTTGTAGCCATACGACAGCGGATTGATGCTGAAGAACAACAGATGATCACGATCGTAACCCAGCTGCACTGTGACCAGTTTCTGAAAACTGCGAACAAACAATCCGGCGACGGACAGAAGAACGACCGACAACGCCACCTGCACGACCACGAGAGTTTTTCCAACCGGCACTCGGCCACCGTGAGTGACCGCGCCAGCGACTGTGCGCGATGTCCCTTTTAGAACGGAACTGAGGTCCACCCGGCCGGCCCGGAGTGCTGGAACCAGTCCGAACAACACGCCCGTGAGTACAGAAACGCCGAGTGTGAAGGCCAGAACTTTCGCATCCGGACGCACGTCGAGAGGAAGGGGAATGGGGCCGCCGGAAACCATCCGGAGCAAAGCGGCATCGGCCCAGTAAGCGAGCAGAAGCCCGACGGCGCCACCGATGGAAGCCAGGAGAATGCTTTGGGTCAGCACTTCCCGAAAGAGCCGGCCGGCTCCGGCGCCCATGGCAACCCGCACAGCGATTTCCCTTCGGCGGGCGGTGGAACGAGCGAGTAAGAGATTGGCGACATTGGCGCAGGCAATCAGGAGAATCATCCCGACCACGGCCATCAGGATCTGCAGAGGCTTGCCGAAATCGGCCCGCACCGTGGAGGCGCCATGGCTCCCTTCCATCACCGCGAGGTGCTGATTTAAGAAGCGATGTTGGTCGTCGGCCGACATACCCCCTGTTTGCGATAGCAGGAGCTGCTGAAACTCGGCATTGATGCTGGCTTTGGCCTGGGCAAGGCTGGTGCCCGGCTTCAGCCGTCCCATGACTTGCAGCCATTCGGTTTTGTGAAACGGCTTGGCTTCCTGCGAGAGAAAGTCGCGTGCTGGATAGATTTCAGACTGCATGCTGAGGGGGATCCAAATGTCGGGCGCAACTCCAACGGTCTCGCCGTGGAATTGCGGAGAGGCGACTCCAATAATGTCGAAACTCGTATTATGAATTCGCAGCCTACGTCCGAGCACATTGGGATCGCCGGCGAACCGGTCCTGCCAGAAGCGGTAGCTGATCAACGCAATTGGATTTGCGTCGCGAACCTTATCGACTTCAGGAGTAAACGATCTGCCGAGAATAGGATCTACCCCCAGCACAGAAAAATATGAGCCGCTCACGAGGCTGACCTTCGCCTGCGCAGCTTCGCCCCCCGTGCCTGACATGTCGGTCTCTACCACAAAGTCTGGCGTTTCACTGGAAGCGGCGAGAAGGCCGGAGAAGGCCTCATTGTTACCCGCCAGTTCCAGAAATTCGGGATAGGTAAGAAGGTCTCGGTCGCCGTCTGCAAACCCTACTTGCATTCCCTGTTCGTCGGGATTGGTCAAGAAAACCAGTTGCTCAGGATGTTTGACCGGGAGATGGCTCAACAGGACAGCATTCACGACCGTAAAAATCGCCGTGTTAGCGCCGATGCCCAGGGCCAGGGTGAGAACCGTGACGGTGGTGAAAGCTGGATTTATGCGCAACTGCCGCAGTGCATAGCGCAGATCTTGGCTGATATTCATCGCGGTGTTTCTCCGGTTGCGAACCGAGAACATAAGCACTTGGCTGTCCAACGCTGCGTTTGCCGGAGGATCCTTTATTTTCAGTGCGAGAGATTGCAGACGCCAGAGGGTATGGCTTGGCCGGCGTCCAATTCCGGTCAGTCGAATTTCGGATTCGGACAGAGAATGGCTTATGGAGACAGTCGTTTCCAGCCCAGGAATCGTGAAGACTAGCTACATTTGCCAAGGATCGTGGGACGAGAATTTCATTGACCAAATCTCAAATCAACTCCTTTTCCTGCAATAGCTTGCAAGGCAGTTCGGTGGTCACTTCGCGTAGAGGGAATGATAGCGCGCCTGATTGAAGAAATCAGATCCGTGCGGTATTAAACCGCTCTTACGGAGGGCATTCAGTACCCTTCCCCTTGCAGCTTGACTTTTCCCCGGAACATGCGGAACAGGTAGAAGAAGTAGCCCAAAGCGAGGATGGCGCCGAGACTCCACCAGGCGAAGCCGACGGCGAGGCCGTGTTCGCCGGCCTTGGCATTGTAGATCGTGAGGTTGAGCGCGGGGTCGGTGCTAGCCGGCAGGACTACGGGATAGAGCGCGAAGGCGGCTCCGACCAGCATGCCGACAATATAGATGGCCGAAGCAACGAAGGCCATTTTGTCGGAGTGTTTGATGATTCCGTGCATCATCACGGCGAGCGCGCCGAAGACGATAACGGGAATGAGGAATCCGATGATGTGATGCCTGTAATTATCGAGGACGCCGGGACGGATTGATACGGTTGCGATCAGTCCGACGACGGTTAGGAGCAATTGCACCGGCCACGCCCACATCGCGGTGGTACGAGCGCGATGGGCCAGTCCGTTTTCCGTCTTGATGGCGACGTAGAGTGAGCCGTGCGCGGTCAGCGTGACCAGCGCGATCACGCCGGTGAGGACCGTGTACCAATCGAGGATGCCGTTGTTTGTGCCGGCACCATAATTCACGCGGAAGTTGGTCCAGAGCGGCTCGAAAAAGTACTGGTCGGCGGCAAGAGGGACGCCGCGCACCACGTTGCCCAGGGCCGCGCCGAAGAAAATACAAAGCAGAATGCTGGAGACGCTGAAGATCACATCGAAGAAGCCGACCCAGACGGGATTGTGCATGTGATGGCGCAACTCGATGCCGATGCCGCGCAGCATGAGCAGCCAGAGCACCATCATCAGCGGCAGGTAGAAACCGCTGAAGCTGGAGGCGTAAAGCAGGGGGAAGGCGAAGTAGAGCGTGCCCCCGGCGGCGAGGAGCCAGACTTCGTTGCCGTCCCAGACGGGACCGATGGCGCCGATGATCTTGCGGCGCTCGAAGGCGGTCTTGGCGGCGCCCAAGTAGATGACGCCGGCGCCGAGATCGAATCCGTCGAGCACAACGTAGGTGGCAACCATGACTGCGACGATCATGAACCAAAGAGTTTCCATAAATCCTCGATCTGTGTCCTCGGGGGCTTAAAGCCCTTAAATTTCGAAGCCCGCAACGCGGCCCTAAAGGGCCGCTCTGCCACGGTGCTGCCCATATCGGTCCCAAGCCTGCGCTTGCGCCAGCTCGTTTCCTACCTGCACCCTTGGAGGGCCGCTCTGTCCAGGGGGCGT
>DASTCU010000275.1:0-4898 GCA_035710825.1 Candidatus Sulfotelmatobacter sp.
ACTGGTTCCCGCTGGCATCCGTGAAGCCGTTCAGCCACGCGGTACCGAGGGTGTTAAACCTCGTGATCGCACCCGCGTTCAGGATATCGTCACTGCCTGAGGTAGTGTCCGATTCGCTGAGCGGGAACCAGTGTTTTTTCCCTAGGTAATTCTTGCCGCGTAAACCTGTGCGGCCCAGGTGGAACGCGGCGATGATGGTTGACATGGAGTCCCCCGCGATCGCCCCGACGACGGCATGGGAGAAATCGGCGAACGCGTCCAGCGCATCGTCGAGGTAGCGGATGGAGTTGCGAGACTGGAGGAACCGAGCGTTCAGTGCGGCCCCCATCGGCACCACGACCGCCGCTTGGAATGCGGTGTCGATCTGTGCCTTTGTTGGCAACGCAAGGGCCGGATTCTGCCTTGCGTAGTGGAACACGAAATCCGAGAACCGCGAGCCGCTGCCGCCGGCGCCGACAACGCCATGCACTTGGATTTCGATGTTCAACATTTGGTTCGCTGGAATCGGCATTTGATCCCCTCCCGTTTGTGCTGAGCGTTCTGGACCTGTGTGGGCACTATTAACGCTCTAGGCCCGTCTGGTGAAGCCGTAGACGGCATCCGGCACAACGGCGGGGCTGACGACGGGGACACGGGCCACGGAGAAGCCTGCCACGACGAGGGCGGCTTTAGAATCTGTAGCACATTCCCTTGACGGGGGGAAGCCCCCCGAAAAGGGAACGGGCCACAGATTCTAAAGCCGCCCTCGTCGTGGCAGGCTTCTCCGTGGCCCGTGTCCCCGTCGTTGTGCTGAACATTCTACCGCCCTGGCCGGCCGGCTGTCCACTCCATTTGCTCGATCGCGTCGTAAAGTTTCCCGACGTCATCACCGAGCAGCGTAAAGCCCCCGTTGGCCCGCTGGCCGATCGGCGGATAACGTCGAGCTGCCCTTGCCCTCGCTTCTACGATCACATCCGGGTCGACGTCTTCGATCACCTTTTCCAGGTGCCAGGGGATAAGTTTGGGCCGCTTGATCCCCCAGGGCCGGCCGCACACTCTACTGAGATATGACGCAATGACAAGAGAAAGGGAATCTTGTTCGCTCATGTACTTGGCACAGTAACGCCCCGTTTTCCCCGGATCGCGGGCCAGCTCGATTTCGGTCCTGACGTACCCTTTCCATCCGATCGCACGCTGCCATCGGTTCCGCACGATCTGCCAGGGAATGAACGGCTCTGCGAACAGGGCGATATGCACGTGTGGCATAGGCTGCCCTTCGATCTCGCCTGTCTTCCTGACCTGCCATTCGGTCCGCCACAGGGCCGCGACCTGCCTTCCGAGGTATTCTTCCATCATCCGGTGGAACGTGTCGCGATCGATCGTCCGCCGGCGGATGCTGCGACAAGACAGCTCGTCCGGGTATGTTAACGTAATGAATTTTGTGTACTTGAGTTTCTGCCAGTTCATTCGGGCGATACGGTAGATAAGCCGGCGACGGCTCGCGGTGCTGAACACTTTGCATTTGCCGCGGGTGTGTAAGCGGGGATGCGAGC
Source organism: Candidatus Sulfotelmatobacter sp. (assembly GCA_035710825.1). Classification (GTDB taxonomy): domain Bacteria; phylum Acidobacteriota; class Terriglobia; order Terriglobales; family Acidobacteriaceae; genus Sulfotelmatobacter. The sequence goes on from DASTCU010000275.1 coordinate 1,533, forward strand.
CGACCGCCCCGGTTTGCGTTGCGGCCAGATAGCCGCCCTGGAGGGTGACGGTCCACCGGCCCCGCCTCGCGAGTTGTCGCGTAAGCGAGTCAGTGGCGACGATGGCCGGAGCTTGATCCATCCAAGCCACAGACAACGACGGGGACCGAAATGCGGCCGGGCGATCCCCGGACCCGGCAGGCTAAGCTAACTCCCCTGCGACCACTGCCCACTTATTCCAGCCCATCAGGGGGCCAAGCGTAGGCGTTGGCGGCGGGCTTTGTGGATTCTGTGTCAACACGCACAACACGGTCCAATTCGTGGCGAACGCGGTCACAGGGGCGGTGATCGGGCTGTAGACGTATGGCGTTGCCAATGTTGGCGGGTTAGGCCCCGCGTCGAACGCTATCGCCTCGTCCACGAACGCTAGGGGTTTGCTGAACGGGTTGTTCGGCGGGTTGAACATCGGGGGGCCACCAGCTCCGTTGTTCCCGCTCTGCGTGTTGTTCGACCAGCCAATGCCGGGAATGGTGTAGCCCATCACCCACCGCCAGCAATTCGTATTGAATTCATCTGTCACCGAACCGATCGTAGAGCCGGCGGGCTGGTAGAGAACAAAGTGGTAAAGAGTCAAGGTGTGAATACCTACGGTGAATGCACGAGGTACTTGCCCTTGTATGATGTTCGCGTCCACCTTCGGCCGACCGCCGGCGTCGATTGCTGCGTAGGTGACTACCACGGTGGAATCGAGCGGGAACGAGAAATGTAGGGGCGTCGATGTCGCAAGCCCTGTCGGTGGAATTGCCCATGTCACTACCGCGAGCTGGCCCCCGCCGCCGCCCCCTGGCCCGCCCCCGCCAGAGCCGTAGGGCGTATTCCATGGGCCCACCGCCCGCAACATGGCGAACCGGTGTTCATTGGTAAAGCCAGCTCCGATGTCATCCACCCATGCCGCCTTGTACCACTTGCCCGACCCGGCCGGGGCCTCTACCGTGTCCTCGCCTGTGCTCGCTTTCTTGTCGCGGATGTCGGTGTTAGCAGGCAGGCGAAGCCACATTCCGCCCGTGTTGTTCGAGCTGAATTGGTCCAGCTCCGTGTTGACGCCAACGATGCGGCCAGGGGATAGGTTGCCGAGCGGCGAAAGGTCCGGCGGATTGGTGACCGCGTTTCCGCCTCGCCAGATATTAACGGTGATGTTGAATTGGGGTTGAACGTAAGTCATCCGTCTAACTCCCTAATGAGGGTTTCGGACGCGGATGCGATCTGACGCATCGCGATCGCGAGCTGACGAGCACTATAGCTAAACGCGGTGATACCGCCGTCTTCCTCGTGATCAAGGCCGTCCCTGGCCCGCTGTAGTGCGTCCAGGGCCATCTCGATATGGTGCCTGACCTCGCTACGCTCGACGTCCAACATTTTTCACCCTAGTCAAGATTTTCTCGACTTCATCGATCGACACCGGCCGCTACACGTCTTCGCGTCCCGACGTCGAGCAAGAAAAGCAGCTCCGCACCAGACGCATTCAAGCATCGTCTGTTGTCGGAGCTGCTTTCGCTTGCGTCGAGCCATGACACACATACTCCCATGACGGGTTATCTGTGTCAAGCAATTTCACGCTGCCGGCGGCTTGGCCGGGGCCGGCTTGGCGTGGGCATGCTCGTGCTTGGCCGGCTTGTTGTCCTCGTGGTCGCGGGCGTCAATCATGCGATCGCCGCACGTGCAGACGTTCGGCTCGGCGGAATGTATCCGCCGATTGCACGTCATGCAGATTTGCCAGTAGGGCCGTTTGCCTTCTTTGCTCATCGATCTTCCTCCGAGGTTTCCGGCCGATCGGCCGTGGTTAAAACGTGGTATTCATAACCGGCCGGAACGCTCCGGCCGGGTCACTCGCCGCGACGAGGTAGGCGTCAAGCTGCTGTGTCAACGCGGTCGGATCGACTACCGCGGTGCGCTGCAGCCGGCGGAAAGCTTCGTTCATCAAGCGGGCCAAACCGCGGGCCGCTTTCTTTCCCCCTGCGATCGCGATTTGCTGATCTCCGAGGGTCACTATCCAGATGCGACCTTGTCGAACTGCCTTCCAAACTTCCGGCGTCGGGATGACGACGGGGATAGCGTTCTGCCGGTGTTCAGCGTTCGCGATAGATTCCGCGAACTGAGCCTCGACGCGGTTGACCACCCGCCGTTGCAGGGATTCGGGCTGTTCCACTGGTTCCAACCTCGTCGGGTTAACGTCGGTGTTTGTCAGTAGGGAACATTCCGCTTCCATGAAGGCTTGGTACTCGTGGACGTTGTGCCCGCTGTTCGGCTCGCTTTCGATGTTCGCGAGCCAGGTAGCGATACTAGTCACAGGGGACACCGCAGCATCAACCGGCAGTTCCTCAGGGTGTCCGACCTCACCGGGAATGAGCTGCCATCCGCCTCGCCAGTGGACATAGAGTCCGGCGTGCAAGAGCGGGATGTAACCGAGCACAGGCACAAGCCACGGAGCGTCGGCGAACCGCAACGGCAAGAGCGGAACGGGATCAGCATGCCAGAACCATCGGGCGCCGGGCGTTCGCTCCGCTACCTGTGCTCGATCGAGCATGCCGAGGCGTGGCGAGCCGAACGTGTGCCAGCAAACCCGATACGACGGGAATGCCTGTTTCATCGTGTCCGCTAAGATCGGTGCAACGGTTCCGCCGGCAGAGTGGCCGGCCGCGATGAAGTTTGCGGACCCGCCCCACCAGCCTTTGGCGATGAGTAGGGCTTTGATCGCGTCCGCCTGTGCCTGTGACCACGAGTTGACGCTACCGCCGAGGTTGTTTGTCGCGGGCCAGTATCCCGAATAAAGCCCTGCCGCAGCCTGCAGAGACTCGATTCCGCTGACGAGGACCACAACCACGCCAGCGTTAAGCCTCGCGACGTAGAACGCCAGATTCCCGCCGTTGGCCGGGTACAGCGTGCTCGCGATCACTCCAGGGGTATCCGTTGACAACAGGCTGTCAACGTAAGGCTGGTTCCCCTGCCGCAAGTAATTCAGGGCGGTGATGAGCAGCTTTCCGAGGGCGTGCCCTTCCACGGCCCCGTTTAACAGGATCGACATGCAGCACCTCCTTTCAGGAAAGCGTTAGTAGTCGGAGAGAACCTTGCGGTGTTTCATCGAGCCGAGCCGCTTGTTGAGAGCGACGGCAGTAATTGTCGGGGCCACGACGGTCGTGGGATTGGTCTTGATCTGGCTTTTCGTGCGGGAGAACACGGTAGGAAGCCACTGGTTCCCGCTGGCATCCGTGAAGCCGTTCAGCCACGCGGTACCGAGGGTGTTAAACCTCGTGATCGCACCCGCGTTCAGGATATCGTCACTGCCTGAGGTAGTGTCCGATTCGCTGAGCGGGAACCAGTGTTTTTTCC
>DASTCU010000276.1:0-59947 GCA_035710825.1 Candidatus Sulfotelmatobacter sp.
TGTAGCCATCGGACCGAACCTGTATTGTGTATTTATCCCCAGAGGGAACTTTCCAATCAAAGTTGAGATGATTCAAACCGAGCAGACCGAGGCTGCTTGTGTCACCATCCGTCGTCACCCTAATCTCCAAGTTAGGGCAGGGCTGGCTACACTTTCCTTCTATAGAAACTCTGGAACCGGCAGGCGCGGTGAAGTCATAGAACTGCTGGGCCCCTTGCGCAGTTATGCGCCCAGCGCCTCGCGTGGGTGCGTCCGGCGATACGGTCAACGGCAGCCGGACTGCAAAGTGCTGGTCGGGCGGAACTGAGCGCAAAGAGAAGCTATAACGTGCCGGATCCTTGTCAGTCCTTGCCACAATGCGATAGGCCCCACTCTGAGGCAGAACTTCGCGGCCCAGATCGTGACAGCCCATTTGCCCATCCAGGCGATGGTTGTCAGGCGCAAGAATATCCAGGGAAACAACCGCGCCCTCGCATGGGCCAATGCCCAAATATACGATTTCGCCTGCTTTCGCAGTGAAGGAATAGGACTGTCTTTGTCCCGCCTGGGTGATGATACCGGCTCCCGCCGGATGGTCGGGCGAGATTGAGTCATCAATTTTCAGTGGGAACTGATTGAGCAGAGCTGTACGCAATGAAAAAGTGTAGCGCGCAGTGCCGGAGGCTGAAGCCACAATGCGGTACGTGCCCGCTGCTGGCAGCATTACGGGACCAAAATCTCGACACGCTCCCACACCATCGAGCACGCCATCATCAGGCTTGACAAGGTTAAAACCAGGCAGCGTTCCGCTACACGGGCCAACGGCGACGTAGATGTTGTCTCCGGCTTCGCCGGCAAAAGAGTACGTCTGCTTCTGTCCCGTCTTCAAGATCGCGCCGGCGCCTTTTGCCGGACGGTCAGTCGAGACCGTATCGCCGATCTTGATCTCGTAATGATCGGGAACCGGAAGTGGTGTATCCGGAACGCTAGCAGCCGGAGGATTTGCAGCCGCGGCCGATCCGCCCGGCGTGCGGAGCGTGGCTGCTCGATTTGTGCCGATTCCCACCGACGCTGCTGCGAAGGCGGGCATGCCGGTGACCCCAACATCGAGAATGCAGTCATCAAGCGTGGGCTGAGTGTGAACTCCCACAGCGCGGCAGATGGCTTCCGCGTCGGAGCGTGTCAAGCTGATGGGGTTTGCGCTCGCTTCCTGCGATGGAAAGTTGAGGTTCGTGAACGTGGATGTGCTCTCACCGGGCCAGTAGTGGAATAGCGATTCGGATTGCTTAACACGCCAGCTATTTCCGACGTGTTCGTAGAGTTTGGCCGCTAAATCGGGGTCGGTCGTGCCGATCATGCTGCCATCTCGGCCGGTGAGCTTGTACCATGAGCCATTACCCCTGCCCAGCAGCCCGGATACTGTCGGAGCTTCGGCCGCGCTGGGGAGGAAACTGTAATTCAGCGTGTCGAAGACTTGTGTGACCGCGAGGCTGCCGCCTGAGCGCCAGCGAAGTTTAACCGTTCCTCCATGGCGCTGCAGCAAACCCCCATGGGGCAAACGCTTCTCGATAGTCAGTTCGTTTACAGGCGAGCCGTTCACCAGAAGGAACGATGGTTCACGGGCGTAGACTCCAATCCGGTCGCCATCGACATTGGCGGCGATCGCGGTATTGAACGCTACCCGAGTTCCCCACGGCTGTTGCCGCGCCTGGATCACGTACGTGCCATCTTGCGAGGCGGCAATCAGGAACTCTCCTGCCGCCTGAAAATCGAAATGCGCGCCCGTAATTGTGTCGAGATGTGGATCCCCGTGACCATTGCCGGATCCCGGTCCTCCCGGGCCTGAGCCGCCCGAGCCCGAGCCTCCGGGACCTGATCCGCCCGGGCCCGAGCCGCCCGGACCCGAGCCCCCTGGGCCCGAGCCTCCAGAGCCCGAGCCTCCACCGCCTGATCCGCCGCCGTCGCCGCCGCCACTCCCACCACCACCACCCCCGCCGCCACCCCCGCCGCCGCCACCCCCACCACCACCACCGTTCGGCAGTTGAGTGATCGGTCCAGTCTCCATCCAGCCTCCGTTGACTGGGGTGATGTCGATCGTACCGCCGCCCGGGGGATTATAAATGTAGTCAATCGGTCCGATCTGCACGTCCCCTTGTGGGGCAGGGCGAGTCCAACCAGAAACTATTGTGATCATGTTCGGCCCACCGGAATTTTCGAATGGATCCTGAAACTGCGAACTTCCGCTGGATCCCTGGTTGCTGTTCGGTGTATCGGTAGAAGTAGAAGAAGAGTTCGAGTTAGCCCAGGGATCAGGAAAGCGCGGCGAACTTGCTGACACGATCACGATCGTCGTTCCGGAAGAATCAAGGCCCTTTCGATCTGTACGATTCACTGGGTCCGCGAACCCGTACCGGTATAGGTTGACATCACCACCCTGGAAGCGAATCGGGTCGCTTGCCGTCCAGCGGCCGGTCGCTGGATCGTAGTCGCGCGCTCCGAAGCGAATCAGGCCTGTATCCGGATCGTGCAGGCCTCCGGCGAAGCCGATGGGGAGCCATCCTGGCCCCGAATCTTGAGTTACATTGCCCCAGGCATCATATGCGATTTGCTCCACAACTGCCCCGGTTCGTGAATCAATGATCAGCCGCGGACTGCCGACAGAATCGGTAATAACGCGATAAGTCACACCAGAGTGTTCGACTAAGGCGAGATGCCCGCCATTGTCGTAACCGAATCGGGATGCAATCTGGCCGCTGGCATCAGTTTCAGCGGCGATGGATCCGTCGAGCCGATACAGATATCCGGCAACGAGTTTGCCGCCGACTTCACGCCCAACTCGTCGCCCGCCGGCATCCACGACGTATCTGACCTTGCGGCCATCGGGCAAGCTGGCCTGGCGTAGAGCGCCAAAATCGTCATACACGAAAGCCGATGCGCTCTGGCCGTGCGCAACTCCTGCCAAGGTTCCATCCGGCATCCACTTGTACTGAGTATTGCCAAGGCTCACGAGCCGTTCACGGTCGTCGTAGCTCGCCTTAAGATTTTCTTTCGCTCGCACAAGGCTGACGCGGTTCCCTACCGCATCGTAATGGTAAGTTTCAGTCGCTCGGCCATTGACTCGCACCGTGGTCAGACGATCAGCCCGGTCGTAGGAGTACTCCGTTTCCGAGGTCTTGCCAGTGCCAAGGATTTGCGTAACCGTCTTGATCCGCTCCAAAGCGTCCCGTGTGTAGCGCACGTCGAGCAGTAGCTTGCCGGCCGCGGCTGTAGTCTGACGGACGAGTTGCTTATATTCGTCGAACTCTTGCCGGGTTTCGATGACTCCAAGTGTCGTATGCGTCACAAGAGCGGTTGCTGGATCACGCGAAAGGGAAAGCTGGCCGACCCCAGTGAGATTGCCCGCCGGATCGTAAGTGAAATCCAGGTCGTTGCTGCCGTTTACCGCTTCGCGAGCTACACGGCCAACTGGATCAAGTGCGGTGGAGACGGAACCGTGGATTGGTCCCGACCAGGTCAGGCTGGTTTGTGCGCTGCCCGTATATCCATAGCTCGTATTTACGCCGCTGGGATCGAAGACCTGAGTAACCAATCCGGAATGAGCATCGTAGGAAAAGGTGCGCTTGCCCTGGTCAAAAGTTGAACTCGTAACCCTCCCCGCAGAGTCGTAACTGTAGGCGACGGCACGATTGCCCAAACCTGCAATGGCGGTTAACTGGCCATCTTTGTCGTACGAACTGGTCTCAATCGAGGCATCCCCCTGAACCATCGGAGGAACAAATGCGGTAGGACGCCCCGCAGCGCTCATCCCCAAAGTAAAATTCAACCCACCCGGAGGCTGTACCTGGTTGACTCGACCTGCCGAATCGTAACCAAGAACAACTGTCGAGCCATCTCCCATCGAAGAGATAACAGTTCGCCCGGCGTTATCCACCGCGCGCTTTTCGTTAACACCATCAGGACGGGTAGTAATGATCTGTCCTGTGCGGGCGTCGTAGGTGTAGCGCGTAGTTCGGGCAAGCTTGCCAGTTCCAATTGTGACGCTTTTTCTGCGCCCTTCGCCATTGTAGGCATATGACACTGGCGCCCCACCCGGAGCGGAGTAACTCAGCAGTCGGCCGCTCTCGTCATATTGCAAAACACTTCGGCGTCCGCTCGGGTCCACAATATCCGCAGTGCGATGCGCTGGATCGAAGTGTTGCGTCCACGGTTGTCCGTTGATCATGGTGATAACGGAACCAGCGAGGATGTAAGGTAGGGAGCGTTGCTCCTGCTGGTTGTACTTGACATCTCTTCGTGAAGTCACGCCGTCTGGCCGGGTTTCCACAATCGGAGTGAGGATTGGAGAGGCCATGCCCCACACCGGGTTCGCAACTGCTCCGATATTCCAACTTGTCCCGTCAGCCAGTTCCAGGACCCGATTGCCGCGCGGATCGCTAGTCTGACGGTTTTCCGTGCCGTCCAGCCTGATGAACGAGCGCCGGATGCCTCCCTTCACGGATTCTGTGCGGTAGGTCCATTGTCGGCCCAGAGCAGTCACAATGCTGACTTCCAGACTGTCGCCGGATCCTTTTCGCTCATACCGTTGCATTACTCCGTCGGCATCGACCGCAGACGTTAGGTGTCCGGAAGAATCGTATGTGAACCGTTGAACATTACCGGCCGGATCAGTTTCACTCTGTACCAGGTCCACGGGGTTCCAGGCGATCTGTGTTGTTTCGCCGGCAGGGTTGGTGATTCCGACTAAGTATCCCCTACTGTTCAGAGTGAGTCGCGTTGCTCCTCCGTCGATTCCTAGAAGGCTTTGTTGAGCGCCACTTGCGTCCCGCTGAACGGAGACATGCACGGGCTGGTTGTTTACTGAACCATCCAACTGCTGAAGTTGACCGGCGCTGTCGTAGGAGATTTTGATCAGCTCCGTGCCCAGATGGCCATCCACAGTACGAGTGTGGCGTCCGGCGGAATCAAAGATGAATACGAGCGCACCGTCATAGCTTGGCACCGCCAATTCGCCCGATTGTAGCTTCACGCCATCGGCGATGCGCCAACTGCCGTCCCCGCTGATCAGAATTCGATTGGCACGGTCGTAGCGTTGAACCAGATTGATGGACCAACCGCCGAGACCAAGAGGTCGCGCGTCCCAGGAACCTTGTTCTGCTTGCCGAATCATCCACCGGCTCGAATAGGTCAGGAAAAGATTGGTGTTGGTGACGGGGATGGACAAAACCGCATTTTGCTGAATGCAGCCGATGTAGCCGGCGGGATCGCATTCTTCAAGCGCCAGCGGCGCCGTGCCATGCTTGTGGCAGGCTACTGACGAGAGCACCAGTAGTAGCGCCAATATCCGACTCTGAGTTCGACAACGCATTTCGATCACTTCTGCCCGATCCTGCAGGCCGGGACATCGGGATCGGTATTCGTTTCACTCTTCTTAAAAAATTCAAATGTGCCTTTGCCAGGTATGCCCAGCAGGGCCGAGTCAAATCCACCGGACGCGATCAGGTTAAAGTGCGTAGTACTACAGTTGGGCACGACACTCATGGGTCCGGAACCGGCATAGTCATACTCATTCACCCATTGCACGTAAGCCCCGCCCTCCGTCCTGAAGAAATCCGGCTTGTCTTTGGAGAGGACGCTGGAAAACCGGGCTTCAAAAGCATCGGCGCTCCCGTGGCTCTTGATCGCATCCGGCACCTGCGAATGGACTGCTTCCATGAAGCTGGCTGTGCCGAAACTGAATGCGATCTTCGGAGTATTTACGGCCACGACCACCCCGTGAGCCGCCAAGGCTGAGGACGTAACCTTGTCGACTGACTTCGGAGAGGCTTTCATTTGTTCAACCGGTGCAGCTCCATTCGGCGTAGCGGTAAATCCACCTTTTCCGTCGTAAGATATTTCGAAGCCTCCCGATACTGCCGCTTTCTTCTCGCCCAAGCCGGGAGTGAAAATCAAGTTCGCGCCGATTTCATATAAGAACGGCAGGTGGTTCGCGACGAAGAGCTCTTTGAAGAAAGTGGGCATCCGCAGCCGTTTTTCCCCAATACCGGTGTTCGAGCCGTTTGTGGCCACGGCCCAATCCATCTTGAGGGTGCCTTCGACCGGCGCGGTGAAGAGCAGTTTCTGAAGTTTGTCTCCGCGAATATCCGCAAGGAATGAGAATCCATTGTTCTTCAAGTGCCCCTTGCCGTTGACTTTCGCGTCCAGCCCGCTAAGGTGCTTTTCGGCAACGAAGCAAAAATCGAGGTCGTTAGGGTCGGCGTCGCTGCCGGCATCGCTGTGAACGGTGTAGTGCCATTCGTCCACCTCGCCAGTCAATTTGTTCACACCCGGACCAAAGTTCGTATCTTGCTGGTCCAAAATCACAGGGTCCCGGGAATTGTTTGGGAACTGGATGGCGCCATCTTCGATGAAGTCCGTCAGCGCGGCTGCATTGGTGGCCACCGCCGTCAGAGGCCCCTGCTTCAAGGAGCCCAGCACGCGCCTCGCTCCCATGTCCTGGAGAACCAGAACCTGTCCTGCTGCCAGGTTCACGATGCGCTGATCCGTTGTGTTGAAGACCAGGACGTGGCCGTCGCTACTCACACTTTTGAGCGCGTTCTGGGCCGTATTGCCGTCGACAATGACGGCATCCTTCGTCCACTTAATAGGAGTGGACTGCGCCGAGACTGCAATCCCCCCAATGCCAAGAATCTGGCTGATCAGCAAGACAAACCGCGCAGATTGAAATATCCGCCTCATAGCCATTCTCCCGATTCTGCTGTATCCGCTCATTTCTTAACCCTCGCGATTTCATAATGGGCTTTGTTCAACGCGTCACCCTGCATAATCGTTTCATCAAGGGTGAACTTAGCGACGCAACCGTCAGGGGCCATCCAGGCCGTTCCTTTTTCGGAGGCGCCTTTGCCAAATAGCGTTTCAAACTTCTGGCGATCGGAAGAATTGGCACTCCGAGTGTCGATGGAATATTTCGCTGTGTCATATCCATTGATGGATTCACGGCCTTGTTGAACAATGGCCGACGAATCGTTCAGAGCGCTCAGCCTGGCGGACATTGCTGTTATGTTCAGGTGCGCCAGGTCGATGACGGCGCTGTTCCAACTGGCTTCGTCTGAGCGCACACCATGGAAGAGGTGAGAACCAGATTTGTTCTTGATGGTGATATCCATCGCTTGGGGAGTGATCTCGGCTTCATCCTCCACCCAGCCATTCGCATCTGTGTACTTATACGAGTAGTGAAAGGCTTCGGAAGGATCGCTGATGCGATCACCGATGCACATCACGTCAATGTGGGAGTCCGGGTTGCGCGAGCCTGCCGCTATCGCCCGACCGCCGGCATCCTTGGAGGCGGAACCGGAAGTGCACGCCCACATGGTAACCAGCGCAAGGCCCAGGAAAAGTAGCGACCACCGGCTCACGGAATGACTTCTTTCTCCTGCCATTTCTGCTCCATTCGACAGATTGTTCATTTTGGTTCTCCCGACTAACAGGTCTTACTCGAGTGACTGCCTCTTCCACTGCATACGGTTCGTCCATGCCTGCGTGAACTGCGGCTTTGTTGCGTTACGGCCCCTGCTTTCATACGTGAGCACGGACCGAAGTGCCCAACTAGTTCCGCGCGGGTGCAATTTCCACCCGACGATTCAGCGCCCTGCCGTTCGCGGTGGCGTTATCCGCGACCGGCTGGGTCGCGCCAAAACCCTGGGGAGCGAGGCGACTCGAATCCACACCATGCGCCTTCAGCCATGCAATGACAGAGGCGGCGCGATTCTGCGAGAGTACCTGGTTGTGCCCGCTGTTTCCTTGGTTGTCGGTGTGGCCGGCAATCATCCAGCGCGATCCCGGGTGGTTGTTAATGAGCCCTAGCACGGCTTCGAGCGCCGGCGTGCTGTCCGGCTTGAGCTTCGCGGAATCAGTGTCGAAATGAATTCCGTAAACAGCGGCCGTTCCGGTTTGCGCGATCGCCTTTTCAAGCGCAGAAGTGCCTTCTTCGTGACGGTGCAACTGTATTTCAGCCTGTCCGCTCTGTCCGGCTACAACGTCGGCTGTTGCCGAGTTCGCATCGTAGCCCGGTGACACCGCCGTTACGACCACCAACCCCGCAGGTAATCCGCTCAACTGGCAGTTTCCGTTTGCGTCAGTAGCACCGGATTGAAGCGCAGCGGTTACCGTCGCACCTGAAATGGGAGTACCCTTGTCCCAATCTTTAACCGTGACTGCGACGGAAACCAGGTACTGGAATTTGTGCGGGTTCACGAGAATCCGAACAAAATCGACTGCGTACCCATCTTGCGCATGAGTACTGGGATCATCGATCAGGAGCTTCACGGTACCGGATTGCAGCAAGGGGAAATATTCCGGCAGCAGGTTGACTGTGATCAGTTTGCCGATAGGTCCGGTCTGGTCGATCGCGTTCAGCACCTGCTCCAGGCTTGGGATGCGAGTGCCATTCAGGCTCACTTGGAAATGCGAGTGGAAGGATGGCGCCTGGAAATCGTCGACAAAAATCTGGAAGAGCACCGCGTCGATCTTTGGCGGCAGAGCACCCACAGCCAGTACGATGGGCTGCGGCATGGATTCCAGGCGACCTTTGCACGCGGAACCATCAGGCAATCCCTGACACGGACGCAGAATGCTGCTGGTATAGCCGTCGCCAGCGAAAGGGTGCTCCTTGAAATCCGCTGGTGTCACGGCCGAACCCAGCAGCATTCGATCGGTGCCATCGGGTGAACTTGGTTTTGGCGACCACGGAAACGGATGCGGAAATGTGGATTTGCCGGAAAACGGATCGTAGTTCTTCGGCCATCCGAATCCCAGATTGTTGATGTCTCCGGTGCGCACAACCAGATCGGCTTCCGGGCCGCCTTCAGTGCGCTCATATTGGATTGCCCAATCGTGCGATTGATCTGCAGTGGCCGACGCCGGCGCGTTCAGCGATGACGCAGGCGCCGGGACCGTGGGTGCGGAGGGCGAAGGCGCCGGGACAAGTTTGCCGTTTTCGAGCATCCATCCATAAGGAGCGTCAGGTTTGGCCGAGTTGCCTGCAGGAACATTTGAAGATTGGGCTTTGCCAGCGGAGGACGATTTCGGAGAACCTCCTTCGCTCGCGTTTTCCGCCCCCTTTGAAGCCGCATGCTTTCTTCGAACGCTGGCATTGGCTTCGATTTCGGCCGCTTTTTGCCTGGCGCGATGCGCCACATAAACCACACCGCCGGCGATTGCAGCCGCGAACAGCAAAATACCAACGCCCGCGATGATGAGTATGGTCGGTAACGGTGGCTTCAGCGATCTCGGCACGACGGATGATTGTTTCTCGGAAGCGCTAACCTCACCCCCAAGTTGCTCCGCAGGCGCGCCGCATTTCGTGCAGACTTTAGCCTCTCCCAAAGGCGAGCCGCACTTCGTGCAGAAACGCCTGGGGCCGGCAGGGCGAGGGGCCAGGTTTCGCCGCATACCGCATTTTGTGCAAAACGCAACTGATTCGCTGACAGACGTTCCACAGCGCTCGCAAGTCATGTCCATCGCATATCTCCACTGCCAGGCTCTCGCTGCTCAGTCATGGGGCAGCACCTCGGGGGCAGAAAAAGGTTGGCGTCTTCGAGTCATTTCTTGACCATTCCTACTTCGTAATGCACCTTGTCGAGGAGGCTGCCATCTTTCTTGTGCATCTCGTCATCCAGAATGAGTTTCACCGGGCAGCCGTCTGCCATTACCCATGCGTCTCCTTTGTCGGATCCGCCCGGTCCCAAAGCGAAGCTGCCGAGCATTTGCCGTGTGGTCGCGTCCCATCGCGCCGTGTCAATGGTGTAGTGAATCGTCTGATAGCCATTCACCTGACCGCCGTCCGATTCGCGTTGCATTGCGGAGTTGTGATTGATTGTGCTGACCGTGCCCGACATGCCGGAAATGCCGATCAAACCGGCGAGCGCCGCTTGCCAACTCTGCTGGTCAGAACGCTGTGCATGAATCGGCTGCGGTGAGCCATCCGGCTGAAGTCTAAAACCGTCGATTGCGTCAGGCGTAACGTCGGCTTCCTGGTCGACGTTCGAGCCGTCGGCGTCATTCTTCTTATAAACATAGTGGAAAGACTCCGGCGGATCTTTGAGGCGGTCGTAAACGCAGTTGAGGTTAATCCCTGGGTCTGCGTCGGGCCGCGCAGCCACAGAACGGTTTTCAGTTTTGGCTGACGGTCCCTGATCGGCCGTTTTCTCCTCCGGCGATTTGGAGCCTGGTTTGGAAGTACATCCCAACGCCGATAACAGAGCGACGGCAATCGCCGCCACGGCGATCACCACAGAAACGCGCCTGACCGCCGGATGTTTTTTCAGTTGTTCCATAGCTACATGCTCCTGTGCGATGGTTCGCTAACCCGCCTGCTTGGCTGCAATCGCTCCGATGAACGGAATGTGGTACTCGCGCTGGCTGTACGCCTGATACATCAGGAAAAGCCAAAATAAGAAAAAAGCTAACGAAATCACCAGTCCGATCGGGGTCAGGACTACCGCAGTCCATCCGCTGATGCTGATCATGATTCTCACGACGATGCCCCACGCGATGCTGAAGACAAAAGCCGCCACGCAGAACAAAACGGATTGCATGGCGTGGAAGCGGACGAAGCGATCGCGCTTGTAAGGTTCAAGTACAAGAAATACGATCCCGGTGATAAGGCCGAGAACGTATGCGAGCGCACCGGCAATATTGGACGTGAGGCCGGTACTGCTCACCGATGGCCTTGTCGTCACAACTTGTGGGCCCGATGCCGCACCTTGAATTCCAGGCGCAACTTGGCTGCCGCAACTTCCGCAATAGTCCGATCCTTCCCTCAACGTCGCACCACATTTCGCACAGAATCCCATGTGAGTCTCCTTCTTGATTGGTGTGTCCTACCTCCACATGCTCGTTGCCACGCACGTCGATGTCAGGTTGTGGAACCGTCAGTCGCCGCCGAGGCGGCACATCGCGATGTCCGGTTCGATAAATTTCCATTGCGGGGCGCGCCAAACTTCTTTCCTTTGACTCAGGGCCTTACTTGCCGCGGCCTGGACCAGCGGGAACGGGATTGGCGCGACTGAGACATCCACGCCGACGCTGCCGATGGTGTCGAAGGTGTAACGGTGGCATTGCGGGTTCAGGGCAGCGACGGCAGCGCTGTTGGTCATGGTCAATACATGGACAAGATCCATATAAGCCATAGCGTGGGAGCCGAGAAAACCTATGCCTAGGCCGAAACGCGGCAGTTGGACCGCGAGCACCAAGCCGGATGTTCCGGGGCTCGTTGCCGTCTTCTCCCCGACTTCGGGTTTCGAACTGGAAAGATTGCCTTCGGTATTCGTACCGTTCGATGTGGAGTCCAGGCCTGCACCGCCGTTGAACTGAAAGTGGGTAGTGAAGTGCTGGGTTGCGTGATTACCAGCAAGGAACAGCTTGACCATGAAATTCGTAGCAAATTGAACAACAAGCGGAATCCCCTCAACGGGTACGGGGATGTTCATCACCACCGGGACGTTCACAACGGGAACGCTAACCGCCCCGTTGCCACCTTGACCTAGCCGCCCGACGAACTCCAGTTCAACATTGCCCTTCATATCTTTGAAGTGCGCGGCGAACTGCGTGAGGGAGCCGCCCGCAGTATGGATGTTTCCACTAAAAGCACTGCGGTCGAGGTCAACCTTGCTGCGGAAGCGCACATCGAGGTTGTCCGAAATGATGTAGAAAACCTTCTTCGCGAGCGCGCCCGCCGCGGCGAGCTTCTTCATCTTGGCTTCGTCCGCAGCGGCCTCGTCCTTATACTTGTTGTATTCCTTGTATGCTGCGATTTTGTCGCCTTTAAGCTGGATTATTATCGCGTTGAAACTTGCGTCGCTTTTGCCTGCTGCGGCCACAGCCTTGTTTTGTGCGGCATTCAGCTGCTGATCTAGATCGGCAATCCGGGCAGCGAGGATACGCTCCTCATGCACCGCTTCCCTTTGCTCCTTCACTAGTTCGAAGTACTCGTCGCGCTGATCACGATGAATCTCGCTGTTTTCCGGTGAACCACTCCCCTCTTCCTCCTTGCGGGCTTCGAACTCATAGCTGAGACGACTCGGGGAGACCTTGTATTCCATGGAGTACTCGAAGCCTCCGACGCGACCGTTGTACCCGTCCTGCGTCGCGGCCACCAGTCCGTAGTCGTTATCATCTTCGTCGGAAGGAGCAGGATTTTGCTGGTCCCCCGGCTGCTCTGCCGGCTTTGGCTGCTGGGGCTCGTCTGTGTGTAGAGCCGCCAATCGAAAACTGGGCCGACGGATGAAGTGCGAACTCTTCTGGGGAGGCGGCGGTTTTGGAGAATGCGGCCGAAGTCCGCCGTAGGCATCAGCAAAATTAGGCGCAGTTTCAAATTCGATGTCCGCCTCAGGCAACGCCTGGGTCAATGCCACGGGCTTAGTGCGCACGATAGTCACATCGCCGAGATTGGCAACGCTGTCGATACGGCGTATCGCAATGTCCCAGATCCACAGGATGCGGCCAGGCGCGAGCCGCCCGACGACAGGCTCGGATGAGGCAAAGGTGTACAAGCTGCCATCCTCGTCGATGCTCTGCAACGATCGGATCGCCTCATCACGAGTCACCGGCACCGTGTCGGGACTCCACTGAACGGAAAATTTCTTCGGTTTGACGTCTTGCACGGTCTGCAGATAGGTGCGGATCGTTGCTTGATCGGCTCCGTCAAGCATCCTCCCTGCTATCGCGAGCGTGGATCCGCTCGGAGGCTTCGTCTGTTCGACTGGCCGAGACGTGTCTTGCTGACCGTGTTTGCAGCCTGCGAGCAAAGCGATTGTGGCGACCGCCATCCATAGGCCGAATCGGGAAAAGCTTGACATGCTCTTCGCTCCTTGTGCTGGACCGACTGTCCCCAGAAAATCCCAGCGCTTAATCCTGGCCTCAGTCTTCGGTTCTCTAATGCCGCCCTCACTTACTTGATCTTGCATGCGGGCACATCAGGATCAGTTGTTGTCCATTTCTTTACTCCGCCGAATCTGCGATCTTGAAGGTCCACAGGGCGTCAAACATCAGTCCGTCACCTTGCGCCCGCGCCACGTCGCCCCCGGAGAATCGTTTGGACCGGGATATCGGGCGCAGCACCACTGCGTATTCGCCGGCAAGCAATTCAGTGGCGGGTGAGATTTTGTATTTCCCCGCCTCGAGCTTCTCACTCTTAACCGCCACGCGCTCTTCCAGAAATTTCGAATAGATTTGCCAGTCCGCGGCGGGACTGGAGCGCACGTCTTCTTTGCCCTGGGTGGCGCCGACAATTCGGCAAGTGTTCTGTGCCGGCGTCAGCTTCACAATGGCTGGTTCGTAGTCATCAGGAGTGATTCCCTGCGCCCGCGAGTAGTCGACGGAAAACGTCGGCTTGCTGCTCTGCAGAACATTGCTGGAAGTCGGGCTGGGAACGCCCCAAACGTAAGTGACCGTCGGCGTGCGGTGCGACATGATTCCGGAGACGATGCCTCCTGCCCCTTGCACCGCCGAACCGCCCACGCCGGAGTGCATCTGAGTCGCGACGCCGGACGTAGCGGTGTTGATTCCTACCTGCATTCCCTGGGTAACGGCAGAATCCGCGGCCAGGTTTTTCATCGATGATGGTTTGGTCTTTGTCTCGGCGAGTTGCGTCTTCTCGAGTTTCACCTCCTGCGTGGAGTTTCCTTGCGTGACCATTACTCGGGGCATGTGGGACTTCGAAGCTGGCATGGCGCTGGCATTCTGATCGGAACCGCTTGTGGCCGGTGCGGGTGCCGCTCCAGAGGTTCCAGTGCCGGAAGCCGCCACCATCGCGTTCATCTCATTCTCGGTGACTCCCGCCTTGTGCAGAGTGATGAGGCCGCTGGTCGAGGTGTCAAACTTTCCCGGGTGCGATTGGATTGCTCCCACGATGACCGACTCGGGCAGCTTGCTTTTGACCATGTTGATGACATCCGCGTTGGTCAGCGGTCGGTCAGTCTGCTGCGCGAATACAACGGGGCCCAGCAGAAGCGATAGTCCCAGGAATATGGCTACTCTCAAATTTCGTTGTCTCATTTGTCTAAACTCCTTCCGAAGCTCATTGCGAAACTAGTTGATTCGTGAAAGGGTCGAGGCCGCGTGGACCGGCGACCCAAACCTGCAGCGCGTAGTAAGATCCGGTCCAGTTTTGGTAATTCTTGAGGGGCATGCCCGCGAAAAAGCCGGAACAAGTCGTATCCGACAAGTAGCCGCGAATATTGTTGGAGTCAGTCTCAGCCCAATCCCAGTTCCACGTCCCAAAATCCTCCCGGTATGTCACAGTGAAAGGGCAAGTCTGGGGGTATATCGTTACCTGGAAGGAGTCTGTCGTCCACCCGGGCGCTAGCTGACTGAAGTCGTAGTGGTCTACGTACTGCGGGCAGTATGCTTTCCCCGGACCGCAACCTTCGGGGACCGATGGGTCGAACTTATAGCCATCGATGAAGCGACTCACATAAGCGGACCCGGGATTGGGCGCAGGGCCCGGGCCGGAAGGTGGCGACGAGTACTGGGCGCCGTAAGGAAACTCCTCGAGGCGCACCCAGGAGGATGGGATCTGTTTCAGCGGCACGGTTTGGCGAGCAGCATAGAACTTGAACCCTGGCTTCTGCGTTTGCTGCTTGTCGTTGCGCTGAACGACAAGCGTGATGTTGTCGAGGTCAGGCAACCCGCTGAGATCTGGGTGGAGCGAAACTACAATCGAGTTCTCGCTCCAGAACTTGACAATGAAATCCTCCTGAAACGATCCCGTGCCGTAGATGGAGACTTCCCCGCTCGTGTCACCAAACGAACAGCCGGTAATCGTGTACAGGTTGTACTGTTCGGTGGGTGTGAATGTTGCTGGATCCCCGCTGCCGCTGACCTTTAGAATCCGGAATGTGGGATCGGTCGAGCAGATGATCGGTGTACTGTTGATCGGATGTTCGTGTGCGATGGAAGGAGGAATAATTCCGGAACTGCCACCGCTGGAGGATCCTCGTTGCACCGTCCCCGGATTGCCGCCATCCCCAGGAGTTTGCCCCGATGTAGCAGAGCCTCCAGTCGCAGACATGAGCTGCGATGGACTTCCACTCTCTCCAGACAGGTTCGCTGGCTGAATTCTGAGTTTCAGCTGTGCTACTTCTGCATCCGCGGCACTCCTCTGCTTCTGCAGAAGCGCAGTGATCGCCTCATTCTCGCGGGCCTTCGGCCTCCTGACTACTGGCCCGGTTTTGGCGGTACCGGGTTTCTGCAGGAGCTGCAAAACCTCTGGATCCCTTGTCTTGCTGGGTTGCGGACCGGACTGGGGATTCAATCCGTCGGCCTTCTGTCGGCCATCACCGAGGCCCGGCGTTTGTGCGCCGACTGGTGTCTTTTGCTCACTTGGAACCATGGAGGTCTTATCCGAGCCAGAGGCGTTGCATGGTCGCGTGCTTCCGTCGCCCATCGCATCGAGAATGCCCGCGCTCACGCGTGCCCGTTTCAGCGTCTGACACCCTGCAGGTGAGAAGTCGAAATTCTTTTTGGCCGATCGAATTGAGGAAATGATGACCGACTCCGCCAGCCCGGCTTGCAGCATCCGGGCCACATCCGCGTTGGTGAGAGTCTGTGAGGTTGCGCCAGAAGTTGTTGCTGCTGTGGATTGGCGCGCCCCGTTATTCGATTGCGATGGGGTTGGCGAGCCCGTGCCGGGTGCTGAAGTTAGAAGTGTCGGTCGGCCGGTGGCAGCGCTTGTGGGACTGCTGACATTCGAGTTCTGGGGGGCAGGTTGTTCCAGCAGTCCGTGAGGCGGCCCACCGGCGTTCGGTATGAGAGTGGTTTTTCCCGGAGAACGTGCGATGGCCGAGGCGGAACCAGTGAGTTTGAAATTGATGTTGAATGCACCATGACCGCAAAGCATTGGTCCGCCGGTCAGGATGAAACTCAAGGCACCGGAGGGGGTTGAGTTGCAGTTGCCGCCGGGAATCTGAAAAGCTGAAGGAAGCGCCACCGATGTAGTGGTCGGCTGACCATATAACAGCGCCCGCACGGAGACGGTCTCCGGCATGTTGGAAAATGAATAAGAGCAGAGCATGTATTTCGGAGCGCCCTGGGCCGAGTCGTCAGTCACGGGGCCGTTCGCCGTCAAAGTACTCGTCGACGAGAGGAGCTGCAGCGGCATTCCGGATTTCGTAACTGTGACAATCTTCACCGTCAGACCCTGACAATCAGCCTGAGGTTGAAAGACGTTCATCTGCCAGTACACGAATCCAGTGATTGTGCCCGCTGGAAGTTTCGCTGTCGTGGCTGCATTCGCTGCGCTCCCGTATGGGGAAGGTCCTCGCGTTACCGGCGGTCTCGCGGGAGGCTGCTGCTGGGCAACGACGCTCACGCAACCGCCGATCAACATCGTCGCAAGCAGGGTTCGCTTTAGCACTTTTACGAAATCGATTTGCTTCATACCGTTCCTCCTCGCTGCTCTTCCGACCCGACGCACAACCGACATGAGATGGATTCGTCTTGATCGTTCCCGCTCGTCAGCTCAACGTCTGCTTCACCTTATTCATGCAGACCTGGTCTTTTTGCCCTGTCCAGGGATCGACGCAGCGCGGACCGAGAACCCAGACGGCAAGACCGTACGCACTCTGCTTTTGCTCGTTAGTTCGCGCTCCCGGCCATGCTTCTTCGTCCTGGCACCAGTAAAGCGGCCAAGTGACGCTAATCTGTGCTGGAGCGGTTAAATTGAAGTCCCAGTTGAGCAGAAGACCACTGTTCTTACTGGAATCATCCCAGGAGCCACATAACTGGGTTGGATCTGTGTCCTCGTAATAAAGGTCATAAGCACTGATGACGAATCCCGGCACCAGCTTGCTGAAGTCCCATGTATCCGAACCGAGGGGTTTCTGCCAATATGCGTAGAAGTAGTGCCCGCATGGATCTGAAGCGTCTCTAAATTGATACGCAACGTCGTTGATGAAGCAGGAAGTAACTACACCTTCATAAGGGTCCTGGTGGCCGTACGCGTACCGAAAAACCCAGCCCGCCACAGGAGTTCCCTGGAACGAGAATGAAGGGAACTGCGAAGTGCCGTTCGGTGGAACCTGGTCGTATCCAGCGAGCACCGGGCTCGCATCGAATAAGCTGACGCTCGCGTTCGGCATCGAGTTATAGGCGAGCGTTACATCTTGGTCGCTCCCATCGGGCGCCGGCATGCCGCGCGCCGCGTAAAACTTGTATCCGGACTTGTTGAATGGTTGCTTCCCTGCGGGGGCGACTACGACCGTCACGTTGTCCTGATCGAGCACGCCCGCAAGCCATGAATCCAGGTGGACTGTGATCCCGTTATCGCTCCAGAAATCAATGTTGAGATTCGCGTTGAATCCATTAACTGCGAAGATGTACGCGGAATTGCCGGCGTCGGGTGGGCCGAAGCTGCAACCCGTGATCGTATAGAGGTTGTACTTCGACTCGGGCGTGAGGATTCCATGTCCTTCTCCACCGCTGAGTTGAATAATTCTGGGCGTCGGGTCGTTGGCGCACAGGAGCGGGATGGAATTGAAGAAGGGAGCGTGAACCATCCGGGCAGCGAGGTTCCCCTTTTCGCTCTGCGTCGTTTCCGGTCCGAGATTCTGAACCGTGGTGCCGCCCTGAAACGTCGTAGCCAACGGCGCGCGCACTGACGCTGCCGATGCTGCAGACCGAATCCCGAGCTTCATCGCGGCTGCTTCCTCTTGGGCGGCAGCCCTCTGTTGCTGAAGGATCGCAATTATGCTGGCGCTCCGTTCTGCTAAGCGCGGATTCGTGGTCTTTCGAAGCGCTTTTGGCGCCGCCAGTTTGATCGGCTTCAATGCTGTGCGGTTCGCCGGAGCTGTCTTGGATCCTGGCGGGAGCGGTTGCGGATTCAATTCCACCTTGCTACCCGGCGTTGCGGAAGGCGGATTCCCGGCAATTTCACCGCACGGACGCACGCCACCTTCTCCCATCGCAGCGAGAATGCTCACGCTCACGCGCGCCCGTTTCAGCGTTTGACACCCTGCAGGCGAGAAGTCGAAATTCTTTCTGGCGGATCGAATCGAAGAAATGATGACCGATTCCGCCAGCCCCGCTTCCAGCATCTTGGCTACGTCGGCGTTGGTGAGAGTCTGTGAGGTTGCGCCAGGAGTTGTTCCTGCTGCGGATTGACGCGTTACTTCGGTGTTTGCTGTCTCCGAGTGTTGCGCTCCTCCATTGGTCGAGGACGATTGCGCAGTCGCGGGTGCGCCCTTGGCGAGCATCCCTTGCTGCTGTCCACCGGAGAGCATCGGAGTCCCACCAGGCCCGGGATTCTTCAACAGCGGGTTCCCAGAAGAATTAGGCGTCGCCCGAACATTGCCAGTTCCGGAGACCGCTCCCGCGCCGCCAAGAGCCGTTGCATGCGGGTTCAGCATCACGAAGTTCACGTCATACGCCACATCCTGGCAGCTTCCCCAGTGCGCCACTAGGTCCGAGAGAGTGGGGTTATCGATCCGCGGCAGCATGTTGCACTGCCCGTTAATGATCGTGATCGGACCCAGAATCTCAAATTGAGGTGTCGCCAGGGGCGAGAACGCCGTGGGTTGCGTTAACGTGAGCTTCACTTGCAGCGGCGGCCCGACGGGCACCTCAGCGAATCCATAGGTACACACGTCGTAGACGTTGACCTTGCCGCCGGCCAGAAACTCCTTCACCTGTCCGACATACTTGAAGTTGTTGCTCAGCGTGCGCAGCGGTGTGTATGCCGTGAACGGGCCGCCCGAGGAACTTCCCACGCTCACGGTGATCGCCAACCCGCTGCAACTGTTCGCCGGCGTGTGCCTGACAGTATTTACATCCCAGTACACAAAGCCCTCGATAGTCCCCGCGACGGATTCCGGGTGGACTCCCGGTGACGTATGCGCAGAAGGTCCCGCTATATTGCGGTTCGGCGGCGGCATTGTGGGGGACACCTGGGCTGCAGCGCCGGCGCAGCTCAGAACAATCACGAAAATGAAATATTTAGAATTGCGCATGTCCTGCTCTCCGTTCGGTGATCTCTCATTGCTTCAGCAACATCTGCAAAGGTTGCGGTGGGGTCGTCAGGGAACCCATGCTCCCGCTCGGCCACGGACTGGCGCCACGCGGCCCCAGGACGGTGATCTCCAGTGCGTAGGCCGAGACGCTTGCGTAGTTGAGAACGTCCAGTGACTTGCCGCTGGTCATAGTCGAATTCGGCCAGCAGTCATCCGCCTCCCAGGAGACCTGAAACGAAGAAGTTGACGTGTAGTTCACACTCCAGTTGCCGCTCTTGGACGGCATTCCGCCCACGGTTTGGCAATAACTGGCGTCAGGGCTCGAGTGGCGCAACTGCACCCCGTTCTGCGGGTCCAGCTGAAATCCCGGCGCAAAATGAAATTGATACGTGTCGGTGCCGCCCGGGAAACTGCGCCCTGGATTTGCGGGAATCGGGAACTGATCGACGGCGCTTTCACGCGCCACCGCAATCGTCTCCCCGGCTTGAATCAGGGCTAACGAAGGCGACTCAACTTCGGGCTGAACCGGGCCGGCCATAGTAGCGTTGACCGTGGCCAGACTGACTCCCAAGGGCACGCACGAGTAGCCGGTGGATTGAGCGCAAACTGGCGGTTTTGGAAGCAACTGAAGCGTCTGGTCTTCCCGCACCGCCTGGAAAATCATCCCGCCCGCCTGGTACTGCTGTCCACTCGCGGTCTTCACGACGAGCGTCACATTATTCGCGTCGTAAAAGCCGCTCGCGTTCGGATCAATTTGCGCGACGATCTGCCGGTCGCTCCACCCATTAGGGGCAATCTGAAATGACACACGATCGCGAAATATTGGGGAGTTCAGCACTCCGCGTACAGTACCCGTCGGTGACGGGGGTGCGTAATGCAGGCCGCTCAAATAGACCTGGCCGGCCGTGTTCCCAAATCCACAGCCCTGGATCACGAACGTGCCATCTGGCCCGGATACGGGGCTGAACCAGATCCCCGACTTCTGCTCGTCCACACTGGCGATTCCGCCCATGCATAACTGTGTCGGATTCGGAGCTCGAGTGCCGATCATTTGCGGTTTGGGTGAATCGGGAGCTTGGTGCCGAGTGGGTCCGCTCTGAGCTGCTGCTGATGTCGTCGTAGGAGAGCCGTTCAGTGTTGTCTGACTACCAGACGCAGACATCGTCTGGCCCGCGCCAATCGGCTGCGCAGCGCCGTTTCCAATGAGTTGCGGGTTTGTTCCGCCGTTCAGCAGCCTCCCGTTCTGGGGTGTGCCCGCAGGGTAGCCAGCATCGGGGGCGGGGCGAGCGCCGGCTCCCAAAGACAGCATGTTTTGTGCGGCCGCACTCTGCTTTCGCAGCAGACCAATCACAGCGGAGTTACCGCCATCGCCGCCCGGCATAGTACCCGTTGGTCTCACCAGAACGGAGCGAGCCAAGGCCGACGAAATCAGCCGGTTGGATTTCCACTTCCCAGCGGTCACCGCTGGGTTGACGACCGTGCCCCGCATCAGGGACGTTGCCGTTCTGCTTTGGATCCGGTCGCTTTCTTGCTGGGCCAAACATTTTCCAATGCACAGCCCAGTCAGCAGCAGACTCAGTGTCAGATTTCTACGCATTTAACTTCCTTCCCTTCATCAGTTGGGCTCGTGGCCTTTGCCAAGGAGCCGGCATCTACTTGACCGGAATCGTCAGTTCTTTTGCCTTAGGTCCGGACGGGTCCGCGCTGAGGCGGTGAAACCCGACCTGGGCGATGCGCTGAGATACCGAGTTAACTGCCGCTTCAACCTGCATGGAGTTCATATTCCAGTTGTCCAAAGCCAGCACGTGATGACAACCACCCCTTTAATTACCCGGTTCTGCCAGCTGCAATTCATCAAGTTCATGGTCCGTTTCGTCCCGCTACCGCATGCGCCTGAAATACCGCTCCCGGGTGCGGGGGTCAAAGGAAACGCAGATTAAACGATGCTGACTTAGTAAACGCTGCTATCTCAATGGGTTGTAGGGACGGATGACACAGAGATGCGGGCAGATAGTGGGACCTGCAACGAGCCTGTCCGATTGGGTGCCGGGGAAACTTTGGTTTAGGTACGGCGCAGGAGACAGAACTTGTGCAGGCGGCTGTTAGCGGGTTGAGCGATTCTCAGCAACCACCGTGCCGCTGGACATCGCTTCTTCGGCATGGCGGGCGACGAGTTCGTAACCACGGTTGCGGGTTTCTGCGGCGAGGGCTTTCAGTTGCTTGTTCCCCAATGACGAGTTGGTTCTCAGTTCTAGTTGGCCGAGCGCCAGTCGCGCTTCGCTTTCCAGGTTGTAATAACCCAGCCGTTTGGCCGTGGCAATGACCGAATTCAGACGCCGAAAGGCCGCTGAAGTTGCATTCTCATCCTTCGAACGTGCCATATCCACTCGCGCTTGCTGGATTTGAGCCGGGAGTCTCAACGCAGGATCCGAACTGGTAAGGCTAAGGTCAGCTCCATGTTGGGCCGCTTTGCGTGCTTCGTCCAGGTCGCCTTGCATGAGCAAGGCCCGGCTCAAAAGCGTATTCGCGGAGCTTGAATCCGGATCGCTTTTTTCCTTCTCAAATTCGGCTAGTGCAGCTCGAATCAACGACCGTGCCTGCTCGGTTCGACCTTCTTCGATGTCCAAGGCGGCGAGCGCAGCCTGGCTCTCGGCGGCGAGTTCCAGTGCACCCATCCTCTGCCGAATCGCCAGCGTTTGTTCGAATTGTGAACGCGCTCCGGCCAGATCGCCCTGCGCCTCCAGCGCCTCGCCAAGGACAAGCATCGCACTGGTCAGGTATTGATACGATCCATGGGTCGAGAGGTAAGAGTCGACGGCCTGCTGCGCGGAACGGTGGGCATCCTGAACTCGCCCCTCAGTTAAGCTCAAGTCGGCCAGTCGATATAACAAATAGCCCGGATCGCTATTCTCCTTCGAGGTTTCTATCTTCAACGCCTCCTGATAAAACTTCTCCGCCGTTTTCAAATTGCCTCGGAGGTAGTAGATGTCCGCAATATTGCCCATCGCGGTCACTTCATTGTTCAGATCACCGCTCTGCTCGAATTCAGCCTTAGCCCCGCGGTATAACTGTTCAGCGCGATCCAGCATTCCCTCATTCTCATAGGCAATGGCCATGTTATTCAGAACTGACCCTGTTTTTTCGTGTTCTCCCAGACCTTCCAGCAGATGCAGCGCTCGCTGGTACGTTTCAATTGCGCGGTCGTAATGGCCCTGAGTTCCGAGCATGTCTGCCATCTGGCGCACAGAGTCTGCGGCGGCGACCTTGTTTCCAGCAGACATGAAAATGTTGAACGCATCTTCGCACGACGGTGCAGCCTGATCGGGGTGCTCAGTGTAATTCAGAAGCATGCACTCTTCTTTTCTTGCTAGCGCATACACCAGCTTCTGTCCTCGACCGGATGCTTTGCGCATCGCGCTTCGTACCAGGGCCAGCGCCGCCGGTTTGTCATCTTTCATCGCCCGCACTTCCGCTAAATCGATTCGCGGATCATCGGACGAAGGCGCTGGCAGGCTTCGCAGTCGACGAATAACTTCCATCGCCTGAGTGCCGTGACCCGACAAGCTCTGCGCCGAGGCCAGGCGCAGGGCATATTCCACATTGTCGGGAAACAATTCAAAGAGCGCGTGATACACCGACGCCGCCCTCTCCGGTCTTCCCATGCTCTCGTAATATTCCCCTTCGACTAACAGCCGCAGGGCTCGAGGCAAGTCGGTGGATAGGTCGAACGCCTTTTTGGCTTCTTCTTGGTACTCCTGCTGGTACCCTAGTTGCGACCACGCACGCGCCAACATGGCGTGCACCAGCGAGAATTTGGGATCGATTTCAGCCGCTTGTTCGAGCAGGTCCTTGGCTGCGAGTGCATCAAACTGCCGCAGCTTGGTAACCCCAAGGGAATAGAATCGCGCCGCTTCTGGATCCAGCGGCAAAGCAGCGAGCACGCTGGCTTCTTCGGTACCCTGTAACTGCTCGACACCAAGGCGACTGCGCAGTTGGGCGCCGATTCGCGAGACCAAACGGAACAAATCCTGCCGGCTACCGACCTCTGCAGTTTCCGTCAGTATTTCGCCCGTCTTCCCATTCTGCATACGAACGTCAAGCCGCAACTGACCCTGATCAGCTGTGCCGATCATCATGTATGAGCCCAGCACCAACACGTCGCTGTTCAGGGCGTCGCCAATGCGTGCGCTGGTGCCGCGATCCAGCGAGTCGGCTGAAGGCCATGGGGCAGAGACTCGCAGGTTGGAGACATCTTCGCCGGAAACCAGTCGCAATTTTTCACCACCAGAAAGTTCGGTGCTCAACATCTCCGAAAGAGCTACCGCCAGCCAAGCATCTTCCGCACGGCCCGACAGATTCTGGAATCCAAGCACCGCAACCGACTTGCGCATCTGGACGGAAGATAGAGTCGGCTTCGCCCCCAACCGCCCGTAGTGCCACGCGAACGCTACTCCTATCGAGAGCAGCAAGATGACCGAGGCAAAGACCCCGTATAAATAAGGAGAACGGCGCCGTTCCAAATTCGGAACAGGCAATGCAGTGATCGCTGAAGCCTGAGCCGAAGATTGAGGACTTTCGACTGGCAGTGTGGCATCGTTAAGGGTTTGCTCCGAAACCGTTCCTTGGGTCTTCTTCTCCACGGCAACCGGGGCGATGAAGCGGTAGCCGCGTCGCGGGACCGTCTGGATGAACCGCGGGTTCTCGGGGTCGTCACCGAGCGCGGCCCGAAGCCTCTTGAGGATTACGTTAAGACTCCCGTCAAAATCGACGTACGTTCCCTCGGGCCACAGGCTCAGCCGCAACTCCTCTCGAGTCACAACTTCTCCTGGACGCTGGAGCAACAGCATTAAGAGCTGAAAAGGTTGATCCTGGATTTTGACCCGAAGGCTGCCACGTGTGAGCGTATTGCTGGTGGAATTTGCCTCGAATAACCCGAAACGAAAGACAGTGCCGACTTCGGCCGTGCTTTCCATGAGCCCCATCCCCCACGAATGTGGCTGGAATCATAGCATTGACGCTAATGGTCTGCCACAAAATACAGCGCTACCTTAGGTAGTGTTGTTCCACGTAAGTCAGCTGCGGGGCAGACCCGGAGTGCCTCCTGTTTTCCGAACGATTCCACGTGTCAGCAAGCCTCCTAGCATCCTCAATACAAAAGGTTTGTCATGTCAGAACGGTTTAATTTGCGTTTCATTTGACCCTTCGCCCGCTTTGACGCATTCTGCCCAGCGTTGGAGTGAGACCAGTCTTGTCGAAGGAGGAACACCGTGAAGAAATTCGTCACCATGTTGTTCGGGTTGGCCGGCTTCGTTTTGCCGCTTACAGTTATCAACGCGAGCGCTGCATGGGCCCAGACTCAGAAGTCAGCGCAATCCACCACTAAGCTGCAAGCCCTGAATATTAAGCCTGGCCTTTGGGAGAGCACGCGAACAATCAAGAGGACCGGCGAGATGCCGATCCCTGCCGAATTGCTGAATCGATTGACACCAGAGCAGCGCGCCAGGATGGAGGAGAGGATGAAGGCGAACTCAGCTGGGCACACGAGCACTGCGACCGAGAAGCACTGTGTCAGCAGGCAGGACCTGGAAAAAGACAGCTTGAAGATCGCTGAAGGAAAGGAATGCACCACGACCGTGCTCAATTCCACCAGCACGAATCTCAAGGGAAAGATGGTCTGCGAGATGGAGGGCTCGCGAGCCACTGGCACGCTTGAACTGGTGGCGGTTGATCCAGAACACCTGAATGGCTCGTACCATTCGACGGTAGACGGCAACGGTCACACCATGAATGTGGAAGGCACGTGGACCTCCAGGTGGTTGGGCTCCAGTTGTGGCGATGCGAAATAAGGAGCAGGAAGATTGGAGAGGGCCAGCCATAGTTTAAGTGCCGGCACCCAG
Source organism: Candidatus Sulfotelmatobacter sp. (assembly GCA_035710825.1). Classification (GTDB taxonomy): domain Bacteria; phylum Acidobacteriota; class Terriglobia; order Terriglobales; family Acidobacteriaceae; genus Sulfotelmatobacter. The sequence goes on from DASTCU010000276.1 coordinate 24,878, forward strand.
AGGAAACAGCGTGGGCGTTTCGGCGTCTTCGGACTGATTCTCTGCTTGATCGCGGTGTATGCCGTGGTTGTGGTGCTGAATCCCTGGGCATTTCATATCGGTGAGCGCTGGACGCCCTTGTTGTATTGGACGGGCACCGGCAAACTGGTTACGAAGAGCGGAACCTACCCTATGATGGTTACTCTCTTCCCGGCGTCGCACTTCTCGCGCCTTCATCTTGATGGCTTGCGCCCCACAGGAGGCATACAGGGCAACGCGCTGCTGTGTACTTCACGGGGCGTGACGCAATACCTCGACCTGAGCGGCACGATCTATGGCGGATGGCGGAGCACCGACGGTGCGTTGATGGATTTTCGTCTGCTTGAGCGGCGAACTGCCCGCGACGCGCTCGTCGGTACCAACGATAGAGGCTTCTTCGACCTCTACGGATATTGGCACGGCCCGCAACTCAGAATGGACGATCGCGGAGAATGGTCCGAACGGTTCCGCTCCGGCCTGAGAGTCGAGCATGCGTCCATGACCCTGGAGTGGGGACGCAATGCCGATTTCAATGCCGCATGCGCCAGCATGGCCAGTCTGGCGCCGGGGCGATAGCGTAGGCAGCACTTCATAAACACGAACTCCAATGTTGAATGCTCATCCGACCGGCGAACTTACTGAACCAAACGCCTCGCAGCGCTTCGAGCCTCGCGATCGCGAGAGCTTCTTCGCGGCGCAGACGCGAAACCGTCGCGCGACATGGCGGATATCAGTTCTATGCGTGCTTGCCGCGACGCTGATGGGCATCCCGCTCGCATTGATCATCACACCGCTGCTCTACGGAGTGGCATTGATCATTGCTGACGCGGTGAATCTGTTCTCTCCGCTCCCCCCTGAGTTCTGGCGACAGGCGAGTGAAGTCCCGCACTTTGGGCGGGTCGCTTTCGATTGGCTATTGCAACAGAAGGCCGCCGATCCGCAGGCGCTTGCAATAGGAGCAGCGGTGATGCTCCTGCCGGGAATTTTGTTCTCCCTTGCGCTATGGGCAGCAGTCAACCTCATATTTCGTCGCAGCGGAACCGGCGGTGCGGTGCTAGCGCTGAGGGCGCGGGAGCCTAGCCCCAGTGAACTGAAAGAACTACAGCTGGTCGATGTGGTTCAGGAGATGGCGATCGCTGCTGGCTTGCCTGCGCCACAAGTGATGCTCATTGACGCATCCGGCGCGAATGCCGGGATCATAGGCGCGTCGCCCGAGGATGCGCGGCTCATTGTGTCGCGCCGCCTCATCGAAGACCTTAGCCGTGACGAACTGGAGGGCGCTGTCGCTCACCTGATTGGCTCGATTGGCAATGGCGACTTGCATATCTCGATGCGGATAACGGCAGTATTTGAGGCTTGCGGGCTGTTAGTGGCGGTCATGAATGCACCTTTCGGTCCACAATCTCGCAGAATTCTTTGGCAGATAGTTCGTTATTCGTTGATACGACGAGAAGGTGACCCGCAGGAAGCGGCGCTGGTTGCGGACCTTCTTACGCGAAGCGCCGGTCTCGAGGTCGACGATATTGATCGATTTTTTGATGCAACGGGAAAGAAGTCACGGCTGCGCTCTATTCGCAATTTCATCTTTTTCCCCATTTTCTTCACCAATACCGCTGTCAAGCTGTTGCTGTGGTTCTTTTCCTGGGCAGTATTGGGGCCATTGATGGGTCTGCTATGGCATACAAGGCAATATCTTGCGGACGCATCCGCCGTGCAGCTTACGCGCGATCCCGACGGCTTGGCGCGAGCGTTACAAAAACTCAATGAGGAGCCTGGAGAGATTCCCGGCGGAAATTGGGCATCGCACCTGTTTCTGGTCCGCCCCAGGCCAAGCGGCAGCACCTTTGCGGCCAACACACAACAGCGGCAGATGCTGGCTCAAGCCTGGGCCGCGTCTGCGACCGCAGCCTCGGCCTCTATGCCGGGCGCCTCTTCCAATTTTGCAGCGATCTCCCGGCAATTACCCGAGCTCATGCGCGCGGCGGTCGCAGGAGATGAACGCGCGGCTGCTCGTCTGCGCTCCCTTTACCAGTCAGTGTCCGCCGCGGACCCCGAGTTCGCCGCCCAATTCCCCAATCCCGACGACCTGATCGCGGCTCGCAAAGGCGATTTTGAGGCTATTTCTCGCTTGCGAGCCGCTCGGCCCAATCCGGTAGCCCTCGGTCAAGCTGGCATGCAAAAAGATCACACCCCTTCCTCGCCCGAGGCACCCAGTCTCGTGGCGTTCCATGCCTCCCTGAAACGGCGACTGAAACGTCTCGCACTTTTGGGAGCGCACATCGATCCGGTTGCTCGAGATCGAAAGGCGGGGATCGTGATATTGGTGTTCTCGTTGCTGCTGGGGCCGTTCGCCCTGCTGGCAATTCTCTTGTTCCTGCTTCTTATCGCGGTCATGACGTTGGCCAGCTTGACATTTGTTGTGATCTGGCTCGCGGTGATTCACAAGCTCTTCGCCCTGGCTGGAAGCCCGAGTGCGTGAGGAAAGAACACGATGCTGATTTCTCCAGTCATAATTGGAATCATCGTTGCAGCTCTTGTGCTGTTATGGCTGATCGCCGTCTTCAACGGCCTGGTCGCTCTCCGCAACCGCGTGCAAAATGCCTGGGCGCAAATTGACGTTCAGCTAAAACGACGCCACGATCTGATTCCCAATCTTGTCGAGACGGTGCGCGGCTACATGCAACACGAGAGGTCGGTCTTTGATGCGGTTACCGAGGCTCGTGCGCAGGCGATCGTCGCCGGCAGCAACATTCCGGTGCGAACTGCAGCCGAGTCGGCACTCAGCGGAGCGCTCGGCAAGCTTTTCGCCGTGGCGGAGAATTACCCGCAGCTGCTTGCCGTTGAGAACTTTCAGATATTGCAGGAAGAGCTCACTTCGACGGAAAACCGCATCGCCTATGCCCGGCAGTGCTATAACGACGAAGTCATGAAGTACAACACCACCCAATCCACATTCCCGCGCAACCTTTTCGCGACGTTGCTCGGATTTTCACCCGCGAGCATGTTCGCCGGAATGGATGCTGATCGCGCCGAGGTTCAAGTCAGACTGTGATCAGCATCGTTTGGCGGCGCCGGCATACTTTGACTAGTCGCAAAGCACTTTCGTGTCGCGGTCCTGGCAGATGCCTCCAAGACGCTCCCACTGACTGCCGGTTCCCTTGTATCCGGAATCACATGTAGCCTGGATGAACCTGTCCAAGGCGACAAAGTACTCACCGGTATACTCGGCACGTGTGTTTGCTTTTTGAAGAATCACTGTGAACTTGTTCTTGTCAAGGGGCAACTCTCTGGGCGCGTTTCTTGGTTCAGGTGAAGAAACGGCAGGGGCAAACAGCCTTGATGTTGCCGGTTGCGCAAGACCAAAGCCCTCGGTCGGCGCGGATTTGCGCGGCCACAGTTCAAGAACTGGGATTTTGAGTCCACTGCGTCTGCCAGTTCCGCCATCCCGGCGCTAGAAGGCCTCCCTATCGTTCGGCGGGCACTAGGGAATTTGAATACTTACGCTGGAACTGGATCCTGCACCGGGGCGGCGATTCTGGGCAACTCTACGCGGAAGATCGCGCCTTCACCGGGACGGCTCTCCACCGCGATCGAGCCGTGGTGCTGCGCGACGATCCACTGCGCAATCGCCAGACCAAGCCCGGTGCCGCCTTGCGCACGGCTGCGCGCTTTGTCGACTCGGTAAAAGCGCTCGAAGATTTTATTCTGTTCCTCTTCGGCGATGCCTACCCCGGAATCCTGAACCGTCATGATCGCGCTTTGCGCCTTCTGTTCCATCCGCAAATGCACCGAGCCAGGAGAGGAGGTGTATTTGAAAGCATTGTCGAGAAGAATGTCGGCCAATCGTCGCAACAGCGACTCATCGCCCATGACGAACACAGACTGCCCGTCAATGTTCACGGATAGTTCCATGGAGCGCATGGTCGCCACCTGCCGCCAACTACCGAGCACGCTGCCCAGCATCTGCCCCCAGTTGAGCGGTTGCAGGTGGACGGTTTCGCGGCCGGAGTCGGCCCGCGCCAGCGACAACAATTGTTCAATTAATGCCGTGGTGCGTTCAGCTTCCAACAAGATGTGGCGGAGCGCCTCCTGATATTCCGCCTCTCCGCGGGATCGCCGCAAGGCCAATTCCGCTTCGGTGCGAATGAGAGAAACTGGCGTCCTTAATTCATGCGAAGCGTCGGCAGTGAATTGCGAGACGCGCAGAAACGCACTCTCAATCCGGTCCAGCATTTCATTCAGCGTGTCGGAGAGGCGCTGCAGCTCATCTCCGGTCTTCAGTTTCTGCAGGCGGCTGTTGAGATTGGTTCCGCCAACTTCGCGCGCTGTTCTCACCAGTGCATCCACAGGGGACAAAGCCCGGCGGCTCATCCAGTAGCCGACTCCCGCTGACACCAGCAAAAGCAGCGGAGCAAACATCAACAGGTACGAACGAAACAGGTACAGCGTCTCGACCGCATCGTCAGCCGGGATGCCCATTTCCACGGTGTAAATGTGGTCGTTGACATTGAGCTTCTGGAAGAGAAAGCGGAATGGCCTGCCGTCCATCCGGCGGCTGCGGGAATTCGGACGCTTCACCTGATCTGGCGGAATCAGCACGGAGGGGTAAGCCTCGAAAAATGCCGAACGGTAAATCGGCTCGCCACTTTCCGCGAATAGAGCCAGGTAATCTCCCGAGTGTTCGATGGAGTAAGTGCGATTCACCGCCTGCTGCAATTCCGCAACAGTGGCATCGTTCTTTTGTTTCCCGAGAAAAGTCCGCAGGTCTTCCACCTGAGTTTCGAGATCGTCATCCACCATGTCGTAAAGGTTATGACGCAGAATGATCCACACTCCCAGGCCGAAAACGAACTCCCCCAGGGCAAAGACGGCGAGGTACCAGACGGTGAGGCGCACGCCGATGGAGAGTCGCTTCATGCCTGCCCGTCCTGGCGAATCATGTAGCCGACGCCGCGCACGGTGTGGATCAGCTTGGGGCGGCCCGGTGGATCGACCTTGATGCGCAGAAGATGCATGAAGGCATCCAAAGTATTTTCTTCGATTTCACGATCGAAGCCCCAGACAGCCTCGATGAGAGCACGCCGCGAGACCACCTTACCGGCGCGGTACATCAGGCGTTCCAACAAATTGTATTCAGTGCGAGTCAGGGAAACGCGTTCTTCGCCGCGCTGTACTTCCCTGCTGGCGGGATCAAGCACCAGGTCCGAGATTCGCAAATTGTTGTCCTGCGCCTTGAGCGCGCGCCGTTGCACCGCCCGCAACCGCGCGACCAGTTCGTCAAAGGAAAACGGCTTCGTCATGTAATCATCGGCGCCCAGGTCGAGTCCTTGAACGATGTCGGGCACCGAGTCGCGCGCCGTAAGCATCAGGATCGGGGTGCGCACTTTCTCAGATCGCAAACGCTTGGCGAGTTCGTATCCGCTGAGCTTCGGCATCATGACATCAAGAATGATGACGTCGAATTCGTACGCCTTCGCCAATGCCAAGCCCTCGGCGCCATCCGAGGCACAAGTCGCCGTATGTCCTTCTTCCGTCAGCCCCTTGCGGAGCAGGTCCACCATGCGCGCTTCGTCCTCGACGATGAGCAGTTTCATGATGAGTGTCGATTCACTAAGTCCCATTGCTTGCAGCCAGAAACTGAATGACTAAAAGGACCGTCATGGTGCGGAAATCCGCCCTCTGGTGTGATGTTGGCACAAAAACGTGAAGACAACCTGAAGAAATTCTAACTGGCTGATCGGCAGGTCGCCAAAGGCTTTCCTGCTCAGGGGGCGTGAGCTCTCGGGTCCTCTCTGCGAGTTTCTTTAGATCCTTGGCGTGCTGTGGCGGATATGGTTCTTTCAACGCAGATACGCGCATAAAGGCCGCGGGCGCACAGACCAGAATGGAAAGCACATGAAGGCAAGCCCATTCATGCCCAGTTTTGGAAATGTCCCCTTTTCGTTTATCCTGAAAAGTTGTCTGGAGCTCTCTGAAGCCCCCTGTTGTCCCTGTCTCAAATTCATTGCCATGCGAAAAGCTAGGAGCTAGAAGCTAGAAGCTTTCTTATGAAAACCGGCATCATTGGCCTGCCTCAGGTAGGCAAGACCTCGCTATTCCAGATCCTCACCAAGGCGCATCTTTCCGCGCAAGCTCACGCTAATCCGCGTGAGGCACACATCGGCGTCGCCAAAGTTCCGGATGACCGCCTTGATCGCCTGGCCGCGCTCTACAACCCGAAAAAACTCACCCACACTTCAGTCGAATACGTCGACGTCGGCGCCATTGGGCAAGACGCACTGAAGGAGACGGCCTACATCGGGCACCTGCGGCAGGTGGACGCATTGGCCCACGTGGTGCGCGTCTTCGAAGACCCCGCCGTGCCGCTGGTAGCGGAGATCGATCCGCTGCGCGACATCAAGAATGTCGAATTCGATCTCATGGTGAGCGATCTTGGACAGATCGAAAAACGGCTCGAGCGCCTGGAAAAAGATTTAAAGAAGATGAAGACGCCGGACCTCGAAAAAGAATTCGAGTTGCTGAAGCGCGCCAACGCGCATCTCGGCACGGAGAAGCCGCTACGCGAAATGTCCATGACTCCGGAAGACAAGAAGCGCCTGCGGGGCTTCATGTTCCTCAGCGAGAAGCCGATCTTCTATGTGCTCAACATCGGCGAGTCCACCGAATTAGGCAAAGAACTCGACGAAGCAGTGAGCAAGAATAAACTGACGGAAATTGCCGCACGCCCCAACGCCGCCGCCACGGCTATTTGCGGCAAAGTCGAAGCGGAACTCTCGGAGATGAGCGACGCCGATGCCGCGGAGTTTCTTTCCAGCTACGGACTCAAAGAGAGCGGCCTGGCCCGTCTCATTCGGACAACTTACCAACTGCTCGGCCTGATTTCTTTTTTCACCGCCGGCGAAGACGAATGTCGCGCCTGGCAAATTCCCGCCAATACCCGTGCCCAGGAAGCCGCGGGCGCCATTCACTCCGATCTGGAAAAGCACTTCATCCGCGCTGAAACCATCCGCTGGGACCAATTGCTCGACGCCGGCTCCGAGGCCGCCGCCCGTGCCAAAGGCACGCTCCGTCTCGAAGGCAAGGATTACATCGTGCAGGACGGCGACGTCATGCATATTCGCCACTCTGGGTGAGTACCGAGTTGCGAGTACTGAGTACCGAGTGTTTAGTTGTAAGCTAAAGGTCGATGGCTCAGCACTACAAAGACCTCATTGCCTGGCAGAAGGCTATGGATTTGGTCAATGCAATTTACGACGCCACCGATTCACTTCCGAAACGAGAAACCTATAGCTTAACGGACCAGATTCGTCGAGCGGCTGTCTCGATTCCAAGCAATATAGCGGAGGGGCAAGCGCATTATAGTAACCGCGAGTTTCTACACTACCTACGCCATTCCCGGGGATCGCTAGCCAAACTGGAAACTCAAGCTCTCATCGCCCAGCGGAGGAATTATCTGTCTGAATCGCAGGCTGCGCATCTGCTGAAGCTCGCCAACGAATTGAGCCGCATTCTAGGGGTTGATTAACTCCCTCAAAGAGTAGAGAGAGGGATAGCGGGACTTGACTCGGTACTCGGTACTCGGTACTCGGTACTATCACCAAATGAATCCCATCCTCACGAGCGTTTTGCTAGGTCTGACTGCAGCCGCCGCCAATGTTTTTGGCGGAGCGATCATTGTGCAGCGGCATTGGGAGCGGCGGTACCTTCGCTATTTTGTGGCACTGGGTGCGGGATTCATGCTGGCTACCGCTCTGGTCGAGATGGTTCCTGAAAGCCTGGAACTGCGCGGGCGGTCCGCGGCGGTTCTTGTGCTCCTCGGGTACCTGATCATTCATTTCTTCGAGCACACGGTCACGCCGCATTTCCATTTCGGCGAGGAAACGCATCACGACGAATTCATTCATTCGCGTAAGTCGTACTCGGTGCTGCTCGGGCTTGTGATTCACACCTTCTTCGATGGCATCGCCATCGCTTCAGGATTTCTGGTGTCGAACTGGCTTGGCTGGCTGATTTTTCTGGCGATATTTCTGCACAAAATTCCCGAGGGCTTCACCGTGAGTTCAGTCATGCTGGCCGGGGGACAGAGCCGGGGAATCGCCTGGGGCGCGTCGATGGTCCTGGGTGGATCAACTTTGGCGGGAGTATTGACGATGGCCCTCTTTCGCCATCATGTGGGCGCCGGCTTGCCGCTGGCTGCGGGCGTCACCATCTACGTCGCGGCTTCCGACTTGGTGCCGGAAGTCAACAAAGAGCCCGCGATGAAAATGGCTTTCCTGGTCTTTGTCGGCGCCGCGATTTTCTTCCTGCTCGATCACTTGTTCCATGTGCACTGAGCGGATTGAATAGCGGATATAGGAATTCACCACAGACGCACGGAGACGAAAGAGAAATTGTCTGGATTTCTCCGTGTCTCTGTGCCTTCGTGGTGAATAAAGCTCGACTGGCCACTGGCCACGGCTCTTCAGTCTACGGTGTGTCTCGCGGTATACCCTTCGCGCGCATAGACGTCAATTTTGACGTCCTTGCCCTTCTGGTCCCTGACTTTGAGATGGCCTCCGTCGGGCCCGACCACCTCTACTTTGAGCTTGCGATAGGTCCCGTCGAGTTTGGTATTGCTGGGCGTGTAGGAGAGCGTGTACTGGTTGCGAATGTCGTTCGAAATGTCGCCGAAAAGCTCCGGCAACTCACCCTCAAAACGCGGGAAGTAGGCGCGGCCGCCGGTCATCGCGGCGAAGGTCCGCATCTCATTGTCGCCCTGCAGGTAGTCCATGCGCCCGACCGGGATACCGATTCCGTGCGCGCCGCGGCAATACGCCGGATTAATGTCGCACATTTCCCGAATGATGAATCCTACGCTGATGGGAAAGATGGTTACATCCTTCGTATCCTTAATCTTTTTCAACATCTTGTCATAGGTAATCTTGCTGAACGTGTCGACTCCCGTGGTGATCAAGATGATGTACTTCTTGCCTTCCACACGCTCCAGCCGGTCTAGGCTGTCATAGAGAGCGTCGAAGATGTTGGTTTCGGAGAATCCCGGAATCCGCATCTGATTCAACGCTCCGTAAACCGCCTTCTTGTCCTGAGTGAAGTCCACCAGGATATGCGGGTTCATGTCGAAGTAAGAAACCGCGATCCAGTCATCTTTCTTCATCGAGTTGGCAAATGCGTAGGATGCCTGCAGCGCCTGAATCATGAAGACGTAGTTGGTCGAGGCGAACTCGACCAGCAGCACCGCCGTGACGGGCGCTTGCGAGACCGCAAAGTGGCTCACTTGCTGGGGGACGCCGTCTTCCAGCACCCGGAAATTGTCTTTCTTCAGCCCGGGGACGAACGTGCCATCTTTGGTCGTGACCATCACGTCCACATTGACCAGGGGAACGTTCACTTTCAAGGAATAGTCCGGCAGGTCGGCGGCTCTCTTGGGGGGTGGTGGCGGGGGCGGAGGCGTGTCATCCACCTTCTTCTTCGGGATCGCATAGGGCCCCATGCTGTCGGTCGGCCCTCCCGCTTCGGCGGGAACTTCTTGCTTCGGTTTGCCGTTGTCCGGTGTTTGGGAAGGGGGCTGCGACGGCGCCTGCGTCGGCTGATCCTGAGCATTCAGCATAAGAGAACCGCAGACCAGGACAAAGCACAGCAGGCTGGCTACCACGGACAAAAACCTCGCCCCGCGGACCCGGAAGTTGCTGTCCTTCTGATAATTAAACATGATGAACCCTAAAACCCTCTGTGCTAGTATAGACGCACGGATTCGCAATTGGGATGTTTTGCCCGGTCCCAGAAAGTCCTTCCTGGCAACGTTGTCGCAGTTGGTCTGGATCTAAGTACATGGGCTCGTTGGCGGGCCCTGTCGGGGCTTTAAATGAAAAAAGTTGTCCTGTCGCTTCTCGTCCTAGGTGTATCCCTACCTACTCTAGTCGTTCACGCCCAAACCTCGCAGCCGACCATCGCCGTAAGTCAGATCCACACCGGAATGCGCGGCGTGGCTTACACGGTCTTTCAGGGGACTAAGCCCGAGCCCATGGACGTGGAAGTTCTCGGCGTTATGCGCAACGTGAACGGTCCCAAGGGCGACATTATTCTGATCCGCCTGCACGGGCAGAAGGTGGAATATACAGGTGTGGTCGCCGGCATGAGCGGCAGCCCCGTCTACATTGACGGCAAGCTTGCGGGCGCGCTGGCTTTCCGCATCGGCGAGTTTTCGAAGGAACCGATTGCCGGTGTGACCCCGATCGCCGACATGCTCGAGATTAATGCGCTTGACAAGTCTCCCGCCGAAGAAGCCTCGGCGGCGAAGTCCGCGGTCACTAACGCTGCCGGCAAGACCTCCGGCCCGGGCGAGCCAGTTGCGCTGCCAGGGTCCGTCCAGAACTTTGCGGATTATCTCAAGCCCATCGACGCGCCTCTGGTCTTCAACGGATTCTCCGAAGACGCAGTTCGCGCGTTCGCGCCGCAGTTCGCCTCCGCGGGAATCGTTCCGGTCATGGGCGCGGGCTCGGTTAGCGAAGCAAAGCAACCTGAACCGCTGGAAGCTGGTTCTGCCGTAAGCGCCATTCTGGTCCGCGGCGACATGGATATTGCCGCCACCTGCACTGTTACCTATATTGATCCCCAACGCCTGCTCGCCTGCGGACATCCTCTGCTTCAGTTCGGCTCGGTCGACCTCCCGATGAACAAGGCTGAGGTCCTGGCCACCCTGCCCTCGCCGCTCAACGCCTTCAAGATCGTCAATACCACCGAGCGCGCGGGCGTGTTCGTGCAGGATCGCCACACCGGTATTCTCGGCGTCTTCGGCAAGCAGCCAGACATGATCCCCGTCACGCTGACCATCCATGGCGGCAATGGCATCAAAGAATTTCACTACGAAGTGCTGAACAATCCGCGCCTCAGCCCGGTTGCCATGATGGCCACCGTCTTCAACGCGCTTCATGGCGTGAATGAGTTTGGCGAAGAGATCACCTATCGCCTAAATGGCAGCATCGATGTGAAGGGATTCCCGCAAGTCGGCTTGCGGAACATGTTCGTACCCGCGGAAAATGGCCAGCCCGCCGCCATGGCAGCCGCTGTCTCGTTGGGCGAGCGCTTTGGACGCATCTACGACAATCCTTATAACGCTCCGGCAGTGAAGAGCGTGAAGCTCGACTTTGACCTGGTTCGCGAACGTCGCTGGGCACGCCTGGAGAGCGCCCGCACCGATGTAACCGAGGCCCGCCCCGGCGATCAGATCATGGTGGAAACCGTGCTCGCTCCCTATCGCGGCGAACGCGTGGTACGCCAGATTCCAGTCAAGATTCCGACCTCGGCCAGCAAAGGGAATCTGCGGATCCTGGTCAGCGACGGAGATACGCTGGATCGCGTGAACCGTACGAACCCGGCCTTTGGACGCAAGCTCGATCTGGCCTCGACGATAGCGCTCCTTAATAAAGAGCACTCCAACAATCGCCTGTACGTCTCCATGTTAGAGGCCGATCCCGAAGCCCGGGTCGCCGACAAAGTCATGCCCACGCTGCCAATCAGCGTCATGAACGTGATGGACGGCATGCGCGGCAACCAGGAGATGATTGTCAGCGGCGAGTCGAACGTTGATGAAACCGCCACGCCGGCGCTTGATTACGTCGTGTCGGGCGCCCAACTGCTGACCGTAACCGTGAAGTAGCGGAATTTTTGATTGCTGATTGTTGATTAAATACCCCGGAAGTCAGGGCCCTTTCATTCAACAATCGGCAAGCGGTTTTATTCTTCCTCGTTCTCGCCCATCTGCATGCTCAAGTACCGCTCGTAGCCGAGTTCTTTGATCAGGTGCATCTGGGCTTCGAGAAAGTCCACATGCTCTTCTTCATCTTTGAGCAACTGCACCAGCAGGTCGCGGGAGCCGTTGTCGCCCTCTTTGGTCGCGAGCGCAACCGCGTCGTTGTACTGCTTCACTGCGCCAAGTTCCAGGGCCAGATCGCTTTCGATCATGGCTTTGACCGTGCCGCCAACCGTCAACTCCAGCGGCTGCATGGATGGGCTGCCATCCAGAAACAGAATCCGCTCGATCAGCACTTCGGCGTGCTTCATCTCGCCGATGGATTGTTTCTTGATGAATTCGGAGAGCTTGTGATATCCCCAGTTCTCGCACATTTCCGCGTGCAGAAAATACTGGTTGATCGCGGTCAGCTCTTCCCGCAGTGCTTTGTTTAGTTCAGCGATGACTTTCAGATTACCTTTCATAGCGCACCGAGTATCGCAAATGGGGACACTCCGCGGCAACCGCCTCATTTTCCCCTGCTATTTCAGAGCCGCATCCACCGTCTTGAGCAGCAATGCCCGCGTGAACGGCTTCTCCAGCAAGCGAATGCTCGCGTCCAAGCCCTGATGCGCGACCAGTTCTCCGGTGTATCCCGACATGTAGACAACTTTCATCTGCGGGTAGGAGTTGATGAGCCGCAGCACCAACTCGGGCCCGGTCATGCCCTTCATCACCACGTCGGTCAGGGTCAGATCGATGGGCGTATCACTGGAGGCGATGACCTTCAGCGCGGCATGCCCATCTTCCGCTTCCAGAACTTTATAGCCATGCCCCTCGAGCATCTTGCGTGTCAGCCGGCGCATGATGGCATCGTCTTCTGCCAAAAGGATGGCCGTTCCCTCGCGCCGCGGCGGAAGAGCCTCCTCCCGATCCTCTGCTGCAGATTCCACTTTATAGTCTGCACTGGGAAGATAAACCTTGAACGTAGTCCCGTGTCCCACTTCGCTGTAAACCCAGATGTGCCCACCACTCTGCTTAACAATCCCATAGACGGTGGCGAGTCCCAGCCCGGTGCCCTTGCCCACCTCCTTTGTTGTGAAGAAGGGCTCGAAAATCCGGGATCGCGTGGCTTCGTCCATCCCCACGCCGTTGTCGCTGACGGCCAGCATGACGTAACGGCCCGCCTTCATGGAGGGGTGCTCACGGACAAACGACTCATCGAAATCGAAGACCGCGGTTTCGATGATCAGCTTTCCCCCGCGCGGCATAGCGTCGCGCGCATTGACGGCGAGGTTGACTACTATCTGATCCAAATGCCCGGGATCGGCTTCGACAATTGCAGTCCCCGGCCGCGGTGAGAGCACGATTTCTACGTCGTCTCCCATGAGCGGCTTCAGCAACTTGCTGACGTCCTTGAGCCGGTCGTTCAAATCCAGCACCTGCACCTGCAGCGGCTGCCGGCGGCTGAAAGCGAGCAACTGGCGGGTCAACGAGGCGCCGCGCTTCCCCGCTTCACGGATGTTGTCGATATACTCCACCGCATCGCCCTGCACGCGGCTGCGCAGCAATTCCGAGCATGCGGTGACGATTCCAAGAAGATTGTTGAAGTCATGCGCCACCCCGCCCGCCAGCCGTCCCACGGCCTCCATCTTCTGCGACTGCCGCAGCTGGTCTTCGACTTTTTTCTGGGCCGTGATGTCGCGGGCAATGGTCGAGGCCCCCACGACCTTGCCTTCCGCATCATGGATGGGCGAGACCGAAATCGAAACGTTCAGCTTCCGGTTATCTTTCGTGACGCGAACCGATTCGAAGTATTCGACCCGTTGGCCGTTGCGAATCTTCTGCAGGATGGTAGGAATTTCGTCGGCCCGTTCCGGAGGAGCCAGCGTCGAGATCGGGCGGCCAATCATCTCCTGCGCCGTGTAGCCGTAAATCTCCTCTGCGCCCTTGTTCCAGTGGGTGACAATGCCATCGAGATTCTTGCCGATGATCGCATCCTGGGAGGAGTCGACGATCAGCGCCAGCCGGTTCTGATACTCACGCAACTCGCGGCTCTTGCGGCGGTCCAGTTCGTCGTTTGCCCGGCGTAATTCTTCTTCAATGCGCTTGCGGTCGCTGATATCGCGAATCGCGCTTAAAACGATGATGCCGTTGCCAGTCGCGACTGGACTGAGGCTGATCTCCACGGGAAATTCCGAACCGTCTCGGCGCCTGCCATAAAGATCGAGGCCCGACCCCATGCGGCGAATCTTGGGTTGTTGATGGAAGTGATCGCGGTGAGTATGGTGCTGTGGCCGATGGCGCTCCGGCACCAACATTTCGATCTTCTGGCCGATCAATTCATCCCGGGTGTAGCCGAACAGGCTTTCCGCCTGAGAATTGACCTGAATGATGATGCCCTGCTGATTGACTGCTGCAACGGCGTCGGGAATGGCCTCCAGGATGGCGGACGACAGCAGCGTCTCAGCCACAATCTTCTGGTTGGACTGCAAGTCCCTTACGGAATCGGACAACGGCCACCCCACACTTCAACTTCGCCCCAGTTCAAATGTTGTTTCATGATAATGAGATCACCTGCGGGCGGCAAGGTGCTCATTGGTTGTGCAGTGAAAGTCGGAATCCCCGTGCTCCACTGTTAGCCCTTTTTACCGCAGAGCACGCTCAGAAATACCGCGGAAGGCGCAGAGAACATAAGGAGAGCGAGTTGGAGCGTTCAGAACGGTTGACCGCGGATTGTCTCCGCGAACTCAGCGAATTCTCGGCGTGCCCTGCGGTTCAGCTTTTATTGCCGCAGAGGACACAGAGATTCACTGCGCAAGAATAATCCCATTCAGGCCCGCAAAAAACTGCTTCAGCTCAGACAGACGAACGCCTTCTCCATGTGCCGGAAACCGTGTGTCACCACGATCGCAATCAGCATCTGCGCTCCGTTGTAGCCGACATGGACCAGGAAGCTTGCGCCCACGGAACGAGTCACGGCCCGCACGATGCCGCAGACTACGCCCACAATAAAGATGACCAGCAGCGCACCCCAGGCATAGCCGTACTGCGGCATATGCATCGCGGCAAAGGGCAAGGCAGTCAGAAAGATTCCCCATGCCGCGCCCCAACGTTTGGCCAGCACAGGATAGAAAAATCCGCGAAAGAACAGTTCTTCAACCAGCGGCCCCAGGGTTACGGCAATGATCGCCAGTAAATATGCATCCCGTGGCCGGATGAAAAGTTTTTCGAAGGGAGTCTCTTTCGGCATGGGTAGAAAACTTTCCAGCATGCTCAACCCCAGCAGCATGACTGCACCCAATGCAAGCAGCCTCCATGCCGGCCTTGGCCAGTTCCAGCGGATCGCCCTCCAGAATGGAGTGTGATATTTGCTCTCTACCAGCAGAAAAAGAAGGATCGCAACCGCTCCGTCGATCAGGAACTGCGAAATCAGCATCAGGATGGGACTTTGCGCCAGGTCCGCCAACGATGCGTGAGGGTACAGGAAATATTTCGCCCCGAACAAGATTCCCAGCTGCGCCACCAGGATGGTGACAATGGCCAGCGCCACCACCAGCAGCACATCCCACCCACTCCAGGCGGGATTCTCCACTGGCGGCGGACCCGCAGGTGCCTGCGTAATGCCAGCCTGCATCGGCAGGGCAAAAGGAACGCCAGCCGTCGGAATATTGGGCTGCGGCTCCGAGCTCACAGGCGGCTGCGGATCGAACTGCGGATTGTCTGGAGACGACAAAATATCCTTTTTTCTATTTCTATCAGCCGGCTTCGTTAGGACCAGTCAACGGAATACACGGAGAATATTCGGTACGGGCCGGGCTCGGATTCGTTAAATGCCCCGTCATTCAAATTGGTCTCGGCCTCGTCAAAGGAGTCAAACAAACAGTGTGCATTCGTGCGCAGCTTTGTGGCCAGACTGCTGCAAGAAAGCCCAGAGCATTCGGGAGAAGTTCTCGCAGTGAAAGTGACCACGTCAAAGCCTTCCAGGTGCTTACTGGAGGGTAGAGTTACATTTGTTGTAAATGATGGCTCTGGCGACCAAGGGTTCCAACATTCGCCATCAAACTCCATCTCATGTGCTTCGTAATAGAACAATGACCTTCCTTCAAGCTGGATTGAGTTTTCCTTGGCGACGGTCTTTATGATTTCTGGCGAATCAAAAAACCAAAAGCTGTTATGCTTCCAATACTGAATGTAGTCGGCGAAATCCTCGCAATTGCAGTTGCTAACCGAATATACGTCAACGACATGCGGAGCCTGAAACCTATCGGGTCTCTTTCGTACTCGCTTCGCCATGTATCCGACCGGAATCATGTCGGCACGAAATCCTTAACTAAGAACTGACACCTGAGCACTGGGAACTGACTTGCCAAAATACGCGGCCAGGGCCTGCCCCGTATACGACTTCTTCACCCGCGCCACTTGCTCCGGCGTGCCTTGCGCTACCAACCGGCCGCCCTCTTCCCCGCCCTCCGGGCCCAGATCGATGACCCAGTCCGCATTGCGGATCACATCCAGATTGTGTTCGATGATGATGATCGAGTTGCCCAGATCGGTCAACCGGTGCAGCACGTCGAGTAACTTCCTGACGTCATCGAAGTGGAGTCCGGTCGTCGGCTCATCCAGCAGATAAAGAGTTTTTCCGGTCTGGCGCTTGCTCAACTCGCGCGCCAGCTTGATGCGTTGCGCCTCGCCACCCGACAGCGTCACCGCCGACTGCCCCAGGTGAATGTATCCCAGCCCAACGTCGACCAGCGTCTGCAACTTCTGCTTTACCTGCGGAATGTTTTCTAGAATCGGCAGCGCGTCCGAGACGGGCATCTCCAGCAGGTCGGCAATCGAATTCCCGTTGTACTTTACAGCCAACGTTTCGTGGTTGTAGCGCCGCCCGCCGCAGACTTCGCAGAGCACGTACACGTCGGGAAGAAAATTCATCTCGATGCGCCGCTGGCCTTCGCCCTGGCAAGCCTCACAGCGCCCGCCGGAGACGTTGAACGAAAATCGTCCCGCCTTGTAGCCGCGCTCGCGTGACTCTGGCAGCATCGCATACAAATCGCGAATCGCCGTGAACACTCCGGTATACGTTGCAGGGTTCGACCGCGGCGTGCGCCCGATGGGCGACTGGTCGATGCGGATGACTTTATCAATATTCTCCGCACCTGAAATCGCCTTGTGCTCCCCCGCCTTCTCGCGGGAGCGGTAAAGTTGCCGCGCCAGCGCGCGGTACAAAATGTCATTGACCAGCGTCGACTTACCCGACCCGGACACCCCCGTCACGACCGTCATCACGCCCAAAGGAAAGGTCACATCCAGATTCTTGAGATTGTTTTCTTTGGCGCCCAGGACCGTTAGCGCCGCGCCGTTTTTCTGCCGGCGCTCGGACCGCATCGCAATCGAAGTCCGGCCCGACATGTACGCCCCGGTCAGCGAGTTGGGCTCGCGCATGATCTCCTCCGGCGTACCGTGCGCCACCAGGTTTCCGCCATGCCGTCCCGCGCCCGGACCAAGGTCGACCACATAATCCGCGCGCCGGATCGTCTCCTCATCGTGCTCCACCACCAGCACGGTGTTGCCCAGGTCGCGCAGATTCTCCAGCGCATTGAGCAGCCGGCCGTTGTCGCGGTGATGCAATCCAATCGACGGCTCATCCAGCACATACAAGACGCCGCGCAGCTTCGATCCAATCTGCGTCGCCAGCCGAATGCGCTGGCCCTCGCCGCCCGATAACGTCGCCGCTGAGCGATCGAGCGAGATGTATCCCAGCCCGACGCCATCCAAAAACTGCAGCCGCTCCACCACTTCGTGCATGACGCGCCCAGCAATTGCTGCCTCGCGCCCGGCCAGTTTAATCCCCCGCGCCACTTCCAGCGCCCGCGACACCGGCATCGCCGTAAAATCGGCAATCGACATCCCGTTGACCTTGACGGCCAGGCTCTCCGGCCGCAGCCGTTTGCCATCGCACGCCGGACATTGCGTCGCCGACATGTGATCCATCAGCCAATCGCGATAGCCTTCGGAGGTGGACTCTTCCAGATTCTGCTTGAGGTACCCGAAGATGCCGTGAAAGCCCGTCCGCCCGCCGCGGCCCTGCTCGCCGTTGAGCAGAAAATCCTGCGTCTTCTCCGGAAACTTTTCAAACGGTGTGCTGAGATCGATGCCACAAGTCGCCGCCACAATCTGCAATTGATGAATCAAGTTTTGCGATGCCGACCCCGGGCCCAGCCCGCCATCGAGCAGCGGCTTCGACCAGTCGGTGATCACCTTCGCTGGATCGAAATCATACTTGCTGCCCAGTCCGTGGCACTCCGGACACGCTCCGTACATGCTGTTGAAGGAAAACGAACGCGGCTCCAGCTGCGGCACGTTGATCCCGCAATCCGGACACGCCAGCTTCTCGGAATAAAGGTGCTCCTCGCCGCCGACCACGGCAACCTGTACCAGCCCGCCCGCCAGCTTCATCGCTAAGGCAACTGACATTTCCAGGCGATGCTCAATCCCGGGCTTCACCAGCAGGCGGTCAATCACAACTTCGATCGCGTGATTCTTGCGCTTGTCGAGATTGATGGCGACGTCGTCATCCAGGCTCACCAGCTCGCCATCGATGCGCGCGCGCGTGTAGCCGTGCTTGACCAGCGTCTCCATCTCTTTCTTGAATTCGCCCTTGCGCCCGCGAACGATGGGCGCCATCACCATGACGCGGTCTTCCGGAGTTAGCGCCATCACCCGCTGCACGATCTGATCCGCCGACTGCCGGCTGATCGCGCGTCCGCACCTGGGGCAATGCGGCACTCCAATAGAGGCGAACAACAGGCGAAGATAATCGTAGATTTCTGTAATCGTCCCAACGGTGGACCGGGGACTGCGGCTGGTGGTCTTCTGCTCAATCGAAACCGACGGGCTAAGCCCATCAATGGCATCTACATCCGGGCGTTCCATCTGATCCAGAAACTGGCGGGCGTAGGCCGAGAGGGTCTCCACGTAGCGCCTCTGCCCTTCGGCATAGATGGTGTCGAAGGCGAGCGACGACTTCCCCGACCCGCTCAGCCCGGTTACTACCGTGAGCGTGTTACGGGGGATTTCGACGCTGAAGTTCTTTAGATTGTGTTGCCGGGCGCCCCGGACAGAAATCTTGGTAATCGCCATGACTCGCCGGAGTACTAGCCCCTTCCGTAACGTCGACAGGTAATCAGAATTGTTCGAAAGTAAGTATGCACAGCTCTACTCCGTATCTTAGTCGTCACTAGCGCGGAGCGTCAACGCGGTTAGATTGAAGGGTCGCGCCGCCGGAAGACGAAAAACGTAGATATACGGATTTCCGGGCTGCGCATCAGATTAAAGCCACGTAGATGAGGTTGGGAACTCGTGAATTCGCTTTTGATGCCTGTCATTCTCTGCTTCACCGTCATTGCGTCTGTCAGTTTGGGCGTATTGGCCGCGTACGCGGCAATCTTTGGGATCCTCTCGGCTTTCGGTCGCTCAGCACGGCCTGAACCTACGGCGCGCCCACGCCTGGTCTTAATACCCACCCAGAATCACGCCAGCGGCGACTAGAGCATCACGCACCCGCGATAGGTCTGACTTAAACGCCCGAGGGAGTTCGCTCTGCGTCGGGATTGGATCGTCAACTTCTCAGTCTGCGGGACCAATGACCCGCATCGTCGAGTTTACGTGGGTCCGCTCGAAAGCAGAGTTCTGGAGCGAAATTGAGATTTCCCGGTTGATAAAAAATACTGCATGAATGCGGAACTCGGTCCCGAAGGTCGAGGGGAACCACACTCCGTCTTCCTGCTTCTGGTAAACGACGTTGAAGCCCAGCCCGGGAAGATCCGTTCCCAGCATCGTCCGCACCCAAAGTGGCACGCGACGGGAAAGCCTGGTGAACACGCGCACCGGCTCGAATTCCGCTGCGTCGATGAAGGCCTCGCCCGCCCACGTGATTTCATCTTTGTCTTTGGGGCGAAATCCAACGTGATACACAGTTCTGCCTGCTTCAACCTCTTGCCCGATCAAGTTAAACACGTAGGCCTTTTGCTCTTCGCTGGTCAGGGGAAACAGATCCTTTGCGAGTCCGTCTTTGGTTTTGTCGTTCCCGAGATCGTCGCGAAAGTCCTTGATCAACTCGCCGTCTAGGCTGTCATGCCGCGGCGTGGGTTCGCCGGTAAACGTTTCATACTTTCCTTTGTCCCAATAGCGGCCGGTCAACTGGATCAGCTTTTTCTCAGTGCCGTCGGGCATCGGAGCCACATCGTAGTCTGCGGTCTCTTCCCGCAGGAGCCGGCCTTTGGGCTTGTGGCTGACGATGTGGATATGCTGCTTGTACACATACTGCTTGCGCAGATCCTGGCTACGGTCCTGGTTGGCGGCTACGCGCGCCATAATCGCGTCTGCAGTGAATGTTTCATTGTCCGTCGCTGGTTGAGTGGTTTGAGCCGAACAGAGAGAGGCGGCGAGGAGAAGAAACGAAGCAGGTATCCGCATAGCCAAGGCCCCCTTCTGTCAGTACGGAAGGCGGCGCAGGGAAGTTCCGTTTTAGTAGATCACTTTCAGCGAAAACTGGATCTGCCGCGAGGTTCCGGCCGTCTTGCTGATGATCCCGAAGCCGCTGCCGCGCACAATGTTCGAAGGCAGTCCGAAGTTCACAACGTTGAACACGTTGAAGAACTCGGCGCGAAATTCCACCGTACCCAGTTCGGCATTGCCGCGATGCCCGAACGGCGTGTCTTTAATCAGTGCGATGTCGTAATCGTGATAGTTCGGGCCACGAAATGTGTTGCGTCCCAGCGTGCCGAAGCGTCCCTGATTAGGCCCGGTCCCGCCCGGCACATTGATCGGGATAGAGAAGAACGAAGCATTATTCGCGGCCAGCCCGAAGTAGTCCTCGCGTACCGCGCGAGAAGTCGACAGGCGCGGCATCGACACCAGGTCGGGCCGGTCGGAGCCTCCGTTGCCCGCTCCCGTCTGCTGGATTCCTGAATACACGGTGAACGGCGATCCCGTGGTCAAGGTCGTGATGTTCAAAAACTGCCAGCCTCGGGTGAATGTCCGCCCCAGCGGGCGTAGAAACGCGATGCGATCGAGCGGCAGCAACTGAATCACGCTGGCCGCGAACACGTGGGTCACATCGAACGTT
Organism: Candidatus Sulfotelmatobacter sp.; assembly: GCA_035710825.1. GTDB lineage: Bacteria > Acidobacteriota > Terriglobia > Terriglobales > Acidobacteriaceae > Sulfotelmatobacter. The sequence goes on from DASTCU010000276.1 coordinate 45,754, forward strand.
GACGGCCCTTTTTCCGCCGCTGGATCCCACGGGTTCTGCGGTCCCGTCTGGAGGACAGTCCCGGCAGTGCCTAGCAGGCCGCCGAGCACGGCGCTGGTATCGTCCAGCGATTTCGAATACGTGTAGCTCGCCTGCAGGCCCAGCCCGAGGCGCGCCGAGTTCTTCGTCAGGCTGGTCTGCAGCGCGTGATAGGTCGAGTGAGAGCCGCTGGTCATGATGACTTCGGGCCCGAATCCTCCTGTCGCATGTCCGCTCGCATCGAACTTTGTGAATGGAGCGAACCCCGGACCCGCTCCTGTATAGCTGTTCGGCGAATACACTCGCGCCAGATGAATGCCTGCGGTGGCGACATACGAAGCATTGAACTTGAAGTCGCCGAAATCGTGATCGACGCCGGCGGTCCAGCTTCCGACGTAACCATTCGCAAAATTCTTCGCGATCCCGGTCATGCTCAGCAGTTGCACATTCCCCGGCGTCAGCGCGTCGAGATCCGCCTGGAAACGCGCATAGTCGAATACCGTGTTCGCGGGTACGTCCTGGGTTCGACCGGTCGGGAAGATTGGCTGGCCCTGAATGTTGTAGGCGGTCGGCAGATTTACCGGGACAAACGCATCCTGAAAGGGCACTGGAAACCCGGGCTCGGCGGAAACGGTGGGAGCGAAAACGTAAGGGATCGCGGCCGTCAGAAAATTGTCCTGCCACAGATTCGGTATCATTGTCGCGATGGAACCGCCCGCGTGCAGCACGGTGTGCTTGCCCAAAGCATAATCGAGAGCAAGCCGCGGTCCCCAGCCGTTCCAGTCCTGGTTGTACGGCGGCTGCGGATTGATCAGCAGCGTCTGCGTCGCGGTGCGATCCCAATAAGGCACGGTCTGGCCGTTAGCCCCAGTAAACATAGGCAAGGATGTCCGCTTGGTTGCCTCGTGAATGCGGCTGTTCACTTCGTAGCGCAACCCGTAGCTGACGGTGAGTCGCGGCGTAGCCTTCCACGCGTCCTGAAAATAAAAGTTGTAGGCCTCGCGCCGTACTCCTGCCTCGTTGAACTTTCCGCCGACCGGAGTAATGCTCGCGGCCGCCGTGATGTTGTAGGAATACGGCGTCGCCGTCAGCAACCCGGTGAGTGAGTCGGGCAGCGGGTCGCCCACATGGATATCGTGAGTCCCGCTCGCCGACGCAATATTGATCGGCGAGTACGCCGTGCCGCCGCCGAAAACGTAATATCCATTGGGATTGATACCAAAAATTGTCGAGTCGCGGTTGACCCGGATCTCCACGCCCCACTTGAACGCGTGCGACCCATGCGTGAACGCCATGTCGTGCTTGAACTGATAAAGATTGCTGTACGATCCAAAAATCGATCCGCCTGGCTGGTTATACGCGTCAAACAATCCGTCTGCGAAGCCGATCGCGGGTTGGGTGTGGTTCGGCGTGGGGAAGAATGGCGTGCTGCGGATATAGCTAAGGGAGGTCTCCGAGGTCATATGCGGAGAAAGCATTCGCGTGTACTTCACACCCACATTCCGCTGATGATCGTAAAACTGAATTCCGAAGCTGGGATCGAGCACCGTCTGGTCAGGATTGGTCAGCGGCCCAGTCACCTGGTTCAGGCTGAATCGCGTTAATAGCGAGGCCTTGTTCGAAATCTGGTGATCGACACGAATGGAGAACTGATCGGTCACGGTCCTGACCTTCGACGAAGCCGCATACGTCCGATCGCCGAATGCTCCCGCCGGCTCGTTGGGCATCGGATAACCTTTGAGCACAGGCACTACGGCCGCGTTTACCGGAACCGTCAGCGTGTCTCCCGGAAATGTCGTTGTGTCAATTCCCTGCCGCTCCGCTGCTGTAGGCACGGGAATCACTTGCGTCGTTCCCAGCACCTGCCGAAAGCCCTGATACTCTCCGAAATAGAATGTGCGATTGCGTCCATCGTAAATTCCGGGAATCACGATTGGGCCGCCATTGGTAAATCCAAATTCATTGCGGGCGAATGCAGGAATCCGTCGTCCTGTGATGGCCGGTGCGGGATCAAAGTAATTGCGCGCATCGAGAGATGCGTTGCGCAGGAACTCGAACACGCTGCCGTGGATTTGATTGGTGCCGGATTTGGTCACCACGTTGGTGAACCCAGCTGCCCCGTGCCCGACCTCTGCCGGCATCACGCCGGAATTCGACTGCACTTCCTGAATCGCATCGATGTTGAAGTTGGAAAATGTCGCCCCGCCCATCTCGGGGTCGGTAGTATCGAAGCCATCCATCGCGAAGACGGTGGTGACGCCGCGTTGTCCGTTGACGGCAAACTGCTGCGTGAAGTTAGCCGCGCCGTTGGTGTCGGTCATCGTTCCTGCGGCCAGCAGGAGCAGTTTGCTGAAGTCACGCGCATTCAGCGGGAGGCTCGACACTTCCGAACTCGAGAGGCGCTCGCCGCCGCTGGCCTGCGCAGAAGCCTGTCCGCCGGGAACCGAACGGCTGAGTTCCTTTCCTTGCGGAGTTTGCGTTTGCACAATCTGTCCAGAGGAAGTCAGTTGCAACGAGATGGTCAGGGCAGTGGCGTCTTTGACGACGAAAGGAGCGGTCGCCTTCAACTCCCGGTCGCTAGTCTTCACCGAAACTTCGTACGTCGCGGCGGCGATCTCAGCAAATTCGAACTTGCCGCTCGCCGCCGTAGTCGCAGTGTATTCGTGGTCTGCGGAATGAAGTTTGACGACGGCCCCGGCGACCGGCTTGCCAACGCTATCGGTCAATACGCCGACCCAGGAAGCGCCGGAAGGAGCAGCCGCGGCCACAACCGTCAGCAGCATTAAGACCAGGCCCATTGAACAAAATCGATTTTGAAGGCGCAAAAACATGAACCGGGAATTATAACGGTGAGCGCACCCTCAACCTGCGCAAATTGACCAAGACATCCAACCGCTGTTTCATTTCGAGCCGTCCCATTCTGAAACCGTGAGAACGAAAAGGCTGCAAATGTGTCCACAGTCACAAATTCTGGCGCGGGCGACCTCGTAGAATCGCTGCGTCGTAGGCGCGCTTCGGAGGACACTCCCGGTGTGGGTACTGGGCACGCCCGCGAAGCGTTGGACGGCTGGAAGCAGCCTGAGGGGTTCGATTCCCCTGTCCTCCGCGCGACCGTCCAACCAAATTGATTGCTGACTAAGAGTACTTTTGGAGTATTGACAGGGCACAGGCCCAGCCGTAGCCTAGAATTGCTTCGCAGGCGTGCCTCGTTTCAGGCACTGAGAGTGTTTTAAGCCCCGCTTCCCGCGGGGCTTTTCTGTTGCAGCACAACCCGCCAGAGCGTGCGCCCGAACCGTGGTAGCATTTCTTTGACGCCCCTTCCCTACCGATGCTCCGCACCCGTTCCATCCCGCTGTTGCTTGCCTTGCTGATGGCATTCTCCTGCATTTCCACCCAGGCCGCGAACGAGCCTCCCTGGCTCGAGATTCATTCTTCGCATTTCACCGTCATCACCGATGCCGGCGACAAAAAGGGACGCGAAATCGCCCTGCGCTTTGAGCAGATGCGTGCCGTTTTTGCCACCCTGCTCTCGCGAGATCGCCTGCATCAATCGCGCCCGCTGACTATCCTCGCGCTCAAGAGCGACAAGGCTTACTACCAGGCCGCGCCGTTGCGCCAAGGCCAGCCCCTCGAAGTTCCCGGATTCTTCCTTCCCGGCGACGATCAGGATTTCATCGTGCTGAACCTGTCAGAGGACGATTCCTGGCGCGCCGTCGCCCACGATTTCGCGTACTCCCTTCTCACCTACAACTATCCTCCCGCCCAGGGATGGTTTGACGAAGGCCTTGCCGAATATTTCAGCTCCATCCGCATCGCCAACAAGCAAGTCGAACTCGGCGGCGATCCCGAACTGCAGCCGTCCGTGAAAGAAGACCTGCTCGGCATTCAGAAGGAAACGCATCCGCCCAAATCTCTGACCGAACTGCTGGGCGCGCAGGTCTGGCTCTCGCTTCCCGACCTGTTCGCCATGAAGCACGATCCTTCAACCCGCAACCAAGGCTCGCACCATGTTCTCTACTACGCCGAATCGTGGATCGTGATGAGTTACATGATCCACCAGAAAAAAATGGAAGAAACCGGCACTTACATGGGACTGGTCCTGGCCCAGCACGTCCCGGTGGAAGATGCAATCAAGCAAGCCTACGGCATGAGTTCTGCGCAACTGGAGCAGGCAGTGAAAGATTATTTTCACTCCCAAACCGCGCTATCCGACGCCGTCGATGCCGCCCGTAATAGCAGCGCCCCATCCAATCCCACGAGTTCGGGGCAACTCGACCGCTTTCCTGTTCCCGTTGGCCCTGATGATTCGGTGATCACCGCCCAACCCATTCCCCAATCTGATGCGCAGGCCCTTTACGCGGGAATTCAAGTCCGCATTCCGGAACGCCGTAGCGCAGGGCTGAAGACGCTGCAAACTTTAGCCACTACGCCCACCGAAGCGGACAAAAAAGCGGAGGTCAAAGCCACCAGTAAGCGCGTCGGAGAAGATGCCGAAAAACTTCCCGACAATGCCATCGGCGTTGCGCTCGCGCATCGCATTCTCGCCTACGATCACATTCAGCACGGCGAATTTGAAGAGGCCTTCGCGGAAATCGGCGATACCGCCGCCCTGAATCCGCGTGACATGTGGACGCGCTACTACGTCTCACTCTCGAAATATCGCATGGCGCAGGCCAAGCACGCCGAAATGATGGGCCTGGCCAACATGATGCTCGACCTGAAAGCGGTGCTCGAGTGGTATCCGGAAATGGCCGACGCTTATGATCTGCTGGCCGTGGCGCGCAATTCCGGCGGAAGCTCAACTGCCGCCATGCAAGCCGAACGCGCCGCCATGAATCTGAGCCCGCGCAATGAGCGCTACACTCTTCATCTCGCCGAAATCTATCTCGCCAGCAAGAAATGGGAAGCTGGAAACGCCTTGCTCGATCGCCTGAAGGCCAGCAACGACCCGCAGATCGCGTCACAGGCGCGCGATCTTGCCTCTCAAGCTGGCGCCGAACGCAAATACGGCATCGCGCTGAACTCCACGGGCGGCGCGGGATCCAAGTACGAGCCGCAGAAAACGCCCTTTGATGTGCTGGAAGAAGATGCGGCCAAGCGCGAAGCCGCCGAAAATGCCCAACACGCCAGCACCGGCGATGCGCGCTCCACAAAATTCGCCAGAGGCCGCCTGGTCTCCATCGACTGCTCCCAATCCCCGGCCGCCATCCTCACGCTGTCGTCCGAAACCGGAACGCTGAAGCTGCGGACCCCCGACTACAAATCCCTGCTCCTGATTGGTGTCGACGATTTCTCCTGCGACTGGCGCGACCGCCAGGTCACGGTCAATTACAAGCCCGGCAAAGGACCTGAAGGCGACTTGGTGTCGCTGGAAATGCGCTGACGCAAGGGTTTTCTCTGCGCACTCCGCGAATCCTCGGCGAACTCTGCGATTAGAAGATTTTTGTCGGCCCCCACGATCCGAGCGCAAAGTGTCAAGAACCCGGAGCTTTCATTGACCTCCAGCCTCTCTCCGGCCTAAGATTGCACCCCAGTCTGGCCCTTAGGGTCCCTAGACGATCTCGCACGACCGTCAATTTCGCGATCACACGGGCCGGTTACAGCGATACCGACGTCGTCATGTTCAGCGGTTACCGATAAGCAGTCGTTCCCAGTTCGAAAGGAGTCTGCTTTATGCCTTTGACTATTCAGACTAGGCACGTGGAACCTGACATTGTGGTGCTGGAACTGCTGGGAAGAATCACCATGGGCAACGACTGTCGACAAGTGGAGTGGACCACCAAAAAGCTGGTGGACGAGAGCCGCAAAAAAATCATCTTCGACCTCACCGGCATCACTCACGTCGACAGCACCGGCATCGGCATCATCGTGACCGTCGCCGGACAGATGAGGAAAGCGGGAGGAGAGTTGCGCGTGGCCGGCGCCAACCAGCACGTCGAGCAGATTCTAAGAACGACGGCCATTGATCACATTATCGGCCTGCATCCTACAGCCGGCGCAGCTGCCGCTGGATTCTGAGTGGATGAAGCACCTCGACCGCGCTCAATTCGTGTTCTACTCGTCAGCGCACGACAGCGCGGCTTCGCTCAAAGCGTACTCACAACGCCAACGGAATCCCTTCTGGTTATTCGGCCCGTATCCCCACACTGTCAGGTGAAGAGTTCCTGACTCGAGGCTGCCAGCTTCTACGAATACGTGGTTATTCTGCCGAAGCGTTGCCTGGAGTGGCAGAGGAACCATACGCCCGAGCGTGGCGGAGTCGAGCATGACGGAATCGTCAGGACGAGCGATCGAAAATACCAGCACACGCGAAGCCCGCTTGCCCACATACTGCGTGACCAGCAAGAAGTCATTCCCCGACCATGCCACCGCCGCCACGCCAAAATAGTCGCAGAGCTTCCGCGTATGGCCGCTTGCGCCCTCGGTGAGCCACAGCGAATCAAAGGTGCCGGCGAACTCTGAGGCCGATGCCTGCCTCTGCGCCGTGCTTACCGCAAAGCGTCCGTCCGGTGACGTCAGTTGCCCAGCTTTGGGAAACAGGGCAAACGGCCCGCTGGCGACGCTCTGTGGCACCAGAGTCGCCAGAAGCCCCCCTACAGCCAGCACAGCGCTCCCGCAGCGCATCCGAATGCCCCCGCTGCTATTACACTAGGCCCTTGTTGGAGCAGGCTGTGATTGGCTTCACAGCGGGCGTTACGCTAGTGCAATCGCGTGAGGTACGTTGGTCACACCTGCAGGCTGCGCAGATAAGGAACGCTGGCCTTCATCATGTCCAGATTCATCTCGACGAAGTAATTCTTGATGCCACCGGTCTTGGCGGCGCTGAAGATCTTCTTCCAGTCCAGGCTGTCCTGGCCCACCGGCGCGATCTTCTTAGTGGCCGCCGACCAGCCTTGCACGTGCATCGAAATGAAGCGGCCAGGATATTTCGTGAAATATTCCGCCGCGTCGAATCCCTTGCTGATGGTCGAGACCTGGAACTGGAACTTCACCAACTTCGGATCGAGCAGTCCGAACAGCACGTCGTAGGTGCGCTTACCGTCGACGTTCGACAGTTCGAAGTCTTCATTGTGCAGGCCCTGCTGGATGCCGGCCGCGGCCGCCTTCTCACCCATCTTGTTGTATTCGTCGGCGGCGCGCTTTACGTCGTCCATCGTCGGATGGTCACCTCCGCCCAGGCTGGCGACGAGCATCTGCGTGAGCCCCACATCTTTCGCCCACGCAATGCTTTCGTCCTGGTTCTTCCGGAGTTCCTCGATGCCGAAGTGCGAACTCACGCAGGTAAGGCCGGCATCATTAAGAATTTTCTTGAGCTCTGCTCCTTTGTACTTCGCAAGCCCGCCAAAACCCTCATCCGCATAGCCGGCCGGCGAGCACAACTCGACGCTCTGGAATCCGGCAGCGGCCAGTTGCTTGATGGTGCCCGGAAAATCCTGGGCGATCATCTTGCGTACCGGCCAGGTCTGGCATCCGATCGGCAAGCCCAGCGGATTGGCATGCAGTTTCAGCACTCCAGTGGAAAGCACTCCCGCCGCTGCCGCCTGCGTGGCGGCAACTTTGCAAAAATCTCTTCTTGAAATTTCCATGATTTCCCTCCTGCTTAGAGTTCCCAACCACTTCGGCGTTCCGGCCGAATCAGATTCTGCGCCGTATCAGAGTTGTTCGCTTTCATCGTGCCCCGATCCCAAGTCATCTTGTCGCCCGTGCGGATCGCAACATTGCCGAGCAGCAAGGTCTCAGTGACCATGCCCTCGAATTCGAAATTTCCGCCCGGCTTCACCTTGCCGCCTTTGCAGGCATCCAGCCACTCGCGCTCGTTGCCCGGTGACCGCGGCAAGGTTTTCGGCGGTTGTTTATAAGCGTCCATCTTGCTCTGGGGAATCAGCGCGGGATGCGACCCGTTGAAGCCGCACAGAATCTTGCCACTGTCACCTACGAAGAGCAGGCCTTCGTTATCTTCCTCCTGCCCACCCCATTTACGATTTTCTTCCAACTCCTCCGGCCGCGGGGGCCAGAGCCCACCGTCGTACCAGGTAAACTTCACCGCAGGCATCTCGCCGCGCGCGGCAAAGTTGTAGCGAATGATCGACGCCGCCGGATAGGTCTCCGGGAAACGCTCGGTCGACGTCGCTTCCACACTGACGGGCGCCTCCAGCTTCAGCACACGAAAGATGGTGTCGAAGCTGTACGAGCCCATGTCACCCAGCGCGCCGCACCCGAAGTCGCCCCACCCACGCCAGGAAAATGGCGTGTATACGCGATTGAACGGCCGCTCGGGCGCCGGACCAAGCCACAGATTCCAATCCAAGCCTTCCGGCACCGGCTCGGTTTCTTTCGGACGATCCAGCCCCTGCGGCCAGAACGGACGGCTGGACCAGTTGTGTACCTCGCGCACCGGCCCAATGGCGCCAGCCCAGATCCATTCGCAAAGTTGACGCGTGGCTTCCGACGCCTGGTTTCCCACCGCAATCTGCGTAGCCACGCCCGTTTCGCGCGCAATTTCGGCAATGCGGCGCGCCTCATAAATGGTGTGCGTCAACGGCTTCTGGCAGAAAACATGTTTGCGCTTCTTCATTGCCGCGGCGGATACCGCGGCATGCAAGTTGTCGGTCGTGCACACCACCACCGCATCGACATCTTTCTGCTTTTCCAGGAGCTCCCGGAAGTCGTTGTAAGCCGCGCAGCCCTTGTATTGCCCGGACCGCTGGTGAGTGCCGTAATATCCCTCGACGATTTTCTGCGCCGGCTCGCGTCCGGCCACCCCGCCCGTCACGTGCAGCGCATGCGTCAACTCGATCGGCTGGTCGGGGCTCAGCCAGTCCCAGCCCGAACTCACGCCCAGCAATTTGCGCACTGAGTCGCAGAACTCGTGCGTCTCCCACTGCGGATAATCCGAGCCGCTTTTGTTGACATCGCACACCGCCACGCCCTGCACATCCGGCTCGTTCAGGAAATGCAGCATGACGCGCAAGCCTTGAGCGCCCACGCCAATGAAGGCAATGTTGACCTTGTCACTGGGTGGCACGAAGCCCGGTCCACCTAAGACTCGCCGCGGAACGATGGTGAATCCCACGGCCGCCGTCGCGCTCTGTGCCAAAAATTCTCGTCTCGACACTGAACTCGTTGAACCGCCACCAGCCGAATCCTCATTTTTCATTGCCCCTCCAGAAACCACCGCCAATCCAGCCCACGATTTTACCGCCGCCGATGGGTCCGTGGTGAACTCAACAGTTTCATACAGTAAGAATGATTCTCTTGCGGTAAGGAGATTCTCTGCTGCCTCGGCGAGAGCACGGCGAACTCTGCGCTAAGGAGCTTGAACCGCAGAGTTCGCGGAGGATTCGCGCAGAACCAGGGGGAGCATTCGCTATTAGCGCGCAGGAAAAAACCCTCCCGTGGGAAGCGGGAGGGTCCTGGAATGGTTCGCGGGTTAGGCGCGGACGACGTTCGCCGCTTGAAACCCTTTGGGGCCTTTGAGCAGGTCAAACTCGACGGTTTCCCCTTCGTTCAGGGTCCGGTAGCCGTTCTCCTGGATGGCGGAGAAGTGCACGAACACATCTTCCCCCGTGGAGCGTTGGATAAATCCATATCCCTTCGCCCCGTTGAACCACTTCACTGTACCTTTCTCTCTCACGGATAAAACTCCTTTCACCAATCGCGAAGAATATGTTCCCCAGTTTCTCGGATTCTGCTTCGATCGACCGAAGCCCCCCTCAAAGAAAACCGGTAGAACTTGAGGTTGCGTCCACGATGTGCAGAGGGAAAAGTATTCCAAAAAAGAAAAGACTCCTCAGCTCCCAGATGCCGTTAGCATCAGTGGCGGGAACTGCTGGAGTCCGACAATTTGGCGCTCATTTCCACCACACCCAACAAACGTCAACCACTACTGGTCTCACCACCGGACCGCTGTCCGGTATTGCGCAACAGATAATAAGCAGTATTAAAACGTTTCGCAAGCTAAATTAGAAAGAAAACGAAATATGACCATAGGTCATTTTGAGACGGTTTCGATAACTTTAACAAAGATAAAGAAATAGCAGGTAACTACCCCCTTGAACTTCCGTTCCTTACTGTGTGCGAAAGCGTTCATTTCCCTCTGTTAGGATTACTTTCGCCGTGGCCAATCCACCAGCCCAAACCATTCCCCGCAACCCAGCTCCAGTTCCGCGGCAGAGTAATCGTCGGCCCACGCGCTCTCCCGGGCTCGTGCTTTCGACCATCAAATATCTCTCGCGCACCGACGTCCATACCTTTGCTTTCTCCGTTGCGGCCAATGCGATTCTGTCGTTCTTCCCCTTCGTCGTGCTGATGATGACAATCATTCGCCGGGTCTTCCACTCGCGTGTGATGTATGAGGTCGTTCTGCAGTTGTTGCGCGACGATCTTCCCGCGGGGCAGGATTTCGTCATCCGCAACCTCAACTCCATGGTCAATGCGCGGCAGCGCGTGCAGGTCTTCTCGCTCATCGTCCTGCTGGTGACCTCTTCGGGCGTGTTTCTTCCTCTCGAAGTTGCACTCAACCGCATCTGGCGCTTCGAAAAGAATCGTTCCTACCTGGGAAATCAACTGATTTCGCTGGGACTGGCCTTCGCCTGCGGCGCGCTGGCGCTGCTCTCGATTGCACTCACAGCCGGCCCGGTCGCGTTTATGGAGTTCCTGCTGCGCGGGTACGGCACCGGCTTCGTGCGCCTGGTCGGATTTCTGATGATGAAGGTGTTCGCGATCGCCGCCAGCATCGCCATCTTCTTTTTGATCTACTGGCTTTTGCCCAACGGCAAAGTGCCGGCACGTGCCGTGCTGCCCACCGCCATCATTATGGGGCTGCTTTCCGAGGCGCTGAAGTATGCCTACATCCTCGCCTTGCCCTGGCTCAATTTTCAGGAGGTCTATGGCCCGTTCGCCCTATCGGTGAGCATGATGTTCTGGGCATTTCTATCGGGCTTGCTGCTGCTGGCGGGCGCTCACCTGTCGGCGGAAGAACATCTGCGCCATGCCATTTAGCCTCTAGCGCGGCACCGGAATATTCGAGAACGGGACGCCCCGCTTGCGGTTGATGCGGCAGATCACGTTCTCCAGTGCGCTTGGCAGAAGATTTAAACCGCGCATGGGCATCAAAGCGCCCTTTTCCAGGTAATCTTCCGCGCCCTCTTCCAATAGTTTTTGACGGTTCTTTTCTGAGAGGCTGCTCAGAACCACCACCGGAATATCTTTGGTTTTGGCTTCGCTTTTCAGGTGCCGCAACACTTCCGGTCCGGTCATCTTGGGAAGGATCATATCCAGCAGAATTAGGTCGGGATGCCCTTGCTGAGCCATTTCCAACGCGGTTTCCCCATCTTCGGCGCAAATCACCTCGTACCCCGCCCTCTGCAATGCCCCTTCGTTTTCGCGCCGGAGCGGCTTGCTGTCCTCCACTAAGAGAATTCTCACGTGGCTCACCTCTCGCTGCCTCACCTATCGGCAGCGAAACCGCTTTGCTTAAGTCCGGCGTTACACACAAAAGCCGTCCGCCGAGCGGACGGCCAGGATCCATACCTACGATAGAAGATTACTTTTTCTGTTCGCCGATCGAGAGCAGTTCTACCTCAAAGACCAGGGTATCGCCCGCTCCGATCGAAGGATCGGGCGGATGGTCTCCATAAGCCAAATCGGGCGGAATGAACAACTGCCACTTCGATCCCACCGGCATCAACTGCAACGCCTCCGTCCACCCTTTGATAACCCCATTCACGGGGAATGATGCCGGTTGGCCCCGCTTATAGGAACTGTCGAACTCTTTGCCATCGATCAGCGTCCCGCGATAGTTCACGGTAACCGTATCGTTCGCGCTCGGCTTAGGGCCCGAACCCTCTTTGATCACTTTGTACTGCAGGCCATCCGGCAGGGTCTTGACCCCTTCTTTCGATTTGTTAGCGGTCAGAAATGCTTCTCCCGCTTTTCGGTTGCCTGCACTTTCCGCCTGTGTTTTGCTTTCCTGCGCCTGCTGGACCTGGCCGCGAAGCTGTTGCAGAGCAGCCTTCATTTCGTCTTCGGTCATTAGCGTCTTGCCGCCGGCCATGGCGTCCCTCAACCCGCGCGAGACCAGCGCGGGATCAACCGGCAATCCCTGGCGGTGCATCCCTGTGCCAATGCTCATGCCCAGCGCATAGCTGGCTTTCTCTTTCTGCGTCTTCAGAGTAACGGCAGCCCCAGTCTTCGCAGAACTGGACGGCGCTTTCTTGGCGGGAGTTTTCGCAGCCGACCCCGTCGACTGGCTGGCAGCGGGTTTTGAGGGTTGATTAGCCGGCGGAGTCTGCTGCGCAAAAGCATTGCTCAGCAACACTGTTCCAGCGAGCAGGAACAACATCGTGATCATTTTCTTCATATTCTGCTATTGTCCCATTGCCCAGGAAAAATCGGCAAACTGCCGCATGTGCGCTGGAAGCGTACACTGTCACCCGTCGCTGGGAGATGCTCATGAAGAAGCTTTGCACGGAGTTGAGCCTAGGGCTAGCGCTGACCGCTGCGGGACTCGCGCAGAATGGCGCACCAACGGCGAGCATTACTCGCTGGCCCCAGGATCGCACCGCCGCCATATCGCTTTCATTCGATGATGGCATTGACACCCACCTCGACGTCGTCGGTCCGATTCTCAAGAAACATCATCTCAACGGAACATTTTTCGTGGCCACCGCCATGGGGCCCTGGGAAAAACGCAAGTCCGACTGGAAGCAGTTGGCCGAGCAAGGAAATGAGCTGGGAAACCATACGGTGCATCATCCTTGCCTGCTCCCCGAGATCACGCCCCATTCGCAGGATTACACGCCCGCAATGATGGAAGCCGAAATCCGAGACGCGGCCCAGGAAATCTCACAATTGCTCGATCGCCAGCGCGGCCTCACCTTCGCCTATCCCTGCGGAAACATGAGTTTCGGAAAGCCGCAAGACGAAGTGAAGAACGCCGCCCTGTATCTTCAGTACGTCTCTCAATATGCATTCGCCGCCCGCGCGGTTGGCTCAAGCGCACAACATCCCGATGAACTCAATGTTCTTGCCGTAAACGACCTGGGTATGACGGCTGACAAAGACTTTCCCGCCCTCCTCGATCTAGCTCAGCCCGCCATCCAAGGTCATACCTGGGGTGTCTATTGCTTTCACGGAGTAGGCGGAGACTGGCTTTCCATTACTCCCCAGGCTCTCGATGAACTCACCGCGTATCTCGAGCGGCATGCCGAAATCTGGACTGCAACCTTCGGTGACGTCGTGCGCTATATCCAGGAACGTAAGGCCGCCTCCATCCGCGTTACGCACAGCGCCCCCAACTCCATCGAGTTGGCGATGACATGGTCGCTGGACAAGAAAACTTACGATGTTCCCCTGACCGTGAAGATTGAAGTTCCTGCACAGTGGAAAGAAGCCGCAGCCAATGCAAACGGAAAGCCTCTGGCAGCGAAAATCGTCGAAGGGACACAGGGGAAAACAGTTCTAGTGGACGTTCCCGCTCAAACCACGGGCCTACGAATCACCGCGCGGTGACAAGTGGAACGATCATGAAGAAGTTGATTCAAACAACTCCTTGTAGTGCTTCCAATAGCCCTCGACTTCCGCCATGATGCGTTGAAATTCCGGATCGCCGCGCAGCTTGTCCCAATTCTTATCGCGCTGGAACCAGGGATAATTATGATTTCCCACTTGCACGGCGCGCCGCAGCCACGCTAAGGCCGGCTCTTTCTCGCCCAACAGCGCATACACCGCGCCGATCCATTCCGCCAGGTCTCCATCGACAACTTCGGCTGGCTTGTACTGAAAGATCCGAGGGTCGATCTTTTCCCGTTCGCCGCGGGAAGCATGCACAATCGCCGAGATCACCAGCAGCTCTTCCTCTTGGCGAGAGCCGACGACCCGCAGGGCTCGGTCCAGCGTCTGCATTGCTTCGTCGCTTTTGTCCTGGTAATAGAGGAAGTCCCCCAGAAAAGTCAGGAGCTTGAACTGATCCGGGTAGCGTTCCAAGGCGCGGCGCACCTCTTCTTCCGCCTCATGAGCTTTCCCCTGATAAAGCAGCATGCGTCCGTGCATCCACGCAATCTGAGCTGGAGTAGGATTCAGATCCCGGCTGCGGCGGAACGCTGCCTCGGCCAGATCGATCAATCCGGCGTAGTGATAGCTGTAAGCAAGCTGATTCCAGGCAAGCGTTGAATTG
>DASTCU010000277.1:0-37404 GCA_035710825.1 Candidatus Sulfotelmatobacter sp.
CGATACGCCCGCCAGAATCACGAACACATTGAAGACGCGTCCGGCATGCGACAGCGGGTGCACTTCCTGATAGCCGATAGTGGTCAGCGTCGTGACCACCATGTAGAAACCATCAAACCAGGGCCAGCCCTCGATGTAGTGGTATCCCGCGGTGCCAATGAGCATTACGAGTACCAGGAGCGCACCGAGAGTGCGGAGATTGCGCAAGGCCTTCATGGCGGTCGTCAGTGGTTGGCAGTCGGTCGTCGGTCAGGCAAGTTTTGCAATGACTAACGACCATTCTTCGACCCACGACTATAGAACAAAAAAGCCCTCCGCGCTGTGCGCGGAGGGCCGGAACAAATAGGAGGAAAGCTAGTCCGCCATGCTTGGCGTCCCGCTCGGTTCAGGAGAATGGTTGCGCGCCTGCACCTTGCTGTGCCGGCGCCCATAACTGAAGTAGATGATCAGCCCGATCACGAGCCAGACTCCCAGCCGCAACCAGTTGGTCCAGCCGAGGCCATAGATCATGGCGCAGCAGATGATTACTCCCAGCGGCGTCACGATGGGCACCGCCGGCACCCGGAACGCGCGTGGCAGATCGGGCCGCTTAACACGCAGTATCCAAACCCCGATACACACCAGGACGAACGCAAACAGTGTCCCAATACTGGTCATTTCGCCGACGATATCCTCGGGGAGAAAGCCCGCAAACAGTCCTGTAAACACAAAAAACAGCATGTTGGATTTATAGGGAGTGCGGAAGCGTGGATGGATATCCGAGAAAATCTTTGGTACCAGACCGTCGTGGCTCATCGAATAAAAGACTCGCGACTGGCCTAACAACATCACGAGGATCACTGATGAGAACCCAAGCAAAATGGCAACCGTGACCGATTTCGACAGCCACTCGTAGCCACGCATGTACTTGGTGATAGCGAAGGCAACCGAAGCTTCACGCCCTGCAGTGCGGAAATCCTGAACCGTCGCGATGCCGCTCAACACGTACGAGAAGAGCACATACAGGACGGTGCAGATCACCAGCGAACCCAGAATTCCGATAGGCATGTCACGACTGGGATTCTTAGCTTCCTGCGCAGCCGTGGAAACTGCGTCAAAGCCGATGTAGGCGAAGAAAACCACGCCCGCAGCGCCAAGAATTCCCAACAATCCGCCATAGTGGTGCGCGATCCCTTGAGACGTCACATACGTTGCCGGAGCAGGAACAAACGGGGTGTGATTGGCAGGATTGATGAAACCCCATCCGATAGAAATGACCAGGATCACGATTGTGACTTTGAGAACCACAATGAAGCCATTGACGATCGCAGACTCCTTGGTTCCCTTGATCAGCAAAGCCGACAACAAAAGCAGAATGAACAGGGCTGGAAGATTGATGATCCCGCGTTCCCCTGTGCCCATTGCAGTCTCGAGTGGGGAGTGGCTCCATACGAACGGAACGCGGAGTCCGAACCAATCCAGCACGCGGTTAGCGTATTGACTCCAGGAGACGGCAACGGTGGCCGCACCGACGGCGTATTCCAGCACCAAGTCCCAGCCGATGATCCAGGCAATCAACTCTCCCATGGTGGTATAGGAATAGGTGTAGGCGCTTCCCGCGACTGGAATCATGGAAGCGAATTCCGCATAACAGAGGCCGGCAAAGGCACAACCGAAACCGGCGACAATAAAGGCGATGGTCACGGACGGGCCGGAACGATCGGCAATGGCGTCAGCCGTTCTAACGAACAAGCCCGCTCCGATGATCGCTCCAATACCGAGCAGGATCAGATTGAGCGGGCCGAGCGTCCGCTTGAGACTATGCTCGCCTGTTTCCTGAGCCTCTTGCATTAACGTGCTCATAGGCTTCGTTGCGAAAAGCTTCGCCATCGAAAGGCTCTCCTTTATTGCGGAATCGACTGCGCAACCGGCGCTTTGTGTCGCGACCACGCGTAATAAACCGGAATCCCCAGCAGCACCACGATCAATCCCGGCCACGTGAATTGCGGCTTGTAGCGCAATAGTACGACATCAATGAATAACGCCATCACAATATAAATGATTGGCAGAACCGGGTATCCCACCGCCCGGTATGGCCGGACGGCGTCCGGATGCGTCCGCCGCAGCACAAACAAGCCCACAATCGTCAGAATGTAGAACACCAGCACCGCGAAGATTATGTAGTCCAGAAGCTGGCTGTAGCTGCCGGAGATGCACAGAACGCAGGTCCAGACCATCTGCACCATCAGCGAAACTGCGGGCGTTTTGTAGGTGGGATGCAATCTGGCGACATTGCGGAAGAACAAGCCATCTTTCGCCATGGCGTAGTACACGCGCGCCCCGGAAAGAATCAGGCCGTTGGCGCAGCCGAAACCGGAGATCATGATAGCTGCGGCCATGAGCAGGCCACCAAGGGAGGCGAACATCTGGGTCATGACGGCCGTGCCCACACGGTCCTCGGTGGCATGTGAGATGCCCCGAGCGAGCATGGTAGCCCCGTTTTCCACTCCGTTGAGCGGCAGTGCGCAAAGATAAACAAAATTGCAGGCGATATAGAGCGCGATCACGACGCCGGTTCCCAGTGCCAGTGACAACGGCAGGTTGCGGCTGGGATTCTTCACTTCTCCCGCGGTGAACGTGACGTTATTCCAGGCATCGGCGGAAAACAGCGACCCCGACTGAGCCACAGCCAGAATGGTCAGCGTTCCGACCATGACGATAGGCCCGCCGAGGCCCCCAACCTGCACTGCGTGCTGTGCGCCTAATCCCGCGTTGTGCCAGAAGTTCCCGCTGAAGTTTGCGGCCAGGGCTGTGGGGTTGCGCCCAAATGCGAAGCCGAATGCCGCCAATCCGAGCAGAGCAGAAACTTTCGCCGCAGTGAACACGTTCTGAATCGCCGCGCCCGTTTTGACGCCGAAAATATTGACGATCGACAGGAAAATCACCAACAGGATCGCCATGAGGTTCTGGGTGTTAATGCCGACATCCATGTTGCCCAGCACCATCGAACCAACATGAATGGGCGGAACTTTCCACAAATGGAGCAGCCAGTGAGTCGAAGAAATCGACGGCACGAAGACACCTAGAAACTTGCCAAAAGCCACGCCCACCGCGGCGATCGTCCCGGTCTGAATCACAAGAAATAAAGTCCAGCCATAGAGGAATCCCCAGAGCGGGCCCAACGCCTCACGAAGGTAAACATACTGGCCGCCGGCCCGCGGCATCATCGCCGCCAACTCGCCATAGCTGAGCGCGGCGACGATGGTCATGAAACCGGTGATAACCCAGGCCCCGATCAGCAACGCCGGCGAGCCCACCTCCCGCCCAATTTCCGCGGACACAATAAAAATGCCCGACCCGATCATCGAGCCCATCACCAGCATGGTGGCGCTGGTGAGCCCGAGTGCCTTGACCAGTTCCTGGTCCTGCTGACTGTGGACTTCCCAGTCGCTTCGCGCCGCAGCCTGCGTCGTGGGTGTACTCAGAATTCCTCCGTAGCGCCGGCGTCCTCGCCGGCTATCGCGAGGGCTTCGCGCCCTCGCACCCGCCCAGCAGCACCGACTTTACCGCAATATCCGCAAAAATTCTTCTGCAGATTTGCGCGGCTCCCGTAACAGATCGGATATCACCGCCACCGAATCGGCTCCAGCCTCGATCACCGAGGCTGCATTCCTCCGCGTAATTCCCCCGATTGCTACCAGCGGCTTGCGGGTCAAGGCCCGGGCCATGCGGACACCTTCGAGCCCAATTATGGGGTCCGGTTTCTGTTTGCTGGAAGTGGCGAACACGGGACCGATGGCCAGATAGTCCGCGGAAGTCAGGTCAGCCTCGCGGAGTTGCTCGGGATTGTGCGTGGAAACTCCCAGCCAGCGATCCGGCCCGATAATCGCGCGCACTGATTGTGGGGACAAATCCTCCTGCCCCACATGCACGCCATCGAAGTCGGCAGCCAGGCAAAGATCGGCCCGGTCGTTCATGATCAGCCGTACCGAATCGCCGAGATGCGTCTTCAATTCCCGCGCCTGCTCCAGCATAATGCGCGCGTTGCTGCTCTTATTGCGGTATTGCAGCTGCGTGCATCCAGCAGCAACCAAAGAATCAGCGAAATCGAGCAGTTCGGTGGTATTCGAGAAACATGTCGAATCAACAATGCAGTAAAAGCGAGGAAGCTGAATCATGGTGTACCGGATAAGTTTTTTCGGTACTCGGCACTCGGCACTAGCCAGCGCCGTTCTTCTTCAGAAACCGCTCAATAAATCCTGTATCAAAATTCCCCGCCCGGAAATCCGGATCCGCCAGGATCTTCCGGTGTAGCGGAATCGTGGTGTAGACGCCCTCGACAATAAACATCTCCAGCGCCCGCGACATGCGCGAGATCGCTTCGTTGCGGTCCTTGGCGCGCACGATCAGCTTGGCTATCAAAGAGTCGTAATAGGGCGGAATCACTCCTTCGGCGTAAGCGGCCGTATCCACCCGCACTCCCGTCCCGCCCGGAGGATGGAATGCCGTGATCTTCCCTGCCGACGGCGTGAATTTTTCTGGATGCTCGGCATTGATGCGGCACTCAATGGAGTGACCGCGATGCACGATCGGGCCCAGCAACACATCCCGCATATTCGCTCCCGCCGCAATCATGATCTGGCTCTTGACCAGGTCGACGTCGGTGACCATCTCCGTGACCGGGTGCTCCACCTGAATGCGGGTGTTCATCTCGATGAAGTGCAACCGCCGGTCCTGATCCATCAAGAACTCGATCGTGCCTGCGTTCGTGTATCCGATCGCGCCCAGCGACTTGCACAAGGTTGCGCCGATTTGATCGCGCAATTCCGGCGTGACCTGCGTCGAAGGCGACTCTTCCAGCAACTTCTGATGCCGGCGCTGGATCGAGCATTCGCGCTCGCCCAGGCTCACGACGTTGCCATGCTCGTCGGCCAGTACCTGAAACTCAATGTGCCGCGGATGCTCGACGTACTTCTCCATGTATAAATCGCCATTGCCGAAGGCTCCTGCAGCCTCAGCCTGCGCCGCCTTGAACAGCCCCGGCAATTCCTCTTCATTGCGGACAATGCGCATGCCGCGCCCGCCGCCTCCCGCGGAAGCCTTGACGATCACCGGGAACCCTACCTGCCGCGCCCACTCCAGGGCCTCGCTGTCCGATGCGACGATTCCGTCGGAGCCGGGCAGAATCGGCACGCCTGCCTGCTTCATGGCGGCGCGCGCCTTTTCCTTTTCGCCCATCAGCCGCGTGACTTCGGGCCTCGGCCCGATGAACTTGATCCCGCTCATCTCGCAGACTTCGGCGAAATTCGCGTTTTCCGCCAGCAATCCGTAACCGGGATGGATGGCCTCGACATTGGCAATTTCTGCCGCGCTGATGACGGCTGGGATATTCAGATAACTCTGTGCCAATTGCGGCGGCCCAATGCAGATTGCCTCGTCGGCGAAGCGAACGTGCAGCGAATTGCGGTCGGCCTCGCTGTAGATGGCGACCGTACGCACACCGAGTTCTTTGCACGCGCAGATCACGCGCAATGCAATCTCCCCGCGATTGGCCACCAGAATCTTTTTGAACATGAATCAGCTTTCGGCGATTACGAATTGTTGATTGTTGATTTTTGATTGTTGAATAAAATCTAGCGATGAGGGAATTTCATTCAATAATCGAACATCAACAATAGCGTCGGGCACGATTTGACTCTGTGTAAGCAGAAAAGAGCGCGCAAGAAGCGCGCTCGGAAGTCCCATTTTCACTTCTTCGGCCGGATCACAAATAATTCCTGCCCATACTCGATTGGCTGACCATTCGTCGCCAGCTTTTTGACGATTTCCCCGGCGAAGTCCGACTCAATCTCGTTGAGCAGCTTCATGGCCTCAACAATGCACAAGACCTGCCCGACTTCCACGGCGTCCCCTACCTTCACGAATGGCGGTGCGCCGGGCGAAGGAGCCTCGTAGAAAGTTCCGACAATCGGAGACTTCACCGTGTGCAATCCCTCTTCCACAGCCGGTTGCGGGGGAGTCGGCGGCGGCGCCGCCGGAGCCGTCCCGGCCACGGGCACTCCTCCAATTTCAACCGCGGGAGCAGGAGCCGAAGGGACAGCAAAGAAACGCGGCTCGGAGTGAGCATGCACGACCGTATGCTCGCCGGCGCGCTTGATCCGGACTTTGACATCGCCGCGCTCCAATTCGAACTCGGCTATGTCCTTTTCGATGAGAAATTCGATAAGTTCTTTCAGCTCTTTTTGATTCATTCTGATCTTCGAACTGATCTGCGATGCAGGGTGGGACCGTTTCATATCCCGCCGCGCACCCGGAGGGCGCGCGAAGAAGGCGGACGTGGTTCCCTGCCCGGCTCTATTAAGAAGACTAAACTGCCAGAAATTCCTTGCTGGTCGGCGTCAGAACCTCACAACCGCCGGCCGTGACCGCTACCATGTCCTCGATTCTGACGCCCCATTTGCCGGGGAAGTATACTCCCGGCTCGATCGTAATGACCATACCAGGCTGCAGAATCTCGGGCTGCCCATTGGCGACGCGTGGACTCTCGTGGATTTCGAGCCCTACACCGTGTCCGGTCGAATGGGTAAAGTAACGTCCTAACCCGGCTTTGCGCAATACCTTGCGCGCGGCCGCGTCCACTTCGCCAACGGCAATGCCAGCTCTGACGCTTTCGACGGCCGCCTGCTGCGCTTCCCGCACCGCCTCGTAGGCGTGGCGCGCATCATCAGCCACGTTCCCAACCCACACAGTACGAGTCTGGTCGGAACAATAACCTGAAAGTATAACACCGAAGTCGCAGACCACGAACGCGTTTGGGGTAATGCGCGCGCCCGAAGCCCGCCCGTGAGGCAGCGCCGATCTCGCTCCTGAAGCAATAATCGTAGGGAAGGACATCTCTTCCGCCCCGCCACGGCGTGCCGCCAACTCCATTTCTGCGGCGACCTCCACTTCCTTCACTCCTGGACGTATAACCTGCGTCGCTCGCTCGAATAACTTTGCTCCAAGCACGACCGCACTCCGGATCTTCTGCAGTTCCTCTTCATCTTTCACCATGCGCGCCCGCTCAACGATGGAAGGTGCATCCTTCAGCATCAGGCCGGCAGGCAGCAGCCTGGCTAACCGCTTCTTCTCGGCGACTGTGAAATGCTCGGCCTCGATGCCCATGGTCGAACCTCGAGAGCGTTTCCTCCTGCGTGCAAGAAACTCACCTAGTGCCGAGAGTACCGCTTTCTTTGCAATCACCACTTTCGCAGCTTTCACCTCCTCGTGCGCTTGGGTGTCGTAGCGGACGTCAGTAAAGAAGACGCTGCCCCCCTCCTCGACCAGCAGCAAGCCGGCGCTCCCTGTAAATCCGCAGAGATATCGAATGTTGGGAAGGTGGCTGATCAGCAGTCCGTCGAACCGAGTGGTCGCGAGATGCTCCCGGAGTTTACTCTGGCGCGCGTGGGAATCCATTGCTGGAAGTTTAGCAGGAGCTTGGAGCAGCGAGTTACGAGCTTTGAGCTCACGGCTCGGCTAATAGGACGCTAAAATACAAAACCGCCGGCCTGACAGGTTCTTCAGGCCGGCGGTTTCAATTTTCCAGCACGCTGCTAGGTCTGAATGATTCGCGGCGTGATGAAGAAAATCAGCTCCTGGTTCGAGGTGGTCACCTGCGTGTGCTTGAACAGGTTGCCCAGCACCGGGATGTTGCCTAACAGCGGAACCTGCGTGATGTTGATCGAGTTCTGCGTCTGGATGACGCCGCCGATCACCACCGTTCCACCATCGGTCACCAATACCTGTGTGGTGGCCTGCTGCGTGATCAGTTCCGGGTTGCCCTGCACTTCCTGACCAAAGTTGGGCGTGGTGTTTTCCACGTCCACGTTCAGGAAGATGGTGTTCTCTGAGGTGATCTGAGGAGTCACCGTCAAGCGCAGGAACGCATCGACGTAGCTCACGGTCGGAGGCCCCCCCAACTGCGCCTGCGTCACGATCGGCACGCGCACGCCCTGTTTCACCAGGGCTTGGATGTTGTTCTGGGTTACGACCCGCGGACGAGACAGAACTTTCAACAATCCGCGTGATTCCGCCATCGTGAGCACCATGTCGATGCGCACGGTGTTGCTGGCGTTGATGAACGACAAGCCGCTCGTCGGACCGGTTACGGGCAAGTTCGAGAACAACGGAATGGTAGATCCGGTACCGGAACCGGCAAGCGTGATGTAGCCGGGTGTCAAGCCGCCCACGGTGGTCGGAGAGCTGCCTGCCGCCGAAGCTCCGCCGACGGCGCTGTGCCCATCGCCCCAGCCAAACCCGAACTGCGTTCCGATGTCGCGCGCAAACTGCCGCGTCGCGGCCACCACACGAGCTTCGATTTCCACTTCCTGCGTCTTGCGATCCAACTGCGTCAGCAGGCGGTCAATCGTCGGAATCGACTTGGGAATGTCATTGATGATCACGGCGTTGGTGCGTTCGTCGGCCACCACGTCGCCGCGCTGTGAGAGGAACTTCTTCACGGTAATGATGACGTCCTTGGCCTTCGCGTAGCTCAGGAAGCGGGTCACGGAAACCTTGTCGACTGCCATGGCTTCGGATTCCACCTGCGCCCGACGCGCATCGGCTTCGTGCTTGAGAGTTTCGACGGTCGCGATGCGGAGGACATTGCCTTCCAATTCACGCGCCAGACCGTTGTTCTTGAGCACGATGTCGAGCGCCTGATCCCAAGGCACATCGTCCAGAACGATCGTCAGCGTGCCATGCACGTTCGGATCGAGCACCACGTTGAGCCCGCTGATTTCGTGAATCAGCCGGAAGAAATCTTTCAGGTCTACATCCTTCAGGTTGACCGAAATCGGCTCGCCCGTATATTTCGGTCCGGCCGCAGCACTTTGCTGCCCCGTCTGGGCCTTCTGCTCGGCCGCCAGATTGACGGCTGGCGTAATGGCCGGCACCGGAGTGGCCTGAGCCTGAGCGGCATTTGCGCTCACAGGAATCAGTTCCACAGCTGTCTTGTCGGAGAACCGCGCTGCCGCTTCCTGCGCACGAGCCGTCGGCTCGTCCGCCGCGGTATCATTCTTCGCTTCGTTCTTAGCCTGATAAGAAGGCTCAACGAAGACAAAATTATTGGGCGAGGACGCGCTCGTGGCGCTGGTTGCCGGCGCTTCCGCCGTTACCTCAGCAGGCACGTTCGCCGCGACGGTCTTGGTCTCGGGAGCGCCCTTGGCAACGGTATTGGCATGCAGCGTCAAGACCAACTTGCCCGCCGGGCCCGGAGTCAAATCGTAGGCGCACGCCTTCTCCAGATCCACGACGACGCGCGTGGTCGGATGCTGCTTCTGGCCATCCGTGCCAATCCGCACGCCTTTGACGCCTTCGGCGCCCACCGCGATGCGGCTCTGGCCGGTCGCCATCACTGTCTCCGGCAGCTCCACCACCACGCGGGCGGGCGAGTCCAGAGTGCTGAGCTTCGGCGTCATGGTGCCGCTAGCTCTCATTTCGACGCGGATATTGTCCGTGTCCCGGACTACATTGACTCGATCGAGCTGGCTGGTTGTCTGGGCGGAGGCCGCTACGGCCATTCCCACCAGCATCGATCCGAACATCGTCAGTTGTTGCTTTCGCATTTCGCTTCTCCCCACCCGCGGGCCTGGCCCGCGTGTCCTTCCTGCAACTTGAATTCGGCGCTCCGGTTTCCGGAATGCGCCGCCCTGCCTAGACTGCCGGTGTGAAGATTCTCTTCACCACTTCCCGCGTAAACGACTTGCCCAGCTTGTCCTGGATCGTCTCCTGGAACGTCACCGAGTCGCCCGTGATCTTCACCACGTAGCCGTTAAACACAGGATCGTTCTCCCGCAAGAAATAAGCCTTGTTCAAATTGTTGGTCACCACCGCGATGAAACCCGAGTCCGATTTCACCACGCCCCGCAGATTGATCGTGCCGATCTCCAAGCACTTCTTTCCGGTGGAGCAACCCGATCCGTGCTCTTGCACCACCGGGCTGAAGAACGGATCTCGTTTGCCGGTCATTGCCCATTTCTTCTCTTCCTTAGGCTTGGGCGCGGCTGCGGGCTTTGCGGTCACAGCAGGCGTAGCGACAGCCACAGGTGAAGCTTTGGCCGCCACTACGGTTTTGGCCTGTTGTTTGGAATCCGCCTTGGTCACCGGTTTCGCGGCCGGAGCGTTCGATGCAGCTAGCGCCGGAGCCGCAACCGGCTTCGCAGCCGCGGCCTTTCCCTCAGCTGCTTTCGCCGTGGTAGCCGGCTTCGCGCCTGCAGCAGAAGCCGCAGTCGGAGCCTTGGCTACTGGAGCGGGCGCGTTCTTGGCGACGGCCGTGCCTGCATCCTGCGTATGCAGGATCAGGATGACTTTGCCTGCGGGCCCCGGAGCCAGGTCATAGGACAACGCCTTCTCCAGATCCACTACAACGCTTGTGGTCGGAGGAGTCTTGCCATCCATACCGATTCGTACAGCCTTGACGCCGCCGCTGCCCACCGGAATCTTATTCTGCGACGTGGCCACCGCGGTTTCTGGCAGTTCGACGAGAACGCGTGCCGGCGAGTTCAGCTTGGTCACCTTCGGCGTCACTGCGCCACTGGAACTGATTTCGATTTGAATGTCGTTGCTGCCCGGCACCACGCTCACGTGCTGTAGCTGGTTGTGCTGCGCGGATGCCTCCGGCTTGGCTGCCGCAGCCTTCGCCATCGGCTTCGCCGGCGCAGCGGGCGCGACCGAAGCTGTCTTCTGCCCCGGGATCGCCGCCGGTTTCACCACAGGAGCGGGCGCGCCGGGAGCCGGTTTTGCGGCCGGAGCCTTGGTATCGGTCGCCTGCTGTTGTTGCAGCGTTTTTGCTACGCTGCGCGCGTTGTCGATGGCGTCCGGGTTCTGTCCCCAGGCCCCGCCCACCATCGTTGCCATTGCCACAATGACTGTCGTCAGCTTCATAGCCGTCCCTACTTCTTCGCCGCCGGCGCTCCGGGTTTTGCCCCGGCGCCTGCCGCGGAAGGTGTCAAATCGTGACTGAAGTATGTCGTCGCTGTAAACGTCGCGACAATGCTCTCATTCGGCGCGTACTGATATGTGTGCTTGGCTTTTGCCGCGCTCGGGTTCTTGGTGGTCGCAACGGCTAAATTGCTCACGTTGACGATGCGCTCCAGCTTGCTCACCCGGTCGAAGAAATTAAGCACCGAATAGTACGGTCCATCGATTTCAAGGTCGAAAGGCACTTCCGAGTAGTACTGCTGCGATTTCACGTCTTTGGCCAGATATCGCCGCAGTTCGACGCCCGCTTTCTGGGCCTCGCCATCCAGCATGGTCATGAAGGTGTCGACCTGCTTCTCGTCCGGAACGATGCGCTGCTCGATCTCGAGCTGCTGCTTGAGTTCCGCCAGTTGCTGGTCGATCTGCTTCAACTTCGGCCGGTAAGATTCCAGTTCATTGTTTTCCTTGATCTTGTCTTCTAGGGCGTGCTGGTCCGCGGTATTTTTCTGGTCCTGGCTCTTGAACACCAGGAAGTACAGGGCCGCACTAACTACCGCTCCCCCCAGAATCACCACTCCCCACTGTTTGATCCCGGATAATTCGCTAAAGTTCGCCATAGGTCCGCCTCTACGACTTTCCCTTCTCGCAGGTCAGGATGAACTGGAACGCCTGCATGTCCTTTACGCTTTCGTCCTGATACGTTTCCTTGATCTCGACGTTCTTGAAGAACCCCGTCTTTTGCAGGTTGGCAATCAGGTTCGCCACCGCATCGGTGCTCAGAGCGGTGCCTTCCAGGCTTACCTGCGGCCCCGTATCGTCAAGCTTGCTCAGCCAGACGGCTTCCGTGTTGTTGACCGTCTCGCCCATCATGGCCATCAGGTTGACCGGGCCACTGCTCTGGTTGGCGCGCAGCTGATCGATTACATCCACCCGCCGCTTGTACGCGTTGGCCTGCGTCTGCCGCTCCATATACCGCGCTTTCACGTCGGCCAGCTCGCGATTCTTTTGCTCGGCGACTTTCATCTTGGAGGTAATCTCTTTGGAGAGATGGTCCAGGCGGTACCAGTACCCCAGGTTGGCAAGGCCGACGATGACCATCACCACCAGGATCTTCAGCTTGGGCGACCCCATATCGCCCATTTCCATCGTGGGCATCGACGGGCCCGCGCTGCTTGCGCGCTTGCCCTTGCCGGTTTCGAGCAGGTTGATTTTGATCATAGGGATTCAAAGCTCCTCAGGGCCAAACCCACCGCAACTGCCATCTGGCCCGGATTCTCCTCCACCAGTTCCGCCCCGTGTCCTTCGGCCGGCGGCGTCACCCGCTGGAACGGATTCAACAACTCCACCGGCATCGAGAACTCCTGCCGCAACGCTTCCACCAGGCCGGGCACCTTCGAGGAACCGCCTGCCAAGTAGATCTTCTCGATGTGCTCTCCGGCCGCGCTGGCACGGAAGAAATCGAACGTCTTCTGAATTTCCAGCACGATGATTTCGGTGACCTGCTGCAGAATCGGCTGTTTCGCGTCTTCGCTCACCGTGCCCACCTTCCGGCCCAGCTTCAGCGCTTCGGCGTCGTCGAAGCTCAGATCCAGTTCTTTCTGCAGCGAGTCGGTGTACTGGTGCCCGCCCACGCTGACGTCGCGCGGGAACAGCGGCGTTGTGCCCTTGACGATGTTGATGTTCATCACGCTGGCGCCCAGGTTCAGCAGCGCCACTACCTGGCCCGGCGCCGGCTGGTAGTTGTACTCGTAGCAATTCTGCAGGGCCAGCGCGTCGATGTCGACAATAGCCGGAGTGCGCCCCGCCATCGAGAGTACGTTGGTGTAGTTCAGAATCTTGTCCTTCTTGACTGCCACCAGCAGGACATCCATCTGCGGGCTGCCCACTTCGTCGGAAAGAATCTGGTAGTCCAGGCTGACATCGGCCAGATCAAAGGGAATGTGCTGCGCCGCTTCTTTCTCGATGGTCTCGGCCAGTTCCTGGTCGCTCATCGAGGGCAGCGAGATTTTCTTTACGATCACCGAGTGCCCGCTGACCGCCGTGGCCACAGCCTTGGTCTTGATCTGGTTGTCGAGGAACAGCTTCGAAATCGCGCTCGATACCGTGCCCGAGTCCACGATCATGGAGTCCACCACGATGTCTGACGACAGCGGTTCCAGACCGAGGTGCGCGACTTCAATCTGCCCACCCTTTTTCTTCAGCTCCACCGCCTTAATACTCGAGGAGCCTACATCCAGGCCAACAATGGACTTCGATCCGAATCCAAACATGTGCCCACCTTTTGTGTGGCGCGGACATTTCCGTCCGCGGCGTTTTTCTAAACTTGCCCTGCCGCTTTCGCCGCAGCTTTCGGCTTGCGTCTTGCGGCTGGTTCCATTTCGCTGGACTTCTCTTCCATCCACTGGTCCAGCTTCGATTTCTTGAAGCGCCAACGATTGCCTAGCTTGAACGCGGGAATTTTCTGTTCGCCAACGTACTTGTACAAAGTGTCCGGACTCACGCCCAGATATTGCGATGCTTGGCGAATGTTCATCACTTCTCGCGAGTCGGCCATAGTTCCTTTTGCCTGTTCCGCCAGATCTTCCCGTTCCGCACTGCCACCGTTGCGGGCTTTCCTGGCAGACTCCCTCCCCCCTCTCTATCGGCGCGAGGGGTTTTGGTGTTCCGAGCATATATCAGCCCTGAAAAACCCCGGCTCCAAGCGAATGTCCGTGTTTCTCTGGGTTTTTTGCCTGTTTTCTGGAATTCTGCAAAACGCGGGGAGAGGGTTGATTCAATAGGTAGCGGTTTACTTGTTTACAAACACTAGGAATTGCGATTTTGCTCGTACCGGGGAGAAGTCATCC
This sequence comes from Candidatus Sulfotelmatobacter sp., assembly GCA_035710825.1. Classification (GTDB taxonomy): domain Bacteria; phylum Acidobacteriota; class Terriglobia; order Terriglobales; family Acidobacteriaceae; genus Sulfotelmatobacter. The sequence continues at coordinate 13,785 of DASTCU010000277.1, forward strand.
CTAGAGCGGTAACTGAAGTACTAGGCACGGTACGGAGGTACTATATCGCTGGTCCAAGCTATTGTTTCGGCGGCCTTTGACCGGGCCGCCGAAACGGTCTTTGGGTTACTGCACATCCGCCACCTTCCCTCCCAGGAAGGTCACTTTCAGGTCTTTGTACACGTAAATCTGCTTGGGTCCGAGATTGACGACCTTCTCCGGAGTTCCCATCGCAGCCTTCACCTGATCGGTGGTCATGCCCATTTGAATAGTTTGCGGTTCCTGCGCTTGCTGAGGCGCTTGCTGCTGTTGCTGCTGGCCTCCCTGCTGTTGCCCGCCTTGCTGTTGCCCTCCCTGTTGATCTCCACCTTGCGCCTGCTGCGCATCGTCGCTGATGGCAAGCAATTGCCCGATAGTGTCCTCCACCTCTCCCGCGCTCGCCTTTCCCAATGAGCCTTTCGGGAATTGGAAGACGACTTGGGCCTTGTTGTACGTCGGCGGGTCGGTCTTGTTGCAGGTATCGCAGGCAACAATACTCATCGCGACCGTGTCCTTGTCCACATTGACGTCGATCTTGGTGGGATACACTTTGTCGCCTTTGGGAAACAGGTGGGTCGTCTGCCCTTCCGACTGAGTGGTTGAGAAATGCCCGAAGACCCGCTTGCGTGCTTCCGTCAGGGCGGCGTTCGGACCGTGCACCGTCCCATTTTCATATTTGCTGGTAAGAATCGTCTTGTCGGTATATGGCACACTCATGATCCCGCCCTTTTGGATCGCCAGCAGCGTGCCCTCTTCGACCACGGAATACCCGCCCGTGTCGGAACCCATCTTCACCAACTTGTATTGCGCCGCCAGTTGCTCTTGCAGGCTCGGAGCCTGCGCGCGTGCCGGCGCCGCCGACACCAATATCGCCAGCATCGCTGCTGACCCTGGAATCAGAACTCGCAATTTCCGCCGCATCTGAACCCTCCTGCTATCCCGCTTGAAATGTGAACTTAAAGTGTGAAGTGCAATGAAACGCCGATCATCGGTAACTGAGGGAGCATGTACGGTTCGGCAGATGCTCCCAATCCCTTGTCTACTTCACTGCGACCCGCCGCCCGACCCAGCTTCTTGCTTGACCTCAGACTCAGCTTGATCGGCCGCAGACTGCTGCTCCTGCAAGGTCTTCTGAGCGCTCTTGTCCGGTGGAGGAGCAGGAACATCGCCATTCGTTGTAGTGGTGTCCGGCGCCTTGGGTAAACCGCCGGTTCCGTTCTTCTTAGCCAGTTCCGCCATGCCGTCTTTCAGTCCTTCACGGAAGCTGTTGTACATCTCTTGCAGGTCGTCGGTGGAGACTGGACCTTCTTTGCCCACGGCGCAATTCGATTTGGTGCTCGCCACGACTTTCACGTTCACGTTGCCGTCGTCGTCGGGAGTTTCCGTGGTTCGCTCGATCACGTCGCCCTGCGACAGCGGACATTCATCGCCGTCCCCGACAACCAGGCTCATATCCGAAGAAACCATAAATGTGCGGAACTTCGGATCGAGTGCCGGCGGAGCTTCATTCGAAGTTGCCGGCTGGGATCCGCCCGCGGCTGAACTGCCGCCGGTCTTGCCCGCTTCGGCTTGCTCCACCGCGATTGTCGCTTTTACTTCATCGGAGAGTGCTTGCTTCACCTCCGGACTCAGCTTCGCCGTTTCTGCCGCTGGAATTGGCATCAGGCTCGCGACCAGCGTTCCTCCATCGCTCGCATCCGGTCCCAGCCACGCCGTCGCTTGGGCTTCGTACGCCGCCTGTAAGCTCGCCGCGATCATGAAATCGGTGACCCAGAACGCCGCCGACGGATACACCGGATACGGCTGGTAGTAGGGGCCGTAGTATCCGTACCAGGGCGACCCGCCCCAGCCCCATCCGTAATACACCGGCGCCGGCCAGGGGTTGTAAGCCCATCCGTAATACACCGGGCGGTAATAATAAGCTGGGTAGTAGCCGTAATACGGCCGTCCACCGTAGTAGTAGCCGCGATACACGCCGGCGCGATATTCTCCATGGTAGTAGTAGGTGCGCGAGTAATAAGAGTGGCCTCCACGCACCACGTAGGCGCGCTGCACATATCCGCCGCGATGTCCTACACTGACCACGCGCGCGCCGTTATGGGTGCTCACCACCGTGCGCCCACCGTGCAATCCATGGTTGATCTGCATACCGTTCCGATTGACGGAGCGAATCTGCCCGTTCGGCCGGATGCTCGCCGACCCGCCACCTCGCAAAGAAACTTGCCTTCCCGGGGCCACATGCGCCGAGGCATTCCCTCGGGCAGCACCTGGTCCGCCGGCGTTCGTGTGCCCCATCGCATTCGCACCTGCGCCCGGGCGTCCGTTCGCGGTGGCGCCGGGGCGTCCATTGGTCGTAGCGTTGCCGTGGCCCATCGTACTATTCGGAGTGTTGCCATGGCCGGTTGTGGTCGCGTTGCCGTGACCCATGTTGCTATTGCCACCCCGGTTCGCCGGCCCTGCGCCGGGACCTGGAGCATTGGAGTGTTGCGTGGGTGCGTTCGAATGCTGTGCCGGAGCCGATGTATGCGCCGGCGCACTCGCATGCGGCGCGGGCGCGGCTTTCGGAGCAGGAGGGTTGGTCTTTTTCTGGCCCCAGGCAAATCCCGGAAGCACCAGCATGAGCGCGATCGCTAAATATCTTTGGACACTTTCCTTCATCGAATTCATCACACACTCCTGAACAAAGAGTTCTCTCGACCGCCAATGCGCCAAATTCAGGCGCAACCCGTTGGCTGGTCGAGTATCAAGCGCTAAATTTTTTCTGGGGCCCGAAAGCTAGAGAAGGACGCAGCAAACTCAGCGGCGCGGTTCGGGAACTCCGCTTTGCGTGTTGCGGCGGTCACACGTTATCAAAACTCATCCCGAGGTGCAATTGTTTTCGCCCTCGTGTTCTCGCTTTCTTAGCCGCTCGTGCGCGATTGAGAATGATTTCTCAATTCATCGCATGCGTTAACTTCCTCGGCGGACTCGCTTGCGGTAAGCTATCTGCTTCGTCAGGAGAACGACGTTGCGCTACCTCGATCGCTCGCAGCCACTCGCCCTCGTTGTGATGCGCCTCGCGCTGGGCGTCGTCATGCTGGCACACGGTTATCAGAATTTGTTTCGTCACTTGCATGACCACGTGCACTTCGTCACCAGCTTGGGCATACCGGCTTGGCTGGGCTATGTTTCATCCGTGGCCGAGTTTTTCGGAGGGCTGTTCATTCTCGTGGGATTCTTCACGCGTCCCGCGGCGGTCGCTCTCTGCATCGATCTTCTGGTGGCGATCTCGAAAGCGCACTGGCACAACGGACTGGTGGGATCACCCGATCATCCCGGCTTCGAGTTTCCGCTCGCACTCGCAGCTCTGGCTTTCGCCCTGATCTTTTTCGGAGCCGGCCCCATCGCGCTCGATCACGTCCTCCGCGGCGGCGGCAGCGGTCCCCGCCGCACCTAGCGCGAAGTGCCCACGGCACAGGTCGCGCTGGCATCTTGCCGTCGCATCTATCGTCGGCATAGGCGGCCGAATCATTTTGCCGTGCGTCCTGCACAGTGCCGCCCGCGGTTGCCTAACCGCGCAACTTTCGCCGCGACTCAGGGTTCGTCTCGTGCATAAGTTCACGTAGTTCCGGCGATTTGAATCTGCTCTCGACTGGCACTATGATGGACCGTTGTCTTAGGCAGTTGCATCCAAATGGTTTGGCGGCTGCATCTTAACGCCAGAGGTCATAATCACAGGAGGTTTCACTTGAGAAAGCTCACCTTCCTTGCGGTTGTTTTTGTTTTTTTTGCGCTGGCCACGTTTGCAACCGCTCAGCAGGCCGACGCCATGCTCGGATTCGGAACCGTGATGTCCCCCGGAGCTGCGGCTTGCGGCTCACCTTCTTTTAGTAACTTCGTTTGCCCCGAACGAGGTGGCCTGTACACCAATATAAGCGCCGACGTGATCTTCAAGGGCCGCATTGGCGCTGGCTTTGATGCCTCCTGGAGATCAATCGGAGACTTCGGCGGTCTCGGCCAGGCTTATCGCCCCATCCTTTTTGACTTCAATGCCGTCTACCAGCCTCGTCTCAACAAGAAGGTAGGAGCTGATCTGTTTGGCGGAATCGGTTGGCAAACCACCCGTTTCTACAGCTTTCAACCCACATACTCCTGCTTTGCCTTCGGCGCCTGCTATAACAGCGCCAACCACTTCCTCGTTGATGTCGGAGCCGGTGTCCGGTACTACGTATGGGGCCATGCGTTCGTGCGCCCAGAAGTTCACTACTACCACATTCTCAACAATACGGATTTCTTCAGTTCGGACAACGTCATCCGCGTCGGAGCCTCAATCGGATACACTATCGGTCCAGACTGAATTGCGGTTGCAGCCACGGCTACGGGCGTCTCCCCAGGCGGCCAATCCGCTATTCGCTCACTCGCGGATGTCTGTCTTTTTTTGCACAGCGATTCACAAAACTGTTCTCACTGCTTAAGGCAGGTTTTACTGAGAACTGACAACTGAGTACTGGGTACCGAGTACTGAATTCCCAGGGGGCGGTATTGAGAAAGTTCCATTGGCTTGCATTTGTCTGCGCGTTCGTTATGTTCGCCGGCTTCGCCCACGCGCAACAATTTGATCTCGGCGCCGGAGGCAGCACCCTCTGGTCTTTCAAAAACACCACTGCTTCGGTCGGCTATCTGCCTCCGCCGGAGAAGGGCGGAAACTATCCCAGTGTCTTCGTTCAATACACCAATAAGAAGCATCTCGGCTTCGTTGCCGAGGGTTCCTTTCGCTACCACCAGGGTTTCTACAACGGCCTGCAGCCCTATCGTCCCATTTTGTATGACCTGAATGCGGTGTACGCCGCCCCTCATCTCGCGAAGAAGACTACGGGCGACTTCATGGCCGGAATCGGCGCCGAGACTTTGCTGTTCTACAACATCTCCGGCGGTTGTGGCCTCCCGACCGGCGGCTGCCGCACTTACATCAACAGCACTCACTTCTTGCTGCATGCGGGCGCCGGCGTGCGCTACTACGTCTGGCGAAATTTTTTCATTCGGCCCGAAGTACATTGGTACATCATCCCTAACAACTTTGAATTCCATTCCGATCATGTCTTCCGCGTCGGAGCGTCCGTCGGCCACACCTGGCGCTGACACCGAGAAACCCTTGCGGTGAAAAAGACAGCGTTGTGAGACGCTGCCTTCGCTGATCCGAAATCCAGAACTGGGGCGGAAGGTTACTCCGCAGGTGCCCGTCCATTCTGCCTGCGGTTTCGCCACCACAGCCACACGAGACCCAACACCACTACGATGGCTGCCGCAACATCAAACCGTTTAATATCGTGCTCCAGCCGCTGCCAGTGCCGGCCAAACAGGTACCCCGCACTGGAGATGACGGTCACCCACAAGCTTGCGCCGAGAAAGTTGAAGATGAGGAACTTTCGCCACGGCATGCGCAGTACTCCAGCCATGGGACCTGCGACGATGCGCATCCCGAACACAAATCGGGCGAACAAGATAGTTACCGCGCCGTAGCGCGCAAAAAGATTTTCTCCCCGTTGAAGGGTCGAATCTCGAATTCGAAATAAGGTTTTATAGCGTGCCAGCAGCGGCCGCCCGCCATAAAGGCCCAGCGCGAATCCCAGATTGTCACCCAGAGTCGCGGCAATCGTGCCCACTAGGATGATCCAAGAAAGCTGCAGTTGGTGTTGAGAAAAGGCCATGAAGCTGGCCAACAAGAGGATGGTTTCGCCGGGAACCGGCACCCCGGCATTTTCCAGCAGCAGCGCCGCGCCCACAGCCCAATAGCCGTAGTCAACCACCGCATTCCGCAACAGTTCGAGAATGGAGTGGTTCATGCTGTAACGTCGCGTCCCGTAGCGCCGGCGTCTCGCCGGCTGTCGCGCGGGAGTCATGGCCCGCGCACCCGTCTATCAGAGTGAAACTATCCCTGTTTCAAAAACCGGATCAATTCCCGATTAAACTCCTCAGAACACTCCTCATATGGCAAGTGTCCGATGCCGGGAAACACCACCGTCTGCACATTGGAGAAGTGCCGCGCCAACTCTCTCATCGAAGAAACGTACACTGCCGGGTCCTTATCTCCCCATATCAGCAACGTGGGAATTCTCCGCAACGAAGGCAGCTGAGCCTCCAGTTCCTTCAGGTCCGATGTCCAAGTCTGCACGATGCTAAGCCCATGCTCCACCCATCCCGGAATCGCCTGCGGTGCTTTGTAACCTTGCAGGCTGCCCGTTGGAATCTTGCTGCGGTCGGCATAAAGCCGGCCATGAAAAAAGGAAAACAGAGATGGGAAGTACCCGGTTGCCCATCGAAAGCCAGCCGCCCCAAAAGACGTAGCAAAAAATGGGGCGAGCAACTTCCCATGCTGAGAGTATGGATTGACCGGACACACCAGCACCAACTTCCTCAGCCGGCAATGATCCGCGGCTACGCATTCCGCCGCGACTGCCATGGCCACAGCGCCGCCTCGCGACGTTCCCAGCAAGTCGAAAGACGAAAGTCCGAGCTTATCGGCAAATTGTAGAACCCGACGCGCGGTTCCGCGCATGGAATGATCGAGCCCCGGAGGCCGGTCGGAGAAGCCTGCTCCCAGCATGTCAGGCGCGTACAAGGTGGCATAGGGCGCCAGCGCCGGCAACGTATATCGCCACGAGAATGAATATGCGAACAGCCCGTGCAGCAGAATCAGCGGCCTCCCGGAACCAGCGCGCAAATAGCGCATCCGAGCCCCATCCAGACCCATCCAGCACTCTTCAACGCCCTGATCTAACAAGGGAGCGACGCCCGTCGAAATCTCCTGAACATCTTTCATCGGTATTTGCACATTCGCGAAAATCTCCGATGCAGGGACAACTCTTTCTGCATCGCTCGCCTCTATCTAAGTGAAACAACGCCTCTGTCGCTTCACTTTGGGGAGCCTTCGGCTCCCCGTTTTTTTACCCTCCGATGCAACTGAGACACGGGTGCAGGCCCTACGCTGCTTCCCTTCTCTTCTTTCCCAACAGTTTTTTAAGCACCCGAATTCCCTTGTCCACATGCTTCTCTTCCATCAAAAACGGAGGCAGGAAGCGCACCACCGTGTCCTGCGTGCTGTTAAACAACACGCCCTCCGCCAGTCCCGCATCCACAATGGGACGCGCCGGAATCTCCAATTGAATGCCCTGAATGAATCCGCGACCGCGCACGCCAGTCGCCGCGTTCCGCTTCGACACGAGCTCCTTTAATTTTTCCTGCAGGTACGCGCCGACTTTATTCACATTCTCCAGCAGCTTTTCTTCTTCCACGATCGCCAGAAACTCCAGCGCGATGCGGCACGCCAGTGGGCCGCCCCCGAAAGTCGTACCGTGCTGTCCCGGCGATATCGCCGTCGCAAATTCCTCTTTCGCGATGAACGCTCCCAGTGGCAGTCCCGCCGCAATCGGCTTGGCAATCGCGACAATATCCGGGGTTACGCCGAAACTCTGGAACGCGAAAATGGTCCCCGTGCGTCCCAGGCCGCACTGAATCTCGTCAAAGATAAGCGCCGCGCGATGCCGGTCTGCCAGCGCGCGACACTCGCGCAGAAACTCCACTGAACACTCGTAGATTCCGCCTTCACCGAAAATAGGCTCCAGCACGATCGCGCACGTATTGTCATTGACCGCGGCCCGCAGTCCTTCCACATCGTTCTGCTTTACGAAGGTTACTTCTTCCAGCAGCGGCTCGAATCCCTTGCGATGTTTGTCCTGCCCGGTAAGCGAGAGCGCGCCGAAAGTACGCCCGTGGTACGAGCCTTCCAGCGCCACCAACCGGCACTTCGCCTCGCCGCCCGCGCGATGTCCCGCCAGCCGCGCCAGTTTGATCGATCCCTCGATCGCTTCGGTTCCGCTGTTCGAGAAGAACGCGCGGTTCAATCCCGAAAGCGCACACAGCTTCTCCGCAAGCGGACCCTGATACTCGTGATAATAGAGATTCGAAACGTGCACCAGCTTCGCGGCCTGATCGCGAATTGCCTTCACGATCCGCGGATGCGCGTGCCCCAGCGCGTTCACGCCTAGCCCCGAAACAAAATCGAGATACTTCTTGCCCTCGATGTCATACAGAAACACGCCCTTGCCCCGGCTCAAGACCACCGGATAGCGGCTGTAAGTTTGCAGCAAATATTTCCGTTCCCGTTCCGCGATTTGGTCAAAAGTAGTAGGAATAGTATTCATAGAGGAATTTCCTTGGAACTGTCGATTCTACCGGAACGCCAGGTTGAAGCGGACACAACGGCGCCAGCCCGCAAGAAGGGGCCATGGCTAAAGCGCAACCGATCACGGCAGCTCACTGCATTATTACGGCAAAAATTCTTCGTCACAGCCTCTCTCCTGTTACTCCTGCCGTTTGGCCAAGCAACGGCTCTCGCACAGGAGCCTCAATCACCGCAGAAAGATACCCCACAGACTAAGCCTGACGAAACCGAGATTCCGCTCGAACCCACCGAGACTCCGGTCGCGCCAAGCACTCCTGTCGCTCCGAAAGTGGTTATCCCGAACTTTACTTCGTGCACAATCCCAAGACTGCAGAAAGTCATTCCCGATTTAAAGCGCCTCCAACCTTCTCGCGACCAAACAGAGCTAACCGCGATTCTCGACAAAATCGGAGCTAACACGATCGAGATCGTCCGCAAGACGCCCAACCTAATCTCGCATGAGTCGGTTGTTACTGAGCAGAGAGGGATCAAAACGCTGCAGAATTATTCCTATCTCATTCTGCCGCACCCAGGGGATGCCAACACTGCCGTTTTCGAGGAGTTTCGGGTGGACCTCGCGACTGGCGCGAAGTTTGAGACCCCCCTGATCACGAAGGACGCCGACGCCAATTCCCGCGCGGAATCCTCCCCACTCGAACTACCATCCCCCAGCCGGTCAGTTCTGGCTAGCGAAGGAGCGCCCGCATCGCAGGGCTTCGGCACCGCCTGGCTTAATTTCTATCCACTTAACCGCGCGGTATCCGAATTCCGCTATTTGGGTCAGCAGAAGATGGATGGACATGCCACCATGGTAGTGGCCTTCGCGCAAAAGCCTGCTTCCGTAAAATTCCCCGCGATGCTCTTCTTTGAGAACAAGACCGTTTCAATGTTCATCCAGGGCGTGGCATGGGTGGATGCATCAGATTTTCGGATCGTACGCCTGCGCACCGATCTCCTGGAACCCCCGTCCGGCGTAGATCTACGCCAACTGACCGCTGACATTCACTTCTCCCAAGTCCGGATCGCCGGGTCCGCGACCCCCTTGTGGCTGATCCGCGAAGTCACTGTCACATCGGACATCGGTGGAGCGACCCACCGCGAGATCCATGTGTATTCGAACTATCGCCTGTTTCGAGCGCAAACAAAAATACTGCTGAGTCCATAATCCAGCCTCATTCCTCCCCAACGGAAGAAGATAGGTCGACCGCCGGCGACGACGACTCAATGCTCCAGTGATGGCAGTTCTCTCCCAAAGGGTATCCGTGCCTTCTGGGCGGAGAACCCCGTCATACACTTCCCTTTCACCGCTTTTACTCCCATCATCAGCAGAGACAGATAGAGATAGTTCTGCGCCGGCTTTCCATTGCGCGGGACAGTTCTTGACGCGATCGTCCCGGTGATCAAGGCTCAATGATGTTTGAAGAACGCCGCCACTGCGTGCGCCACAAAGTGAATGGACCAGTCTTCGCCAGTTTCGATGGCGTGACTGGCGGGATGATCCTCGATCTGAGCGAGCAGGGACTCTCCATGCAAACCGCTGCCGCGCTCGACCCGGACCGCCGCGAACTCCCGGTGCACCTGCTTTTCGACCTTCCCGATTCCAACGCGCACCTCGAGACCACCGGCTACATCGCGTGGGCTGACGCGCTCGGGCGTGCCGGGGTGCGGTTCTCCGATCTTCCCGCCGAGGCGCGCCAGCGTCTGGACGAATGGCTCGCGGTCAATGATGAAGCCCCCAGTCGTAAGGCCCCGAAACTCAAGCTGGAGCGGTCGTCCCTGGTTACGCGCACGACGATGCCCACGGAAGCAGCCAAGCGGCAATCCGTCAGTCTGGAAGCAGGCACCGCCCCTGAAAAGTCGGTTAATGCGGCGCCGGTCTCCAATACGATGCAATACGAATTCCACTCGCTGGGATCCGACCTGAACTCCGCCTTGCGCGTAATCGGCGAACGCGCCCGGACGCTTCTGCGTGGAACGGGAGCAGCCATCGCCATCGCTGAGCACGGCCCGATGATGTGTCGCGCCAGCATCGGGACTGGGGGTCCGCCACTCGGCACTCGTGTAGACATCAACTCAGGATTCACCGGAGAGTGTGTCCGCGAAGGAAGAGCCCTGCGTTGTGATGACGCTGAGACCGACGGGCGCGTCGCCCAGGAAATTTGCCGCCGCCTCGGCATTCGCTCCATCGCCGCAGCTCCACTCCGCTACGAGCGCGACGTCGTTGGATTGCTTGAGGTCTTTTCCCCGCACACCTTCGCCTTTGATGAAGGCGACCTCGCCATCCTCGAACGCCTGGCCCAAACCGCACTGCTCATGGTCAGCGAAGCGCAGCTTCTAAAGCGCACTTAACTACCTTGCGAGGGCCGGCTGTCGCGAGGGCGTCCTCGCCCCCGCAGCCATCGATCGGGGGCGCCATTTCCGCGCGCCCTTCGCGCGAGAAGATGGGCTCTTCTGAACGCAGACACCGACGTCCTCGTCCGCTACTTCCGTTTCTTCCTGGCCCGGTTCCAAAGCGGCGCACCCCACGCGCCTGCGGCCAGCAGCGCGCCAAACAGAATCACGGCATCAATACTGCTTCGTCCCTCGCGCGCCCAGTACACATCTCGAAGGTTTAGCCACAGTGCAAACTCATCCAAAGTGAGGGCCGCGCCCACACCGTACAGAATCGACATCAGACGCCCCACAAATATCGATGACCGGTCCGATCCATTCCCAACTTCGCAAAGCCAGCCATATCCGACCAGCAGCAGAATTATGATCCCGAAAACGAGATGATGAATGTGGCGCCCGCCAACCTGGACGAAATGAAACGGCGGAATGTTGTGCACTACGCCATACACCACCGCCCTCACTCCGGCAAAAGTCAAAAAGAAACTCATCGAAGCCACAAACAGCCGCCGCCGCGGCCGGTCAGGAATGCCCTCATGCAGCGCCCGCCCCAGCGATGTCCCGTGAAGAAGCAGCAGGAAAATCGCCGTGCCTGCCAGTACCAGCAGCAGGATGAACCACGTATAAGCCATGCCTCATTAGAACGCAGGAAAGGGACAGACCGCCAGGGTCGATGCGGTAATAGCGATGCTCAACATTTACGGTCCCGCCGCATCAGTTTCGGGCTTCGATGGTAAAGCAGCTCGATTTGTGCAAGCTGTTTGTCCGGTTTTATCTGTTCACTAAAGATCTTGCCATCGGTTTTGTAGACTCGGTATGCCCGCGCGTAGTCTTTAGAAGTGATCACTTTGTAAAACCGCCCGTCTATGAACGCTATTGCGCAGTTGTTCTCGATAGCGATGCCAATGCCTCCGGTTCGGCCGATCATGTCGCGGAAGTCTTTTCTCCTCGGAACTCCCTGTGTCCTGCCGTTGTAATGGGGACAGTGGATTCCTTTGATGAGTCCAAGGCCTTTCACATTGATGTAATCCCAGTTCGCTGGATTGGAAAAGGACATCGAATCAGAATGTCCAGAATCAAACCAGCAGATGGAACCTGCACTGATGCCAGAAAGCACAGTACCGTTTTCGTAAGCTGACTTCAGCAATTCATCCACGCCCAAACGCCTCCACACCCGCATCATCTGCAGTGTGTTTCCGCCACCGACATAGACGATGTCCGCCCAACGAATCTTTTTCTCGATCTCCCGTTGGGACACCCGCCCACCCAGGAGCAGAAGGACGTCAGTCTTGCATTTTAGGAATCCACCAAAATATTCCTGGACATGTTTCCAATACCTCTCTGAGTCGGAACTGGCAGTGGGAATGAAGAGGAGCCTCGGATACTTCTTATTTGTCAGACGAATGATCTCCCGGTCAATCGAGGCGGTTCCTCTGGTGCGTATTTCCCCACCCCCGATCGCTACAATCGCCTTTGGCATCACTTAATCTTATTCAAAAAGGCCAAGGAATTTAGGTCCCCTGCGCGAATTTGCTAAACGACTCCCCGGCGGGTGAGGTCACACGATTGTAGAGTGACTATTGATAGCAGCGGTTACGCTCAAAGTCTCCTGTTCTGATCGATGAGCGCTATCCAGATTTTCAGGAGTTGTCAGTTTTTGTGAAACAATGAACGCCGCGAGTTTGCGGTCATTGCTCGGTGGGAGCGCACGTATGCGAAAAATTCGCTATGCAGTGGCGATGAGCCTGGATGGCAATATCGCAGGTCCGAACGGAGAATACGACTGGATTGGAGTGGACCCGGAAGTCGATTTTGCCGCCTTTTGGTCGCAATTTGACACGCTACTGATGGGCAGGCGAACTTACGAGCTTGCCGTCCAAACACGAGGAAAAGCGGCTTTCACCGCTTTCACCGGAGTGGCTTCCATCGTTTTCTCACGGGCTCTCAAACAGCAAGAGCACCCCCACGTAACTATCGTGCCGGAGTTGGATACAGATTGGGTAAAAGACTTGAAAGCCCGAAGCGGAAAGGACATTTGGTTGTTTGGTGGTGGCAGCCTGTTCCGCTCCTTTTTCGACTCTGGCCTCGTAGATGTCGTCGAAGTTGCTGTCGTGCCTGTGTTGTTGGGCGCCGGGATTCCCTTACTTCCCCCTCCTTACAGCCCCACCAAACTGCGATTAACGAGCCACCACCTCTACCGGTCAGGGAGAGTGTCGTTGGCATACGAAGTGCAACGCTAAAGCGGACGCACTCGAAATCGAAGTGGTGGTCTCCACATGGAAAAGCAGGGGGAGCATTGTGCGCTCCCCCGCGATAGCCCTCCGTTACAGCGCGGCCAGGATCAGGTTGAGATCCGTTACCAGCGTGTTCAGGATGCTGCTGAGATTACTTCCGTTCAGCAGGTTGGCGACAGCGCAGAGCAGATTACCCAGCAGATTGCCGTTGCCAGAGACCGCCGTGATATTGAGCACGACCTGATTCAGATGAATCGTGAGTCCAAGAAGGTTTAGATCGAGAGGACCAAGGACCAGGTTGAGGATCTGACAAGTTGCAGAAACACCAGAGACCGGAAGCGTCACAGATTGATTGGTGACGTTCGTGACTGTGCCAGTCGCGCTCGTGATAGTGCCGTTCAAGACTCCTTGCGCTACGAGCTGATTACCGGAGCTGGCAAAGTTCTGAATTGTGAAGACACCGTTCAGCACGTTCCCTAGAGCGTCCGCGCCCTGCACGTAGGTACTGGCAGGAGATGCAGGTTTCGTGGTAGGTGCGGCCATAGCGCCGGTGGTTGCCATCATCATCGAGCAAAAGGCACATAGAACGGCCAGGGTAGTGACGCGCATTCTATTACTGATTTGAGTCATTGGTGATCTCCATAGAAATATGTAGGTTGGATCTTGCGTTACTAGGGGGGTCCTGTACACCATCTCTTGCGGGAGCAAGAACCAGTCGTCGGGAGCCGAGGATGGCTCCCTGTTTGGACCTGAGATGCCCATGCGCAAAAGGAAGGTTGCAGCGAAAGGGCAGGATGGATACGGGTTCTGGCGGATCGTAAGTATTGCGCGAAACATTTCCCGTAGCAGGCTGGCCCCTACAGAATCGAGTAGCGAAGACCGAATACGGATAAGGTCTGCCACGGGTAGGGCAGATGTGGTTGTTTTTGCAAAGCAGGCCAGTTCGGTTTGACCCTCTGCTTCCGAGCCCTTAAACTGAATGTGTTCTCCGCCTATCTTTCTTAGGGCCGTGGGGCTTAGGGCCATTGTGGCTGGAGCTGCCGGGCGGCCATCCTGCGGGAGGGATTCCTGAGTCGTTTCCTGGGTATTGGGCTTCGAGGTTGCATCATTGCTGCGGTGCTGGGGCTGGTGGCGCCGCTGTGCGCGGCGGACAATCCTACTCCGATCACGCTGGATACGAACGAAACGCTCTTCGCGGTGCTGACGGCGATGAATTCGTGCGGGTATGACGTCGACCTGAACGCGTCGGACGCGCAGCGGCTCAACATCCGGGCCGAGGTACAGAAGAATCTGAAGTTCTCGGAAGAGGCCCAGATTGCGCTGACCGCCATGTGCGACTGGTACCAGGCGCATCGAGCCAAAGATCCGCAGCACGATCTGTCGCAGTTTGTGTCTCTGGCGCTGTATCTGCAAGGGCCTCCGCATTTTCTTCCGAAGGTGAAGGAAGACGAAATGCCTCCGGACGCTGGGCCGATTGCCGGGTTCGGGGCGTTGCTGGAGCGCTTCTATGAAAAAGCCGAGTTGCACACTGTCTGGGAGCGGCACCGGGCCAACTATGCTGCGCTGGTCGAGCGCTATCACATCCCCCTGGCGAAGATGGTGTTCGACACCGATATCTACCTGAAGTTGCAGTCCGGTGGATACCTGGGAAAGACATTCACGGTCTATCTGGATTTTATGGGCGATCCGAATGAAGCGAACGCCCGCAATTACGGCAGCGACTATTACGTGGTGGTGTTCCCTTCGCCCGATCCGACCTCGGTGGATCCGCTGAAGATGCCACAGATCCGGCATGCGTATCTGCATTACCTGCTGGATCCGATGGCGGAGAAGCATTTCACCGCGATCAAGCGGCTGGACCCGCTGCTGCAATCAGTGAAGCGCGCGCCGCTGGACGAGAACTTCAAAACCGATATTTCCCTGCTGGTGACCGAATGCCTGGTGCGTGCGATTGAAATCCGTACGACAGGAACCAAGCAAACTGCCGAAGCGATGCGCCTGCAGGCCGTGGATGATGCGGTCAAGCAGGGATACATCCTGACGCGGTATTTTTATACCGCGTTAGTGGGGTTTGAAAAGGATCCGGCAGGATTGCGGACTGCGTATTCCGATATTCTGTATGCCATAGACGTGAAGCAACAGCAGAAGGCGGCGTCGGAAGTGCAGTTTGCGCGGGTGACGGCCCCGGAACTGGTGCAACTGTCGCGGCTGGAAGATCGCCGGATGCTGATGACGGCCGAGAAACGGCTGGCCGCGGGAGATCCTAAGGGGGCACAGGAACTGGCGCAGCAGGCGCTGGACAAGAAGATTGGAGATGAAGGGCGGGCCCTGTTTATCCTGGCGCAGGTCGCAGTGGCAAATAAGAACCGTGAAGAGGCGCTGACGAATTTCCAGAAAGCGATCCAGGCAACGAAAGATCCCAAGGTGGTGGCGTGGTCCCACGTGTATTCGGGAAGAATTCTGGATATGAAAGAAGACCGCGAGGGTGCGATGAACGAATATCGCGCGGCGCTGACTGCAGGGGCGGAGCTGCCGGAAGTGAAGGCCGCCGCCGAGCGCGGACTGCAGCAGGCGTATGAGCCTCCGGCGAAGCCGCAGTGAGCGGTGAGCTACGAGTAATGAGCTATGAGTCCTTGGACCAGAGCTTACGGCTCACTTGCGCGGCACTACGATAAAATCACGGTTGCGGAATTCAGATTGAAAAATCAGGACGTGGCAGTCGAGGAGAGGGCATGAAGCAAGCAGCGATTTTGATCGCGGTGGTGGGAATGTGCATTGGCAGTTGGGCGCAGGACAAGCCAGCGGCGCAGAGTGCGCCAGCGGCGGGCCAGGCGGCAGCGGCGGCTCCGCAGGGCAAGCGTCCGCCGGCAGCTAAGACGCAGCCCGAATTTGAGGCGTACAAGGCGGCGCTGGCGATGACCGACGCGGCAGCGGCGGAAAAGGCGGCTGACGATTTCGCTGCCAAATATCCGGACAGCGAGTTGCGAGCGGTGCTTTACAAATCGGCCATGCAGAAGTATCAAGCCGCCAACAACGCGGACAAAATGTTCGATATGGCGCAGAAGTCGCTCACGTTTGATCCCGACGACCCAGAAGCATTGGTGGGAACAGCGCAAGTGCTGGCAGAACGTACGCGGGATACGGACCTGGACAAGGATCAGAAACTGGCAGAGGCGAAAAAAAACGCGGAACGGGCGCTGGTCACGGTGGATACCGATGTGCCGACGGCGGGCTATCCACCCGATAAGATCGACCTGTTCAAGCGCTTCATCCGTTCAGAAGCGTATGCGATTATCGGCACGCTGGCCGCCAACGCGAAGAATTATCCGGAGGCAGAGACGAATCTGCGAAAGTCCGTTGAGGTGTTCCCGGAGCAGGTCGATTCGGTTGCGGTACTGAGGCTGGCCATTGCTCTAGACAACGAGAACAAAGTTCCTGAGGCTTTGAAGTATGCGAATCAAGCGGTGGATCTCACTAAGGACCGTCCCGATTCGGCGGCTGGCAAAGCGGCGCGAGCCGAACAGGATCGGCTGACCAAGCTGAACAGCGGCACGGCGCCGGGGCAGAGCGCTGCGCCGGTGAAGAACTGACGCGACTGATAACTCTCTTGGGGCAAGCAAGCGAGTTGCGCTCTCCCGGACAGCCCACCGCGGCTGTCCCCACCGGAGGGTAAGCTGCGTTCACATTTTGATTCCAGTTGTCTCGAGATATGAAGGAACGGGAAATCACGGCGCTGGAAGAGGGGCTGGGGTATCACTTCCGGCGGCGCGCAGTGATTGAGCAGGCGGTAACGCACAGTTCGCAGGCGCGCGAGCAGGAAGCGCAGCAGACTGGGGATAGCAAGTACAAGGTCAGCGACAACGAACAACTGGAATTTCTGGGTGATGCGGTGCTGGCGCTGGTGACCAGCGAGGAACTCTACCAGCGGTTTCCGCAATTCCGGGAGGGCGACCTCTCCAAACTGCGCGCCCACCTGGTGAGCGAACGGCATCTAATCCGGGTGGCCCAGCAATTGGAGTTGGGACACTACCTCCGGCTGGGACGAGGGGAGGAAAAGAGCGGCGGGCGCGGCAAAACGGCGCTGCTAGTGGATGCGCTGGAAGCGATCCTGGCGGCCATTTATCTGGACGGTGGGTTAGAGGTGGCTCGGGAATTCGTGTTGCGCAATGTGATCGCGCCGGAATTGGAGCGAATGGAGCGGGGCGGCGGCACTCTTCCCATCACAGATTTCAAGTCGGCGCTGCAGGAAGCGGTGCAAAGCCTGGGACTGCCCCAGCCGGCCTATCTGCTGGTGGAGGAAGCGGGCCCGGAACACAGCAAGACGTTCACCGTCGAGGCCAGATTGCAAAGCAAGGATCTGAAAGACGCCGAGTTTGTAGGACGGGCGCAGGGTTCGACCAAGAAGACTGCCGAGCAGGATGCCGCCCGGCAATTGTTGACGTTTCTGGCTTCGCGAGCGAAGCCGGGAGAAGAAAAAGCTGGAGCCCGAGCGCCGCTGGCGGCGAATAAGTAGAGTACATGGATTCTCCAAATCAGCCCGCGCTTTCACCGAGCGAGCCCGCGCCTTTGCCAAGCCAGGCATTCGTACTGCCATGTCCGACGAGCGAAGAGCCCAGTACGATCCCCGCGATCGAGCCTGCGCCCAGCCTCAGGCAGGCCCCAGTGGTGCCGCGCCGGCGCATCGTCGCCAACGTTGGCGAGGATTTGATCAGTTCCTTGCAGTCTTTGACGGGAACTGTGGTGATTGCGATTTTCGTCATCACATTTATCGTGCAGGCCTTCCAGATTCCTTCAGAATCCATGGAAAACACGCTGCTCGTGGGGGATTACCTGCTGGTGAACAAGCTGTGCTATGGCGGACCGGGGCTGGGAGATCATCTCATGCCGTATCAGAAGATTCAGCGCGGAGACATCATCGTGTTTCATTATCCGGTGGACCCGCAGCAGCATTTTGTGAAGCGGGTGATTGGCGTGCCGGGAGACCATCTGCGGCTAGTGAACAAGAAGGTATTTATCAATGGCAAGCCGCTGGATGAGCCGTACGTACACTTCCTGGAGCCACCGAATAATCTGTTTCGCGACAATTTTCCACGAACCGACATTCCCGCCTACGGCCTGGAAGGAAAGTGGTGGCTGGAGATGAGAAAACTGGTGGAGGATGGCCAACTCATCATTCCCGACGGACACTATTTTGCCATGGGCGACAATCGGGACGACAGCCAGGACAGCCGGTACTGGGGATTCGTGCCGCGCGAAAATATTATTGGACGGCCGCTGGTGATTTACTGGTCGGTGCGAGATTGGGACCGCAATCCTGCAGCTACGGTTGAGGGCAGGCTGCAGCATCTGGCGTATGCGGTGACGCACATCTTTCAGATCACGCGCTGGAACCGGACGTTGCGGCTGGTACACTGAAGTAGATTGAGTCATTGAGTCATTGAGTCATTGAGTGATTGAGTGTGGCAAAGAGAGAAGCGGTCTTAGAAAACAACAGCGTCGAAGAGAAGCCGAAGGAAACGACGGTGGAGTTTCTGTCATCCCTGGCGGCCGTGTTGGTGACGGGGCTGTTCATCATCACCTTCGTGGTGCAGGCATTTGAGATTCCGTCGAGCTCGATGGAAAACACGTTGCTGATTGGCGACCACGTGTTTGTGAACCGGATTCAGTTTGCTCCCCTGACGAAATGGATTGGGCCGCTGCTGCCTTACAGGGATGTGCGGCACGGAGACATCGTCGTATTCCTGTCGCCAGCTGAGCCGGGGCTCTATGTGGTGAAGCGGGTCATTGGAGTGCCCGGAGATCGAATTCATTTGCGGAATAGAGTGGTGTACCGAAATGGCCAGGCCCTGAACGAGCCCTATGTGGACACGGACAGAGATAATCCGGCCGATTCCTACCGCAACAATTTTCCCGCTCTGCCGCCGACGGATGATCCCAACGTGTCTGCCAACTGGGCGGTGGATTTGCCGTCTTACATTCAAGGGGACGATCTGGTGGTGCCACCCGGGCATTATTTTGCGATGGGAGACCACCGCGGAGTAAGCCTCGACAGCCGCTACTGGGGATTCATTCCAAGAGAGAATATTATCGGGCGGCCGATGTTTATCTATTGGTCATTTGAGACTCCGGACGATCAGTACCGCAAGACAGCCTGGAGTGATCGTGCGCTGTTTCTAGGCAAGGTAGTTCTGCACTTTTTCGATGAGACGCGCTGGAGGCGAACCTTCCAGCGCGTGCAATGAGGCCCCTCGAACCTCAAGTGAGGGCGCAGTGAAGGTATTCTCCTCCAAGCGGCAAGTGGCAGTGGCAGTGTTGATTGTGCTCGCGCTGTTTCTGATCCGGCCGGGCGCGTCGCGCCTAAAAACCCGGCTGATCCTTTCCATCAGCAGGGGCGTTGGGCGTTCGGTGGATATTGGAGCGGCTCACATCCGGCTGCTGCCGCGACCGGGATTCGATCTCGACAATTTTGTGGTGTATGACGATCCGGCGTTCGGAGCGGAGCCGATTCTGCGCGCCAGCGAAGTGACGGCAGACCTCCGCTTGATGTCGCTGGTGCGGGGGCGACTGGAGATCGCCCGGCTGGACTTAACGGAACCCAGTCTGAATCTGGTGCACCAACAAGGCGGGCGCTGGAATTTGGAAGCTCTGCTTGAAAGAACGGCGCATATTCCGCTGGCGCCCACGGCGAAAGCGAAATCAGAGCCGCGGCCGGGATTCCCTTACATCGAAGGCACATCAGGACGGATCAATTTCAAAGTTGGGGCGGAGAAGAAGCCCTACGCGCTGACCAATGCGGATTTCGCCTTGTGGCAGGATTCCGAGAATGCCTGGGGAGTCCGCCTGAAGGCGCAGCCGTTCCGCGGCGATTTGAACTTGAACGATACCGGCCAACTGCAGGTGAATGGCACATGGCAGCGGGCCGCGGTGTTGCGGGAGACTCCGCTGCAATTCAACGTGGAGTGGAGCCGCGCGCAAGTGGGGCAGTTGACGAAATTGTTCACTGGCAACGATCAGGGTTGGCGTGGAGGCATTCAGCTTGACGTCGCGCTGGCGGGGACTCCGGCTAAGCTGCGAATCGTGAGTGACGGTTCGATCGACGATTTCCGCAGATATGACATCACCAGCGGACGCGCGCTGCGAATGGCAGCGCATTGCGATGCAGAATACAGCACGGTCACGCACGGGTTTCAGCAGATCATGTGCAACGCTCCAGTAGGAGGCGGTTTCATCACACTGACGGGAGACATGGGATTTCCGGGAAGCCATAACTATTCCGTGGCGGTCACGGCGGAAAATGTTCCGGCGAGCGCCGCAGCCGTGGTCGTACAACGTGTCAAAAAGAATCTGCCGGATGATCTGACGGCGCAGGGCAGCGTCCGCGGTAGCTTTTCCCTGCAGGAAGATGTGCAGTCGGGCACCAAGCCCGAAGTGGCGGGACGAGGTGAGATCGCAAATCTGGAGCTGAGCTCGGGAGCCAATACTTTCGAGATTGGACCGGAGACGATTCCCTTTGTTCTGGTTGGGGATTCTGCTGAGCGCGGGCCACGGAAACAGCCTGGGATCAAAGTAGCGGCAGCTATGCGCTTTCCTGATGGGCCACATCTGGAGATCGGACCGTTCGCACTGGGCTCGGGACACACCGGAGTTCCGGCAGTTGTGGGCTGGGTCAATCGCGGCGGGTACGATTTCGCAATTGCCGGCGAGACGGACACTGTGAAGGCGTTGCGACTGGCGCGAACCATGGGACTGGCTGCCTTGCCGGCAGCAGTGGAAGGGTCGGCGCAGGTTGATCTGCGGGTTGCAGGATCGTGGAGAGGCAACGGAACGGCCACGGGATTTATCGGACCGCAAGTGACCGGGATGGCAAAGTTACACAACGTTCACATTACGATTCGCGGGACGGGAAAGCCGGTCACAATTGTGTCGGCGGAAATGCAGTTATTGCCGGACAGAGTGCGGGTGGGAAAGCTGAATGCAACGGCTGCCGGATCGGATTGGTCTGGATGGGTGGAGACGCCGCGGGGCTGCGGAACTCCGGAGACGTGTCCGGCGCGATTCGCGTTAAACACGAGCCAGATTGCGCTCAGCGCCCTTCATGAGTGGATTCAGCCGGACGCGAAGAAGCGGGAATGGTACCAAGTTTTGCAATCCAATGCGCAGCAAGCGCCGTCGCTATTGGGCAGGCTGCGCGCCTCTGGACAGGTGACTGCGGATCGTTGGCAGGCACACGGTGTAGTCGCGACCCGCGCTTCTGCGAACGTAAGCCTGGAGAAGGGGAATTTGCAGATCTCACAATTCGCCGCGGACGTCCTCGGCGGCACCTATCGTGGGCAATGGCGGGCGGACTTCGGCGCAAAACCGGCCGCCTGCACCGGGAGCGGAACTTTTTCCGGCCTTTTGCTGGCGAACCTTGCAGATGCCATGAAAGACCCTTGGATTACGGGCAAGGCCAGCGCGAGTTATGACGTGAAGGGTCCGTGTCCAGCGGACTTTTGGCAATCCGCCGAGGGAGCTTTGCATGTCGAGATGAGAGATGGAATTTTTTCTCACGTGATCATCGGGGAGAGTGCTCAACCGTTCCAAGTGACGCGATTGAGTGGACAAGCGCAATTGCACGCCGGCATGATCGAGATCACCAATACCAAATTGGATTCGCCCGATGGCAAGTACCAACTCAGTGGGACGGTTTCACTGAAGCGCGAAGTGGATCTGAAGCTGGCGCGGGTTCCGAATGGCGTGACTCCAGAGGGATACGCGATTACCGGAACACTGGCCGAACCCAGAGTCGCGCCGCTGGGCGGGACGGAGCAGGCCCGCCTGAAGACCCTACCTTCGAAGTAAGTTGCTCTCTTATGGCACGTAAGCTGGACCGCGCAGCACCTTGCCGGGGAGCGCTCCAGTCATTTTGCCCTGATCGATGACCGGCACGCCATTCACCAGCACATACTCCATTCCTTCCGAAAGCTGATTGGGATTATCGAAGGTCGCGCGATCGCGCACGGTTGCGGGATCGAAAATCACCACGTCGGCGCACATGCCTGCTTTGAGGACGCCGCGATCGGTCAGGCGCATGCGCTGCGCCGGGAGCGCGGAAAATTTGCGGATCGCGTCCTCCAGAGTCAGCGCCTTGTCTTCGCGAACATACTTTCGCAGGATGCGCGGGAAGGTGCCGTAGGCGCGGGGATGAGGATGCGCCTGCCCCAATAAACCGTCGGGCGAGGTGCCTTCCGAGTCGTTGTCGATCGACACCCAGGGCTGCTGCAGCGCGAGCGTCACGTCGGGCTGTGACATGCCGAAGACGGCGACGCTGCTGGCCGGATCTTCAATCAGGAAATCGAAGAGCGCATCGATGGGATCCTTGTTCCAGAGCTTGGCGACCTCGGAAAGACGTTTGCCTTGCATGGGGAGGAGCTTGGGATTTTCGACGGCGCCAATCATCACCGCATCGGGCCCGGGAATCTCCTGCCATTCGTTGTCCCATGCTTTTGACGGGGTGAGCATGTCTTTGCGGATGCGCTGCCGGGTAGCGGGATCTTTCAGCCGCTCGACCAACTTTGCAGTACCACCGTCGTGCGCCCATGGCGGAATGAAGGCGGAGAAAGCGTTGAACCACGCGGTGTAAGCGTAAGTGTCGGCCGAAACATCGGCGCCGGCGGTGCGGGCGGCATTAATCTTAGCAACGATTTGCGGCATCTCTCCCCAGTTGTCTTTGCCGGCTACCTTGATATGCCAGATTTCGATCGGAATTTTAGCCTCGCGGCCGATGCGGAGGGTTTCATCAATAGCATCGAGTACCGCGCTGCCTTCGTTACGCATGTGAGTAGCGTAGATGCCCCCAACCTTGCCGGCCTCGGTGGCCAGCGCGATCAGTTCATCAGTCTTCGCATACGGAGCAGGCGGGTATTCGAGCGCGGTGGAGACGCCGACTGCGCCGTCTTTCATGGCATCCCGGACCAGCGCCTTCATCTGCTCGAGCTGTTCGGGGGTGGGCTGTTTGTCATCGTCGCCCAGCACCATGCGGCGGACTTGCGTCGCGCCAACATAGCTGGCGAGATTAATGCCCATGCCCTGCTTTTCGAGCCGCGCGAAATATTGGCGGAAAGTGCGCCAGTCGGGAGTGATCTTGTAATAGTCGTATCCGGATTTGTCAGCCTGAATGATGGCGTCGTTGAGGGGCGCGACGGATCCGCCTTCACCGGTAATTTCCGAGGTGATGCCCTGGAAAATTTTCGAGGGCAGCCGCGGGTCGACGAGGATGGTGAGTTCGGATTGGCCGAGCATGTCGATGAAGCCCGGGGCAACGACTTTGCCGGCGGCGTCAATCGTGCGCTTGCGCGGTGCAGCCGAGAGATTGCCGATGGCGGCAATCTTGCCGTCGCGGATGCCGAGGTCTCCGGAGTACCACGGAGACCCGGTGCCGTCGATGATGTGGCCGTTAGTGATGACGAGGTCGAAGGTGGAAGCCTGGGCACGCGTGCGAATGGGCACGGTTAGCAAGAAGAAGCTGGCCATTAGTACGAGCAATCTGTTCGACATGAATCTCCCCATCATTTTCTTGGGCTCCCCGGCGAGGACGCCCGCTGGACAGCCGCCGGGACAGCGGCGCTACGCTTGGTTCGCGATGCGATTACTCCTAACAAAATCCAGACTCCCAACGCCAGCCATTCGTAGACGGTGAAATGGCCGGGGACTGCCGGGATAATTTTCATTAATGCCATGGCGATTGCGACGGCTAGCCCGAAAGCAGCGACGGCGAACTCGGTGAGCGAGAGCGACATCA
>DASTCU010000278.1:0-1560 GCA_035710825.1 Candidatus Sulfotelmatobacter sp.
CGGTGCGCCCGTTGAGTTGCCTATAACTATTCGCGTGATCGATGACATGCCGGACATCTGCGGTGCCCAAAGGGAGCATTGGCACCAAGGCAAAGAGGCCGACCGCAAGGGTAATCGCTGTATGATCGGTGCGCTGATGCGGTCCGCCGGCGGATCAAGGCACGCGATGACTGAGATGGTCCCCTTGGCTCGGACAGTTTGGCGGCTTGGCTAAGCTCGGTTCAGATTGTTGTCAGGCCGCCAATGTCTCCGTTCCTGTGGCCCAATATGCCTCATTGGGTGTCCGCCCGGCCAGCGTCGAATGCGGCCGTCGAGCGTTGTAGTAGCCGATCCAGTCCCTCAGTCCGGCCCGCAGCGCCGAGCCGGTCTCGAACGCATGAATATATACACATTCATATTTCAGACTGCGCCACAGCCGCTCGATGAACACATTATCCATCCAGCGCCCCCGCCCGTCCATCGAAATGCGCACACCCGCCGCCCGCAGAACGCCGGTAAAGCGCGGCGCGGTGAACTGGCTGCCTTGGTCGGTGTTGAAGATCTCGGGGCGACCATGCCACGCCAGAGCCTCCTCCAGCGCCTCAATGCAGAAGTCCGCATCCATCGTGTTCGAGACACGCCACGACAGCACCTTGCGCGTGGCCCAGTCCATCACCGCTACCAGATACAGGAAGCCACACCGCATTGGTATATACGTGATGTCGGCACACCAGACCTGGTTCGGACGCTCGATCACCATCTCCCGCAGCAGATACGGATAGATCTGGTGATCAGGATGCGGAACCGTCGTCCGCGGCCGCTGATAGATCGGCTCCAGTCCCATCTTGGCCATCAGCCGCCGCACCCGCTTGCGGCCAACTGTATAGCCCTCGCGCCGCAGATGCCGGGCCATCTGGCGCGAGCCATACCACGGCGTCTCCAGGAACTGCCGGTCGATCAGCCGCATCAACGCAAGGTTCAGCGGCGTCTCTCCGGCTGGCTGGTAATAGAACCCCGACCGGCTGATCGAGACCAGTTCGCATTGCCGCACGATCGAGAGTTCGGGGTGCTCAGGCTCAATCATCTGCCGCCTCCGCTCAATGCTCATCGACCGGAGGCTTTGGCCAAAAAATCCCGTTCCACCACCAACTGGCCGATCTTCGCGTGCAGCGTCTCAATTTCGGCGTCAGATGATTTCGCCGCTTCCTGGGCCGCCGAACGATCCGCAAACACCGCCGTCAAGCCTTCCATGGCCTGCTTCTTCCACTCCCCCACCATCGTATGGTGGAGGCCATGCTTGGCTGCCAACTGCGCCGTCGTCAGATCCCCACGCAGCGCCTCAAGCGCCACCTTCGCCTTGAAATCCGCCGAATACCGCTTCCGTTTGCTCGTCATCCAGGTCCGTCCTTCTCAGGCGCGAACCGAGCTTAAGCCATTGTCCGAATTTGCGGTACCACCTCACTGGTTCATCGGGACGCTCCGATTTGTGTCCGCGACCAGTGTGCTGGCGCTTCGGTCGGCTCCGCCTCCCTACGCACCAGCACACCAGCCAGTCCGTGTCCCACCGATAAAACCCCAACT
>DASTCU010000279.1:0-34260 GCA_035710825.1 Candidatus Sulfotelmatobacter sp.
AAATCCAGACTCCCAACGCCAGCCATTCGTAGACGGTGAAATGGCCGGGGACTGCCGGGATAATTTTCATTAATGCCATGGCGATTGCGACGGCTAGCCCGAAAGCAGCGACGGCGAACTCGGTGAGCGAGAGCGACATCAGTTCAGGCCGGGAGCGCGCAAGAGCGAGGCAGGCGGCGCAGGTGGCCGCCCAGCCAATCGCGCAGGCTACTGATCCGACTTCGGTGACCGGAACAAGAATCGCATCTCCGAGGAGCATACAAAGCGCGGTGGCAATGCCGACGCAGAGAACCGCGACTGACGGAGTCTGAAATTGCGCGTGGATGATTCCGGCATGCGGGTGGACCATGCCGCGGCGCCCCAGGGCAAAGAACAGGCGGCTGGCGGCGACAAAATTTCCGTTGAAGCATTTGAAGAGCGAGAGCAACGCGGCAACGAGAATTATGTTGACGATCCAGCGCGAGCCCATCGCCTGCTGGAAGGCGACAGCGGTCATGAATTTTTCGCCGGTCAGTTGACGCCATGGGGCGACGAATCCGACAGCCGCGACGATGCTGGCGTAGAACAGAATGCCGATGAACATTGCCATCCAGATCGCGCGAAAGAAGCCACGGGCGCGGAAGTCGGGGCTGGCCTCTTCCGCCGCTTTGCCGACCGATTCGAATCCGGTCATGAAATAGGGAACGATCTGAATCACCAGCAGAATCGAGATGAGGGGGGCATGGGTGAACAGCGGAGGAAAGTTAAGGGGCGAGCCGCGGCTTACGCCTAATGCAACAAAGATGACGAAGAGCGCGAGGGTGCCGAAGCTGGTCCAGTTCTGAAAAGTGGCGCTGAGGCGGACGCCGCGATAGTTCAGGATCGTTAGCAGGGCGGTGAGGCCCAGTCCTACGACGAGATGCGGAAGGTAAACGGGGCGTCCCGCGACGCGATAGAGTTCGACCGAATCGAGGCTGGGAAGGATATATGCAGCGATGCGTCCGACGGCGACAGCCTCCCACGGACAGACGATGAAGTAGGCGAGAGTCATCATCCAGCCGGTGGCGAAACTGAGGGAGCGCGGAAAGACGGCAGAAGTGTATGCAACTTCGCCCGCCGCGTCGGGCATAGCGACGACGAGTTTGCCGTAGACCCATCCGATCGGAAGCAGCAGCGCGCCGCCGATCACGAATCCGAGCACAGCCCCGAAGGCGCCGCCACGCAGCAGCCAGTCGTCCATGATTACCAGCCAGCCGACGCCCACCATGGTGCCCCATCCCAAGGTGAAGTAGTCGGTGGCGCGCAGCTTGCGGGCGAGAGTGTTCACGGGATCGGTAGTTGGCAGGGCGGCGCGAATTATAAAGCATTTGCACTGTGCTATGTTTGCCGGTAACCCTGCATTCCTGAGAAGAATTGCTGAGAAAGAGATGAACCATGCCTCGATATGAATACCGTGATTTGCATCCGACGCCCGCGGCGGAGAAGGCGTTTCTGGAGTGGATTGAAAAACTGGATGCGGAGTTCATGAACCGCGATCCGGAGCACCGGAGCGATGTGGTGTGCGAGGCGCTGCATCAGCTTTATCTGGGGCGGCCATCTCCGGGACCAGATGGGCAGCCAGCCCAGAAAGTGCTGGAACATTCGTTCGATCCGCGCAATGCTACGCTCGAGCCGGAATACTACGGCGATGCGGACGCGGCGAAATATGCAGAACGCAAGCCGCTGATCTGGTTCTGGATGATGTATGACCGCTCGCCCGTGGGACTGAATCACTGGCTGGGATACCGGGTGCGGGCCATGCTCGCGCGGCACATTTTCAAGCATTGCGGAAAGAACGTGAAGATTTTCCACGGCGTCGAGTTTTCCTTCGGCTACAACCTGACCGTCGAGGACAACTGCACCATCCACAAATACGTACTGCTCGACGATCGCGGCGAGATCATCATTCATGAAGGCTGCTCCATATCCGATTATGCGAATGTGTATTCGCATTCGCACGACCTGAACGATGGAATGCTCGTGGACAATCACAAAACAGAGATCGGGCCGCAGGCGCGGGTGACGTATCACGCGACCGTGCTCAGCGGCGTGCGGGTGGGCCAGCACGGGATTGTGGGCTCAATGGGAGTGGCTTCGAAGGAGGTGTCTCCGTATCACATTGTGGGCGGGATTCCAGCGAAACCGATCAAGGTGAAATCGATTGCACCAGAGGAGTTGCAGAGAGCGCTGGACAGGAAGTGATGTCGGCTTTCGGCTTCCGGCTTTCGGCTTCCGGAGCCGGAATTATGAGACTTTCCGGAAGCCGGGAACCGGAAGCCGGAAGCCCATCCTGCATGGTAGTATCGAATTCAAGCCTGCATGACACTTCAACTTTGGATTAGCCCGGATAGCCCTGCATTGCTGGCTCTGTCGAGCGTAGGGCTTCAGAGAACAGGGCTTCACAGAAAATGATTACTTCGCCGAAAACTCGCAAACGCGTGCTCAGCGGCATGCGTCCTACGGGGAAGCTGCATCTCGGCAATTACGTGGGCGCCCTGCAGAACTGGGTAGGCATGCAGGACCAGTACGAATGCTATTTCTGTGTCGTCGACTGGCACGCGCTGACCACCGATTACGCCGACACCTCGCGAGTGAAGGAAAATTCGCTGGAAGTTGCGTTTGACTGGCTGGCGGCGGGACTGGATCCGGAAAAGTCGGTGCTGTTTCTGCAGTCGCACGTGCCAGCGCACGCTGAGTTGCATCTGCTGCTTTCGATGATTACGCCTCTGGGATGGCTGGAGCGCGTGCCCACGTACAAAGAGCAGCGCGAGAATATCAAGGACAAAGATCTGGGGACGTACGGGTTCCTGGGATATCCGGTGCTACAGGCTGCGGACATTCTAATTTATAAGGCCGATTGCGTTCCCGTGGGCGAAGATCAGGTGGCGCACGTGGAATTGACGCGGGAGATTGCGCGGCGGTTCAACAGCTTCTACGGCGGGGCGAAGGAAGTGTTTCCCGAGCCACAATCGTTGCTCACGCCGGCTCCGAAGTTGCCCGGGACCGACGGGCGCAAGATGTCGAAGTCGTATGGCAACACGATCATGCTCGCCGATCCGGAGCCGGTAGTGCGGCAGAAGCTGAAGACCATGGTGACCGATCCGGCGCGAGTGCGGCGGTCGGATCCGGGAAATCCGGATGTATGTCCGGTGGGCGATTTGCACAAAATCTTCAGCAGCAAAGAGACCATGGCCAAGGTGTATGAAGGCTGCCGGTCGGCGGGGATTGGGTGCATCGAGTGCAAATCGTGGGCGGCGGATGCGCTGGTACAGTTGCTGAATCCGATGCAGGAGCGGCGCAAGAAATTTGAGGAGAATCCGCGGCTGGCCTGGGATATTCTGGAGGCAGGCACGCAGCGGGCGCGCAAGGCGGCAGGCGAGACGATGCGGGATGTACGCGATGCAATGGGGATGTCGCTGGAGTACGAAGCGCCGGCTGAAACGAGTTAACGCCTGAAGAGCCAAAATCACCACCCTGTCGCAAAGAGCGCGACAAAGATGGAACACCCGGTTCGGGATTG
Source organism: Candidatus Sulfotelmatobacter sp. (assembly GCA_035710825.1). Classification (GTDB taxonomy): domain Bacteria; phylum Acidobacteriota; class Terriglobia; order Terriglobales; family Acidobacteriaceae; genus Sulfotelmatobacter. The sequence goes on from DASTCU010000279.1 coordinate 3,539, forward strand.
AGATGAGTGAAGACGCAAAAATCGTTGGCAGGGACGATGCGACCGTGGTCCCGGCGCTTGTCGCGGGTCCGTCTGCACCCAAGTCCAAGGATGCGTCCCAAAAAGACGAGAGCGACTTCCCTTTTGCGGTTGCGGTAGGCGATGTTTATGAGGGGCCGCTCGATCTGCTGCTGGACCTGATCCGCAAGCAGGACGTCGACATCTACGACATTCCGATCGCAAAGATCACGGCGCAGTATCTGACGTACGTGGAAAAGATTCGCGAGCTGGATGTGAACGTTGCGGCTGAATTTATCTACATGGCCGCGGTTCTCATTCATATCAAGTCGAAAATGCTGCTGCCGCGGGATCCGATGGCGACTGCGGAGGAGGAGGAAGATCCGCGCAGCGAACTGGTCAACCGGCTGTTGGAGCATGAGAAGTTCAAGTCGGCGGCGCAAATGCTCTTGCAGAAGCAGCAGATTGAAGACGCGGTGCTGTCGAATCCTTCGCTGAAGGAGTTCATGGAGGCCGAGGGCACCGAGCCGGAGATCGCGGCTGACGTGATCGATCTGGTCAAGACGTTTCAGCAAGTGCTGGAGCGGGTGCGCACGCGACCGGTGCTGAATGTGGACGAAGAGACAGTCACCGTCGGACAGATGATCGATTATTTGCGGCGGCGGCTGTCGCTGGAAGACCGGCCCATCCGGCTGAAGCAGATTTTGATGCGGGTATCGTCGCGGCAGGCGCTGGTGTGCATGTTCCTGGCGCTGCTCGAACTAGTGCGACTGCAGGCCATCCAGGTGCGGCAGGAGAAATTGTTCGGCGAGATCGCCATCCGCAAGCACACTCACTTTGAAGAAGTGATGAATGAGCGGGCGGCAGTGCGGGACGATTGGAAGTGAGAAACAAGTGATCAGTGGTCAGTGATCAGGCCCGATTCACTGATCACTGACCACTAGCCACTGACTACTATGTCTTTAAAAGCTCAACTCGAAGCTATTATTTACGCGGCGGAGACACCGATTACGCTGGAGCAGATGACTGCGCTGGTGAAAGATACGGTCATCGCCGAAGGAACGTCGGACGACACGGAGATCAAGTCGCGCGTACGCTCGCGGCTGGAAGAACTGGTGGGCGAATATGGCGCGCCCGACCACGGGATCGAGATTCGCCAAGTAGCGGGCGGATACCGCATGTCCACCAAGCCCGAACAGCATGAGGTGGTGCGCGCGTTCGCCAGGAGTTTGAAGCCGCCGATCCGGTTGTCGCTGCCGGCGCTCGAAACCTTGGCCGTGATCGCCTACAAGCAGCCGGTCACGGTGCCGGAGATCAACGAGATTCGTGGCGTGGATTCCGGGGGCGTGATCGGGACTCTGCTCGACCGCAAGCTCATTACCACATCGGGGCGCAAGCAGGTGATTGGGCGCCCGATTCTTTACAAGACCACAAAAGAATTCCTGATGCGCTTTGGGTTGAAAGACGTGAACGAATTGCCCAGCATGGAGGAGTTCGAAAAGCTGGTAGCGGAATCGTTTCAGGCCGAGTTAATTCCGGCGGAGAGCGCGGCCGACGGCGAGATTGCGCCGGCCGCGCAAACCGAACCATCACCTGACGCCGAATCAATGAGCGAGAGCGTTTCGGAAGCGGAGAAAGCCAGCTGACGAACTGCGTCGCCATTTAGAAGAAACAACACGGGGGCTGAAGCCCGAAGAATCAAGACCCCTTAACGCGGCCCTAAAGGGCCGCTCTTCCACATCATATGTGTACGCATAAAGGCGCGTCATAATGCACGTCATATGCGCACGGCATTGTGCACGACATATATGCACGGTTTCAATTAACATACCCCTCGAATAACATGGCGCTCGAACGGCTGCAAAAAATTATCGCTGCTGCTGGAATCGCTTCGCGGCGCAAGGCCGAGGAGTTGATCACGTCCGGCCATGTGCAGGTCAACGGAACGGTGATCACGGAATTGGGCAGCAAGGCCGACCCTGAGACCGATCATGTGCGCGTGAATGGGAAGCTGCTGCATGGCGAGCAACGTCACGTTTATCTTCTACTGAACAAGCCCAAGGGATACGTCGCCACGGTCAGCGATCCGGAGAAGAGGCCTACGGTCATGGATCTGCTTCGCGGCGTGAAGGGGCGAGTGTATCCGGTGGGACGGCTCGACTACGCCAGCGAAGGCCTGCTGGTCATGACCAACGACGGCGATCTGGCGAATCGGCTCATGAAAGCGGCGTCGCATGTCCCCAAGACTTACGTGGTAAAGGTGGCGGGCGTCCCCAAGGAAGACGCGATTGCCAAGCTGCGGGCGGGAGTTTCCATCGCCACCGACGACGGGAAGCGCGTCAGGACCGCGCCAGCCTCAGTGCGAGTCGTGAAGGAAGCGGCGAATCCGTGGTATGAGATTACGCTGATCGAGGGGCGGAACCGGCAGATCCGGCGCATGTTTGAGGCGGTTGGGCATCACGTGGAGAAGATTAAACGGGTGCGCTACGGTCCGCTAACTCTGGACATGCCGCCGGGAGAATTTCGTTCGCTGACGCTGCGGGAAGTGGAGCGGCTGAAATCCGCAACCAAGGTTGGCAGCGTGAAAAAGACCGCGAGATAAATCTGCCAATCCCCACTCTTGGTGAGGACTGGGCGCGACTCGCTATGAGCCGATTTTTTGACCTCGTTTCAAAGCCGGTCCGCGACATGGGCAATTACCTGCCGCCTTCGCCGGTGCCGCCAGCGGATTCACAATCTCCGCGGCTCATCCGGTTGGATTCCAACGAAAATCCCTTTGGGCCTTCGCCGCGTGCGCTGGAAGCCATGCGGCGGGCGATCGTCAGCGCGAACTCTTATCCGGAAAACGATTGCCCGGAACTGCGGCGTAAGTTAGCCGCGCATCACGGGCTTCCTCCAGGACAGGTTCTGGTAACCGCGGGCTCGACTGCCCTGCTCGCGCTCTTGTGCCAGACATTGCTCGCGCCTGGATTGAATGCCGTGACCAGCGAGCGATCCTTCATTGTTTACGGGATGGCGGTGCACGCGGCGGGAGGCCAGTTCATCGAGGTTCCGATGCGCGATGATACCTTCGATCTGGCCGTGATTCTCGATTCCATCAACGAGCACACGCGCATCGTGTTCCTGGCGAATCCGAATAATCCCACCGGGACGCTGCGTGATGCCGCGGCGATTGACCGGTTCGTGGCGGAAGTCCCCGGCCACGTGGTGGTGGTTCTGGATGAGGCGTACTACGAGTATGCCGCGCATTTTGCGGCTCGGCGCCAAGTGGAATATTCGCGTTCGCTGGCTTACGTGCGGGGCGGTGCGGGCCTGGTGGTGCTGAGAACGTTTTCGAAGGCTCACGGGCTGGCAGGGCTGCGCGTGGGATACGGGCTCGGGCCGGAGGAACTGTTGGCATATTGCGCGCGGATGCAGAACACATTTTCGGTTTCGTCGGTGGCCCAGGCGGCGGCTCTGGCGGCGCTGGACGATCAGGCTCACATCGAGCGCACAGTTTCGAACAATGCCGAACAGGCGCAAATTCTGGGCGTGGGATTATCGGAGTTGGGGTATCGCGTCGTTCCGACATGGGCGAATTTTCTTTACTGCGACTTGGGTGAAGACGCGGCTGCAATGGCCGAGCAGCTGCGCGGTGAAGGGATCAGCGTGCGCCCGTTGGGCGGCTGGGGCGCGCCAACTTGCATACGGGTGAGTATTGGAACAGCGCAGCAGAATCAGATCTTTCTGAGCGCCATCGGGAAAATTGGCGGTTCGCGTCAGGCCGCCCTCAGCGGCTAAAGCCGAAATCAATTTGCGGGCATAACGGCCCGACTGAAGTCAGGCCCTTTCCTTTTTTGTGACGCGTTCCCGAGGAACCTCTAGGATGCCGGCAGTCGGGCTGCACCGTATAGGCCGGCATCGCTGCCCAGCAGGGATTGGGTGATGATTGTTTTCTTACGCGTGTAGTTTGCGATTTGAGCGGAGGCGCCTTGTTTCGGACCCACAGGTTCGTCGGGAGCGGACGCGGCATATACGAGCGACCGTTCGCGCAACTCGGCGAACATCTTCGGGGCGAAAGCGTCCCAGGCGCTGACCACGCCTCCACCAATCACGAACATGTCGAGATCGAGAATGTTGACGAGATCGGCCATCAGGATCCCTAGCGCCTGGCCGAAGCGCTGGAAGATGCGTTGGGCGGCAGCGTCTCCCTGAATCGCCAAACTGTAGATCGACTTGGCGCTGAACTCAGGATCGGAACTGGCGGCCTTGGCCAGTTCGGGAGCTTCCCCGGATTCGATGGCCTCGCGCGCCATGCGGACCAGGGCGGTCGCCGATGCGTAACGTTCGGCGCAGCCGTGGTTGCCACAGCCGCAGGGGACGCCGTTCGGCTCGATGGTAACGTGTCCGAATTCGCCGGCCATGCCGCTCATCCCGTAAAAAATCTTCCCATTCAGAATGATCGCGCCGCCGATGCCGGTGCCCAGCGTGAGCATCGCCATATTGTCGACATCGCGGCCGGCGCCCAGCCATTTCTCGCCGAGAGCGGCCACGTTGGCGTCGTTGTCGAGAAAAATGCGGGTTCCGAGGCGGCGCTCGATTTCGTCGCGCACCGGATAGTCCGTCCATCCCGGGAGATTGGCCGATTTGCGCATGATGCCGGCTTCCACATCGATAATCCCGGGAACGCCGATGCCTGCACCGACAAAGCGGCCTGTGCCACGGCACTGCTCGCTGAGACGCTTGACGGCGTCGCACATTTCGCCGATTACATAATCGCGGCCCAAAGCGACTTTAACTCCTAGAGTGATTTTTTCGAGGAGCTGTCCTTCCGTGGTGATGGCGGCAATGCGCAGGTTGGTGCCGCCCATGTCGACGCCGATGGAGTAGTCAGGCATAACGGAAGAGGGTAACAGAAATTGTAGATTGATGATTGTTGAATGAAGATTTGAAAACTCTCCGGGCGGGCGTGATTTGGCTTTTCAATCAGCAATCATCAATCGACAATCTTCAATTTCATTTCTGGCACTTGGGGCAGTAGTGGCTGCTGCGTCCGGCGATGACGACGCGCTTGATCGGAGTCTTGCAGACGAGGCAGGGCTCCCCTTCGCGGCCATAGACACGGTGCTGCAGCTGGAAGAATCCTTCTTCGCCATCGGCGTCGACGTAATCGGAGATGGAAGATCCGCCGAGCGCAATCGCTTCGGTCAGAACTTCCTTTACTGCAAGGAAAAGTCTGCGCAACTGCTCGCGGGTGATCGAGGATGCGCGGCGACGGGGGCGAAGGCCGGAGCGGAACAGGGATTCGTCGGCGTAAATGTTGCCGACGCCGCGCAGCAGTTTCTGATTGAGCAGGGCGCTCTTGATCGGCGTTTTACGGCCGCGGAAGAGAGTGACGAAGCGCTCGAGATCGACTTCCAGGGGCTCGACGCCGGTGGTATCGAAGTTGGGCGAGACGCTGAGTCGGCCAAAACGGCGGGGATCGACGAAGCGCAGTTCCCTGCCGGAAGAGAGCTTGAGGATCGCGTGGGTGTGCTTGGCCACTTCAGTTTGCGGCTCGCAGATGCGCAGACTGCCGGTCATGCCGAGGTGGACGATCCATTGAGCCTTGCTGGCTGTGGAACCCGAGGCGGCCACTACTCTCGACCCCTTCGGCCTCCGTTGTTGTCTTTGGCCGTTGACGCGCGAGGGCGCGCGCGCCACATTGTGCAGATCGAATACGATGTGCTTGCCCATGCGGCGGACGGCTGTGATACGGCTTTGCTCCAGCGCGGCAGCGATTTCGGGCGCGGGAGATTTCAGAGGCTCTTTTTTCTGGCCAAGCCAGACGGATTCGATCACGTCGCCAGTGACACGTTTGGCGAGGCCGCGGGCAATGGTTTCGACTTCAGGAAGTTCGGGCATGGATCCTGGATTATTGAGCCGAGGTCACGGGGGCTTAAAGCCCGAATTATTCTAAACGGCTAACGCGGCCCTGAAGGGCCGCTCTTCTACCATTTCATCCGCCACATTTCGCTTCATCTTCCGCCGTTCGCTTCCACGTTCTGGGGCTATTTCTTCAGGAACGTTCCTTGCTCCAATTCGTGAAACGCCTGCTGGAGTTCCTGCTGGGTGTTCATGACGATGGGACCGTACCAGGCGACCGGCTCTTCGAGCGGCTTGCCGGAGACCAGCAAGAATCGGAGGCCGTCTTCGCCGGCTTGCACCGCGACCTCGTCGCCGCGATCAAAGACGACCAGCGAGCGGTTCTCCGCGTCGGCGGGAGGCTTCGTGTCCGCCCATCCTACGCTCTCGGTGGGCACGGCCAGCGGGCCTGAGGCGTTGCAGAATTTGCCGTCACCTGCGAAGACGTACGCGAAGGCGTGGCGCGTGGTCTCGACGGGCAGCGTCTTGCGTTTGCCCGGTGGGACCGAGACGTCGAGATAGATGGGATCGGCGGCGATGCCATCCACGGGACCAGACTTGCCCCAGAAATTTCCGCAGACGATGCGGACGTGGGTGCCATCATCGTCAGTGACGGTGGGAATGTCGCCGGTCTTGACTTCCTGGTAGCGGGGCGTAGTCATCTTCAACGCCGACGGAAGATTCGCCCAGAGCTGGAAGCCATGCATGCGGCCGGTCGGGTCTCCCTTGGGCATCTCCTGATGAATGATGCCGCTCCCGGCGGTCATCCATTGCACGTCGCCCGCAGCGATGGCGCCGTGATTGCCCATACTGTCGCCGTGCTCCACGGTTCCGGCGAGAACATAAGTGATCGTCTCAATGCCGCGATGCGGATGCCAGGGAAATCCGGCGAGGTAATCCTCAGGCACGTCGTTGCGGAAGTCGTCGAGAAGCAGGAAAGGATCGAATTCATGAGTGTTGCCGAAGCCGAAGGCGCGGCGCAGGTGGACGCCAGCGCCTTCGAGCGTGGGCTTGGATTTAATGAGCCGCTTGACTGGGCGAATGGACATGTGGCCTCTCAGGGGAGTGTCCAGCTTTTGATGCAGCAGAGGCTCGGTTGGACGCAGAGCAGGGCAAGGATCACACCGCGGCTAAAAGCCCGATTCGTTGTCTAGATTAACGCGGCCCTGAACGGGCCGCCCTTCCACGACACAGGATACGTCAACGAGGTTCCGGAAGGCATACCGCTGCCGCAGTCGAGTTAGTCCTTGAGCGGAACTACGGCGCTGCCGTCGCGGCAGAAGGTAGCGACTTTTTGCAGATTGCCGTTGGCGCGGGGCACCGTCATGACCGGGCCGTAGCAGTAGACGGCGTGCCCGGTGGCGGCGAAGTACCAGCGCCCTCCCTTGGAGCGTTTGCTGATCTGAGTGGTGGGCTGCCGCAAGGGTTTTTGCGGCAGAAGAGGCGTGATAGGCAGACTGAACAACAAGGCTAGGGTCAGGACCTTCATTGTTTTCGCTTCCGCTTGGTTTTGGCTTCCGCTACCTGCTGCTTCCTTACGAACGAACTGGGTGCCTTCGGTCGTGCGGCCTGCGTCCTATATCGTGATCAGGCTTCTTGCGCTGTCCATCAGGTCAGAGGCCGGCCTGGAGGGCATCTGGAAAGACTTCTGTTTCTTGATCTGGTTCTGAATACGATGCTGCGAACCTGCCTGGGTAGACGGGGACTGCTTTGCTGGTGCCTGGGTCAACGGAGTCTGCGATGACGGATTCTTGGTTACGGACTGGGCTGGAGCCGCCTGCTGCTGGCCGTGCGCTTTCATCTTGACGGCGGACAATTCGGTGCTGTCGTGAAAGAGATCGCGAATCAAAGCCCGCTGCGACTCAATCGTCCGCCCTTGTTCCACGATCAGCATTGTCATCAGACCGTACGAGATGAGGAACAGGACGACCAAAAGCGGCAGCCAGCCGTGCTTCTTGGTGGCGGCGGCTTGAACTACGGGGAGTTCAGCGGATTCGACAGGCCCGAATAACGTCGTCAAGTGTTGCTCCAGTCGTTGCCTCAAACTCGCAGGCACACAGGGAAGTGCATTCCGCGAACCAATAGGGGAAGATTGCGTAACAAGCTGAGGGCATTATAGTTAGCCGTGGACCAGAGAACTCTGCAGGAAATCGCGAGTGCAACTCGCTGCACATAATGAGCAGGGAGGATTTGCTTTCGGAGGCAAGCCACGCATGGTTAGGCTGTTTCGGCTAAATCCTGTTAGTGCATTCGCAAACAACCTGGTTTTGTGGTGACTTTGGTTACCGGCGTTACTTTCTCAGAAACCTGCTCTCACTTAACATCGTCACGAAAGCTGTTAAAACAGAAATCATTTATTCAGGACGCCCCCAACCTATGCGAATGCGGTACGTTTTCTTACTGACACTCATCTTCTTATTCTGCTTTGGGGCTTCAGCAATCGCCCAAAGCCAGCAATCCTCAAACGAAACTGGACGCAAGGTGATCAGGAGAGTGGAACCTCGCTATCCGGACATGGCAAAAAAAATGAACTTGGGCGGCACGGTGAAGATAGTTGCCGTGGTTGCGTCCGACGGGAATGTGAAAAAAGTCGAGCCCGTGGGCGGTAGCCCCATCCTGGTCCAGGCTGCCGAAAGCGCCATTTCGCAGTGGAAGTACGTGGCCGGCCAGGAATCGCGGGAAACGGTGGAGTTGCACTTCACCCCGTAAGCGAGGTTGACGGCTGCTGGCTTTCGGGTGCCTGCTTCGACTCACAGTGCCCGGGAGCGGGAAGCCCGCTCGTTCGACTATTTCCCGAGCACTAGCTTGGCAATCGTAGCCAGCTGCATGTTCGAGGTGCCTTCGTAGATCTTGCCGATCTTGGCATCGCGCCAGTATTTCTCCACGGGATAGTCCTTGGTGAATCCGTAGCCGCCGTAGATCTCAATGGCGAGCGAAGTTACCCGCTCGGCCACCTGCGAGGCAAAAAGCTTGGTCATGGCGGCTTCCTTGACGAAGTTCACCCCGGCATCTTTCATGCGGGCGCAGTTGTAGACCATGAGCCGGGCGGCCTCGATCTCGGTGGCCATCTGCGCGATCTGGAACTGAATGCCCTGAAAATCGGCGATGGCTTTCCCGAACTGCTTGCGCTCGACAGCATACTTGCAGGCGAACTCCCAAGCTCCGCGAGCAATGCCAATCATCTGCGCTCCGATGCCGATGCGGCCTTCGTTCAGGGTCTCAATGGCGATCTTGTAGCCCTTGCCGGGCTCGCCCAGCACGTTCTCCTTGGGCACTCGGCAATCCTCCAGGATCAGCTCGCAAGTCGACGATGCGCGGATGCCGAGCTTGTCTTCTTTCTTGCCGACGGTGAAGCCGGAGAAGTCTTTCTCGATCAGAAATGCGGTGATGCCTTTGTAACCGGCACTGGGATCGAGCGTGGCGAAGAGAACGAAGAGCCCGGCTTCCTTCCCGTTGGTGATCCAGAGCTTGCGGCCGTTAAGGACGTACTCAGTGCCTTTGAGGGCGGCGCGGGTCTGCAGGGCGAAGGCGTCGGAACCGGAACCGGCTTCGCTGAGGGCGTAGGCGCCGACGATCTCGCTGGCCATGCGAGGCAGGTAGCGCTTTTTCTGCTCTTCGTTGCCCCAGCGCAGCAGGGCGTTGTTAACCAGCGTATTCTGCACGTCAACGATCACGCCGGAAGAGGCGTCCACGCGCGAAAGTTCTTCCACCGCCAGGATCGCCTCAAAGAATTTAGCGCCGGCCCCGCCGTATTGCTCGGGGACTTCGATGCCCATCAGCCCGAGCTGGAAAAAATCGTGGATCAGGTCCTTTTCGAAGACCCCCTTTTCGTCCATTTCCTTGACCAGCGGGCGCACTTTTTCGTCGGCGAACTGGCGAATGTTGTCGCGGAAGAGAATCTCGTCTTCGGTCAGGGTGGTCAGCGGGGCAGGAGCGGCGGCTTGCAGAGTCTCGGGCATGGGGACACCTTCAAAAACAGAAGATAGCGAACCTGTGATTTTAGCACCGCTCCATCGCTGGGTTTCGGAAGTTGGGCGGTAGCCCGCTGCGTTCGCACGCTCGCCGCGGTCCCACCCTTTCGCAAGGAAAACGCGAAAGGTTCGGCCCCCCGCTCGCAAATCATTTTGTTTGAAGGGAAGCGTCGCCGACCGATTCTAAGTTACGGAGAAAGCCGACGGAGATCTTGCGATTTCCTCCCGAGTCGTGACAATTTTGATAAGTCCAGAACCCGGGAAACGTCTGCAGCACATAATCCAGTGCCCGCTCCACGGTCACATCGTTCAACTCGCCGCGCACGCTCGGCCCTTGGAGGAAGATCTGGCCAGGCATGCCCCAGCCGTCCCACGCGACATTTCGCCCAATGTTGTCGTCCATGAAGTAGATTACCTCTGGGCTGTGCAGGATGGCGTACACAGCCATTGCCCCGCTATGGTAGTCAGAGGGGATCGAGAGATGGTGAATTTTGACCTCGAGGAAGTCTTTCGGGACGTCCGTCTCCACCATGCGGATCTTGCCGTCATGCTCCTGGGTGACCCGCATCGTCGGATCGTCGGCGAACATCTCCTGCAGAACGTCAAGAGCAGAACCTTCGTGGCCTGAAACAGGTCGGGGCTCCGGAAAATCGGGCCATCCCTTATCGAAGTCGCAGAAGCCCCAGTACTCAAGCGATCCCGAAAGTTGCGCATTGCTCAGAATCTTCTGCACCACTGGCTCCGCCACCCTCTGGTCGACACCTCCTTTATTCTGGCTGAGGCACGAGCCAACCAGGAATATTAGGGATATCATTGCGAGCCTGCAAAACGACGTAAACATTCAGACCTCCCTATTCCCGCGGTCCGAGAGATCCCACCTTAGTGGGATGCAGGCTATTTGGTGAAGGCTACCCCAGGACAGGCAACAAGGGAAGCTGGATTGTTCATGCGCGCTTGTAAACCAGCCTCAGGCCATCGGCTTGCAGGATGCGCTTGATCTGGCTGCGGGCATGCACCGACCAGGGGCCCGAGGTATCGAGCTTCACGTAGGCCTGCCAGTGCTTCAGAGCTTTGCGGGGCTCGCGCAGTTTTTCATAGGCGAGCGCGAGATTGTAGTGCGCGTCGGCGTAGGTGGGAGCCAACTGGATCGCGACTTTGTAGGTCTGAACCGCTTCTTGCACGCGTCCCGTTTCGTCGAGCACGTTGCCCAGATCAAAATAGGCGAGGGCGTAGCGGGCATCCGATTCAATGGCCTTGCGATAATGCCGTTCGGCGAGACCGAAATCCTGGCGATTGTAGTAAAGCGTGCCGAGATTAATGTGGGCGGCGGCGTGCGCCGGTTCGAGTTCGAGGACCTTGTGGTAGGCGCCGATGGCTTCGGTCTGCGTGCTGGGATTCTCTTCGAGCGCGATGCCGCGGGCAAACCAGGCGGTCACCTCGTGCTCGTGCGGCGTGGGCTCGGGCCGGGGCACCGGCGTCGAGGTCACAACTTTTTCTCGCTCTGAAAAATCCATCAGGAATTGCCCGGCGATCGGCTCCAGCAGCTTGCCCTCATGGCGGAAGGCGACGCGGTGCTTCTTCGTCATCCACGCGCCGGCTTCAAGCAGCGGCTTCTCAACTCCGGCAGACTGTTTGCGCATCGCCTCGAGAGACTGGCGAATCACATTGGGCCGCACGCTCATGGCGCACAGGTCGCGTACTTTCTTGATTTCGAGAAGGTCGGAGAAGGAGTAAGACTCCAACGACGTCAACAGGCCAGCCCGCTCCCAGTTGGCCAACTGGCGCGGCGTGATGTGGAGAATCCTGAGTAAATCTGCTCGACTATACACGGGGACCTGAAACAACACCCCTCCGGCTCGTCGTAAGGATGTTCCGCATCATTATCGTCAACCGGCCCCGTTAACGCAACTGTTAACCCTGTGAAAAGCTGTGGAGAATCTGGTTGATTTACATGCAACGGAAATGGTGCAACGGAATAAGCGACTTCACAAAGGAGTCCCGAGCCACGGAGAAAAGTAAATTTGTCTCTCCGTGCCTCCGGGGTGAAAATCAAGGTCTCGAGCGAGGATTTACTCTCAAACCGCAACCACCGCCGACTGATAATCCTCGTACGTGCCTTTGAAGTCGGTGATCTTGTGATCGCTCTCGAAGTGCCAGATGCGGGTGGCGACTTCGTCGATCAAATCATGGTCGTGGGTCACCAGGAACACCGTTCCGTGGTAGCGCTGCAGGGCGATGTTGAGCGCATTGATCGACTCTAGGTCCAGGTGGTTGGTGGGCTCGTCGAGCACCAGCACGTTGGGCTTTTGCAGCATCAGCTTGCAAAACAGCAGGCGGGCCGCTTCGCCGCCGGAGAGTACGCCGGTGTTCTTGGTGGCTTCCTCGCGGGCGAAAAGCATCTGGCCCAGGATTCCACGCAGTTCCTCGGTGACGGCAGCGCCGTCCCATTGATGGAGCCACTCGAGGACGGTAGTGCCGCCTTCGATCAGAGTGCGGTGATCTTGCGCGAAGTAGCCGATCGAAGCTTCGTGTCCCCAGATTACTTTCCCGGAGTCAACCAAAGGACCGTCATAGCCGCTGGTCTTGCGTAATTCGGCCTCGGGCGTGGAGGGAGAGTTCGCCAGCAGAGCGTTCAACAGAGTGGTCTTCCCTGCTCCGTTGCGTCCCATCAGCGCGATCTTCTCGCCGCGAGAGATGCTGGCGGTGAAGTTGCGAATCACTTGCTTGTCGTCGTAGGCCTTGCTCAGGTGCTCAACTTCGAGGATGTGCTTGCCCGACGGCCGCTTCTGTTCGAACTTGATGAATGGCCGCTGGATATTGGATCTTGCCAGTTCCGTCACTTGCAGGCGTTCGACTTCCTTACGGCGCGACTGCACCTGACTCGATCTCGTGCCGGCGGCGAACCGGGCGATGAACTCATTCAACTGCGCAATCTTCTTTTCGCGCTGCGCGTTCTGGGATTCGATTTGCGACCGTACCTGCGTCTTGGCCACGACCATGTCGTCGTAAGTGCCGGTGTAGGTGATGATCGTTTCGTAGTCGATATCGGCAATGTGAGTGCAGATGCTGTTGAGGAAATGGCGATCGTGTGAGATGGCGATGACCACGCCGTCGTAGACGTTCAGAAATCCCTGCAGCCAGTGGATCGAGTCGAGATCAAGGTGGTTTGTAGGCTCGTCCAGGAGCAGAGCCTGCGGATGCCCGAACAGAGCCTGGGCCAGCAGCACGCGGACCTTTTGTCCGCCCTGCAACTCGCCCATCTTGCGCGCGTGTAATTCTTCGGCGATATCAAGACCCTGCAGCAGGATGGCGGCATCGCTCTCGGCGGAGTAGCCGTCTTCTTCGCCGACAATGCCTTCCAGTTCGCCGAGCTTCATGCCGTCTTCATCGGTCATGTCGTGCTTGGCATAGATGGCGTCACGCTCCTGGATGGCGGTCCACAGGCGCTTATTGCCCATAATGACGGTGTCGAGAACGGAGAACGCGTCAAAGGCGAACTGGTCCTGGCTCAATACCCCCAGCTTGCGTGGGCGGACGACCGTGCCCTTTTGCGGGTCGAGCTCGCCGCTGAGCAGCTTCATGAAAGTCGATTTGCCGGAGCCGTTGGGCCCGGTCAGACCGTAGCGTTTGCCCGGGGTGAAGGCCGTGGAAACGTCTTCGAACAATATTTTGGCGCCGTAGCGCATGGATACATTGCTGACTGAAAGCATGGTTGTGGCTTCTCTTTGCTGACTACTGAATTTCTTCTGGAACTGCGGGAATTCCGCCAAGACGGTGCGCAGCTGGAACTATTAGGATATCACGGCGAAAGGGCTTCCTCTATGCGGTCCAGGGGTTGACCACGGTGGCCGGTATGTCGCTGAAGTGCGCCACGTTGCGCGTGGCCAGCGTCGCATGATGGGCAAGAACGATGCCGGCAATCATGGTGTCGCGTAGCTCTCCGACGCGTCCAACCTTCTGCCTTGCGGCTGTGAGATTCGCTGCTTCGCGGGCGGCTATCTCATCGAATACGGCAATTCGGTGATCGAACACGTCCAAGATAAGCTCGAACTCTTCCGATAAAGCCGATTTTTTTCGTCCGGCGGGCATGACGAAAAGTCCAACTTGAACTTCAAAAACGGTTACAGAGGTCGTCCAGACTGAAGTTTCGGGTTGCTGGTCGAGCCATTCTTCAACCTTCTTATCGGGGACGTCCCGCATCAAAGCCGAGAGGACGTTCGTGTCAAGGATGGTCATACCTACTTGTCGTCAAACGTGATCGGACGGACCGGATGGCCACGCAGTTCGGCAACCTCAAAATCCAACCCCTTGCCTCGAAATAAGTTCGAGATCTTGGTGCCGAGGCCGGTAGAATCCGTAACGCTCGCCTTCACCGCATTGCGCAGAATGTCTCGCACCTCCGCCTCCATGCTGCGGCCATTGCGCCGGGCCCGGCGCTGCAGCCGCACCTTGACACTGTCTTCGATATTGCGGACAACTAACTGAGCCATGTTCCCTTGTTTGAATGATATCATGATATCACCTACCGCTGCATGCCGTCAACGTTTCTGCCAACCGGTACCTGTGATAAAGTTCTACTCCTGCTACCGGTGACGTAGCCTGTTTTCAATCAAGAACACGTTTTCTGGAGGGACCCATGGGAAGCAGGCGCATCTGGAATTCTGCGAGTAAGGTTCTCCTCATTTCTGCCTCGGTTGCATTGACCACCATAGCCGCGTGGGCGGCCAGCACTACTAAGGTGATCTACAGCTTCGCCGGCGCCGCCGATGGCGAGTACACCGACACCGAACTGGTCCGCGACAGCGCGGGCAATCTCTACGGCTCTTCCGTGCGGGGTGGGCTGTCCGGTGGAGGCACCGTTTTCCAAGTGACGCCTGCAGGCGTCCACAGTGTGCTCTACAACTTCACGGGCGGCGCCGATGGTGGCGAGCCCTATAAGGGCGTCACCCTCGATGCGCAGGGCAATCTCTACGGCACGGCGGTCACGGGCGGAGGAGGGTCCTGTGAAGGCGGCTGCGGCGTGGTTTTCGAGCTCACCAACTCAGGCGGCGTCTGGACGCAAACCGTGATTCACTCCTTTACCGGCAGTGACGGATCGGGGCCGGGCAGTCCGGTAACCGTCGACGGGCACGGTAACGTTTATGGAACGACTCCAACCGGGGGCGCTTTTGGAATGGGTGTCGTCTATCGCTTGAGTCCAAATGGGACCGGCGGGTGGAACTTTCACGTGATTCACACCTTTACTGGCGGCGCAGATGGTGGCGGCGGATCGGCTGGAGGGCTTCTGATCGGTTCGGCCGGTCATCTGTACGGGACGTGCACGTTTGGCGGCGTGAACGGGTTGGGCACCGTGTATGAGATGGCTGTCGTTCAAGGCAAGTGGCAGTTCAGGACGCTGTATGCCTTCAAGGATAGCCCAGACGGCGGAATGCCCTACGGCGGAGTAGTATTCGACAAACAGGGAAATCTCTACGGCACCACCTACTACGCCGGGACTAACGACAACGGCACGGTCTACAAGCTGGCGCAGAGCAATGGAACCTGGACCGAGAGTGTGCTTTACAGGTTCAACGGAGGCACAGACGGCTCCCAGCCGATCAGCGGACTTGTCGCCGACGCGGCAGGGAATTTCTACGGGACCACCAGCGCCGGCGGTTCGGGCTCTTGCGGTTGCGGCACCATTTTCAAGATGACTCGCGGCACGACCGGGAGCTGGACCGAAAGGGTCGTCTATAGTTTTCCGGGCAAACCCAATGCGGGCAATGCGTACAACGGAATGGTGCGCGACTCTGCTGGGAATTTCTTCGGTGCGACCGTCCACGGCGGCATCAGCGATGATGGCGCGATCTACGAGTTCACGCCGTAGGCGCCCCGCCCTGACTTCAGCCCATATGCCGCAGTCGCTCCGCCTCAATCGGGAGCAGCACACCGAGCCGATTAGACGGATCGAGGCGGATTCGCATCGTCCGCCTCGATCATGGTTTCGCTAGTTGTGCGCGGCCTGGCCGGCGCTGGCCTCGACCAGTTGCTGTACCGGCGCCGTGACCATCAGCAGAAGACCGCCCACAGGCTTTTTCGCCTGATCAATCACGGCAAGTTGCTGCGTCTTCCACAGATCGGGCTCGGGCTGGCCCTTGTCCAGATAATCCAGGGCCTGCAGCCCTGCCGCTCCCAGCATCGCAAGGTTCTGGGAAAGAGGCGCGTCTTCTTCCAGCAAGGATGAGTGTCCGAGCTCAGCATGCAGCTTGGCATCGTTATTACGCCACAGCGTCAGCCAGGTGCGGATCTGCGCGGCGGCACCCTGGTCTTTGTAGCCGCTCTTCGCGTACTGCTGCACCAGATTCGTGAACTCGCGCGCGGTGTCGCTTTCCGGATAAACGGCATCGATCAAGTGAGTCAAGGGCGCGTGGAAGTCGATGGGGCCTTTCTCGTCACTCCAGCGGTTGTAGTCCTTCACCGGCTCGACCACGTCGGCAAGCACGCGCAGGGCAGTGATGTCGCCGTTTCCGGCCATGCGATGCAGCATGCGATCGCGCGCCGAAAGATGAGTGAGACCCAGCCACTCAAGCTCGAGGCTGACGGCGTGCATGCGCGTGTACATCGAATTGACGTCGACCACATCCTGCGGGGACCATAAACGTTCGGCAATCGCGGCATTCCGAGGCCAGATGTGCGAGTCAATATTTTCCGGCGTGACCCACTCTGCCCATTGGGCGGACTCGCCCCCGAGAATCAATTTCTTCTGCTCAGGTGTGAGGTTCGCAGCCGCGCCGCTCATCGGTTCGGTGGCGTAGTGGCGCGAGGTGGACCACATCAAGTCCAGATAATAGCCATAGGAAAGCAGGCCGCGATAGCCCTGTTGCGCGGCTTTCGCCAGCGACTCTTGCCCGCGCCACGACTGTACCACGATGTTCTTGGGCAGATCGGGATGCAGGATCTCGTCCCAGCCGACCATGATTTTGTGATGCTTGGTCAGGATCTTTTCCAGGCGTTGGTTATAGTAGGCCTGAAGATCCTCGTTCGATTTCATTCCGTGGGCCTGTTTGAAGGCCTGAATCTTGGGATTGGAGTCCCAAAATTTTCCGTCAACCTCGTCGCCGCCGATGTGGAAATAAGCATCCGGGAAGAGCTTTCCCATTTCCTCGACGAACTTGTCCATGAATTTGTAAGTCTCTTCTCGAGTGGGGTCGGTAACAGATTGAGTCCCGTTTTCATTCTCGACGGTATACGGACCGGGATTGCTCGCCAGTTCGGGATAACCAACAAACCACGAACGGCTATGGCCAGGTGTGTCAAACTCGGGAATGACGCGAATGCCGCGATCATGGGCGTAGGCGATCAAGTCGCGGATTTCATCTTGCGTGTAGTACTTCCCTTCCGATCCCATCCCTGCCAATTTGGGGAAGGTCTTGCTTTCAACCCGAAACCCCTGATCATCGGAAAGATGCCAGTGCAGCACATTCATTTTTACGGCCGCCATGCCGTCGAGGTTGCGCTTCATCACGTCGATCGGGATGAAGTGACGGCCGACATCAATGAGCAGGCCGCGCCAGGCAAAGCGAGGCTGGTCTTTGATGGTTACTGCGGGGACGGCAAATCCATTAGGAGTGATTTGGACGAGTTGAAGAAATGTCGCGAGGCCGTTCAGCACACCGAGCGGGGTTGGCGCATTTAGCTGCGCGTCCGAGTCGGTGACGGTCAAAGTGTAGGACTCGTCTTCCCCCAACTTCTGCACGGCCTCACGGCCCTTGTCTGTGTGAATCTGCAGGGTCGGGGCGCCGCCTTCCTTCGGACGAATCGGGATCCCCGTCTGCTGCGAAAGTTGCTTCACGAACCG
This sequence comes from Candidatus Sulfotelmatobacter sp., assembly GCA_035710825.1. GTDB lineage: Bacteria > Acidobacteriota > Terriglobia > Terriglobales > Acidobacteriaceae > Sulfotelmatobacter. Next base: position 21,227 of record DASTCU010000279.1, read on the forward strand.
CTGCACTCCGCTATCGAGCGAGGCATCGTGACTCCCCGTTACGGCAACGGAGAACGTCGGTGTGATGGCAAGTTGCCCCGTGCCGGTCTGAACACTGGCGGGCATGGGCATGAGGTTAAGTTGAGGTTGGGATTGGGCGACTGCAAAAAATGACAGCGTGGATAAAGCTATTATTACTTGCAAGGACCTTACAACTTTCATAAGAATCGCCTCCATCGAATTTAAGGCCAATCTTGGGCGCCGTGATAAATGCGAAGGACTTCCAAAAGCTTGTCGTGAACTTTGTAAACGACAATGTATGGCAGGTTCGGAAACACGAGCTCGCGGGTGCCTTCAATCCGGCCTTTGCGCCCGCGGCGCGGGAATTTTGTGAGTGAACCGCAGCCATCGTACAGAGTGTTTGCGACTTCGGCTGCAGCGGCAGGATTATCTTTCTGAATGTGTTGCACTATGTTGTACAGGTCCTCAGCAGCGGGGATAGTCCAGCGGAGGCGCATCAGGGCCGCAGTATTTGCTTTAGCTTCTTGCCTACTTCTTCGTGTTCGATAAACTCTCCGCGCTCTGCTGCTGCCAATCCCAAGTTTACAGCTTCCACGAAATGCTTATCATCCTCGAGGTAGCGACTCAGGACCTCCTCTGCAAGCTCGTCGGTTTTCAGACCTCGCTGGGCTGCGATCTGCGCCAATTGTGCTTCCTTCTCGGGTTGTAGGCGAACTTCCATGGGTCCCAGTCTAGGAATCCAGCTTTCCGCTGTCAATCTCCTCAAACGTCGAATTAATCAGCTATGTCGCGGTCAATGCCCCCCGCCCAGTTCCCGCACAATCCCGCCCACAAACTGCTTGGCATCGCCGAATAGCATGAGCGTACGGTCGAAATAATAGAGCGGGTTGTCGATGCCGGCGAAGCCGGGGTTCATGCTGCGCTTAATGACCATGACGGTGTGCGCTTTGTCGACGTCAAGAATCGGCATGCCATAGATCGGGCTCGATTTGTCGGTGCGGGCGGCGGGATTGGTCACGTCGTTGGCGCCGATGATCAGGGCCACGTCTGTCTGCGGAAAGTCGCCGTTGATCTCGTCCATTTCAATGAGGCGGTCGTAGGGAATGTCGGCTTCGGCGAGCAGCACGTTCATGTGGCCGGGCATGCGGCCGGCGACCGGATGAATCGCAAAGCGGACGTCCACTCCCTTCTTACTGAGCTGATCGTAGAGCTCGCGCACTTTGTGCTGGGCCTGCGCCACCGCCATGCCGTAGCCAGGAACAATCACGACTTTGTTCGCGGCCGTCAGGATCGCCGCAGCCTCTTCGGGAGTAGCGCTGCGCACCGGCTTGGCTTCCTGCCCCGCCGCCGCCGACGCTTGCACCTGGCCGAATGCCCCGAATAGCACGTTGGTGAACGAGCGGTTCATCGCCTTCGACATGATGACCGACAGAATGAAGCCCGACGATCCATCCAAAGCCCCGGCAATGATCAGCAGTTTCGAGTTCAGTACGAAGCCCATGGCCGCGGCCGATAACCCCGCGTAGGAGTTCAACAGCGAGATCACGGTCGGCATATCGGCGCCGCCGATAGGAATCACCATGAAAATGCCGAACACCAGGGCGATGCCGACGATGGCTGGAAAGAATTGCTTCGCTTCCGGATGCAGAACAAGGTAAACGGCCATCGCGATGGCGATGCCGAGCAGGCCGAGGTTGACGAGATTTTGTCCCTTATAAGTGATGGGACGTTGCGGCAGAACTTCCTGCAGCTTGCCTGCCGCCATCAGACTGCCGGTAAAAGTCAACCCGCCGAGGATGACTTCCATCGACAACACCGACATCATGAATTTCGGAATGTCGGGCGAGCGCAAATAGAACTCCGCGGTGCCGACCAGGGTGACGCACAAAGCCCCGAAAGCGTGGCTGAGCGCGGTCCGCTGGGGAACGGCAGTCATCTGCACCATGCCCAGCGGAATGCCAATGCCCGAGCCGAGCACAAGCGCGATGATGATCCACTTCCAGTCGACGATGCCGTGGCGCAGCAGGGTGCCGCCGATGGCCAGCACCATGCCGATCTCGCCGGCCCAGATGCCGTGGCGGGCGGTCGCGGGTGAACTCATCCACTTCAGCGAAAGAATAAAAAGGGCGCTGGCGATGAGATAAATGATTTCGAGAACGTACTGGCTTCCGGCGAACTCGGCGTTCATATTAGGGCTTCGTCCCCTGCGGTTTGGCGGGACGGGTGGTCTTGAACATTTTCAGCATGCGGTCGGTGATGACGAATCCGCCGACCACATTGCTGGTGGCGGCGATGATGGCGATCACACCCAGCACCGTCGCGAATGTGCTTTTCCGCTCCCCGACCAGAACAATGGCGCCAACGACCGCGATCGCGTCGAGCGCGTTGGTCAGCGACATCAGCGGCGTGTGCAGCAAGGGGGAGACATGGCGGATGACCTCGAAACCGATGAAGGCCGCCAGCATGAATACGAACAGCGCGTCGATTAAGTTGGAACCCATAGTAGTTCTCAGTTCTCGGTCTTTCGATCTATCCCGCAGGCGCCAGCGCCGGCAGCTTGAAAAATTCCCGAACGCGGGCGTTCACGATTTCTCCGCCGCTGGTGATCAGCGTTTCGCGAACAATTTCGTCCTGCAAATTCAACTGCAGCGTGCCGTCCTTCACCATGTAGGTCAGATACGTCATCAGGTTGCGGGCGTACATCTGGCTGGCATGATAAGGAACGCTGCTCGCCAGGTTAATGGCGCCGATGATCGAGACGCCGTACGCCTTCACCGTTTCGCCCATGCGCGTGAGTTCGCAGTTGCCGCCGCGCTCGGCCGCCAGATCAACAATCACCGATCCGGGAGCCATGCCTTTGACCATGTCGGCGGTGATAAGCACGGGCGATTTCTTGCCGGGAATGACCGCGGCCGTGATCACGATATCGCTCTCGGCGACGACGCGGGTCAGCAGTTCGCGCTGGCGGGCATAGAAAGTTTCGTCTTGCGCGGTACCGTAGCCGCGGGCATCCTGCGCGTTCTGCGCTTCGATGGGGAGTTCGACGAATCGTCCGCCCAGGCTCTGCACCTGCTCTTTGGCGGCGGGACGCATGTCATAGGCCGAGGCAACCGCTCCTAGCCGACGCGCCGTTGAAATCGCCTGCAGCCCGGCGACACCAGCGCCAATCACGAACACCCGAGCGGGCGTGATTGTCCCAGCCGCAGTCGTCATCATGGGGAAAATGCGAGGTGAGGTTTCGGCCGCCAGCAGTACCGCCTTATATCCGCAGACCGTGCCCATGGAAGAAAGGGCGTCCATGCTCTGGGCGCGCGTGGTGCGTGGCATCAGTTCGATGGAGAAGCTGGTCACTCCAGCTTGGGCCATCTCCTGTACAACCTCCGCCGAACCGAATGGCCGCAGAAAACCGATCACCGCCTGGCCGCGCCGGTACAGCGGAAGGTCCGCCTTGCCCGTAACATCATTCGAGCCATACGCGAGCACCTGCACAATAATGTCGGCGGTACTGAAAACGGCGGCGCGGTCTGGAACAATCTTGGCGCCCTTTTCGACGTAGACGGCGTCTGGATACCCGGCCTGCTCGCCCGCGCCGGATTCGACCACGACCTCAAGCCCCGCCTTGGTGAGATTGGGAATGACCACCGGAACGAGGGCAACCCGACGTTCTCCGGGATAACTTTCTTTCGGAACTCCGACGATCACGCGGCTCTCGTCCTTTCCGTGCCGATCCACAGACCAGGACCGGCAAAAGGCAAACAGAAAACACTAACAGATTGGACGGGTGAAGTGGAAATGGATGGTAACGCCGGCCGTCCTCGCCGGCTGTCGCGGGGGCGTCCCGCCCACGCAGCGTGGGCTGCGTCACTGGCTAAACCGGTAATGCCACACGCGCGCCGCACCAATCAGATTCGTATCGTCTCCCAGCGAGGCCAGTGTCAGCTCCGTCTTCTCTGCCGGCACGAATCTACATCCACTGCGAATCAGCGCGCGGATGCGGTCCATAAACAGCGTCGCACTCTTCATCACGCTGCCGCTCAGCACGATCGCATCGGGAGTAAACAGGTTGATCAGATTGGCCAAGCCCATGCCCAGATAGAACGCTTCGGTCTCGACTGCCTGCTGGGCCAGAGCGTCTCCCTCGAGCGCCAACTCGCAAATGCGCTTCGCGGTAATGCCCTGCCGATTCGGATAATCCGCAGGGGCGTTGCGCTCGAGCCAGGCAACCATCGCCGGACCGGCTGCCAGCGACTCCCAGCATCCGTGAAAGCCGCAAGTGCACTGCGGCCCCGCCGGATCGATGACCTGATGCCCTACCTCGGGATGCGCTCCGTCCACTCCGCGGTAGAGTTGACCGTCGAAAATGATCCCGCCGCCGATTCCCGTCCCCACGGTTATATAGATCAGCCGCTTGCGATTTCTTCCGGCGCCCCATCCCGCCTCGGCCAAAGCAGCAGCGTCACCATCGTTCTCCAGCGCCGCCGAGACATTGAAGACGGTCCCCAGATCTTTGACCGGACTCTTCCCTCTCCAACCCGGAAGAAAATCCACGTCGCCGAATTCGCCGCGCATGGGATCGACAGGTCCCGTCGATCCGATGCCGATGCCCGTGATCTGCGCGCCCGCGCGCTGCGCCGTTCTGCGCAGCATGTGCGCGATCAGTTCCACCGAGTCGGAGTAGCGATTGGGATCGGTGGGCGCATCCATCCGGGAAAGCACCTTGCCGTTGTCATCGACCATGCCGACCGCGATCTTCGTACCGCCGATGTCGACGGCTCCGATCATGAGTACTCCGGCGTGATCGCCTTCGCCTCTTCCAGCGTCATGCGCTTCTTGTTTTTGTACGACAGGTTTGCCATATGCACCGCGATGGCCGACCGGTAGCCGATCTCCGCTGGGGCGTTCGGCGTGCCGCGGCTGCGGATACATTCGATCCAGTTCTGCATGTGGTCCTGATCGTGGGTCTTGCCTTTCATGCCCTCTCCGCTGGGACGATTGGTCTTCTCCGGCCAGTATTCCAAAGCTTCGTCGAAGTGATGTTCCAGCGTGCCATCGCTGCCCAGAATGCGGTCGCCCAGTCCGTAATGCTTGTTGCTGAACGTGGACTGCCAAGTCACAACGATGTCCTTGGGAAAATCGAGCGTAACCGCGATCGTGTCGGGCACCTCGCGGCCGTCCTTCTCTGAGAACACGCCGCCCGACATGTAGGCCGCCGAGGGTTCCGGCAAGTCCAAAGCGCTCATGATCCAGGCAATCTGGTGAACCATGTTCTCGGCGCAATTGCCCCCGGCAAATTCCCAGAATAACCGCCAGTTGATCAACTTGTAACCATCAAATGGCCGGTCGGGACGCCCGTTGAGGAACGCCTTCCAATCGACATTTTGCGCAGTGCAGTCTGAAGGAACCGGCCGCACCCACTGGCCTTTGCCGTGCGGGGTATTGCGGCTCATCCAGGACTCGACGTGCGTGATTTTGCCAACCGAACCGTCTTTGATCCATTGCTTCGCATCCACCAAAGCTCCCGAGCTTTCATACTGCAGGCCAATCTGCACCACGCGTTTCGAGTCTTTGGCCGCGGCCAGGCATTTGTCAGCTTCGGGAATCGACCAGGTCATGGTCTTTTCAGCGTAGAGATCTTTCCCGGCGGCCAGCGTGTCTACAAAATGCCGCGCATGGATGTGCAACGGGCTGGCCACGATCACGCCGTCGATGTCTTTCATGTCGAGCAGGCGGCGGTAATCATCGAACGTCTGAATACCGGGAACCTTGCTCTTGGCCTGATCGCGGCGGCGGCTGTAGATGTCTGCCATGGCGACCAGTTCGATGTTTGAAACCTTGAGAACTTGCCCCAGCAGATCGTTGCCGCGGTCGCCGACTCCGATCATGCCCACCCGAACGCGGTCGTTCGCCCCCAATACCTTCGCCGATGGATAAGCCAGCACGACAGCGCCAATTGCCGCCTGCTTGAGAAAAGTGCGTCGAGTCTGATCAGTCATAGTGCCTCCCTGCTTTAGAGTGCGTCCGCCTGTTGCAGAAGTTTCTTCATCCCTGCCCAGCTTTTTCGGCTTGATTCTTCGGGCGAGCCGCCGCCGTTCCAATGCGTCTCAAGACTCACGGCGAAGCGATAGCCGTCGCTCTTCAAAGCCCGGAACTGCCCGGACCAGTCGATCAGGCCGCCGCCCATGGGCGCCCAGTCGTATTTCTTGCCTTTCTTCACCACATCTTTGCAATGACAGTGGCCAATGCGATCTTTAGGAAGGAGCTTGTATCCATCCGGGTATGGTATTTCTCCGCTGGCGGCGGCGTTGCCCGGATCCCAGTTCAACATGAACGCAGGCGATTGCACCTGGCTCAGCACCTTGGCCGCTTCGGCTCCGGTCGCCGTATTGCAAGCGGACTCATTTTCCAGCACCAGAATCATGTTCTTCCTGGCAAGCTTCTCCGCCGCTGCGCGCAGCTTGTCGTTCATGGCGGCGCGGTATGGCGCCTGATCGTCGAGCCGCCAGAAATCGAAGCAGCGTACGCGATCGGTCTGGAAGGCTTTAGCCATCTCCATGGCGCGATCGAGCACTTCATCCTGCTTTTCGAATGAGAAGTCCGCGCCGAAAGAAGCCTTCTCGCTGAATTTTGACTTGGGCGCGCCTGCGAAATCCACTTTGAACAGCGGGCTGGCGATGTCAGTCACCTTGAGCTGGTATTTGTCGAGAATGCGGCGGGCTTCCGCGACTTCCTTTTCGTCGAGGTTGACGATGTTTTTCTTCCACATGCCGCGCAGTTCGATCCATCCCATGCCGAACTCGTTCGCGGCGACTTCGCAGACGTGTCCGAAATCCTGGGAAATCTCGTCGTTGATCACGGCCACGCGAAAGGTGGAACCGGAATCGACCAGCGGGCCGAAGCGGGAAGCGGCAGTCATGGCAGCCATTCCAACCAAAAATTCGCGACGTGCGATGGGGGCGGGCATCAGCAACTCCTGAACATGGTTGTCGTAGGAACGAAGGGCGCCAACAAATCTATCACCAACAAAGTATTAGCGGAAAGCGGTCGGTAGCGCCGACGTCCGCGCTGGCTTTCGTGGCGGCGTCCCCTCCGCCACAGCGGGAGCTAAGTCTGCAGAATGCAGTTTTTGACGGGAAATTGAGAACCAGGGATGTTGCGCGCAAAACAAAACGCCCCAGACTCGATTTGAGTCTTGGGACGTCTGTTGATCAGCCCTCCCCCAAGTGCTGCTCGAAAACAACTCTAATCCCGACCCCCATTCCGGTAAATGGCTCCTCAGTGCCATGTATGGCACGAACGTGGGGGTCAGCTAAACGCATGAAAACGCACGCTTAGACGGCTGGCCCGCCTGGCCTGTGAATTCGGAAAGGCAAGGCCTGGGGCGGGATCTCAAGAAAATTCCGGTTCGATCTATCCATACGATTTACTGCAAACTTCGATAAAGCGCCTGACCACACCACGCGGCGAGAACCATTCCCATTCTGCCTGCCGCGCAGGTCGCCATGCATCACGGTAACTGCCCACGCAAGTGACCATTCGTAATTTGAAGGCCCAAGCATTTTCACGCAGAATCACCGTGCCCACCACTTCGCAGTCAGCTATCGCAGCTTTCCTGTGGGAGCCGCGTTGGCTGGCACAAACCATCTTGTGTGATGTGAGGAGTACATGGTCCGCGCGAAAGCAACAATCCTTTGCATTGACGACCACTGGAACGGGCTCATTGGAAGAAAGATGTTCCTGGAGCAGTGCGGTTACGAAGTTCTGGAAGCCACCGGCTGGGACGATGGCCTGCGTCTGTTTCGCTCACGCAACGTCGACGCCGTGGTTCTCGATTACCAGATGCCCGGAATGCGCGGCGATGTCGTGGCCGCGAAGATGAAACGCATCAACTCGCGTGTGCCCATCATGCTGCTGTCAGCGTACGGCCCGCTGCCGCAAAACAAGCTGAAATGCGTGGACTCGTTTGTCTCGAAATCGCAACCGCCCGACATCATGCTTTCCCGGCTGCAAGGCTTGCTGAGCGATCAGCACAAACCCTTCTTCTCCCGGTGGCTCGATCACTGGAGGAACCGCAATCAAGGAGTGACCCATTGAATTTTCTAAAGCAGATCCTCCGCCAGACTTGCTCCCACCGGTTTACGTGGCCGCGCACCGACGGAAACGGGCATGACTACCAAATCTGCCTGGCCTGCGGAACGGCGTACGAATATGACTGGAAGTTGATGCGGCGCACCCGCCGGCTGCCCGAAGAACCGGCACAGCCCGGCAGAAATGTGACTTATAACGCCTGATGCATCACCCTCGCCCAATCCGGACGGCAACGCGTGCGCCTCGCGTGCCTCTACGTGGAACCGTCTCGGCGACCATCCACCTGGAGAATCAACGGGTATTGATCGCGAAGCTGCATCAACTCTCCATGACCGGTGGGCTGCTCGAAGTAGCGACCTACATTGACGAGCGCAGCAGGATTGCGCTGGCCTTTCAGCTCGGTGCCGGACCGCTGCTGGCCAAGGCGGAAACGCTCTTCCCCATGCGCGGCGGCATGGGATATCTGCAGCCGTTCCGCTTCACGGCTTTCGGCGCCGGCGTTCGGCAGACGCTCGAAGTAGAAATTGCTACGCTCTTGAAGCAATCATTTCCATTGGCAAAGCCACCCGAGCCCGCACCATCCCACGCTCCCGCCAAAGCAGGCCATGGGAGTGGCCTGCGCCTGCCGAAGTTCTTCCTGGACACGTTCTAGATTCCGGCTCCTGTAGTTTTGCCGCAGCCCTTCCCTTAATCATCCCCCGCCGACAGGCTCGCGATCTCTTCCGGAACGTCTGCGCGAGAAGCGGGTACCGCCGATCCAAACTTCAAGATCCCATCCTCCATCCTGCCCAACTTCATCGTCAGCGTGTCGAGGATGTAGTTCTGCCGGATCAGCCACGGTTTTTTCCCAGCTTGTTTGGGTAGGCTCGCCGCCGCTCTCAGCACGTATCCCGAGTTAAGGTTGAGTAAGGGCTTGGCTTCGAGCGATGCGGCGTCGCACACCGGCGCGCACGTGCGGTATCCGTGCCGGTCCATATGATTCAGCACGCGGCACACAAACGTCGATGCCAGATCCGCGCGCAGCGTCCACGACGCGTTGGTGTATCCGATGCAGAACGCAAAATTCGGCACGTTGCTCAGCATCGTTCCCTTGTAGATGAACGTGTCGCCCGGATTGATCGGCGTGCCGTCCACTGTGAGCTTCACCGCGCCCAGAGCCAGCATCTGCAAGCCCGTTGCGGTGACGATGATATCGGCTTCAAGTTCCTGCCCCGACTGCAGCCGGATGCCGCGTTCCGTCAATGTATCGATCTGATCAGTCACCACAGACGCCTGCCCCGAACTGATCGCCTTGAACAAGTCTGCGTCCGGAACCAGGCACAGCCGCTGGTCCCAAGGTTGGTAGCGCGGGTTGAAGTGCTTGTCGACTTCGTAATCTTGGGGCAGGCTTCGCACCGCTCCCTCGCGAAACATCTTTCGCGCCCGCTCCGGCGCACTCCGGGCCAGTTGGTAAATTCCCAGGCTGATCAAGATGTTCTTCCAGCGCACAATGCGGAGTGCTACCCTGGCGGGCAGCCAGCGCCGCACCAGGTTCGCGATCGGATCATCACTGGGCAAGCTCAGGATGTATGTGGGCGACCGCTGCAGCATGGTGACATGCGCCGCCGTCCCCGCCATCGCCGGAACCAGCGTGACCGCCGTCGCCCCGCTGCCGATGACCACAACTTTCCTCCCGGCATAATCCAGATCTTCAGGCCAATGTTGCGGATGCACCATTTGCCCGCGAAAGCGCTCTTCCCCCGGAAAACTCGGTTCGTAGCCCGCGTCGTAACGGTAATACCCAGTGCAGCCATACAAAAAGTCGCAGCTATATTGCATGCTCTCGCCCGTGCCAGTCCGCACTTCAACCCGCCAGCGGCCTTCCTGAGATGACCACGAAGCAGACTCGACTCGCTGTTGGAAACGGATGTGCCGGTCAATGCCAAAGTCCTGCGCCGTCTCCCGTACGTATTTAAGGATGGAAGGCCCGTCCGCAATCGCCCGTGCCTCTTTCCACGGCCGGAACGGATATCCCAGCGTGAACATGTCTGAGTCGGAGCGCACCCCGGGATAGCGGAACAAATCCCACGTGCCCCCAATCTCACTGCGCGCCTCGAGGATGATGTACTGCTTACCTGGACACCGCGTTTGCAAGCGGCATCCCGCTCCAATGCCGGACAGCCCCGCGCCGATAATCACGACGTCAAAATGTTCCATGAACGCGGGTGATTTTACACCGCAGCAGGTCCGCGCGTCACAGGGGAAAGCAATTTGCATCCTTATCGAGGACGAGGACGGCAGGTGCTGTCTTCAATCCGAAAGCACAAAGCACGCTGAGCAGCAGCCTCGGCCGCGGCTCAGCGTGCCTGTGGGCCTGCACTCCGACCGGCGCGCCTCCCCCTGAAGCGAGCAGGTCAGTTGCAATTCTTGGAACGACGGGTGAAGCGCATCTTCGAACCCATTGCGCTTTTGCCGATTGGCTCCTCTAACGATGTGGAGACGTCTCTGCTCGCCTGAGCTTATTGCCCAGCGGATCGGGCGTCCCCGGGATCGGACTTGCCAGATATCCGTGTTCGTCGTAGCCAGCCTTCGTGCCGCTGCCGAACCACTGTCCCACGACTTGCCCCGCATCGTTGATCCCCGTCAGCGCAGACGCGGACGAGCCGGGGTAATCCACCGTGGAGAAGACTCCGCTGAAATCTCTGAACGCATGATCGATTGTGTCGCTGCCATAATAGAATCCCACAATCTGGCCGTTATTGTTAATGCCGTAGGCAGCAGTAAATACAGCCCCCGGATAGTCGATGGTGGTATAGGTGGTCCCGCTCAATTGAAATCCATGGTAAGTGCCGCCGAGGGCATAGGTGCCGACCACCTGATTCGAGTTATTGATTGACTGCACGAACGTATCGCTGGCCCCAGGAAAATCAATGTGGGTGAACGTGCCGCCTTGCCACGTGAAGCCGTGGTTGGCGCTGCCGTCAAAATAGTCCCCGGCGGCCACTCCAGCATTGTTCACGTCATTCACGTAGGTGTCGACCGCGCCCGAATAATCAATATTGACGTAAGTTTTGCCCGTCAAAGTAAACCCGTGTACCTTGCCGCTGCTATCACTGTACGCTCCGGCCAACTCGCCGTTATTGCTGGCACCATACAAACAGGTAGACATCGACTTCGGATACTTCACCGGCTTGAATGCCGCATTGCTCAGTAGCACGCCGGCATAATTAGAGGAGAATCCCTCAATCTGATAGCAGCCCGTGATGCTCCCGGCGTTGTTGTTACCGCCCATCAGAGTCCAGGCTGCACCTGGCACGTCTACGCTTCGGAAGACATATTGCTGTGCCTGGGCGGAGTTCGCCAGCGCTAAGAGCGAGAGAAGCATGACTGTCGTCAAAGCCGTTCGTGGCATCTCGATTCCTCCTTCGGAATACTGAACTTGGGACTGCTGAATTTGGGCCTACTGAACCACAAATTTCTGCGTGCTGAAGGATTTCCCGTTGCGCGTCTTGACGGCCACCTTCCCCTTGGTAAATCCGCTCGGGACAGTGGCCTGGATCATGCTCGGACTCACGACGGTGTAGCTCGTCGCGCTGACTCCTCCGAACGCGACCCTGGTCGCGCCCGTGAACCCTCCACCCGAGATAGTCACTTGCGTGCCCACCGGGCCCGACAATGGATCGATGCTGGTGATCAAGGGCAGAATATGCACCGCCGACACGGTTTGCACCTGCAAGCCGGTGTTGTAGATCGCACTGATCGCGGCGTCCACCGCGGCAAATGGCACCGTTGCCAAAAGCTGGGTGTCGCTCCCGATCCGGAAAGAAGCTGCTACCGCCCCAAAATTAATATTCGAAACCTGGGTCAAGCTGTTGCCCAGAATCTGCACCGGGCCGCCCGGCAGCACGAAGATTGGTCCCGCTACTTTCAGTATTTGCGAGAAGTTCAGCGCAGTCAGGGCGTAGAAATTTCCTTCCGCGTACGCGCCCAGTTCGCTGGTTACTCCGAACAGGGAGCCATTGCTGTGTTGGATTAGACCCGTGTTGTTGTCGAAGCCGGGATTCGCGTTTGCCGCTCCGTTGAGATCAAGGAGTTTTGTGAAGTTGGTTCCAGACTTGAGCTGGTAGATGGTGCCGAATCCGTTGGCTCCCCCAGTGTTGGTCACGCCGTAAAAATTTCCATCGGATGCGGCCAGCAGCCCAGCCGTCGGAGACGCGCCGTCAGGATTGATCCAGCCAGAAGTGAACTGGCCGAAGCTATGGACAACGACCAGTTTTCCGGACAAACTCATTTTGTAAATGAGTCCAGGCGGAATGCTAGTGTTCGTGGTAAGCGTGGTGCCATAGAGATACCCATCCGACCCTTGCACTACCGGAGCGTCAGGATTGTAGCCGTCAGTCCCATTAAAGCTGTGAAGCACTTTAATGGCTCCTCCCGGCGTGCTGACTCGGAACACTGTGCCGGAGTTGAAGTCCCCTCCATACGCCGAGGTCCCATAAAGATTTCCATCCGACGCCAGATATAGTGGCGCGTATACCGTCTGTGGTGCTTGGGACAGCGCCGTAAACGATCCGTTCGCCAGCGCTACGCTGTAGACATTCCCCGAATTTGTGACTCCATACAGATTCCCGTCAGCTCCCTGAATTGGAGGCACCGCCGGATACTGACCGTCACTACTACAGTTGAAGGCATGCAGAACCGTAAGCGTGCTCGGAGGTGTGAACCGAAACACCGTGCCACAATTGAAAGTCCCGCCAAAGCCGGCAGTCCCATAGAAATTTCCGTCCGATGCCAGAGTCAACCCGCCTACCGGAGTTTCTCCGGTCACGCCATCGAACTCCCATAAGTCCGTGTAGGCGCCCAGAGGTGTCACCATGAAAATGGTGCCGAAGGCATGCGTTCCCCCCGAGGTGGTTGTTCCATACAGATTGCCGTCCAGCCCCTGCGCGAGTTGCGCAAGATCGTAGGGC
>DASTCU010000280.1:0-6364 GCA_035710825.1 Candidatus Sulfotelmatobacter sp.
CTGCCGAAAATCAACAATCCGTCATCGGAGGCGCAGGCGTCCATGTGCCAGGTGGCAATGTCATTCATGACCCCCTTGGCCACGCTCTGAGGCTCGCCACTGAGCGTTCCGTTGGAAGGCTGGAAAGCTTGGGCCATCAACTGATCTCCGCGCGCAAACAGCAGGTAACCGTTCGCGTAAACGGCGTTCGACTGAGAGTGCAATAAGACCCGATTCTCCCCGCCGTCGAGCGAAGCGTAATAGAGAATGTTATTGGCCGCTTTGGAAGGATCATGACTGATGGCCAGATAGATGAAGTGCTTGCCGTCAGGGAGAAAAAATGGCCAGCGGTGCGAAGTGTGCTGAGTGGTGTCGCGCTTGGTGACTTCCACCGGAGTTCCGCCGGCGGCGCTGATCCGCAACAGCCCGGATTGCGTGCTGGGAGAAAACAGGATGACCCCGCCGGGTCCCCATGCGCCGCCACGGCCGAAGGGAGCGTCGGCAATGGTTTGCGGCGAGTCGCCACTCACATCGATGGTCTTGAGCTTGCCGTCGGCGAAGTATCCCAGGGACCGGCTGTCCGGCGCCCAGAAAGGAAAAACAGCGTTCTCGGTGCCGGCCAGTTCGCGGGGTTCAAGAGAGTTGACCGGTCGTACCCAGAGCGTGGTTTTGCCATCAGCATGCGAGGCAGTGAAGGCGATTGACGCTCCGTCGGGCGAGAGCACCGGCGGTCCAGCGGAATCACCCGTGAGATTGAGCGTGGTTTTGTCCGGTGGGTTGATGACGCTTCGGATAGACAGTGATGGCGCAGCGGGACCGTGGAGCAGGAATCCCGCAGCGGCTCCCAAGACGATCGCCGCAAGCAGAGCAGCGATCCAAATCGGCCGCGGCCGCTTTTCATGCGAGGGCAGGGATGCCGGCAGTGGAGGCGATGATTTCTCCGATGCGACCCACTGCAGTTCGATCTTGATATCGTGGGCTGCCAGAAAACGATCGTCAGGATTTTTCTGCAGGCAGGTGGTCACCACATGATCGAAGGCTGCGGGTGTTTCAGGCTTAAGCGCGGTGATCGGGTCGGGATCTTTTTCCAGAATCGAGGATGCCAGTGAAATTTGACTCTTGCCCTCGAAAGGACGCTTGCCGATGGCCATTTCGTAAAGCACAGCCCCGAAAGCAAAGATGTCGGAGCGCGCGTCGGCTTCCTTGCCCTCGATTTGTTCCGGCGACATGTACTGGATCGTACCGATGATGCTACCTGCGGTGGTCAGCGGGCTTAACGGGCTGGGTCCGCTCAGCGTGGCGACGGCGGTAAACGACGGCGGCGCTTTAGACGCAGACCCTGAGGCCGCGAGGTTGAGAGGTTTGGCCAACCCGAAGTCCATCAGCTTGGCGCCGCTTTGCGTGAGCATGATGTTGCCCGGCTTGAGGTCACGATGCACAATTCCCTGGTGATGCGCGAGGGCCAGCGCCTCGGCCACAGCAATGCCGATTTTGTAAATCTCATTGAGCGGGATCGCGCCCTTGCGCAGGCGTTCCGCTAACGTCTCACCTTCCAGAAACTCCATCACCAGGAAGTCGGTCCCGCCTTGCGATCCGATATCGTAAAGCTGGCAGATATGGGGATGGTTCAGCGACGAGATGGATCGGGCCTCGCGCTCCATGCGCTGCTTGAGTTCGGGTGAAGACGAAAGATGAGAGGCGAGAACTTTGATCGCGACTGTACGGTTCAGGCGCGTGTCGAGCGCGCGGTACACCTCGCCCATGCCACCGGCGCCGAGCGTGGATTGAATTTCGTAGGGGCCGAGTTTCGTTCCGGAAGTCAGGGGCATGCGCGTGGCACATTATAGCTGCAGCCTGCGATCTATCTGATGGAAATCCTAAGGCGCACCGGGTTAGGATTTGACCACCCCGTGCCGCTATGGTCCGCAAGCGCAAAATCATCGTCTACATCGCCACCAGCGCCGACGGCTTTATTGCCCGGCTCGACGGTTCTGTGGACTGGCTCGACCGTCCGCAGCCCAAGGGCAACTACGGCATGGGTGTCTTCTATAAATCCATCGACACCATCCTGTGGGGCAGGAAGACATGCGATATGGCGCTGGAGTTTCAAAAGAAAGGCGTGGCCAGTTCGGCTTTCGATACCAGAGTGAAGAATTATGTCTTTACCCGCGGCCGGCTGCCTTCAGCAGTTCCGGCGGGCGTGCAGGTCGTGAATGAACCCGTCAAAACATTTGCCAAGCGTTTGCGCGCGCAAAAAGGAAAAAACATCTGGATGATGGGTGGCGCCGGCATCATTGCCTCATTTCTCGATGAACAAGAAATCGACGAGTTCATGATTCACGTGATTCCAACTTTGATCGGGGAAGGCATTCCATTGATCGCACCGCGTCATCGCAATGTGCCGCTGACACTGGTCTCATGTACGAAGTTCGCAGACGGCGTGGTGAAACTGCACTATGCGGTCAGCAAGTAATCCTACCTCCTAAGTTCGAGTCTGGATCCCCTAAGAAGAAGGGACTGTTTTAGCGCTGCGAAATCGCCTTCTGTGCATCCATGAGCTCCGGCCTGCCTGGCTTGTCGGCATGTTCGCAAGTCTTTAAGAGTTCTCCAAAATGCCTCTGATTGACCTCGGCATTTCCGCTGAGTTGCGCGGCATGCGCTGCTCCATAAAGCGCACGGAAGCGTCCCGGCTCCTTCGTGAGTGTAGCTTCGAATTGCTCCAGCGCCTGCGCCGGCTGATTCATTTCCAGCAACATGTCGCCCAGTAACTCTCGCGCCGGGGCCAGCGGCCCGGGCGTCACCGCGCTCTTCTCCGTCTTATCTTCCAGTTCTGCTGCCGCCTTCATGCGTTGCAGCGCTTCTTCTTTTTTGCCCTCGGCTAGCGCCGCCCAAGCATCAATCTCGAGTTCCTGAATTTCTACCTGCTGTGCCCAGTAGTTTTCGCCTGCCTTCAACAGTCGCTCGCGAATTTGCTTTAGCTCAGCTGCCGACTCACGCGCCGCCTGTGCTCGCTCCAGGTGCGCGGCGCCTAATCCGCGAGCGAACCAGGTCATGGCCTCGGTGTAAGGAAACGGCGTCTCTCGCGCTGTGAGTTGCTCAGCCTGCTTCCATTGCTGGCGTTCCAGAGCGTACCGTGCAGGAATCGCCGCCAACGCAAAATATGCCGCTGAGGGGCCCGCGGCACCGGACACTACCAGCTTGGGATCGAAGCGTGATGCGATCTCCGGCAACGAGTCCAATATCCGCTGGGCCGCCTTGTCCTGCCCGGTTTGCAGGTAGGCATAAACTTCATAGTCGCTGGCGTGCAACTCTTCTGCTGCCTGCCCCTCGCGCCGCGCCGCTGCTGCCGCCGCAATGTTGCTCTCGATCGACTCCTGCCAGTTTCCCGTGCGGGTGAAGGTATGGGATGGCATGTGCAGAGCATGCGGCGCATCAGGTGCAATTTCCGAATAACGCCGCGCCGCCACCAATCCCCGCTCCGCTAGTGCTGGTACGTCGTACGTATGGATAATGTAATGTGCGAGTCCAGGATGCGTCGGCTCTTCCTGGAATAGTTTTTCGAGTATCGCTCCTGCCTTGAGCCGTCCGGCGTAGGTCTTGTCGGCGGGATCCTCCGAACCCGCGATGGCCAAGGCATAGAAGATTTGCGCCTCATGATCTTCTGGATATTTCGCCGCGACTTCTCCCATGGCGTCGCGATAAGCGATCACGCGCGCTCGCTGGGGCGTGCTCTCGTAGTTGTTGTACAACTTGCCGGCCGCAGTCAGATATGCCCGTTCACGCTCGGTCTTTGCCCCTACCGTCGCGCCGCGCTCTATGCTCTCTCGCCCTGCCTGCAACTGGCCCTGATCTTTCATGCCGGGTGCAAAAGGATTACTCCAATCGGCAAGCGCAATTCCCCAGTACGCGATTCCGCACGTCGCGTCGTTCCCCAGCACCGCCTTGAATCCCTCTATGGCACGGCTGAACTGGAACGAATGCAGCAGCGCTACTGCCCGGTCGAATTCCTTCTGCGCCGCGTCGCTGCATGATGTGGCAAAGTGCACTGTTCCCAACTTCTCGCTATTCCCATGCTGATGCTCCTGCGCGGAGCCGCTCGCCGCCACCGTCAGCAGTAATCCTGCAATGATGCTAGCCCTGACCATTTCGCTCCCTCAGAATTATAGGATGTTTCCCTATTGGAAGAGTGCTCCGCAAGAGGCCGGACGCTCGCCTCTGATAAAATTCCTCTCCTACGCCAGGAGGCCGCTGCGTGCGCCGAAGATTCGCTGTCCTGCCCGCGTTGCTCTTGATCACGATTGTTTTCGCGATTTCTCATGCTTCTTCTCGAGGCGCCAAAGCCCCGAGCGAGTTGCAGGGCGCGTTCCGCCTTCCAGAGAAAAATGGCTGGACCTACGTGCATCTGCAAGGCACTCCTCATGAGATCGGATTTCAGAACGGCTACCTGCTCGCGCCCGAAATTGACGACATGCTGAAGGTCGTCATGCTCGAAACCAAACACGAATACAAGAAGGACTGGTCATTCTTCCGCGATGCCGCCCAGAACATGATGTGGCCGCACATCGAGCAGGAATACCGCGACGAACTGCAGGGCATCGCCGATGGCGCCGCCGCCCACGGCGTCAGCATCGACGTGTGGGACATCGTAGGCATCAACGCTTCCACGGAGTGGGGCTACTACAACACGCAATATGACAAGGACCACGCCATCAAGACGGCATCGGCGGCCGTGCCCGAGCATTGCAGCGCCGTTGTCGCGACCGGAAGCTACACCAAAGACGGCAAGGCGGTGATCGCGCACAACAACTGGTCCACCTATCTCGAAGGCGAGCGCTGGACCATCATCTACGACATCGTTCCCGCGAATGGCTACCGCATGCTGATGGACGGCCTGCCCGGCGTGATTCACAGTGCCGACGACTACGTCATTAATACCGCCGGCATGGCGATCACCGAAACCACCATCGGCCATTTCTCCGGATTCGATACCTCGGGCATTCCGGAGTTCGTGCGGGCGCGCAAGGCGGCACAGTACTCGACCTCGATTGACGACTTCACCCGCATCATGAAAGACGGGAACAACGGCGGCTATGCCAACACCTGGCTGGTGGCCGATACCCGCAAGAACGAAATCGGACGCCTCGAGCTTGGATTGAAAAATGTTACCCTGGAGCGCACCAGCGACGGCTATTTCGTCGGATCCAATTTTCCCATTAATGAAAAACTCATCCGCGAAGAAACTGACTTCAATCCGAAAGACACGGGCCAAAGCTCAGTGGCCCGCCACGTCCGCTGGGAGCAGTTGATGCCTCAGAACAAGGGCAAGATTGACGTCGCCTCCGCGCAGCGTTTCCTCGCCGATCACTATGACACCTTCGAAAAGAAAGAAGATGCTGATGAGCGCACGCTCGACGGCCACGTCGATCTTTCGCCCCGCGGTTCGGGCGGATGGGTGGGGCCCTACGGCACTGCCGGAGCAGTCCAGAACAAGGCTGCCGATGCAAGCATGATCGCGAAGATGACCTTCAACGCCGCCGCCGGACACGCCTGCGGAAAGAACTTCAAGGCAGCAGAACATCTCAGCGCCCATCCGGAATACGACTGGCAAAAGCCGCTGCAGCGGGACATGGACGCCTATCCCTGGACCAGTTTTACCGTCACAAAGTAGGGCGTCAAAGACAGAACATTCGACGATCGTTACACGCGTGCTAGTGGACCTTCATCAGCAAGGTCGCGTCGCAACCGATCAGTATTTCCTCACTCAGCGGCGAAAAATTCTTCCACCAAATGAATTTTTCTGCATGAACTTCCGCACGCTCTTCGGATATAATCCGCGCCACTTGGGCGGGGAGTTCGGTGTGTTACCCAGAACGCACAGGGAAATTGAAACGGCGCAAGCGTGCCGGACGAGAGCACACGTGTAATTTCGCAGACGTGTTTTCAACCGGCATGCCTTGTTGCGGGAGGCTATGGCGATGACGCGAATCTATCAGCAGTCGAGCAGTCGGCAGCAGCGGTGGTACGAATCCGGCATCCGATACGTGCAGGGGGCAAAGTCTGCGGTTTGCCTGTTCGCGGCGTTGGCCTTATTGGCCTCCTTCGCAGCGGCGCAGTCCGCCAGCCAACTCAATGGCAACGTGAGCGACCCGTCCGGCGCCACAGTGTCGGGCGCCAAAATCGTGTTAACCGATACAGCCACCGGCCTCCAGCGCACCACCACCAGCAACTCGGCAGGCCTCTATCAATTCCTCGATGTGCCCCCGGGAAACTACAAGCTGGAAGCCTCCGCCAGCGGCTTTTCGCCCTATTTGGCCGCGAAGGTCACGCTGGTTGTCAACACGCCTTCTACCATCAACATTAAATTTCGCGTGGCCGGCATAGAAAC
>DASTCU010000281.1:0-1227 GCA_035710825.1 Candidatus Sulfotelmatobacter sp.
AGCAGATCATCGCCGAGCACTTCGACGCAGTCCCCTTCGAGGATGACTGGATTCCTCGCTACAACATCGCTCCTACACAGCCGGTTCCTGTGATTCGTCAGACTCCCAACTTCCGCGAGCTGGCGCTGATGCGATGGGGCCTGATTCCTTCCTGGGCGACCGATCCCAGCATCGGATTCAAGACGATCAACGCCAGGTCGGAGGCGATCACGACTACAGCGTCCTTCCGTGATCCGATCAGGACCCGGCGCTGCCTGATTCCGGCTGACGGATTCTATGAGTGGTCGCGACACGAAGCTGCATGTGTGATTGTCCGGCGAGCACCACTTGACCGGACCTGCCATCCCATTGGCGGTACCCTACGAGGTATGGCGTTTCGGAAACGAATCGTCTAGAAGCCCTCGGACAATGTATCCCACCGTCGCAAGACGGGTATCGAAACCGTGAGGGGACGATATTTCTGCCAGCATCGAGGCCGGATCGGGGCTAGGGTGAGTGGTAGGGTCAGCAGACGCGAACCTCTTTAAGTATCGTCAAGAATGAAGGGGTCAAAGATGCTGTTAGGCTCCGAGATTGCGGCTGGTACGGGTGCTCCATTCTCACCCGTCGTGGGCGAAAAGGCCGCCGGTATAGCTAGGAGGGACCTAACCCACTCTGTCACACACGTGGAACGTGGTAAGCCCGCATTACTCCCTTCGGGGTAGCTAGACCGCAAGGTCATGCAATGGTGATGCGGGTAGAGGATAGAGGAGAAAGCGAACGTCCGACTGTAATGGTCGGAATACGGATTGCGACATTATCCGACGCGCAAGCGGGCAAACTTCCTCTTGGTTTCCGATCACGAGAGAACTTGGCAAATCGGCCCATAGGATCGGCAGATGACGGCGCAAGCTGGTGCAATCCTAAACACGAGTTCGACATGGGACGCTGTGGATTGGCGAACCGTGGAGGACAATGTTCGCCGACTCCAAGCACGTATCGTGAAGGCGGTGCAGCAAAAGAAATGGAACAAGGTGAAAGCCTTGCAACATCTTCTTACGCACTCGGCCAGCGGCAAGCTACTTGCTGTACGCCGGGTAACAGTGAACGACGGTAGAAAAACGCCTGGAGTGGATGGTGAACTCTGGGATACACCGCACAAGAAGCTTCAAGGTGTGATCTCGCTAAGGGCACGGGGTTATCGCCCCATGCCTCTGCGGCGGACTTACATCCCGAAGGCCAATGGGA
>DASTCU010000282.1:0-2454 GCA_035710825.1 Candidatus Sulfotelmatobacter sp.
GTTGCCGAATCAGACCAAGCGCATCGCCCGGCGTGCATCCCTGGGCCTGGCACGCCTCGGATCCAGCTCAGGAAACGGCTCCGGCGACATATTTATAGCCTTCTCCACCGCCAACGCCAATTCCGCCAAGCCGCCAAGCGGTCTGGCCACCTTGAGCATGCTTCCTAACGACGCTCTCGGCCCCATCTTCGACGCCACTGTGCAAGCCACCGAGGAAGCCATCGTGAATGCAATGGTCGCGGCCCAAGACATGACCGGCATCGACGGCCACAAGGTGACAGCTCTCCCGCACGACGGACTCCAGCAGGTTCTCAAGAAATATAATCGCCTGGCAAACGCGCGCTAATTCCTTCACTGTCACCGCAAAGTAGTAATGTCACCTTTGAGCAAAGTAGAAATGTCCCCTTGACACCGTCACGCTGGGAGGGTGCAGGAAGGACAACTACTGATGACCCAGGCCGAGCGAGACCGGCTGGTGGCCTTGAAGAAGGCGAAGAAGAAGCTGATCACACAGCGGGAGGCTGCCGAGGAATTGGGGCTAAGCATCCGGCAAGTCAAGCGGCTGCTCCAGGCTTTGAAAAAGCGGGGTGACAAGGCGGTGATTCACGGGTTGCGTGGGCGGCCGTCGAATCACCACCTGGATGAGGAAGTGCGGCAGAGCGCGATCGCGATTCTGAGGCAGGAGGTGTATCGCGGCTTCAAACCGACGCTGGCCAGCGAGTATCTGGCGAAAAAGCATGCCATTGCGGTCAGCCGGGAAACGGTGCGGCAGTGGATGCGAGCGGCAGGACTATGGCGAAGCGAGAAACAAAGGATCCAGGAAGTGCATTTATTTCGGGCGCGGCGGGAGCGATGCGGAGAGTTGGTGCAGTGGGACACCAGCGATCACGATTGGCTGGAGGGGCGAGGGCCGAGAATCTATCTGATCGCAATGATCGATGACGCGACCAGCCGCTTGTACGCGCGCTTTGTGGCCAGTGACTCGACTGAGGAAAACATGCGGACGTTGTGGGGCTATGTGGAGCGGTACGGCCGACCGTTGGCGTTTTATACGGATAAGGCCAGCCTGTTTCGCACCACGCCGAAGACGTATCGTAAGTCTACCTATCTACCGCGTGACGAGCGGGAAGAACTGCCGCCGACGCAGATCGGGCGTGCCTTGCGTGAATTGGACATCACCTGGATCGCGGCGCATAGCCCGCAGGCTAAAGGGCGAGTGGAGAGGAGTTTCCAAACGGCCCAGGACCGGTTGGTAAAAGGGCTGCGCATCGCTGGGGTCAAGACTCTGGAAGAGGCCAATCGGTATCTGGACACAGAGTTTCTGCCGTGGTGGAATTCCACCCTGGTCGTGGAAGCAGCGCATGCCGACGATGCTCACCGCAGCTGGGCAGGACGTTATGATCTGGCTGCCATTCTCAGTCAGGTAGCTACGCGCCAGGTGAAGAATGACTACACCATTCAATTTGCGTCCCAGCGCTATCAGATCCAACGAACCTCGGTATGCGTGGGGCTGCGGGGAGCGGCCGTGCGGGTCGAGCGTCGGATGGATGGTCAGATCGCCGTGCGATTCGGAGAGCGGTATCTGACGGTATCTCCGATCGTCGAGGCGGCGCCGGTCACCCGAGCCAAGAAGACGGCGGTGAATGACCGGCCGGCCTCTCAGCAGAAAGGCCGGAGCAAATGGATGGACAACTTCCGATTAGACCGCGGACCTAACTTAGACAAGGCGCTTGAGATTTCCAATGCCCGCAGTTAATCAACCCGGCTGCCAGTCCAACAGGAGCGCCGGGCAAAAGCGGCCCGGCGATCTCTCGCGCCTTATTGCCCAAGGCCTCCGCTCCTCCGAGACTCCACCCAAGAAAGGTCGCTTAGAAAGTCAAAAACAAAACCCTCTGAGGAGGCTTTGTGGATCACCCCCTTCAGAGGGTTCTGGGCCGATGCTTTCTTCGGAGCCAGCCCCGTCGTCGCCTCGGCCTTGGGCATCCGCTTGGGCGCGACCCCTCGCGGACGATTCGACTCTAACACGCGTCTTCGTGCGGTCGGGAGAAAAGGGGACATTTCTACTTTGCTGGAAAAGGGGACATTTCTATTTTGCGTTGACACACCTGTCGCGCCCCCCTTGACTCGCTTCGTTTGGCGTTTTACACTCATTAGACTTCGAATCGGAGTCGAAGGAATTGGAGGAACCGTTGTGCAAAAACCACTCAGCCTACTTACGTGTGTCGCCGCTTTCCTGCTTCCAGCCGGGGCGGCAACCCTGTTCAGTACGGGCAGTCCGGATGGCAAGATTGCCACGTTGTCAAGCCCGGCCGGCCCTCAGCAACTCGAGACTGAAACTGCCGACGATTTCGTTATCGGCCAGAATGCGCTGATCCGTGGAGCGACCTTTGTCGGCCTGCTACCCACAGGTGCGTCGTTGTCCAGCATCACCAATGTGGAGATCGAGTTGTATCA
>DASTCU010000283.1:0-37689 GCA_035710825.1 Candidatus Sulfotelmatobacter sp.
CGACGCCTCAACCCTGGGCTATCCCGCGGAGAGTCTCAATGACATACCGGCAGGCGATTATTGGGTTCAAGGATTGCTCAACATCTACGACACGTTTCACCTCGGCAATGGCCGCACTCTCAAATTGCCGCCAGACAAGGGCGAAGGCCAGCACTGGCAGGTGAAGCCGGGGAATCTCTACAGCAAGCCGGTGAAGGTGCACCTCGATCCGAAGTCGCCGCAAACGATGCGCATCTCGCTGACCGAGAAAGTTCCTCCTGTCGAGGATGAGCCCAAGGTCGTCGACTCCATCGTGGGATGGGATGCGTCCACTGACGACCACGTCGTTCGCGACAACAAATGGGTCAAACACATCCGCATCCAAAGCGACCTGCTGACAAAATTCTGGGGCAGACCAACTTATTTGGGAGCGGGGGTTCTGCTGCCCGACGGGTGGGAAGAACATCCCGACGCGCATTATCCGCTGATCGTCGAGCAGGATCACTTTCATCGCGGCCTTCCGGGAGTGATCTCGTTCCGCACTGAGCCGCCCAGCGACAAGCTGAAAGGTGGCGAACTGCACCAGGCGCAGACTGGTTACAAGCTCTATCAGGACTGGACTACCGGCCGCGTGCCGCGCGTGATCGTGCTGTCGATTCAGCACGCCACACCTTACTTCGATGACTCTTATGCGGTGAATTCGGAAAACGTCGGGCCTTACGGCGACGCCATTACGCAGGAACTGATTCCCTACGTCGAAAAACAATTTCGCGGGATCGGCCAGGGATGGGCGCGCGCCGTCTATGGCGGCTCAACCGGAGGCTGGGAGAGTCTGGCCTCGCAGGTGTTTTATCCCGATTTCTACAATGGCGCGTGGGTGTTCTGTCCCGACGTAGTGGACTTTCGCGCCTACATGACCATGAATCTCTACGACGACCGCAACGCGTTCTGGATTGACGGCATTTATGGAAACGTGCCGCGACCATCCGTACGCCAGCCCGACGGCCTGGTGCTGTCCACCATGGAGCAGATGAACCGGTACGAGCTCGTGTTCGGCACGCACAGCCGCTCGGGTGAGCAGCTCGATACCTGGCAGGCCGTGTTCAGTTCGGTCGGCGAAGATGGATATCCGAAGCCTGTCTTCAACAAGCGCACTGGCGAGATCGATCACGAGGTCGCGAAGTACTGGAAGGAACATTACGACCTGAGCGCAATCATGCAGCGCGACTGGAAGACTTTAGGCCCGAAGCTGGCCGGCAAATTGCACTTGTACGTGGGCGAGGCCGACACGTTTTATCTCGATCGCGCAGTGCATCTGCTTAAGGACTTCCTTGACACCACAACCGATCCTTATTACCACGGCAGCTTCGAGTTCGGCATACGCAAGCCGCATTGCTATCCCGGAGAGTACGATCCAGCCGTGGGATTGAACCAGCATTATTGGCCGGAGATGGTGAAGCACATGGAAGAGACGGCTCCGGCGGGCGCGGACTTGAAGAGCTGGAAGTATTAAAAAAGCTTTCAAGGTTTCAAGGTTTCAGAGTCTGAGGGTTTCAGAGTCTCCCCGATGGGGCAATCTCCTCGGCAATCAGAGGGCCGCAACCATCTACCTTCCTTTATGATGGAGATGTGCCAACCAGGGCCCCGAACAAAACCAAACTCACAATTCTTCGCGCGCGGCATTTGAGCGCATTGCCGTGGCTCGTGCATGGATTTTCAACGCGGGTCGCGGGCTTCTCCCGCGCTTACGGCAACCGGGACCTGAATCTCGGCTTCACTAAAGATGATTCGAAGGCCGCGGTGGAGCGCAACCGGGCGGCGTTTCTTCAGGAACTCGGGGTGGTCGCGACCCGGCATCGCGGGTCGAAACCTGGAAAGACTTCGGGTTGGCCGCTGATCACGCTGCGCCAGATTCATTCCGACATCATTCATCGCGTGGACTCAATTCCCGGCGAGCCGCTGTTCGGTGACGGCATGATCACCGCTACTCCCGGGCTCCTGCTCGCGATCCAGACCGCCGACTGCCTTCCTGTGATTCTCGTGGATGCTAAAAATCATGCAGTTGGCGTTTTTCATGCCGGTTGGCGCGGCACTGTGCAACGCATCGTCGAGAAAGGCGTGGGCGAAATGCATCGCTGCTTCGGCAGCCGCTCGCGCGATCTGAAAGCCGCCATTGGGCCTGGCATTCAGGGCTGCTGTTACGAGGTCGGCGAAGAGGTGCGCACCAAGTTCGAGTCGCAGTTCGAGTACGGCTCCAAGTTGTTTCGTGAGGTCAAGGAATCGGATCCGGTGCGCGAAAAATATCCCTTGCTCTTCCTGACAGCCCGCGCCCCGGGGCACAGCGTGTTGCCGAAGAAGATTTTTCTCGATCTGGTGGAAGCCAATCGCCAGCAGCTTTTAGCCGTGGGTTTAGCCAAAAAGAACATTGAGAGCTCGCCGCCCTGCACGAACTGCCATCCGGAAATGCTGTTCTCCTACCGCGCCGAGAAAGGTAAAACGGGCCGGATGATGGGCGTCGCCGGGATTCGCGCTTAAATTCTGTCTCCTGTGATACCATCCCTTCGTTTCCCTCAAATCCCTCTGCTCCGCAAAGGAGAAGCCATGTTCCCTTCCGAGTGCTTGCCGAGCCGCCGCAATTTTCTCATGACCGGCGCAGCCGCCGTTACCGCGGGAATGTCTGGCCTCGCGTTAGTGCCTCAACTCGCAATGTCCGAGGAGTCCGATGTGAATATCATCGGGCCCAAGAAGGGCTACTCGCCGCAGATTGGCACTCTCGTCTCCATGATGACGTGGATGCGCCACGTCGTCTTGATGTCGGTGAAGGACATGACGCAGAAGGATCTCGACTACCTCGCGGACGCCAACGCAAACACCATCGGGGCTCTGCTGATGCACCTGGCCGCTACCGACCGGATCTACCAGATCAACACCTTCGAAGGAAATTCCTTGAAGGAATTGCCGGCAACGTTTAAAGAAAAATGGCAGGTGCCCATGGAGTTGGGCGAGCCGGCACGGAAATCCATCAAAGGTCATGATCTCGACTACTACCTGAACCTGCTCAAAGAGACGCGCGACCAGACGCTGGCTGAATTTCGCAAGCGCGATGACAACTGGCTCTTGTCGGTCGACAATACCTGGGGCTGGGGTCCGACGAACAATTACTGCAAGTGGTTTCACGTCTGCGAACACGAATCCAACCACAATGGCCAGATCAAGTTCCTGAAGAAGCGCATTCCGGGAGCCAAACCCGATAGCGAGTAATCCGGACTATGGGCATGATCGGCGTCGGTCGGGCTTTCCCGACCCCGAAACTGAGATTCGGGGTTGCCTTGCTGGCCTGCTTTTTCGTTGTTGTAACTCAAGCCCAAGTTCCCTCGAGCCAGATCGACGCCATCTTCGCTCCGCTGAAATCCAGCGCGGCTCCCGGCGCCGCAGTTCTGGTCGTGCGCAATGGGAAGCCGACCTTTCGCGAAGGCTATGGCGTCACCGATTTGCGCACGAAACATCCCATCGGGCCCGACACCGACTTTCGCCTGGCATCGTTCACCAAGCAATTCACGGCTGCCTGCATCATGCTGCTGGTGCACGATGGCAAGCTGCACTATGACGATCACTTGACCGACATATTTCCTGAGTTTCCTGCCTACAGGAAGCCGATCACCATTCGCAATCTGCTCAATCACACCTCGGGCCTGCCCGATTACGAGGATATTTTGACGGCGCAGTATCCCAACACGCCCGACGATCAAATTCCGCAGATTCAGGATGCGGGCGTGCTGAAATTGCTGGAACAGCAGACCGCTGGAAAGTTTCCCGCAGGCTCCAAGTGGGAGTACAGCAATTCGGGCTACGTCGTGCTTGGTCTGATTGTCGAGAAGGTGTCTGGCAAGCCGTTCGGCCAGTTTCTGCACGACAGAATTTTCGCTCCACTACAAATGACGAATACGTTGGCGTACGAAAAAGGCAAAAACGAAGTGCCGCACCGTGCCTACGGCCACACGAAAGAGAAAGACGGCTGGAAGGAAACCGACCAGAGTTCTACCTCAGCCACCCTCGGTGATGGAGGCATCTACACTTCCATCGACGATTTGGCCAAGTGGGACCGCGCGCTCCGCAATCACACTCTTCTCAGCGACGCCGAGATGCTGCCCGCATTGAATCCCGTGCAGCCCACAGGGGGAACTGCGAAATCCGAAGATGGCAAACCCGTAAGCTATGGCTTTGGTTGGTTCCTGGATCCCTATAAAGCCCATAAACGCATGTGGCATGATGGCGAGACGATGGGATTCCGCACCACAATCCAGCGGTTCCCCGATGACGACCTCACGGTGATCGTGCTGGCCAATCGCACCGACATCAATCCGGAAGCGCTGGCGCTGAAAGTCGCAGACCTGTATCTGGGAACGAAGCCCTAAAACAGCAAGGACCATGTGGGGACAGCCGCCTCGGCTGTCCGCCGCGCACCAATTACTTCTCAGGCAAACGGTTGGTAATGAAATCCGCGACGCGGCCCGCCGCCGGTGGATCCATGTTTGCCAGCACGGCGACCACATAGCCGTTAGAAGGACAGATTGTGAGTTGGCCATTCATCCCTGGCGCGCCGCCGCCGTGACCAAAGCAGCGGATTCCGTTAATCTTGCGGTCTTCAAAACCGTAGGCGTAGCTGTTGTCTGGAGTTCCGGGTTTCCCTGTCGTCAACAGTTCGGTGGAATGGGCGTCGAGAAGCTTGTGTTGTTCGAGCGCAGCGGCGAATCGCGCCAGATCCTCCACTGTCGAATAGCCGCCTCCAGCCGAGCTTCCGCGATACGGCAGAGTGTCGGTATTCGGCTTCCACTGCGGGCTATCCATCTTCGTGTAGCCGATACTGCGGTCGGCAACAACCTCGTCTTCAGCGTCAGAAGCAGTCGACGTCATGCCTGCGGGCACGTAGATGTGCTCTCGCACGTAGTCGTAATAACTTTGGCCGCTCACTTTTTCGACGATGGCACCGAGCAGAATGAACCCATAATTGCTGTATTCCCATTTACTGCCCGGCTCGAACTTGAGCTCGCGCTTCCCGTAGAGCTTCACGTAGTCCCGCAGCGTGCGCAGTTCCAGACGATGCGCATCGAATTCGGGGCCGAAGATGTCGCCGGTTCCGCCGGTATGGGTTAGAAGATGCTGAATCTGCACTTTGGCGGCAACGTCTTTATTCGGATAGTCGGTGAGATATTTTCCGATGGGATCATTCAGTCCCAATTTGCCGGCCTGCACCTGTTGCAAGATTGAGACAGCCGTGAACATCTTGTTCATCGAGCCGATGCGGAAGCGCGTCTTTAACGTGTTGGGAGTTTTGTGCTCGCGGTCGGCGAGGCCGTCGGCCTCCGAGAAAACCGGCTTGCCATCTTTTTCAACCAGCACCGCCCCGGAAAAGCGATCGGCCGTCACCGCGTGTTCCAGTTCTTTCCGGGTGGAAGAGATGAGCTCACTCTGACTCAAATGAGGCAGAGCAAATTCGGCTGGACGCGGAATTGCCCGCAACTCGACGCTGGTGATGTGATGGGCTTCGGCTGCCTCCACTTCCAGCGTGAGCCTCGCCATTTGATCGGAGGCGCGCTCCTGCACCAGCGCGACCACCTTGTTGGGCGTGGACTCCTCCACCTTCTTGAATTCAAAGCCTCCGGTCATCTCGCGGAAATCCATATCCCGGTCGAGACGCTCCAAGCCTGAGGGATAGTTCTTCTGCAGGAAGTCGCGAAGGGCTTCACGATCACCGCGATTGAAAGTTTCGAGCCACGCGGAAAATTGGTGGGCAGCCGGAGTGTCCGGTAGCGCTGCCTGGGCCACGCAGAGCACGGCGCAGAGCAGAAAGAGAGCAAGGGTTTTCAGGAGCCGCATAGCGATCAGACGGACGAGCCGCGTTTTTGTTTCAGGCCGTCGGCGGGGCCGGAGCGGCGGGCGGGACAGCCGGGGTCGTGCTCGCGGCGGCCTCATTGACCAGATCTTTCAATTCCTTGCTGGGCTTGAAGAAAGGAATTTTTTTCGCGGGCACGTCCACGCGCTCGCCCGTTTTGGGGTTGCGGCCCACACGCGGGCGGCGCTGCCGGGTGCGAAAACTCCCAAAGCCGCGGATTTCGATCTTGTCGCCGGCGCGCAATGAGCGCACCACGCTGTCAAAGATTGTTTCCACAATCACTTCGCTGTCTTTCCGCGTAAGTTCCGCTAAACGCGAGACTTCGTCAATTAGATCGGCTTTGGTCATATCGCCCCTCTCCTACCCCAAGCTTAGAATGCGAACTGTAGTCAGATGTACAGTTTTCCGGCCGCACCCCGCTTCAATGGGTAGGCAGCCCGAATCGGCACCCATAACCTTCTCAAATTTCAGGGGTTGGATGCAAGTTGCAGGTTTGGGGAGTGTCCTTCCGGGCGTGAACGGGTTTTCCGCCAAATCCCGTCACGGATTTACGTGCCTTCACTCGTGGGAGACGCTTGAAATCAGATCAACCACCGTAAGGAGACGAGAAGCTTCCGCCATATTGGCAACCGTGAAGAGCACGGTATTGCCATCGCTTCGCTTTGAGCCAGGCAGATAGCTCACCATTTCAGCCTGAGTAACATTGTTGAAGCGCCATTCGAGAGTAATCGGAGTAACGGGCGCCACCGGATGCAACTCGGCTCGCCGTCTTGTTCCCCGAAGCACTCCTTCATGAATGCTCTGCGCAACGGTGGCGGGTGCCATCATTACGCCAGCACTGAAGCCCAACGCTTTCTTGGTGGTGACGGTTTCGATCGGGCCGATATTAGCTTGCGCGTCGGCTACGGCCTGATCGTCTCCCGAGAGGAAGACAACGGGCACGTGGAGTTCCGCCGCGACCGCGGCGTTGAAACTTCCTTCGGAAACCGCTTTGCCGTTGAGGTGAAGGGCTACGCTGCCAGTAAAGGTGTGCGCGAACATAGCGTTCGGCGTACCTTCCGGCGCGTGATAGCCGATGAATACCACAGCCCCCGTATCGGCCGTGAGCCCCTGCATCATGCCCAGGGGGCGCGGCCACCCGCGGATGAGACGGCAGCGGGGATCCAGCGCCTCGGGATCAAGGTTTGCGAAATCTCCATGGGAGTCGGCGACCGTAACCTCGGTCGCCCCCGCCTCCATTGCAGCGGTGACCGCGGCGTTGACTTCGGAGGTCATAAGCCGACGCATCTGCGCGTAGTCCCGGGTTCCCGGCTGGGAATCAATCTTCCAGTTCGTTGTGTCCGCAACGCCTTCCATATCGGCCGAGATCAATACCTTAAGCGGGGGCTGCTGCCCGGCTGCAGGTAGAGCGACAAAAGCAGTGACGAGGATACTCACGAGCACAAATTTCGTGTGCATGATGGTCGACCAAGCCATTAAAAGGGGACTCCTCCAACTCTTGGGCGTTACATTCATGGCAAGGGGATGCTGCGCGAGTGCCGACTTCGAAACTTAATTTCGTTCACCAGAAGATCTCGAAATCTATTTCCAGAGATAGTAGAAGCCGACGTGCTGCTCCAGCATTTTTTCCTGGCTGGGCAAGTACTTCGAAACGTCGCCCAGCAGAAGATCCATCAGCGTTCTCCGATCCTTCTCGGGACGCACCAGCGTGGGCTCGCCGCTGATGCCGACCGACTTCGCCGTCTCATCCACCGCCTGCTGAAAATCGCCGACCGTGTCAATGAGCTTCATCGACGACGCCTGTTCGCCGGTCCAGACCTTGCCATTGGCAATGGCTTTCACATCGTCGTACTTGAGGCCGCGCCCATCGGCCACGGCTTTGATGAACTGCCCAAACATGTTGTCGATGAGTGACTGCATGTAGGCCTGTTCGGCCGGAGTGAGGTCGCGCGCCGGATTGCCGGTATCCTTGAACTCGCCGGTCTTGATGACGACATCTTTCAGCTTGGCCCACTTCAGCAGGTCGCCGTAGTTCACCCACTGCGCAATCACGCCGATCGAACCGACAATGCTGCCCTGGTCGGCATAAATCTTGTCGCAGGCTGAGGACACGTAGAACGCGCCGCTCGCGCCCACCGTCTCAATCGAGGCCACAACTTTTTTCTTCTTCTCGCTGCGCAGGCGCTTCACCTCGCGATAGATCTCCTCGGAAGCGGCCACGCCGCCGCCGGGCGAGTTCACGTGCAGGATGATCGCCTTGATGGACGAATTATCACCGAACTTCTTCAGTTCACTCACCACCGGCTGTGGCGAAAGGATCACGCCATCGAGATCGACCACGCCAATGCGGTCGCCGAAGCCGCCAAAGCCCGCCTCGGTTCCACCGGCATGCAGTGTGAGATACACCAAGGTGAAGACGGCCAGCACGAAGAGGAAAAATGCCCCTCCGCCGATCAGGATCCAGAGCAGTGTGCGCGAGCGTCCTTCAGGCATGAAGAAAGTTTAGCACCAGCGCGAATTATTGGCCGATATCAAGCTTCCGTGATGACTTGTGCCTATTGAGCCTTCACTATGCATAGAACAAATTCGCACTGTTTTTCCTTCGTGTACCTTCGTGGCCTTCGTGGTTCACGAATTTCATCAGCGCTCAGCCGCGATTTTTCTTGCTTCCCCGGCACTGTGGACCGCACAATGTCCGGCTCGGTCCTTCTTTCATTTCTTCAGTCTTGGCGTTGTGTTGAGGAGTCTTCATGAAAATCTACAGACCACATCGTTTGCTGTTAGCCTTGGCAGCCGCATTAGCATTCGCTCTCCCGCTCGCCGCACAAAACATCAACATTCAGGAGCACACGCTCAAAAATGGCATGAAAGTCCTTGTCCAGGAGGACCCTTCCATCCCCAACGTTGCCCTCTACACATTCTTCCGCGTGGGATCGCGCAACGAGCATGAGGGCATCACCGGCCTCTCGCATTTCTTCGAGCACATGATGTTCAACGGCGCCAAGAAATACGGTCCCGGCCAGTTCGACAAGACCATGGAGGCCGCCGGCGGCAGCAACAACGCCTATACCTCCAACGACCTCACCGTCTACCAGGATTGGTTCCCGAATTCCCAACTCGAACTCATTTTTGAGCTTGAATCTGACCGCGTCCAGAATCTGGCCTTCGATCCCAAGATCGTCGAGTCCGAGCGCCAGGTCGTGTACTCCGAGCGCCGCCTTAGCGTGGATAACGACAACTTCGGCCTGCTCGACGAACAACTCGAAGCCACCGCCATCATGGCGCATCCTTATCACTGGTCGGTGATTGGATGGCCCTCTGACATTGAGAAGTGGACGCTCGACGATCTCAAGACCTACTTCGCCAAGGGATATTCACCGTCCAACGCGACCATGGTTGTGGTCGGCGACGTGAAAGCGGACAAGTTATTCCAGCTGGCTGAAAAATACATGGAGCCGATCCCCGCGCACGATCCTCCGCCGCCGGTGCGCACCGTCGAGCCGAAACAACTCGGGGAGCGCCGTATCTCAGTGCACAAGTTCGCGCAGTTGCCCATCATCGAGATCGGGTACCACGTACCCCAGGCGCAAGGGCCGGATTACTACACGCTCGAACTGCTGCAGGCGCTTCTGACCACCGGCGAGAGTTCCCGCCTCTACCGCTCCCTGGTGGATCAGCAGCAACTTGCCGTCCAGGTGCAAAGCGGGCACGAGGCAACCATCGATCCTTATCTCTTTACCTTTACGGTGCAGCCGCGCCAGGGAGTCGCCCCGGAAAAAGCCGAGCAGGCTCTGTACGCCGAAGTCGACAAGCTGAAGACTGCCGCCGTGGACGACCACGAACTGCAGAAAGCCAAGAATCAGGTGATCTCGTCATATTACCGTTCGTTGCGCTCGATTAACCGCCGGGCCAACGTGATCGGCCGCTATCAAGTGCTCTTCGGCGACTATCACAAGCTGGCAAACGTGGAACAGGAGTTCAACAAAGTAACCGCTGCCGACATTCAGCGCGCTGCCAAAGAATATTTCGACGTGAACAATCGCACCGTCGCAACCCTGATCCCCGACACTGCGCCCGAAGCCAAGGATGCAGACAAGCCCGCGGAGGAAAAGCAATGACTCGCAATCTTCTTACCCGAATTCTTCCCGCCGCGGTCTTAATCGCGTTGTCGACGGCAGCCTTCGCCCAGACCGCCGCACCCGCCCAGGCCTTTCAACTGCCGGCATTTCAGCGCGTGAAGCTTCCCAACGGGCTGACGCTCTTATTACTCGAGAAGCATGAACTGCCCCTGGTAAGCGTCGAGCTTGCCTTGCGTTCCGGTTCGGTGACTGATCCGCAGGGGAAAGAAGGACTGGCCTCGATGACGGCAGCTCTGCTGCGCAAGGGAACTACATCGCGCAGCTCCGAGCAAGTCTCCTCCGACCTGGATTTCATCGGCATGCAATACAACGCGCAAGTCGATCAGGACGGCGCGCATGTTTCAGGGGATTTTCTGAAGAAAGATCTCGACTCAGCTCTGGCCCTGATGGGCGATGTGGTGCTGCATCCCACGTTTCCCGAAGAAGAGGTGAAGAAGAAAATCGCGCAGCAGCAGGACAGCATTCGCGCCGCCAAGGACGAAGCCAACCGCGTCTTGCAGCTCTACTTCATGAAGTTCCTGTACAGCGATCATCCCTACGGACGGCCCGCGAACGGCGACGAGCGCTCGCTCGGCACGATCAGCCGCGACGACATTGCCGGCTATTACCGCCAGCACTATACGCCCGCCAATGCGATCGTCGCCGTAGCCGGGGACTTCGATTCCGCCGCCATGCAGTCGAAGATCACGCAGGTCTTCGGCAGTTGGAACGGCAAAGCTCCCGCGGCGGCTACACTGCCCGCGCCCAAGCCGGTTTCGGGCAAGCGCGTGCTCCTGGTCGATAAACCCGACGCCACTCAAACTTATTTCATGCTGGGCAACATCGGCATCAACCATACCAATCCCGACCGCGGCTACATCGACGTGGTGAACACGCTTTTCGGCGGACGTTTCACTTCGCTATTCAATACCGAACTGCGCATCAAGAGCGGATACAGCTACGGAGCATTTTCATTCTTTAACGAAATGAAAATTCCCGGGCCGTTCATCATGTACAGCTTCACCAAAAACGCCACCACCGAGCCTGCGATCGATAAGACCCTCGAAGTGCTGGCCCGTCTGCACAAAGATGGCTTTACCGCGGACGAACTCACCTCCGCTAAAAAATATATCAACGGCTCGCTGCCGCCTACGTTCGAGACCACGCCGCAACTGGCGCACACCATGACCACGCTCGAACTGAGCGGCATCACGCGCGAGCAGTTCAACCAGAACCTGGTCAAGCTGCAAGGCACGACCGAGGCGGATTCCCGCCGCATAATTAATACGTATTTTCCCAGCCAGGACTATGCCATGGTCCTGATCGGCAAAGCGAGCGAGATTCAAAAGATCGCGGCAAAATACGCGCCGAATGTGGCAACGAAGAAGATCAGCGATCCTGGATTCTGAGTTGAAGTCCACGTCACGTCGGCTCTAGAGGGTCACTACTTTAAGTGCCGCGCGCTGGATGGAGATATCCACCGGCGTGCGGCACACATACTCGCCGTCGGCATAGACATCGAGCGAGTGCTCGGTGTCGACCCGCGTCCGTTCCGCTTGAAAGTAGTTCACCTCGCGAATTCCCAGGTGACGTCCCGCATAAACCGTCGGAAACACGGACAAGAGTTTCAACCGATTCACTGCGCGCACGATGCACACATCAAGAAGTCCGTCGTCCATCTTTGCTCTGGGAGCGATTTTCATGCCGCCGCCGTAGACGGGCGTATTAGCAAAAGCTGCGAGCAGGGTGGGCTGATCGCTCCGCACCATCCAGCCCGAGGAAGTATCTTCAGCAGGCGTCGAGATTTTCATCGGCTGCGAAGCAAACGTGGCCATGGTGGGCACCAGGCTGAGAACGTAGCCACCGTGGCCGCGCAGCCAGCGCGGAAGTTTGTTGGCGCGGCGTGCCACCTCCCCATCCAGGCCGACTCCGGCAACGCAGCAGAAGTAACGAGAATGTGGAGCGGGCGCCCCGCCCGCTTTTTCGAGGAAGGAAATCACTCCCAGGTCGATCGGCCGCACATTGCCCCCGCCGTTGCGAAACTTCTCCCAAGCCGCCCGCGAGTCGCGCACACCCCGCAATCTCAGCGAATGCGCAAAATCATTTCCGCTGCCCGCCGGCACCACCAGCACCGGCAACCCCAGCTTGACCAACTGCCCGAGATGGCGATGAATGGTCCCATCCCCGCCGAAGAGCAGGATGACGTCGGCCTGATCGCCCGCAGCAGGCATCCCCACGCGCCACTCGACAGCGTTGTCAGTTTGAAAGGGTTTCAGGTCTTTCGCCGAACATCCCAGCCCGAGAATGGCCGCCGCGCGCATGTGCGCGGATGAGAGTAGCAGAAAGGTTTATGTAGGGACAGCCGCACTCGGCTGTCCCTACATGATCTCACTAGAACCTCAATGGGATAAGGTTTCTGTGACGATCCCAGTGCCCGGTATTCCTGGCCGCACCCTCTTGATCTTCCGCCCAACCTGCAGCGTTGGCCTAGTCGAAATATCAAGGACCGTCGTGGGATCGTTCACAGCAGCGCCGTTAACCCTCACCGCCCCCTGCTTCACCATCCGGCCAGCATCACTCACTGATCCTGCCAATCCTGCGCGGGCCAACAACTTGTCGATCCGGAGACGGTTTTCGGCGGCCTCGACTACCGTTTCTTCCACATCTTCCGGCACTTCATCCTTCTGAAACTGCTTCGCCCAATCCTCCCCCGCCTTCGTCGCCGCTTCTGCCGAATGAAAATCCGCCACGATCCGGCGCGCCAGATCCTTCTTCGCCTGCATGGGATGCGCCTCGCGCTTCATCTTCTCGATCTCGGCGACCTGCACATCCGTCAGCAGTTCGTAATACCGCCACATCATCTCGTCGGAGATGCTCATCACCTTGCCGTACATTTCGAGCGGCGGCTCGTGAATGCCGATGGCATTGCCCAGTGACTTCGACATCTTCTGCACGCCGTCAAGGCCCTCGAGAATCGGCGTGGTCAGCACCACCTGCGACTCCTGCCCGTAAGCGCGCTGCAGTTCGCGCCCCACCAGCAGATTAAATTTCTGGTCGGTGCCGCCCAGTTCGACGTCGGCTTCCAGCGCCACCGAGTCGTAGCCCTGCACCAGCGGATACAGCAATTCATGCACCGAGATTGGCTTTTCTTCCTGAAAACGTTTGTGAAACTCTTCGCGCTCGAGCATTTGCGAGACGGTGTACTTGGCGGTCAGCCGCACAAAATCATCCGCCGTGAACGCGCCCATCCAGCGGCGATTGAAGTCGATCTCCGTCTTCTGCGGATCGAGAATCTTGAACACCTGCGCCTTATACGTTTCAGCATTCTGCTCAATCTGTTCGCGGCTCAACGGAGGCCGCGTGACCGAGCGACCCGTAGGGTCGCCGATCATCCCGGTAAAGTCGCCGATCAGAAAAATGGCCGTGTGCCCGAGATCCTGAAAGTGCTTCAGCTTGCGCAGCACGACCGTATGCCCCAA
Source organism: Candidatus Sulfotelmatobacter sp. (assembly GCA_035710825.1). Taxonomy (GTDB): domain Bacteria; phylum Acidobacteriota; class Terriglobia; order Terriglobales; family Acidobacteriaceae; genus Sulfotelmatobacter. The sequence continues at coordinate 13,470 of DASTCU010000283.1, forward strand.
ATGCAGATCGGGAGCGGTTGGGTCCATCCCCAACTTCACGCGCAGCGGCTTGCCCGTGGCACGCGACTTTTCCAGCTTCGCGCGCAGTTCCGCCTCGCGGATGATCTCCGAGGCGCCCTTCTTGATATACGTCAGCTGTTCGTCTACCGATTTGAAGCTTGCCATGGGAAAGGTCATTATATGGGGAAGAACTGCAGATTGGAGATTTCAGATTGCAGATTTCAAACCTTTTGCCGTCCGCAACGAGGCGACGAAGATGGAGACTACAAGCCATCTCATATGTGCCTCAACAAAATTACGCAGCAGCCAAGGTAGAGCATTCCGAGAAAGTTCTCAGCGTGTCGTTCGTAGCGGACAACTAGCCTACGAAAGTTTTGTAACCAGGCAAACAGTCTTTCAATCTTCCAACGTTTGCGATATCGTCGCAGGCGTCTTAGATCTTGTGTCTTGTTTTTGCGGTTCCTGCGATGTGGGGAGATCAGTTCGATCCCGTATCTCCTGAGTCTGGTGTCCAATTTGTCGGAGTCGTAGGCGTTGTCATCGATGAGATTCTGTGGACGTTCCGGGATTACCATCTGCACGAGTGTGGACTCGGCCAACTTCACTTCGTGAGGCTAGCACTTTCAACTGACACAGCCACGGGAAGGCCATGCAGTCCGCCACTGCCATGATCTTCGTTCCCTTACCACGTTTCGTTTTGCCGACCTTCGATCCCCCTTCTGGCCGGCGCGAATGTTCTAGCCCAAAGAGCGCCGGTGCAGAGCACCCATAGAATGCCGTTGAGTACGCTACGGCGAGCCTTCCAGGGACGACCGCGCCCGTCGTTGCGGCGCGGTGGTTCGGGGATGAGGGCATCTAGGATTGCCCATTCGAGATCCGTCAGCTCTCGAGCATTGAGTCGAAGCATAGGATTCACTCCAGAAAATTGTCTTGCAGTTGTTCGAAACCAAGCCCGAATGCTCGGAACCACGATGACGACGAACCAAAGCTACGCTTCGCGCGTCAGTTCAAGTACCGTAATCTCCGGTCGGGCGCCGAGCCGGATGGGGAAACCAGTTATGCCAATGCCGCGGTTCATGTAGAGTTGCGCGCCACCCCTGCCGCCGATTACCGGCCGCACAGCATGCTTATCTTCGTACAAACCGCGGATGTAGGGTACCTCCATCAGACTGCCGAGATTGAGGCCGCGATGGATGAAATCTAGCGACAACTGGCCGCCGCCGTGAATATCGCCGGCCAGCGTCAAGTCGATGCCCAGCAGCTGGGGATCATCGAAGGCATGCGGGTAGTGGATCAGCAAAATATTAACTATATTCGGCATTACCAACGCTTTGAGCTGCTGCAGTCGCCGGTAGCCCTCTACCTCCTGCGCATGGATCGGGGCAAGGTCGCTCCCATGATCTATCCCGATCAGATTAAGCGTCTCGCCACGGAGGCGGATAGGTGCGCTCGCCTGACGCAGCATGCGGATACCTTGGGCGGCGAACAAGCGAGTGATAGACTCTTCAATCCCCACGTCCGCCTCGTGATTTCCCATGCATCCGAAAACGCCGTGAGGCGCTCGCAGGCCCGCCAGCACACGAACCACCTCACCCTGGGCTTCCGGGTCCCAACAAATGTAGTCCCCGGTCAACGCGATTAAGTCGGGTTCTAATCCGTTGGTGATGGCGACGCAGCGGCGGATGTAGTCCGCGGTGGTGAAGGGGCCAAGGTGAATATCGGAAAGCTGGGCGATGCGAAAGCCGTCGAAGGCCTTGGGCAGACGAGCCAGCCGGACGCGCTGACGAACGATTTCTAGGTTTTGCCGCCCGTAGAGAAGCCCGTAGCCGGCAGCGAGGAAGGGAGTGGCGCTGACTAGCACCGCGGTTCGCTCAAGAAAGCGACGGCGGCTGGACGACAGCAGGGAATCTTCGGCATCCGCAGCGGCGGAGTGCTGGTGTGTAACCGTGCGCACTTTGCGGTAAACCCACCCAGCGGCGAGGGCTACCCGATCTGCCGCCCCAAAAGCAATCACTATAAGGAACGCCAACATAGATCCCACGAGCCACCACCAGAATGCGGCGTGGATAAGCATGCTCTGCGTCCGATAGTCGGCGGCACGGATTGTGTGACCAAGGCCCCACTCGGGGTAGCTGTAGGTGAACACAAACAAATAGATCAGGCCCGCGATGATCGTGAGCCAGACGCGGCGGGGCTTACCGGGAATGAACCGCTCCCCGAGGTCGAGGATGCGGCCAATCCAGAAAATCTGGCTGGCGATAAAGATCAGGAGCAGAGCGAAGAGGGACAATCCGAAGAAATCGGCGTGCGCGATCAGAAATGTGGCAAGAGCAAGGATCAACAGCAAAATGATCGGGCGCCAATGAGCGATGACGCGGCGGCAGACTAGGAGAAAGCTGTCGCCGATCTCGCCGATTCTAGATGTCCGCCACGCTGGAGTCACGTTCTGGTCAACTCCAATACCGTAATCTCCGGTCGGGCGCCGAGGCGGATGGGGGGACCGGTGGTTCCGATACCGCGGTTGACGTACAGCTGCCCGGCGGGTTTTTCGTACCATCCGCTGACGTAGGGAGTTTCTGGACGTACGAGGGTGAGGCCCCGGTTGACGAAAGAGAGCGTCAACTGGCCGCCGTGGCTGTGCCCGGCCAGCGTCAAGTCGATGCCCAACTCTGCGGCGCGATCAAAGCTGTTGGGATTGTGACTCAGAAGGATGTTGACCATGTCCGGGATCACCAGTTTTTCGCTCCCTTCGAGATACCGGTCAACCAGGTGCCCGTCATGATCTCTGGAGAATCTTCGCTGCTGATAGTCAACACCGATCAGGTTCAGCACTTCGCCTTGCGACTGAATGAGTACCCGCTCTTGACGCAAGATGCGGATCCCCACGGCGTCAAGGAGTCGTGTGATGGAATCCTCGGTTTCAGTATAGATCTCGTGGTTGCCGAGGCAGCCGAACACGCCGGATGGTGCACCAAGACCCGCTAGCGCTTGCACCACCTCTCCTTCTGCTTCGGGATCGTCAGAGAGGTAGTCACCGGTCAGCACTACCAAGTCGGCTTTCAACCCGGCGGCGATTGTGACGCAACGGCGAATCTCGTTCGCGGTCATGAAGGGGCTGATGTGAAAATCGGAAAGCTGCACGATGCGAAAGCCCTGAAAGCCTTTTGGCAGGCGTGCGAGCGCAATGCGCCGGCGAGTGACTTCCACGTCGAGCCGCTCGTAGAGAAGGCCGTAGGCCGCGGCTACAAACGGCACGGTGCTTACCGCAACGGCAGCCTGCTCGAGCAAACGGCGACGGGCGAGCGAAGGCGGGTCAAGCGCTATCGCACTAGGCATGGGCGTGGCGGCGTGGCCTGCCGCAACCTTGCGCGCTTTGCGGTAAGCCCAGGCTGCGGCGCGACCTGCTCGGTCTACCATCCAGAAAACCATCACCAGGCCGAAGCCTACCCACGACCCCACAAACCACCACCAAAAAGGCGCTTCAAATAGAACGTGGCGCAGCGTCAAGTGGGTCGAATCGCCCCGCGGGATTTTCCAGGGGCTGATGTAGAGGCCGATGTTGTAAGCGAAGAAGAACAGACAGACAACACTTGCAATGGCCGTAAGCCAGGCGCGGCGCGGCTTTCCGGGGATGAATCGTTCGCCAAGGTCGACGACGCGACCAACCCAGAAAATCTGGCTGACAATCAGCATCACGAAGAGGGCGAAGAAGAACAGGAAACCGAAAGGACCAACTTCACTCCAACTGGGAGTCAGCCAGAAGGCGCAAAAGGCAACCCACGAGAAAGTGATCAGTCGCTTGTGCGCCCTGAGGAATGTGATCATCCTTGCCATATTCGTACCGGAAGAGTCCAGCGACTCGCTCATTATCAATTTCCCCACAAAACTGCCGGAGGTTACCGAAACTTCAGGACCAAGTGGGTTCACTTTCCAGAGTGGCAGGAATCGTCATCGGAACTTGCCCATTTGCAGGAGCAGTCACCCGCACCCCTTCCTCCGCTAGACGATTTGGTGCAGCAAAAATCCGCTTTTCAACGGCGGAGAGATCGTGACTTTCCTCGGCCACAAGCGCACGGTGAGCCAATTGCGGGACTTTAGCTCGCGGGGCCTTCGAACGAGGTTGGGAAAACATTTCCGAGCACAGCAGGGCAATGTACACCGAAAGGCCAATTAGCGACGCTCCCACTAAGACGCAAGCCATGCCATAAACAAGGGCATGAAGAAGGGCCAATGCGGTTTCCGGGAAAAAGCTCGGATATTCCATGACTCACCCCGTCTTAACCCCTCCCCTCAGCAACCACCCCTGAGCTGTGGGTTGGAGATGTACCGCTGCCGATTCCTTCGGGATCATCTTGTTCACGCTTGATCTTCTCGCGGAGTAGATCGCCCGTCGGGACCACACTGCATATTCCCCTAACGTCGCTGAGTCGGCTTGAGTGTCGGCAGGAAATTCTCCATCACCCAGACTTCGCGCTTGGCACTGCCCGCGGAGAAGGCGACATGGTGACCGCTCGGATCAAAAGAAAGGCTGCCCACAGAATCCATGGCCAGCCCAAGAGCGTGAGGTTCTCCGCCGTGAGAAGAGATCGCGAGTAGTTGGGTTTTCGGCTCTCGGCTGGTGGACTGGCCCTTGCCGAAGACGATGTATTGCGAATTAGATGACCAACTCAGCGAGTCTCCCACAATCGACTCCGGCTCCTTCGCCCGAACCAATTCGCTGGCCTCTCCGCCGGCCACTGGCAAGACTTTCAAGACTGAGGATCGGGTTTTTTTCTCAAGCAGAGTGAGGGCCACTTGGCGGCCGTCGGGAGAGAGGGCGATGTCGTCGATCTTCAAGCCGCGGGTCGGTCGGAAGAGCTCGGTTTTCTGGCCGGTCTGAAGATCGCGCATGACAACGGCCTCGGTGATCGTTCCTGACTCGCCGCGTATGTCGGTATAGAGCAGCCTTCTACCGTCCGGAAACCAGGCAGGATGAGAAATATCGGAGTCCGGATCCGACGGCAGCGCGGACCTGAACTCGCCGGTTTGAGCGTCCACCAGATAGAGACCATGCTGGATCTTCTTGTCTTTGCCTGGGACGAGAATTGACCGCCCGTCGGGGGACCACCGGATGGGCCCCCACAGCTCAAGAAGATTGGGCGAAAGGTCGCGCTCCTCGCCCGTCTTGAGCGAGAGAATCGAGATGACGTCGTGCTCGAACAGGCCCTGACGGCGGATGGAGACATAGGCAAGGAACTGGCCATCTGGAGACCATGCGGGTGATAAGTTCGATCCTACAAACCGCTGGGTGGCCTTCTGTGGTTGTGCCACCAGTCTTCCTACTGCCGGATCGAATTGTGCGGTGTAAATATCGCTCGTGCCTATCTCGAGGCCGTAGTAGTAGGAGCCGGTCCGCGTAAACCCGATCGCTTGAGCTTGCCCTATGTCCTGCTTGACCAGCTCCGGCGGTCCCTGCGGTTTCCCATCTACCACGGGCAGGATCCAGGCACTCATGCTTCCGGACCGGTCGCTGGCGAAGAGGATGTGCTTGCCGTCCGGCGTCCAGCCAAGCAGCTCATCCTCGGCGGGGTGCTCGACCAGGGGGATTTCGCCACTGCCATCGACGGCCAGCAAGAAGATGTCCCGGTTGTCCGACTCCTGCCGTGGCGGATAGTCATAGGCAATATAGCGCCCGTCCGGAGAAAATTTCACCTTTCCCGGGTGCGACCACTCGAACTTCTTCAAGATGCGCACCGAGCCATCAGCCACTGAAGTTAAGGCAATCTGGATCGGGAATTGAGTCCCGAGTCTTGGAACTATGCCTAAAATATACTTTCCGTCCGGCGACCAATCGGTAGGTATGGCTCCCCCTTCAAGAATCCGAGGCGCGGAGCCGTCGAGCCCCACAAGACGCAGCTCGCCAGAACCATCCTTATACCACTCGTAGGCGACCTGCTTGCCATCTGGCGATATAGCCGAAAGGAAAAAAGCATTTCCGCTGGATTCAGTGCTGTTGGTGAGGTGGCGCATCTTTCCGGTGACGAGATCGCGCAGTGCGAGGTCTCCTGTTGTCGAGTCCACATACGACAGATACCGACCGTCGGGCGAAACGCTACCCTGAGCGTCCACGTCCTGCCCGGCCCAAACGCGCCGGGTCACCATCTCGGAGCTGCGGGAAGCAACCTTACTGGAAATCGCCGCCAACCGGGTACGCGCCTGGGCAGCGGCTTCGTTTTGGTCGCCATAGTCACGCAGTAGGCGCTCGTAAGCTTTTCTGGCTTCCGTGTTGCCGAGCTTTTCGTAACACTGGCCTATCTCGAGCAAAGCCTTTGCCGCGACGGCGTGATTCCCAGAGTGTTCCCGAACGATGCGTCTGTAGAGCTGGATGGCCTCTTCCAGTTGGCCTTCCACCAGTTGCTTCTGGTGCGCCGCTTCCATCAGCACTTCCGCCGGTTCGTCCTTTTGAGCGATGGCGAAGGGAGCCGCCAGCTGTCCTGCCACAATCGTCACCACTAGAAACCGGCCAACGCGCGTGGTCTTCATGATTCTTACCCTCCGTCTGTCGGCTCCCTCGACTCTGTTTTGCGCGAGAAAGGCAGCGCGCCTTTCCTGTTCTTGATCTAAAAACCACGTTTGCAAAAGATCAGCAGGCACCACCACCTCGGCCTCTCTTCAGGAACGGTGAGCCGGCTAACGTTCTGGAAATCGATTGCTTGAAGCGTCTCCAAAACCCGAACCGAACCGTATGCCTCAGAGACCAGCGAAATCATTGCGTAGCGACCGCTAAGGCCTGCCGGTTGAGCAGGTGCAGCAAATAGAGTAAGGGCTTCGGCGACCTGATGAGATCCCTCCACGAATCGCCTTTGCTGAACCGCCTGCATCAGCACTTCCGGTTGGTCCTCGTTTTGAGCGATTGCGAAGGGCGCCATCAGGAGCCCAGCCAGCATCGTCATCCCTAGAAAACGGCCTGTAAGTATGGTTTTCATCATCGATCCTCCTCCGTAGTTGCGACCACAATAACTGGCATCTGTCTGATTGTGATGTTGGTTGTGTCAGGATTTCGCAGAGATTGCGTCAGGTGGACCCGTAGATAGGCGTCGCGCGACGTCCCCATCACAGAGAACGCCGCGCTCGGCCAGCTCCGTCACACCCCCGGGCACGTGCCGGGGTCCGGCTCGTCGGTTCTCGCGGAGGCACCTTGAGGTAGACTGGGGAAAGTGACGAAAAGGACATACGGGATCGTGCCCGTGTTGAGGACGTCGTCCAGCTCGCCGGGTCGCTCGACGAACGCCTGTCCTGCGCCGTACGTGGCGATCTGGCACTGGCTGCCAATCGATCGGTAAACCGTGAGCGAGCCCGTGTTTACGACCACGATCGCGCCCCCCGGATGGGAGTGCCAGCCGGAAGAGCCGCCCGGAACTACCGTGATCTGCGACATGACGATGTCCCTTCCGACCTGAAGCGGGATGGTCCCATCAGAGGTGTCGTTCCCACGCGCCAATTGGACATTTGTCAGCCCTGACGACGCGGTGGCACGCGCCCTGATCACCACCACGCCTGATAGTGCCAGTGCCAACAGCAGACTTCCAACCGCTGTAGCCAACTTGAATCCTTTTCTCTTCATAACTGGACCTCCTAGTCCGAGTGGGTCCGAGCTTACGCCTGGCGTGCTCGTTATTGTGATGTTGGTCCTGTCAGGATTTCGCAAAGATTGCGTCAGGGATGCTCAACGCGGGTAGGTCAGCCGTCGAAGCGGTAACCCATTCCACGTACGCTAACCAGGAAGCGTGGCTCGCTTGCTTGGGACTCGATCTTCTTTCGCAGGTTGGTGATATGGGTATCCACCGCGCGGTCGGTAACGAAGGCCTCCCGGCCCCACACTTCGTCCAGCAATTTATCGCGGTTGAGCGCATGGCCGCGATGGCGGATGAAAGCAGTTAGAAGCTTGAATTCAATCGGGGTAATCTCGATGGCTTTTCCGGCTCGGCGCAGCTCGCACCGACTGAAGTCCACCTCAACTTCGCCGAAACGATAAATCTCCGGCATTTCTCCCGCACCGCGGCGCAGCGCTGCCTTAACCCGCGCGCGCAGCTCGCGTGGGCTGAAAGGCTTGGTGACATAGTCGTCGGCTCCCAGTTCCAACCCCAGTACTTTGTCCGACTCCTGCGTCTTGGCTGTCAGCAGAATGATGGGCGTGCGCAGGCCGGCCCGGCGCAACTCGCGGCACACCTCGAAGCCATCCTTATGAGGCAGCATCACATCGAGAATGATCAGGTCGAACGACTGCTCCCGCGCACGCTGGCTTGCCGTCTCGCCGTCGCGTACGACTTCAACTTCATACCCTTCCAGCTTCAGGTCATCCTCGAGCCCTAAGGCAAGAGGCGGCTCATCTTCTACAACCAAGATGCGAGCCATATTTACTCCTTTGCGCTCCGGAGCAGGATAGTAAACGTGCTGCCGACACCGGGCTCACTGTCGACCTGCACTTGCCCGCCGTGGGCTGCAACAATGTGCTCAACCATCGTCAACCCGAGGCCCGTACCTTTGGCCCCGGCAACTTCAGCACTGGCGGCCCGAACGAACTTTTTGAATATCCTCTTCTGCTCATGTGGGGCAATCCCCAGCCCTTTATCGCTCACGCTAATTGCTACCCGCCCATTCTTGCAGGTCGCCTTCGCCCACACAGTCTTGTTCTGTGGTGAGTATTTCACCGCGTTGTCGAGCAGATTCCACAGCGCACGGGTGAGGGCTTCGCGGTCTGCCTGCACAGGAGGCAGAGGAGGATACTGCGCAATATCCACCCGGTAGCCTCGTTTCCCAGCTTCTTCGGCGAAGTCTTCCACCACCCCCCTAAAAAACGACCCCATCTCAAGCAACTCAAAGCGATATTGCTGTGCACCGGCTTGCATCCTTCCAAAGTCAAGCAAGGTTTCGACCAGGCGGTGCAGCCGCTCGCTTGCGCGGCGAAGGCCCTCATAGTACTCCTGACGACGGGTCTCGCTTGGCACTCGGCCATCGGTCAGCATTTCGCTCAGCTGACAAAGCGAGGCCAGTGGGGTCCGAAATTCGTGCGAGACTGCCGAAACGAAATCGGACTGGAGACGCGCGACTTCTAACTCGCGTGTCACCGCCCGTGCGATAAAGTAACTGCCCACCAATACGAATAAGAACAACAACGTGAACGCCAACAAGAGCAGCCACCGCCGATTCCGTTCCTGAGTCAACTCCGCCTGCGGATCCCGGCCAACCACCCGCAACGTCCACGGCAGTTGTGTCTCCGCCGAACTCCGCGTTGCCTGCTGACCTGATGTTGCAGAAAATTGAGCAAGAACCGGATGACCCTCGGCATCAGTCATAGCCAAGCGGACACTCTGGCGATCCATCACGGGGCGCAAGAGTGAAAGCCACTGCCGCTCCAAATAACGTTCTCCGGCCACCAGCCCTACCAAGCGATCAGAACTTGTCTGCCAAACGAGAAGCACCGGGCGGCCAAGGATCCAAACGCTGCGGTGCCCAGCCGCAATGTCTTCGCCGCGGCGAATGCGCTGCCAGGCTTCCCATAGTAGCTCCACGGCCGCGGCCGTCCCAACCGCATCCTGCTCGTGCGCTTGAATCTCAGCATCAGGCGTATACCAACGGCTCGTCTCTTGCGTATAGAAGCGGTAAGCGCCCCGGTCGAGTTTCCATCGGCCATTGTGTAGGTCGGCATACAGAAGTCCAGCCTCCTGTTTCACCTCTGTCGTACGTTTCAGTTCATCGAGGAGCGTGCAGCGGGCGTGGCGGGCGATAAGTTCGGCAGCCAGTCCTCCAACGGGAGTCGCTCCCATTCGAAGGAGCTCGTCATAAATGTCTAGGGCGGCACTGGACTGTTGTGCTTTGCGGAGATTGCGACCGAGGCGAAGGAGCGCTCCAGCACGGATCGCCGGGTCCTTTGATTGGGACAATTCACGAAACACTGTAATGGCTTTGGCATAATCCCGTTGTTGGAACTCCGCAACTTCACCGGCTTCAAACACACTGGCGGAGGGCTCCTTCGCGGTGTTCAGGAAGGGGTAGTAGAGCAAGCCGACGGGGGGATAAGCATTAACGGCTTGCGGGCGAAAAACAACGATGAGCGCAGTCCCAGAACCCTGGCCAGAAAGCTCTGATGCTCGGGCGGCCAGATCGGAGTCCGACAGAGTCAACAGGCTGGTGAATTGGTCCCTGCTTTCGGAGAACTTGTGCAGTAGCGACGCTGCGATCAAGTCCGCCGCGTTGTCAAGCCGCTCCTGGATGCGCTGACTTTCCAGGGCGCGGTCCTGTTTCAGTAACCGCCAGCCGAGCCAACTCAAGCTAGCCGCCAGGACCAGCATGATCGCCAGGAACATCGTCAGAAGGTAACGCGGCGACCGAAACCACAGACTGATCGACATTGCATTGGCTCGGGAAGGACTTGCGCCATTCTAGCCCTTAACGTCAAACCGCCATTGAGATTCCGTCATGGTTGCGTTAAACCGGAAGGCAACTTGCTGGTCAGTGAAATGACATCGCCCTGGCCAACAGGTCTCCTACCCAAGAGCACCTTTTTGCTGTGTTCGTAAGAGCCGAATACCGATAAGCTCATTGAGAAGAATGAACTCCACAATTATTTTGCGGTGTCAAAGCTTTCTTGGAACCGGAGTCTTTATGAGATGAGTTGTAGTTCATTGGCTTCCCTTAACAACGGAGCGGCAGCATCGGCCTTTGCCTCACCGCTGTCGACTAGCAATTCACGCCAAAACAGAGTTTCGTCCGCCTCTTCAAGCACGATGCCGAGTTTGGAAACAAAGTCCGCGGTAGAACGCGCCCCGGCACACAGCCCGGTAATTTGCCCCGACAGACGTTGCCGAACGCAAAAGTTGCCGCGTAATGGCATTGCACGGCAGAGCTGTATTACTTGTAACGCGAAGCGCTTTGTGCGTTCCTTGAGGGCCTCAGAGTTGCAGATAGTGGCCATGAAAATCTGAAATCTAAAATCTGCAATCTGAAATGTACTAAGTTGCCTTGAGCTTGGATGTGACAGTCGTCACAAGTCGTCGACCTCTGACTTCAAATTTCCCGCCCAGCACAATTTTGATCCCCTCGGCGTAGGCCAGGTGCTCCTGCTCCAGGATGCGCGCTGCCAACGAGTGCTCGTCATCTCCATCCTCAACGCACACCGCTTTCTGCACGATGATCGGCCCGTGGTCGAGCTCCTCATCCACAAAATGCACGGTGCATCCGGACACTTTCACGCCATACGCAAACGCCTGTTCTTGCGCTTCGAGCCCCGGAAAAGCGGGCAGCAGTGATGGATGAATATTCAAAATCCGCCTCGGAAATTGCTGCACGAACCAAGGAGATAGTAGCCGCATATATCCCGCGAGGCAGACCAGTTCCACGTCATTCTGCGTGAGCGCCGCCACAACTTCCCGGTCATGTTCCTCGCGGCTCTTGCCCTTGGAAGGAATGACCAGCGCGTTCAGCCCGCGCTGGCGGGCAGTCGCAATCCCCGGCGCGTCCGCCTTGTTCGAGATGACAACGGCGATCCGCGCGTCAGGAATGCGGCCAGCGTCAATACTGTCGGCAATGGCGACAAAATTCGACCCGCGCCCGGAAAGAAGAATACCCAAGGAGTGCATTGTTGATTTTTGATTTCTGATAGTTGAATGAAATCTGTGAAATTCAACAATCAGCAATCAACAATCAACAATTCAGCTGTATGTAACCTTGCGCTCGCCCTTAACGATTCGCCCAATGGTGTAGGCCTTTTCGCCGACGCGCTCCAGCACCGATTGCGCCTTCTTGAATTTTGCGGTGGGAACCACCATCAGCATGCCCATACCCATGTTAAAGGTCCGCAGCATTTCTTCCTGCGGGACGCTGCCCAGATGCTGCAGGTGCTCGAAGATGGGAAGTACCGGCCAGGTGCCGAGTTCGATGACTGCTGCGGTCCCGCGCGGCAACACGCGCGGCAAGTTTTCGGTGATGCCTCCGCCGGTAATATGCGCCAGCGCCACCACGCACTGCGCATCAATCATCTTTTTGAGCGCCGGCCAGTAGCTTTTGTGCGTGCGCATTAACTCGTTTCCGACTTTATTCTTAATCTCGTTCACATACGTTTCCGGCGAGTAGTGCGCTACTTCAAACAGCAGCTTTCTGGCCAGCGAATAGCCGTTGGTGTGCAGCCCGTTGGATGGCAGCCCTAAAATAACGTCGCCGATCTGCACATCTTTGCCGGTGATGATACGCTCGCGATCCACCACGCCCACAATGAAGCCCGCCAGATCGTATTCCCCATCGGGATAGAACCCCGGCATCTCGGCGGTCTCTCCGCCGATCAGCGCGCAGCCGTTGTGCTTGCAGGCGTCGGCGATTCCCTCAACCACCTTCTCGGCAATTCCCGGATCGAGCGTGCCGGTCGCCAGGTAGTCCATAAAGAACAGCGGCGCCGCGCCCTGCACCGCAATGTCGTTGACGCAGTGGTTGACCAGGTCAGCGCCCACGGTCGAGTGCAGCCCCATCTCAAAAGCGACTTTCAACTTGGTCCCAACTCCGTCGACACTCGACACCAGCACCGGGTCGGTGTACTTGATCTTATCCACCGCGAACAAGCCGCCAAAGCCCCCTATCTCGCTGAGCACGCCCCGGGTAAACGTCTTATGAGCCAGATACTTGATGCGCTGCTTGGTGCGGTTCGCGCGGCTGATGTCCACCCCTGCATCGGCATAGGTGATGGGCGTCGAGCTTGGCGTAGGAGTCTTGGGCACAGCTTATTCCCTGCGGTTCCTAATTCTTGCGTGGGGTTGAGTGACGGACGACGAAACTACAATCTCAAGGCCGCTCATTGTAGCACGTTCAAACCGCTGGCTTGGTTGGGATCACCCGGAGTTCGACAATCCGGATAGCAGTAGGGACACTTTTCCTCTTTCCGCAGACGCGCACGCCCGCTCGTTACAGCGACCCAGGACTAATGAGCGAGGAAGTCCGAGATGAAGTAGGCCAGAACTCCGAACAACGCGAGGCCGGAAATTCCGTAGCACGTGAGAACCCATGCCCCGCGGCCTTCATGCTGGCGACGCCGGGTGGCAGAACTAACGGTGGAGGGTGAGGAGTCCTCAGTGGCAGAGACGACAGGGGCCCGATCTTCCATGCAAAAACCTCCCGGAAAGATCGTGGCGCAATTACAGTATGCGTCACGCCTGCCTCGCGTCTCGGCGAGACAGGACTATCACCCCAAATTCTACCGCCGATTTACCCACGAAACCCACTAAATTGTGATGGGCATCACAGGATTTACAGGAAAACTATTTGTCATAATGTGAAAAATCCCGGCGTCGGAAACAATAATGCACGCGCATTCGCACTCGACGATCACGACGCCCGATGCTGCCACTCCTCGGGTGGGCCATCGCAGCCATTCTGACTACATGGGATAATTAGTAAGTCCCGTTTTCCACCTATGCGTAATCGTTCGATTGCCGTTCTGTTTTGCTGTCTTCTGGCCGCCACCGCAGCCGCGCAGCAGCCCACTTCGAGCACTCCCGGTTCCGCACCCCAAGCCCAGAAGCCAACCGCCGAGAAGGCAGCCGGCGCCGTGAAATCCGCGGGCAACGGCCACGACTATTCGCAGGAATCCTTCGTCATAGAGAAAATGTACTCGCACTACCGGTTTGAAGCCGACGGCACCGGGCGCAAAGAAACCATCGCCCGCATTCGCGTGCAGAGCGAAGCCGGAGTGCAGCAGTGGGGACAGTTGCAGGAAGGCTACAACTCCGCCAACGAGCGCGTCGAGATTCCCTACGTGCGCGTGCTCAAGGAAGACGGCAGCGTGGTCAAGGCCGGCGACGACGCCGTGCAGGATCTGAGCGCCCCCATCGAGCGCGAAGCTCCCGTTTACACCGACTACCGCCAGAAGCACATCACTGTCCCAGGCCTGCGTCCCGGCGAAGTTCTCGAATACGACATGGTCACGGTGATTCACACGCCGCTAGCCGCCGGGCAATTCTGGGCCGACTACGAGTTCGACAAAAGCAACATCGACCTCGACGAAACTCTCGACGTCGATGTGCCCGCGAGCCGCTCGCTCAAGCTGAAGTGCAAGCCCGGGCTGGAACCGAAGATTACGGAAGAAAACGGCCGCCGCATCTATCACTGGTCCGGTTCTCATCTGGAGCGCGACGACGATCAGAAAGCCAAGGACAAAAAGAAGAAGAAGCATCGTCCCGATGATGACCGTCCCGACATTCAGCTGACCACCTTCGAAACTTGGGAGCAGATCGGCCGCTGGTACGCCGCTCTGGAGAAAGATCGCCGCGCACCCACTCCCGAAGTTCGCACCAAAGCCGAGGAGTTAACCAAGGGCCAGAACACGGACCTGGCCAAGACGGAAGCGCTCTACGACTTCGTCGCGAAGAATTTCCGTTACGTCAGCCTCTCGCTCGGCCTTGGCCGCTACCAGCCGCACGCTGCCTCCGACGTGCTGCACGATCAGTACGGTGACTGCAAAGACAAGCACACTCTGCTCGCGTCCCTGCTCGATGCCGAAGGCCTGCACGCGAATTCGGTGCTGATCAACTCCACGCGCAAGCTCGATCCTGACGTTCCTTCGCCCTCGCAGTTCGATCACGTCATCACCATGCTGCCTATGGGCAAGCAGGAAGTCTGGATGGACACTACCTCTGAGGTCGCGCCCTTCCGCCTGCTCGCCTACACGCTCCGTAACAAGCAGGCGCTGGTGATTCCTCCTGCGAATGTTGCCTCCGCTCCCGCGCCGCATCTGGAGAACACCCCGGCCGACACGCCCATGCCCGATTATGAGCGCTCCGAGATCGAAGGCAAGGTCAACGAGATCGGGAAACTTGAAGCGCACGTGCACTACGCATTTCGCGGCGACGAAGAACTGCTGCTGCGCTCCGTCTTCCGCCGCGTGCCCGAATCCAACTGGCAGCGCGTTGCCGAAAACATCAATGCGGGGCTGGGTGGAGACGTCTCTCACCTCATCGTCAGCGATCCCGCCGCGACCAAAGAGCCGTTCACGCTCTCTTACGACGTTTCCAAAGTGAACTTCCTCGACTGGTCCAAAAAGAAGACGCAGATCGTTCTTCCGCTGGTGCAATTC
This sequence comes from Candidatus Sulfotelmatobacter sp., assembly GCA_035710825.1. Lineage (GTDB taxonomy): Bacteria > Acidobacteriota > Terriglobia > Terriglobales > Acidobacteriaceae > Sulfotelmatobacter. The sequence continues at coordinate 28,567 of DASTCU010000283.1, forward strand.
AGCCTGCCCGAAGTTGACGAAGATAATACCGACCCTGACGCCGAGCCTCTGAAGCTGGGGCCCAAGGGCGAGTACTCCTACAAGATCAAGCTTGAGTTGCCCGCCCAGTACACCGCTCATGCGCCGCTCGCCTTCTCTCTCGTCCGCGACTACGCCGAGTATCAGGCCACTTACAAAATCGAAAATGGCGCCTTCACCGCCGGCCGCACGCTGACCCTTCGGCAGGACGATCTGCCCGTAGCCCGTGCAGGCGACTACGAATCGTTCCGCCGCGCTGTCGGCGCAGATCTCCAGCAGCAACTTGCGGTCGAGAACGCCTCCGCGGGAGCAATGGTCCCTCCCGCTGACATGAAGGCCGACGATCTTGTGGAAAGCGCCCGCGCCGCCTCCACTGCCGGCAATCTGCCGGTCGCCGAAGCGCTTCTGAAGCGCGCCACCGAGATCGATCCCAAAAACAAATATGCGTGGAACAATCTGGGCCTGGTCTATTTCGCACAGCGGCAGGATGACCAGGCAATTGCCGCCTTCCAGAAGCAGATTGAAGTCAATCCCTACGACGAGTTCGCCTACAACAACCTTGGCCGCGTCTACTGGAACGACCGCAAGTACGACGAGGCGGTGAAGGCCTTCAACAAGCAACTGGAAAATAATCCGCTCGACAAGTTTGCCCATGCGAATCTTGGCCAGATGTACGCGGAGTGGCACAAGTATGACTTAGCCGCGCCGGAACTCGAGAAAGCAACCTCGCTCTCTCCCGACAGCGCGGAGTTGCAAGTCAGTCTGGGGGATGCCTATCTCAATCTAGGCCAGGACCAGAAAGCGCTAGCGGCCTTCGATCACGCGGTCGAACTCAATGCCACGCCGCTGGTCTGGAACAATATCGCCTACCAGTTGTCTCTTAAGAAATCCCACCTCGACCGCGCCCAGCAGTACGCCGAGTCCGCCGTATCCGCTACCGCCGCTGCCTTGCGCAATGTTTCGCTCGACCGCCTCACCCAACAGGAATTGCCGCTGGTTTCCTCGCTCATTGCCTATTGGGACACTTTGGGCTGGATCGAGTTCGACGAGGGCAATCTCGACAAAGCGGAGAAGTACGTGGCAGCAGCCTGGATTCTTGGCCATCACGGCGAAGTCGGCGATCATCTCGGCCAGATCTACGAGAAGCGCGGCGACAAAGATCGCGCCCTGCGCACCTACGCGCTCTCCATGAACGGCCTCCGCCCGATCCCTGAAACCCGGGAACGCCTTGCCTCCCTCGTCGGAGGAGACGCGAAAGCCGACGCTGCCATCGCCCGTTACAAAGACGAACTTGAGCATCTCAGCACCATCGACTTAGGCAAAGCCACGCAAACCGGCAATGCCGACTTCTTTATCCTGCTGAGCGGCGGGGCGGGAGAAGTCGCCAAAGTCGATTCGGTGAAGTTCATCAGCGGAGACGAAAAGCTCAAGTCCTACATCACCGCGCTTCAAAATGCCGATTACCATCTGACTTTCCCCGACGGCACTCCGGTGAAAGTTCTTCGCCGCGGAACGCTCTCCTGCTCGGTCACGACCGGTAGCTGCAAATTTGTGCTGACGTTGCCGGACGATGTGCGCACTGTGGACTGAAGAAGCCTCATGTGGGGACAGTCGCCTCGGCTGTCCGGCGGCAAAGTCCCGCGCCGCCCTCGTACCAGCGTTACAGATTACGCTTTTTGAGGTAACGCTAAATGGCATAGCGAATTAATTCAGCCTTCGCCTCGCGCGGTTCCGAGTCATGACGCAATGTCATTAATCGAGCAAATGACCAGACCTGACCAAAAACGTTTCCTCCGTGAACCCCGGTGATCTCTGTGGTTCAAGATTTTGAAATCTCCCATCGGCATTCTGCATTGACTACCCCATTTCACTGACGTAAGATTCGCGCGATTCGCGGTTACCTTCGAATTGAGGAGGCGTCATGCAGTTGCGCCTGGAGAGCCGTCCCGTCGGCGAAGTCTTCGTCATTCAATGTCATGGCCGCATCGTCGCCGGCAACGAGGTCTTCACCCTGCACTCTCAAGTGGGCGACGCCATTGAGAAGCACGGCGACGTTGTCCTGCAACTCGATCCCGTGGAGTTCATCGACAGTAGCGGCCTGGGTGCTCTGATGCGACTGATGCAAGCCGCGCGCGCCAAAGGCGGAGACCTCAAACTCTGCGGAGTTCCTCCCAAGATCCGCAAGGTTCTGGAACTCACTCACCTGCTTCCGCAATTTGAAACCTACGATTCGATCGAAGAAGCAATCACGGCGGCCTATTTAGGCTCGCGCTACTCGCGGGGTAAAACCGGCGATGCCCGGCCGCGCATGCTTTGCGTGTACCCATCCACCGATGTCTGCGCCTTCCTGCGCGAGGTGCTCTGCAGCGCCGGATACAATGCCCTGACCACCACCAGTGTCGACGACGCCCAGATTCTGCTGAAGGCCACGAAGGCGAAGCTGGTCGTAATCTCCTCGCGCATTCAGGCCATTCGCGGCAAACCAATCCAGCAAGCCCTGAGAGAGGTTTCTCCCGATGTCCGATTCCTGATTCTCGAAGAGAACTTTCACACCCAGGATCCGGGCGAAGCGGCGGAGAAACTCTTGAACGACATCAACAGTTTGCTGGCACCGGCAAGTTAGCCCTCGTCACACCAGCATTGGACACTGCCGCTTATGCCATGCTGTCGCCTGCTCGTAGGCATGCGCCAGCCGCAGTACCAGATCTTCGCGCCACGGTGGTCCCGCAATCTGCAATCCAATCGGCAGCCCGCCTTGCGTGAACCCGCAGGGCAATGAAATCGCCGGCAATCCCCACACATTGAACGGCCGCGTGTTCCGCAGCAGCTTCAATTCGGCAGGCCGCAAGGCGTCCGCATTCGCCCGCAGATCCGCAATCGCCGGCGCAGGCATCGGAATCGTCGGCGTCACCAGCACATCCACATCGCCGAAAACCTTGCGAATGCCGCGCCGCGCTTCCTCCAACTCGCGCCGGCGCTGGATATATTCCGCCGCGGAGACATCCTCTCCCGCGCGAATGCGGCGCAGCGTTTCCGGATGATACAACTCAGGCGTCTTCGCGACGTTTGTGGCGTGATAGGCGTACGCCTCCGCCGTCTGCAGCCTTCGATCGGTAGGCACTTCGAGCACTACCTCCCTCACCTCGGAAACCAGCGCCTCGATCCCGCGCAGCGCATGCTCCACCGCCGCAGCCACTTCCGCATCCAGATCGTCGAAGAAGTATGCCCGCGGCACGCCCACGCGCAGCGATTTCGCGCCTTCCTGCGCCGCAGAAATATAATCCGCAACCGGGACTTCTGACGTAGTGATATCAGCCGCATCGTATCCCGCAATCGCCTGCAGCACGATCGCCGCATCGGCGACGGTAGCCGCCAGCGGCCCCACATGATCCAGCGACAACGAAAGCGGAATCACGCCCCGGCTCGGCACCCGTCCGTACGTCGGCTTCAGCCCCACGCACCCGCACAGCGCCGCCGGTTCGCGAATCGATCCCGCGGTATCGGTTCCAATCGCAGCGCATGCCATGCCCGTAACCACCGCCGCAGCCGAGCCTCCCGACGACCCGCCCGTAATCCTCCCCACGTCCCACGGATTATGGATGTCGCCAAAATAACTTATGAGCGAACTGCCCCCATAAGCGCACTCATGCAGATTATTCTTCCCGACAATAACCGCCCCAGCCTGCCGCAAACGCCGCACCACCTCGGCATCTTCGAGCGGAACCCTATCCTTATATAGAGCGCTGGCCGCCGTCGTGCGCACGCCCGCCGTGTCAACCAAATCCTTCAGCGCCAGGGGAATCCCGTGCAACGGCCCCCGCCACTCCCCCCGCGCAATCTCAGCTTCCGCCGTCCGCGCCTCGGCAAGCGCCGATTCCGCCATCACCGTAATAAACGCATTCAGCGCCGGATTCACCTTCTCAATGCGGCTCAGGCATTCCCGGGTGATCTCCGCCGGAGAAATCTCCCTCCGCCGCACCCGCTGCCCCAGATCAGATATAGTCGTCAAGCCACTGGTAGCCATCGCGAGCCATTGTAAAGGCTGCCGCTTTCCTTCTCTGTGCCCCTCTGTGCTCTCCGTGGTTCCGATTTTCGAAATCCTCAGTTATATCGTCTTGCATCCAAGTCCTATAATTATGGAAGGCGATTTCTGGGGGCCCAACAAATCATGGCTGAGATGACGATCGCGCCGGTTGCGACGCATGGGTTTTTTGTGGATGGCCGTTGGCAGCAGGATGGCGATCTCGTCGAGATTCACGCTCCCTACGATGGCAGCCTCGTCGCCCGCGTCACGCAAGGCCGAAAAGAGCACGCTGAAGCCGCCATAGCCGCCGCCGTCAAAGCTTTCGGCACCACGCGCCGCCTGCCTGCCTTCGAGCGCCAGCGCGTCTTGCGTCGCATCGCCACATCCATGGGCGAGCGCAAAGAAGAATTCGCGCATACTCTGGCTCAAGAAGCCGGCAAGCCCATCAAAGCTGCTCGCACCGAAGTCGAGCGCGCCATCTTCACCTTCAACGTCGCCGCCGAGGAAAGCACCCGCATCTACGGCGAATTCCTTCCCCTCGACTGGCAGGAATTCACCGCCGGACGCTGGGGCATCGTCCGTCGTTTCCCTCTTGGCCCCGTTGCCGGCATCACTCCCTTTAATTTCCCGATCAACCTGGTCGCGCACAAAGTTGCTCCCGCCATCGCCGCGGGATGCCCCATGGTCCTGAAGCCCGCGCCGCAAACGCCGCTCTGCTCGCTGCTTCTGGCCGAATGCGTGCAGCAGGCGGGATGGCCCGACGGCGGCCTCAATGTGCTTCCCTTGTCAAATGAAGACGCCGGCCTGCTCGTCACCGACGACCGCATCAAGCTCATCAGCTTCACCGGAAGTGTTCCCGTGGGCTGGGACATCAAGCGCCGCGCCGGAAAAAAGAAAGTCGTGCTCGAACTCGGAGGCAACGCCGCCGTCATCGTGCACAGCGACGCCGACCTCGACTACGCCGCCGACCGCTGCGTCACCGGCGGCTTCGGATACGCCGGACAGACCTGCATCTCGGTGCAGCGCATTCTGGTCGAACACTCGGTCTACGGAAGATTCACTGATCTCTTCGTCGAAGGCGTGAAGAAGCTGAAGAGCGGCGATCCCCTCGACGAATCCACTGACGTCGGCCCGGTGATCCGCGAGAGCGACGCCATCCGCACCATCACCTGGATCGAAGAGGCCGTTCGCGCCGGTGCCCGCGTGCTCTGCGGCGGACATCGCAACAAGCTGGTCGTCGAGCCCACTGTCCTCACCGGCACCAAGCCCGACATGAAAGTGAACTGCCAGGAAATTTTCGGCCCGGTCGTAACCGTCGAGCCCTATCGCGATTTCGATCACGCCCTGCGCCAGGTAAACAGCACGCCCTACGGCATGCAAGCCGGCGTCTTCGCCCGCGACGCCAAGCTGCTGTTCCAGGCCTACGAAGAACTCGAAGTCGGCGGCGTGATCGCCGGAGATGTCCCCTCATTCCGCATCGATCACATGCCCTACGGCGGCGTCAAAGATTCCGGCCTCGGGCGCGAAGGCCTTCGTTACGCGATCGAAGAGATGACCGAACCCAAGCTGCTGGTCATGAATCTCAGATAGTCCGCTGCCTCGCGAGCGCGTCGCAATCTGCGACGTAAGTACGATTTCGTTGAAAAACTCTACAGCGATTCCAGTAACGTTTGTTCATAACTTTTTTCTTTTGCGAATTTTCAAAAATCCGCGACAAAGCTTTGCGAAATATTTATAATCTCTAGTTTCGCAAACGACTCTGAAAACCAGTGGGTGGTTTTCTCTTTCTAACAGGAACTATCGCACCAACAGCGGACGAGTTTAAATAAGCTCCGCCGGGTCTCTTCGAGCCAGATCTCAAAAGAGAATGTCGCAGATCTTTCATCGCAGCACGAATACGCTCGCTCGCGCCACGATTTTCGGCGCCATCTTCGTAATCGCCGCTCTGATTTGGGTGGGTTACGCCATCCAGGGATCTCCTTATGTCACCCTGGCGGGCGTACGCAAGCCGCAACCGGTCCCCTTCAGCCATCAGCATCACGTCACCGGATTGGGTATCGACTGCCGCTACTGCCATACTTCGGTCGAGACTTCCAGCTTCGCCGGCATTCCTCCCACCAAGACCTGCATGAACTGCCACTCGCAGATCTGGACCAATGCCAAGCTGCTCGAGCCCGTGCGTGCCAGCTATCGCAGCGGCCAATCGCTCGAGTGGACGCGGGTCAACACGCTTCCCGATTTCGTTTATTTCAACCACAGCATTCACGTCACCAAGGGCGTCGGCTGCAACACCTGCCACGGCCCGGTCGACACGATGCCGCTGATGTACCAGCAGGAATCGCTGCAGATGGAGTGGTGCCTCAGCTGCCATCGCGCGCCGCAAGATAATCTCCGCCCGCGCGATCAGGTGTTCAACATGCGTTACCAGCCACCGACCAGCGCGAGCCCGGTGGTTTTCGAAGGCCACACTTACACCGATCAGGCGGCCCTCGGAGCCGCCCTGGTCAAAAAATATAACGTGCGCAACGTGGTCGACATCACCACCTGCAGCACTTGCCATAGATAGAAATGACGAACGACAACAAACATAACGGCGCGATCCGCGAAGACATCTGTCCCGGCAAAAAATCCACGCTCGATCTGAACTCCGTGCGTGAAAAAATCGACGCCGCCACCGCGCACGATGCTGCCGAAAAAACGGGCCCGGAATACTGGCGCTCGCTCGAAGAACTCGCCGGCAGCCCCGCATTCCAGGAAGCCCTGCACCGCGAATTCCCCAAAGGCGCTTCCGAATGGCTCGACACCGTCTCGCGCCGCGGATTCCTCAAGGTCATGGGCGCCTCGCTCGGCCTCGCCGGCATGACCGGATGCGTCCGCCTCCCGCTCGAGCCCATCGTCCCCTACGTGCGCCAGCCGGAAAACGTCATCCCCGGCCGCCCCATGTACTACGCCACCGCGGTCACGCTCGGCGGATACGCCAGCCCGGTTCTGGTCGAAAGCCATCTCGGCCGCCCCACCAAAATCGAAGGCAACGATCAGCATCCCGCTTCGCTCGGCGGCACCGACATCTTTACCCAGGCCTCGCTGCTCACCTTGTACGATCCCGACCGCTCGCAGAGCGTGATCTCCATGGGCGACCAGCGCTCCTACGCGGGATTCCTCAGCGCTATTCGCGGCCCGCTCAGCGCGCAGAAAGCCCTGCAGGGCGCGGGCATTCGCATCCTCACGCCGACCATTTCTTCGCCCACGCTGTCCGATCAGATCCGCAATTTGCTGAAGGTGTATCCGCAGGCCAAGTGGCACGTCTACGAACCGGTCAACCGCGACAACGTCCTCGAAGGCGCAAAGCTTGCCTTCGGCCAGCCGGTGGAAACTCGCTACGATTTCTCGAAGGCCGACGTCATCGTCTCGCTCGACGCCGACTTCCTCTACGCCGGATTCCCGGGAAATGCGCGCTACATCCGCGATTTCGCCAAGCGCCGCGATCCTGATGGCGACAGCACGAATCGTCTCTACGTTATGGAAAGCACGCCGAGCTCAACTGGAGCAAAAGCCGATCATCGGCTACCAGTGCGTGCAGCAGAGATCGAGCAGTTTGTCCAAGGGGTGGCAATCGACGGATTGGAACAGTTCTGGGCGAAGACGGGGAATCCGCCGTTTCGGTACGTAGTATCAGACATCAAGAAGCACCAAATGGCTCAGAAGCCAACACTGTTCATTGCAGGCGACCATCAGCCACCCGTCGTCCACGCTCTAGTTCACTCACTCAATCAAACGTCGGGTAATGTCGGCAAGACCGTTTTCTACACCGATCCGATCGACGCGAACCCAACCAACCAGACCGAATCCCTCAAAGAACTCGTTGCCGAAATCAACGCCGGCAAAGTCGATCTGCTGATCATCCTCGGCGGCAACCCGGTCTACGATGCTCCCGCCGATCTGAACTTCGCCGACGCCCTGAAGAGCAACAAAGTTCAGTTGCGTGTGCACTACGGCCTCTATCAGGACGAAACCGCCGAACTCTGCCAGTGGCACGTCAACGCCACGCACGAGTTCGAAGCCTGGGGCGACGGCCGCGCCTACGACGGCACCGTCAGCATCATTCAGCCGCTCATTGCTCCTCTGTATCAAGCCAAGAGCCCCTTGGAATTCGTCGCCATGCTCTCCGGCCAAGCCGACGCCACCGGCTACGATCTCGTTCGCGCCTACTGGCAGAAGCAACACACCGGTGCCGACTTCGAGCAGTTCTGGCGCAAGTCTCTGCACGACGGCTGGATTGAAGGCACCGCCTTCGCGCCCAAGTCTGTTACGGCAAAATCAGCAGCGCCGCCAGCAGAATCAAAGTCCGCCGACGCCAATGCCATCGAGCTCAACATCCGCCGCGACCCCACCATCTACGACGGGCAATTCTCTAACAACGGCTGGCTGCAGGAACTCCCCAAGCCGATGTCGAAGCTCACTTGGGACAACGCCGTGCTCGTCGGCCCCAAGATGGCGCAGCGCCTGCAACTCGCGGCGAAGGATGTCGTCGAACTCGAACTCAACGGCAAAAAAGCCAAGGGTGCCATCTGGATTCAAGCCGGACATCCCGACAACTCCATCATCATCACCCTCGGCTACGGACGCACCCGCGCCGGCCGCGTCGGCACCGCGCAAGGCTTCGACGCCTATCAGTTCCGCACCACCGCTGCTCCGTGGATCGCTTCCGGCGTGCAGATCCGCAAGACCGGAGAGATTTACGAACTCGCCTCCACCCAGGGCATGCAGTCGATGACCACGCCCGATGGTGACACGCGTCCCCTGGTGCGCGAGACGAGTCTCGAGGAATATCGCAAAGAGCCGCACTTCGCCCAGGAAGAGCAGCCCGCGCCCGGCCTCTCGCTCTACCAGCCCTATCCCTACGACAAAGAGACCTACGCCTGGGGCATGACCATCGACCTCAACAAGTGCGTAGGCTGCAACAACTGCATCGTGGCCTGCCAGTCGGAAAATAACATCGCAGTTGTTGGCAAAGAGCAAACTCTGCTCGGCCGCCACATGCACTGGATTCGCGTCGACGCCTACTACCAGGGCGACCGCGA
>DASTCU010000284.1:0-43475 GCA_035710825.1 Candidatus Sulfotelmatobacter sp.
GCCGCCCAACGTCACCGTCGAAACGCTCGAGATCGTGCCCTCAACCGGGACCCTGTAGGCACGGAATCGAGGCCCCGGTCGCGTCATCCGAGCCGCGTAAGGGCACCGGCTGGCAGGTTATTCAATGTCCGATAACAGGTATTATGTAAAGCGGTGGGACCGTCGGAGCTTCGGATTGTTGGGATGACTTGTGGTGCACGGAATGGCTTAATCGATGGGCTGGAGCCTACATCTTGTACTTCCCTAAATCCTCGTCGTTTAAACCTTCAAGCCACTTGCGCAACTCTTCGCTCGTGACCCGGTCCGACATATTCGCCGCCAGTTTCGAAGTCTTCAGCACTATGTCGTCGACAAAGATCGGACAATCCACCCGCAGCGCCAGCGCCAACGCGTCCGACGGACGCGAATCGATGCTGATCACCTCGCCCCCGCGCTCCAGCCAGATCACCGCATAAAACGTATCTTCTTTCAATTCGGTGACGACGACCTTGTGCACCTGCGTCTCCAGTCCCATCAGCACGTTCTTGATCAGATCGTGCGTCATCGGCCGCGGCGTCGACACTTTCTCCATCTCCAGCGCAATCGCATTGGCTTCGTACACCCCCACCCAGATCGGCAGCACCGTCTCGCCGCCAATATCCTTCAAAATGACGATCGGCATATTACTCACCGGATCCATCATTAGGCCGCGGATTGTCATTTCGACTTCCATCGGGGACCTCCGAAAATGCTTGTGTTATATCACCATTACGCCTGCGAGGCTGTTGGGAAAACTGGCCGTCACCATGACGGGGGCGTAGGTTCCGACTTTGGGAGCCGCAGCATCCGGTGCGGTGAAGTTCAGGGTTTTGTTGTGCGAGGTGCGGCCGATCCATTGGTTGCGGGATTGATTGCGAGCTTCAACCATTACTTCACATCTTGAGCCGATATATTTGCGGTAGCGGGCAACTTGAATGTCTCGCTGCTTCGCCATGAGGACTTCTAAGCGTCGGGATTTCTCTTCTTCCGGGATTGCGTCTTCCAGGCCCACGGCGGGTGTGTTGGGGCGCGGAGAGTACTTGAATGAGAACACGCCATCATAGCCGACCTCCTCAAGGAGGCTGAGGGTTTCGGCGAAATCGGCTTCGGTCTCTCCTGGAAATCCCACGATCACATCTGTTGTGATGCTGATTTCGCGCCTGGCGGTTTTCATCCATGAGATGCGTTCGAGATATTGTTCGCGAGTGTAGAGGCGCTGCATGGCATCGAGAACTCGCGTGGAGCCGCTCTGGACGGGAAGGTGGACGTGGTCGCAAAGGGTCGGCACGGTGTCGATCGCCTGGACAATGTCGCGTCCGAAGTCGCGCGGATGCGAAGTGGTGAAGCGGACACGCTTGATGCCGGGAACCTCGCCTACGGCGGCGAGCAATTCAGCGAAGGACTTCTTCCCAGCTGGATCTTTGTAAGAATTTACGTTTTGGCCGAGCAGTTGAATTTCGCTGTAGCCGAGATCGACAATCTGGCGGGCTTCGGCGAGGACGGACTCTGAGGTGCGGCTGCGCTCTTTGCCGCGCGTGAACGGGACCACGCAGTAGGCGCAGAACTTATCGCAGCCTTCAATGATGGTGATGTAGGCACGGTGCGGATTAGTGCGCGCGGTGAATTCGGTCTCGAAGCATTCGTCGGTCTTGCGGTCGTCTAGCCCGGTGATGCGAACCAGGTTTGCGGCTTCTCCCTTCCGGATTCTGGACTTCCCTGCTTCGATCTTGGGAGCGGATTCAAGTTGCGCCAGCATGTCCGGGAGCTTGCGATACGAGGCCGAGCCGCATACCAGCGAAACGTGGGGGGCGCGTTCGAAAATCTTTTCGCCTTCCTGCTGCGCGACGCATCCCAGCACGCCGAATTTCTTGCCTTGCGCCTGGAGTTTCTTGAAGTCGGCAAGGCGATGAAAAACCTTTTGCTCCGCTTTATCCCGGATGGAGCAGGTGTTGTAGAGAATCAGGTCAGCCTGCTCGACGGTTTCCACCTGCCTATAGCCTTCCTGCACGAGCGTTCCGACGACTTTTTCGGAGTCGTGGGCGTTCATCTGGCAGCCAAAAGTTTCGAGATAAAAGGTTTTCTGCGCGTCTTGTTCCGGAACCCCAGACATATAGAGCAAGTATAACGGTGGACGCTGCTAGCTGCTAGGTGCAGCTTTTAGCTCTTAGCCTTTAGCTGTTAGCCAAATATTGTCATTTCACCATGGCCGCTTTCATTACGAACGAGGAGTCCGAACTAAGAGGTCCCAAGGTTACTTCATCGCGAGCAGTTGATTGCTGCCGGTAGACGCGGGCGCGGGCGCCCGCGCCACATTTCAGTGTTTTCGCTTCTCTAGGCGACGTGCTGGGACTCCAAAGGCTCCTCGGTGATGATTTCCTTAGCGACTTTCGATAGCGGCTCTTTTTCGTGGGGGAGGCGGATGAAGAATTTGCGGATGATGGGGGAGATGTATGAGGCCCAAAGGGGCTGGCCGAGGAAGACGATGCCGAGCCAGGAGGAACGGAAGCCATACTTGAGGCCTTCGTTGTTCTCGTATCCGGCGAGGACTTCCATGGCGATGGCGATGGCGGTGAACGAGGCCACCAGGATACTGAACAGCAAGTGAGTCGCAACGACTTCACCCGAGCGCGGAAGAAAAAGCTTGGGCCAACGTTCGTGGATGGCAGGTAAGGACGCGATGAGCGCGACGATCATGGGCAAGCCGACGACGAAGAACAGGAGCACGGCAGCGGTGACAGCCGCGCCTTGACCTTCGCGCAATTTTTCGACAGCAACACCGACTGCGGCGGAGAACGCGTGACCGCCGAGCCAGAAACGGAACACGTCGAAGGCGCAGATGAGCAGGACAACACAGTCCAGCACCACCAGTTCGAGGACAAAACCATGGCGCCAATACTTATCGAGCGCTTTGCTGGCAGGACCACTTTTCATAGATCTCGTGCTCGGTTCCAACTTCTCCAGTTTGCTTAAGCTCTCCTCCGCAGTTTGCGTAGACATAGTAAGGCGCCGCCTTTCGCTCTCCGTTGCCGATCCAGTAGCTCTCGCATTTTCCGGGCAAGTTGTCGCCGTTCAGCTGCAAGTAATCGAGCACGCACTCTCGTCCAAGCTGATTCTTGGTCTTGCACTGGTTGGCTGCTTTGGCGAGGATGACGATTGCATCGTAGGCGTAGCCCTCGGCGGAGAGCACAACGTTTTTATCGTGCTCGATTTGCTTCAGCTGGGGCAGACATTGTTCGACGCGGGATCGATTGAACGGTGAAGTGACGTAAAGTGTGGCGCCGAACTGCAGCAACTCATTCGACAGGCAGGCCTCGGACATGATGAAGGTGTAACTTTTCATGTTGTCGCTCACGGGATTGGACCGCTCCGTCAATTCCTCGAGCAGCATGCGGGCCAGTTCCGGATAACCAACAAAGACGATTTGTTTTGAAGTTTCGCTGCGCATGACAGCGTGGATCTCAGTCACCATCGCCCACACATCCACTGTGTCCACGTCGTATTCCCTATAGCGCGCGATGTATTTGGCGATGGAGTGGCCAGTGCTGTCACGGAGCAGGGATTGGCAGATGGGTTGGGTATAAACGTTGGCGCCATTTCGTTTCGTAACATCGCAAACCAGCATAATTCTCGGACGTTTGGCGGGCTCAGCTGAGTCGGGCTGGGGATTGGGCTCCTCTTCGGGCTTCAACTTGAGCGACTTGCGAGTAGTGGCTTCGATGGCTTCGACCTGGCTGGGCACATCGCTGGGAATCAGGCGAAAAGCATTGCGGAATCTGGGATAAGGCGCTTCCCTGTTCTCCAGTTCAGAGAAGTTTGGCCAAGCGCCGTGCTCATCGAACTTGTACATGACGTACGGCGATGTCGCGGTTGGCATCATGACCGGAATTCCGGCTTGCTCGTAGATGGGAAGTGCAGCGCGGGTGGTGCCGGAGTAGGAATGTCCGACGACCGCCAGAACGTCGGGGTCATCACGAATGCGGCGGGCGTCGTCGACGGCCTGAGCGAGACTCTCTGCGTCTTCACGCTGCTCAATGGTGACGTAACCCTGAAGAGCCTTGACGTCATCATTGTCTTGCGCCAACTTGGCGGCTTGCGCCGAGGCGTTGTAGCTTTGTTCGTCACCGGCAGTGGATCCAAAGACGGCGATCTTAAGGGTCTTGGCGTCGGAGGAGGCAGGGTCGGGGTGCCAGTGGCTATCGCTGCAGGCCGATAGACAGAGAAGTAAAACGAGAAAAGGAGAGAGACGATATGGCATAGAGATACGCCCCGGCCCCCTCAGCCATCGTCGCGAGAGGCCGATTATGACTAAGCGACGGGCCGCTGAACTACTGGGGCCGGTTTTGTTACGAAATCCGGAATTCTATTTCTATGTAGTGGATGCGCTGCCGGCAGCGCGGACGGGGGCGCCCGCGCCACATGGATCCGCGCTACATAAGACGCCACCCGCTATGACATATGACAACGGATCCAGCCAAAGCCAGCGGTAATCTTCAGCGCGCTTTACCAAACCTGCTCTTACTGGGTTCTGGCGGATATACTCGTGCTTCTGCTCCCAGCTCTCGTTTGAGCGCAGCACGTGGTCGAGCGACTCCTCGTCCCACAACGGGCCGGATCGGTAAAGGAGTTTGTTCAGGCTATGTGCCGATGAACCCTTCAAGCTCTGCATGATCGTGAATAACGGAAATGGCCAGCCGGAGTCATCCCGCATTGCCCAGAAAAGAATATGCACATGATTGGGCATGACGACCGCGGCCGAGAGGTGAATCCTTTTGCCGTGATCATAGAGACAGTGCCTGAGCATCACTTCGCGTGCTGACTCCGGGAGCACCAGAGAACCGAAAGTGCGGAACGTGACAAACAGAGCGCCGGAAGCATTCTGATAGTGCGGCAAGCGGCGGCGATACTCGTATCCCGGACGCTGCAGGCTGGTGTATTCGGGCATGCGGTGCTCCTAGGCGTTCATCTGAGCGCCAGCAGTTGATGTTGCTGCACGCAGCGCGGGCGTGGGCGCCCGCGCCACATGACTCCCGCGCCACATAACCCTCGCGTCACATAACCCTCGCGCCACAGCCCCCCGCGTCACATCACCCCACATCGGCGATTGGGGCAGACGGAGCAGCGGGTGGGGAGTTCCCTGCACCGGCAGACGGCTGGGATATCTTTCACGCCGCGGGCTTTGGGATCGCAGGCCAGGAGGCACCAGGCCTCGCGGTATTTTTCGAAGAGGGATTTTCGGCCGTCGTGGGGATAGAAGCGGAGGCCTTTGCGGGGAGCAATGGCTTCGATGGGGACGATATACCAGAGCTTTTCTGGGATGATGTAGGCGGCGATGAAGTCGATGTCGTCGGAGGTGTAGGCATCGCGCCATCCGGTGGCTTTGACGCGGTAGCGGTTATCGGCGCAGCGTTCAGTGGCTTTGACCTGAACGCGCCAGAATCCGCGCCCGGCGCTCACCAGAAAGTCGTAGGGATGGGTTTCTCCCCAAGGACGGGCTATATCGAAGTTGAAAAGGGCGACGGCAGCCAGGAATGCGGCCTCGATGGCTTCGCCGAGGCGCTTGCGCGAAGGATGTCCGATGAGAGGTTGACGACTACGCGACGAACAGGACGGTTTGTCCTTGCTTCTGCTCATAAATACGAAAGGCGCAGCTGGTTGGCTGCGCCTGGTCTCCTTACACTGAAATTGTGAATATTTGGCCTAAGACACGAAAAGCGCGGCCCGGAGGCAGCGCTTTTTCAATTTCTAACTCTAAATCTATTATATCAAGTTGCGCGAGGTAAATGGGCAGAAAGTATGCATTTATTTCTTCTTGTCAGTGTTTGACTTAGGGGAAATTGCACCAGTTTTGGGCCTTGACAAGGTTTTGCACATTTGCACCGAGAAAGGTGCAAATCGACTTCGAGGCCTGGCATGGGCTGCGGATGCGGTTTGCCGAAGGATCGTCCCGCTGACTGAGAGAAGCACAAGTTGGCGAGCGCCTCGTGTGTGCCGACAGGGCCTGGGTGCTGTCGGCTGCGCGGGCGTGGGCGCCCGCGCCACATGAACTGAGACTGGTGTGCTTACCGGCGGACCAAATTCGCTGCATCCACTTTGTAGCCTTCGTCGGCGACGAGTTTCTCGATGGCGGTGCGCAGTGTCTGCTGATCAGCATTCTGCGGTAAGGTACAGTGGCGCCGTATCACTTCCTCGCCAGCTTCAATCCTGATCAGCCAGCTAGACGTGCCTGCGTCCCATGAGAATTCCACGTGATCCGCCTGCATAATTCCTCCCGTGAAGATTCGCCGCATTGTAACAAGTTTCCTGCGTGTTCAGAGTGCAGTTCGGGCCGGATCACAGCGTCCCGATTGCTCTTGCGGGATTATTCCTCGGAGCAAAAGGACGTGATAAGGTGCACCGGGCCGGCATTTCTGCCACGGGGTGAAACGAATGCAGAGACGCACCTTCATGAACCTTACAGCTGGGGCGGTCACAGCGCTGGCGGTCGATCCACTGAGGCTCGCCAAGACGCAAGATGCGAAGACGACGGTTGTCTATCCCGATCCGGCGGTGGAAGCGGTCGATCCGCGCTTCTCGAAATACAAGGTCATCAACGCCGCTGTCGAACGTCTGTACACGGGCACACGATGGGCGGAAGGCCCGGTTTGGTTTGGGGATGGACGGTATCTGCTGTTCAGCGACATTCCGAATAACCGCATGCTGCGATGGCTGGAGGACACGGGCGAAGTCAGCGTGTTCCGCAGCCCGTCGAATTACAGCAACGGCAATTATCGCGACCGGCAAGGCAGACTCCTCACCTGCGAGCACGATACGCGGCGCCTGACCCGCACCGAACACGACGGAACAATCACGGTGTTGATGGACCGCTTTCAAAGTAAACCTCTGAATGCTCCCAACGATCTGGCAGTTCACTCCGATGGCGCGATCTGGTTTACCGATCCGGGCTACGGCATTATGTCGAATTACGAAGGCCACAAAGCGGCCTTCGAACTTCCGGCCAATGTCTATCGTCTGGATCCGACAACGCATGAAGTCACCGTGGTGGCCAGCGACATGGATAAGCCGAATGGCATCTGCTTCTCGCCCGATGAGAAGAAGCTGTACATCGTGGACACCGGCGAACCCAAACATGCGGGCGATCCCCGGCCGATTCGTGTATACGACGTGGAGAATGGGGTGCGGCTGAAGAATGGCCGCATGTTCGCAAACATGGCTCCCGGGACATCGGACGGCGTTCGCTGCGACGTGGACGGGAACGTCTGGTCTGCCGCCGGGTGGGCAGGCGATGGTTTTAACGGAGTGCATGTGTTCGCCCCGGATGGAGTTCTGATTGGCAAAATCCATCTTCCCGAAACCTGTGCCAATTTGTGTTTCGGCGGGGTGAAGAAAAATCGCCTCTTCATGGCGGCGAGCCAATCTCTGTATGCCGTGTATGTCGGGACTGAGGGCGCTCAGGTGCCGTGAACAGTAGGGACCGCCGGCGCGTCGCTTGTGGCCAAAACCAGTTTGGGATGGAACAAAGAGCCGGCGACGCGGGTGGCGATGGCGATCAGGTCGCGCTGGCCGGAGAAAACCTTGACCTGGCGGGCGCGGGAGAGTTCTGGGAGGTTGACGGTGCGTCCGGCGCGGATGCGGTTGACGGTAGGATCGTCGGCGGTGACCGAGGGAAATTGCGGGAGAAGCTTGCGCGGGTGGACGCATAGACTGTCGAACGCATCGAGTGTGTCGACAGGGTGCGGGGCACTGTCAGCTGCGCGGGCGTGGGCGCCCGCGCCACATTCGGACACGGCGTCTAGGGTGTGGGCGTCGGCTAGCGTGAATTCGGCGACCGCGGTGCGGCGGAGGGATTCGAGGTGGGCGCCGCAGCCTAGAGCTTTGCCCATGTCGTGGGCGACCGATCGCATGTAGGTGCCGGAGGCGACGCGGGCGCGAAAATGGGCGCGGGCGGCGTCGACGGAGAGAATCTCGAATTCCTTGATCTCGACTTGCACCGGCTGGAGCACCACTTCCTTGTGCTTTCGGGCGAGCTTGTAGGCAGGCACGCCCTGAATTTTTTTTGCGGAAAATGGAGGTGGAAGCTGCTCGATGACTCCGCGGAATTTGGCGGCGAGGACTTCCAGTTGATCTTTGTACAGCGTGACATCCTGAGACGGGCTGGTGGGCTCGCCTTCGGCGTCGTAGGTATCGGTGGAAAAACCAAAGCGGATGGTGCCTTCGTAGGTCTTCTCGGATGCGGTGTAGAACTGGGCGAGGCGGGTGAAGCTACCAATGACCAGAGGAAGGACGCCGGTGGCCATGGGATCAAGGGTGCCGAGATGGCCGACGGAGCGCTGATTCAGGATGCGGCGGACACGGTTGACGACGTCGTGCGAAGTGAGTCCGGCGGGCTTGTCGATGATGAGGACAGCGTTCATGAAGAATTTGGTAATTTGGTAATTGAGTAATCTGGTAATTTAAAAGCTGGAGCGCGCCGGTCTTAAATTCCCCAATTACCCAATCACCCGATTACTCAATCCACTAACTTACCAAATCCGCCATGTTCCCGATCAAAGATGACCAGCCGCGATACAGCACGCCCTATGTGAATGGATTTCTGATCGCGCTGAATATTCTTATTTATCTCTTTCAGTCCACGCTCGACCAGCGCAGCTACGAGTTGTTTGCGCGGCAATTTGGAGTGGTGCCGTCGCATTTTTCGGCGCTTCTGGCGGGATCGCCAAAGTATTCGCTGCCGGCAATCATCATTCCGTTCTTCACGTCGATGTTTGTGCACGCCGGCTGGACGCACGTGCTGGGGAATATGTGGTTCCTGTTTATTTTTGGAGACAACATCGAGGATTATCTGGGGCATTTCAAGTACCTCGTGTTTTATGTGCTGTCGGGATTGATTGCGATGGCGACACAGGTGGCGATTTATCCGAGCTCCAACTTGCCGACGGTGGGAGCGAGCGGTGCGATTGCGGGAGTGTTGGGAGCATATTTCATTCTGTATCCGCGAGCCCGGGTGCTGACGTGGTTCTTCGTGTTCGTGTTTTATATTCCGGCGTGGATCATGCTGGGGTATTGGTTCGTGTTCCAATTTTTTGTGGGCGCGGCAACGTTGTCGATGGCGCGGCCGGGACACGATGTGGGCGGGGTGGCGGTGTGGGCGCACGTGGGCGGGTTCGTGGCGGGGTTGGTAATGATCAAGATTTTTCCGGAACGGGCGCGACGGTATCCGTACGCGTATCGGTAGTTTGTGACGCCGGAAAGTGAAATCAGAAGTCGGAAATAAAGCCTTGAAGTCAAAGTCCCCACCCCTCTTTCGCAAAGAACGCGAAAGAAGGGTGGGGACCCCTCGATCACCTCTTTCCTTCAACGCTACTTTTTGGGACGCGACTCCGGCGGAACCAGGCCGGCAGAGCGGTAATAGACGACCAGTTGCCCGTAGTGCTCGCCGCAGTGCTCGATGAATCCGTAGGCGTAATCGAGCACACGAACCTGCTGGTGGGCAAAAGGATCGACGATGGTGGCGGAGAGCCCTTTGTCGCCTTTGGACTGGATAGCCGCGGCGCCATCCGCGAAGGCTTTTTTCACGAAGGCGACGATGTCGGCTTTGGTCTTGAACTTATCGCGCTTCATGTCCTCTTCGGCGGGAGGCTTCTGGCCAATCACGGGATTGATGAAGTAGTAGTTGGCTCCGGCGGCGTGCAGGAGTTGCTCGGCGAAGCTGCGCTGGGCGGGATTGGGTTTGAAGTCGTACTTGTCTTCTGGGAAATCTTCGGCCATGGCGATGAGCTTGCGGCCGATGTCGTTCCAGGAGTCGAGCACGACTTTGGATTCGGGATCGGCGGGCTTGATGGCAGCGTCTTTCTTCATCGCGTCTTGTGCGTGGACAGGGATCGCCAGAGTTGCGGCGAGCAGGAGGGCGGCGAATATGGATTTTTGCATGCAGTGTTCTCCTTGGGTGAGTGGCGCCGACATTGTACTCGGACGGGTAGAGCGAGGAAAAGGAAACGGCATTTGGACGCAGCCGGCGAAGTCACAACCAATGGTTATAATGCTGCGACGCATGGGATTGACGGCTGGAACGAAGCTCGGGCCTTACGAGATCCAATCTGCGCTCGGTAAGGGCGGCATGGGCGAGGTGTATCGAGCGCTGGATACCCGTCTGAACCGGACCGTAGCGGTCAAAGTTCTGCCGACGCATCTTTCCAGGGACGCGGAGGCGCGGCAGCGATTTGACCGGGAGGCGCGCACCATTTCATCCCTGACTCATCCTCACATCTGCACTCTTTATGATGTCGGGCACCAGGACGGGGTCGATTACCTGGTGATGGAGTACCTGGAAGGCGAGAGCCTGGCGGATCGTTTGCGGCGAGGGCCGTTGCCGCTCGATCAGGTGCTGAGATATGGAAGCGACATCTGCGAGGGGCTGGAGAGAGCGCACCGCGGTGGAGTGGTGCATCGCGACTTGAAGCCGGGCAACATCATGCTGACGAAGGAAGGCGCGAAGCTGATGGATTTCGGGTTGGCGAAGCCGCTGGTGGTGCGGGCTGAATCCTCGTCGAGCGTTACGGTAACGATGTCTACGCCCGTAGGAAGTCATCCGCTCACGGCTGAGGGCATGGTGGTCGGAACGTTTCAATACATGGCGCCGGAGCAGGTGGAAGGCAAAGAGGCGGACGCGCGCTCGGACATCTTCGCGCTGGGCGCGGTGTTGTACGAGATGTTGACGGGCAAGCGGGCGTTCGAAGGAAAGACGGCGGCGAGCGCGATGGCCGCGGTGCTGGAGCGGAATCCAGCTCCGGTGAGTTCGTTGCAGCCGATGGCGACTGGCGCCTTAGATCACGCGGTGCAGCAATGCCTGGCCAAAGATCCGGACAAACGCTGGCAGAGCGCGGCCGATGCAGGCCTGGAGTTGCGGTGGATTGAAATTGGAGGATCGGCCGCAGGCGCGCCCCAGATTTCCGCGGCGGGGCGAAACTGGCGCGGGCACTTGATATGGGCAACGCTCTGCACTGTGCTGATAATGGTATTGGGGTGGTCACTGTTGCGGGCTCCGCAAGCGGCGCGCACAATGCGCACGTTCCTGCCTCCACCGGGGCAGATGAGCTTCGATTTTACTGGCGATTTTTCAGGCCCTCCGACAATCAACCGTGATGGGACCGCGGTGGCATTCTGCGCTCGGACTCTGAAGGAGAGAAGCGCCATTTACGTGGAGGCGCTCAACGAACTTTCAGCCAAGAAACTGGAAGGGACAGAAGGTGCGTCGTTTCCCTTCTGGTCGGCCGACGGGAAGAACATTGGTTTCTTCGCAGATGGACATCTAAAGAGGGTGAGGGCCGAGGGAGGGCCGGTTACGATTGTGGCGGACGCGCCCAATCCCCGTGGAGGCGCGTGGAATGCCGGCAACGTCATCATCTATGAGCCCGACTATCGCGAGACGCTGTGGCTCATCAATGCCAGCGGCGGCAAACCCACGCGCCTGACGCAATTCGACCTGGCCAAACATACGACCCACCGCTGGCCGCAGTTCCTGCCAGACGGTAAACATTTTCTGTTCTTCGCTACTAATCACTCCGGGGAAGCGGAGCACGGCATTTACTTCGGCTCGCTGGACGACGGATCGTACAAGCATCTGATGGACGCGGATTCGAACGGTCAATATGCATTCGGTTATTTGCTGTATCACATCCAGTCGCAATTGCAGGCGATCAGGTTTGATCCCGTGAACGGGACGATTTCGGGCGAGCCGCTGACGGTGGCGAATCTCGTCGAGAACGATATAGGAACGTGGCACACGACGTTCAGCGCAAGCGACAACGGACTTTTGCTGTACGAGCCGGGATCGAAGGCGCTGGGCAACGATCTGTTCTGGATGGAACGCAACGGGAACACCGTGGGGAAAGTGTCGGAACGATCATTCTACAAAGGAGCGGGAAAGCTCTCTCCAGACGGCAAGCGACTTGCGATCGCGATGGGAGATCCGCAGGCAGACATCTGGGTGTTTGATTTGGCGAATGGATCGCGCACGCGTCTGACCTTTGGCGGGGCGACGCACCGAGAGCCCTCGTGGTCGACGGACGGACAGCGAGTTGTATACATACGGCAAAACGGGCCGCTGACGAGCGCGGGAACATCTATCCGCCAACGCTTGGCCAGCGGCGGCGGACAAGAAGAGATGTTGCTTGACGGCACACCCGACTTACACGCAACTCTGCTCTCGCCTCAGTTTTCCGCAGACGGCCAGTACCTGCTTTACACCTCGCAGAGCGGACCGGCTCCCACAGGAATCTTTGCCTTGCCGCTGCGCGGCGAAAAGAAACCGATCACGATCGTGCCGCCCCCGGCTGCTCCGGCGAGGCTGATCCAATACCGGCTGTCACCGGACGGGAGATGGCTCGCTTATAGTTCGACGGAGACCGGTCGCGAGGAAGTTTATGTCACTCATTTTCCCAGCGGGCAGGGCAAGTGGCAGGTCTCGCAGTCGGGCGGAACCTTTCCCGTGTGGCGCGGAGACAGCAAAGAGCTCTGGTTCATCGGACTGGACTTAATGCTGCACACGGCGAGTGTGAGTGTAAGGAACGGCGAGTTTGAGGTAGAAGCGGTGCGGCCGATGTTCCAGATTACGTATACGTCTCCGATCGGAATGCCGTACGACGTGAGTGCCGATGGGAAACGAGTAATTCTGATCACGTTTCCCGAGAGCGTACCGACGCCGCTCGTGCTGGTGTCAAACTGGACGGCTGAGTTAAGAAAGTAGAATCGACTTAGCCCTGCCTTTCCACGAACGCTTCTAGCCAGCCGAGGACGCGCTTCCAGCCTTCCCCGTGACCGGTGGCATTAGCAACGTCGCCGGCGAAGCCTTCCTGCGTAACGCGGACGAGCGTGCCGGTGCCGGACTTTTTCGGGCCGTTGGGATGTAGCGCATTGACCGTTTGGGGATGAAGTTCCCAGCGAACAACAGTGGTCAGAGGACCGCTGTAGCTTCCCTTCCAGATGTGAACGAGGAGGCGCGGAGGATCCACCTCCAGGTATTCGCCTTCCACATAAAACTGCTGGCCATCGGCGCCGACGCCGTCGCCACTTGCCGCCGGGGCGCACGTCCATGGAGGATTTGGTGACGTGGTAGAGGCCGTCTTGTCCCCACCAGCGCGGGAGCTGCGCGGGATCGCTGATGGCCTGGAAGACGCGGGCCGGAGGAGCGGCGATGAAGATTTCAGCTACGACGGCGTTTTGATCGGGCGTGATGGTAGCGATGGCCATGGGTTCTCCTTCTGGGTAGTGAAAAGTGATCAGTGGTCGTGATCAGTTATTTTTTCTCGCCACTGACCACTAACCACCGGCCACTATTTGTGGTGTTCCACAAACTTCTTCAGCATCTCGACCACGCCCGGCCAACCACCCGCATAATCCTTGCGCGCGACGGGCAGGTGAGCGAGGCCGCTGTGTGTAACTCTGACGTGGGTGCCGCCGTCCCTTGGTGCGAGTTCCCAACGGACGACAGTGCGGCTGGCCGCATCGTCGTGCCAGTTCGCGATCCAGGTGTAGACGAGAAGCCGGGGAGGATCGACTTCGAGGATCTCGCCGTGGCATTTGAACTGGCGGACGTTGTTGACGACGATGGATCCGGGCTCGGTTTCGTAGCGGTAATGGCCGCTGGGGCGAGGATCCATCTCCCAAGTTTTGGCCGGGCACTCGGGGTTGGTGAACCAGCGTTGGAGTTCGGCCGGGTCGGTCAGAGCTTTGAAGACACGCTCCGGAGGCGCGGAGATATCGATCTCGCTGACGATGGCGTCTTGGTCGGGAGTGATAGTAGCGGTCGGCATGACTGCTCCTTGGTTTGGGTCAGGGACTAGTGGTCAGGGGTCAGGGGCCAGTGACCAGCGCGATACCAATTACTGATCAGCTTTCTCTTACATCTTGCGGTGGAGATCGAACAGTTCCTTCATTTCCTTGCCGTGGTCGAGGAAGGTCCATTCTTCGGTGTGATGGTTGTCGTCGATGACGCTCAACACCATGCGTTGCATGTGGCCGGTCTCGGGCGATGCAAGATTGGTGGCGTCGACAAAGGTGAAAATAATGTTCTTTCCATCGGGCGAGACTTTGGCTTCCATTCTCGGCTGGTTGCCAGAGGCGCAATAGTGCGTCAGCAGGAGACGGTTGGGGCCGTCAAGATGAATCACGCTGACCATGTCTTCGTTCGGAACGAGAATCTCGCTGAGCACGGCGGAGCCGGCGGCGGTGGTTCTAAAGGTGACTTGCAGCGCTCTTCCATCAGGAGCCTTCCCCTGCCAAGTGCCGGAAAGGGCTTTGGCGGAGGCGAACGCTTTTTGCGCAGCGGTTTGCGCAAAGGTTGCGGTAGCGGCAAGGGCTAGAAGGGCGAGGATTGCAACGCGGATTGTTTTCGTCATGGCGGTTTCCTTTCTGTGGGACGGAGTGTGCTCCGCCGGAAAAATCATTTGTGTTTGCGGGAAGCGGCTTCGGTTTCCCGCGCGTGTTCGGCTTCGACGAATGCTTTCAAATTGTTGAGGCTTGCAGCCCAAAAAACGCGGTATTGCTGGATCCACGAGTCGACCGCGCGCAGGGGCTCGGGATTGAGTTGATAGACGCGGTTCCGTCCTTCGCGATGCTCGCGGACCAGGTGGGCGCGGCGCAGGAGGCGGAGGTGCTTGGAAATTGCGGGACGGGAAACCGGAAAGGCACTGGCGATTTGCCCGGCCGGCTGGCTACCGCGGCGCAGGAGGTCGAGCACGGCGCGGCGAGTCGGGTCGGCCAGGGCCTGGAAGGTGATTTCCGGGTCTCGAGTCGCCGAATATGTAACTGATCGGTGACGCATAATGCGTAACTATACGGTTACGCGATTTGCATGTCAAGCGAAATTCGGTGATTTTTTCGGAAGCTAAAATCCCCCAACCTTGTGTTCAATTGTGGCTATTGCTTTCAGTCTTTGACGAGGTCGAGGAAGGCCTGATGGACGCGGGTGTCCGGGGAAAGTTCGGGGTGGAACGTGGCGGCCATGGCACTTCCCTGCCGGACGGCGACGGGGTCGGAGCCTTCAGTGGCGAGGACTTCGACGCCTTCGCCGACGCGTTCGATTTTGGGGGCGCGGATGAAGACCATTTCGAGCGGCGAGCCAGAAGGATTGTTGGCGAGATCAGCGAGGAATTTACCTTCGCGGATGGAGCTGTCGATCTGGCGTCCGTAGGCATTGCGGCGGATGCGGATGTCGAGGGCGCCGAGTCCGGCTTGCGGAGGGTTTTCGACTTCGGTGGCGAGCAAGATCGCCCCGGCGCAGGTGCCGAAGGTGGGCTTGAGGCGGACGAATTGTTTGAGCTTCTCGAATCCGGCTTCGCCGAGAAGCTTCAGGAAAGTGCCGGACTCGCCTCCGGGAATGATGAGTCCGTCGATCTGGTCGAGCTGCTCGGGCTTTTTGACGAGCACAACGGTGGCGCCCAGCTCTTCGAGCCGGCGGCGGTGGGCGTCGAAATCACCCTGCAGGGCCAGGACACCGATGATCATGGCGGAAGACTTCACAACCAAAGCCCCGAGACACGGAGGACGCAAGAAGACACCCGCGCATCTCCTAGTTGATTCTAGCGGATGACCAACCGAAATTTGGAACTGGGCATCCATATCGGCGCGTCCAGCCGATGCGCTCTCCGCTCTGACAAAAGTACACTGCTTGTATGGCCACAATGGCCAGAGTTACACTGGTCTGCCAACGACCCCTGCCGGTTCCGCTGTGGAGGTCCCATTCATGCTTCGTCAGTCTGTGCTGCCAACGGTTGTGTTATGCGCTCTTTGCTGCGCGGCAAGTGCGCAAGTGCTTACGTTTCCGCAAAACACATCTAGCCGCTTCACCAGCGCGGTCGCACTGGATGCCATTCAAACCGGCCAGATGGACTTCAACTTTTTCACCATCAATGGGCAGAACGGGGGCACTACCCCATTACAGACCCCGAGCGGGTCGGTTTCGGCGTTGGACTTGAAGGCGCCGGGAAGGGCGCAGCGCGAGTATGAGAAGGGCTATCAGATGTTACTGCGGAAGGATGCGCAGGGGGCAATTCCGCATCTGGCCAAGGCGATTAAGCTCTATGCCAAGTACGTGGCCGCACATAATGCGCTCGGCTCGGCTTATCTGAGACTGGGCGAGAACGAGCAAGCGAGAGAGGAGTTCGAGAAGGCGGTTGCGCTCGACGATCACATGGCCAACTCGTATTTGAACGTGGGATGTGTGGAGTTGGCGTTGAAGCAATATTCTGCAGCCGAGGCAGCGTTCCGCAAGGCATCAGAGATTGCTCCGATGGATCTCGAAGTGACCAAGGCGCTGGCATATGCAGCGTACGTGAACCGGGATTATCCGGTGGTACTGGCCACGGTGCGCGAGGTGCATGAACGGAAACATCGAGGCGCCGCAATCGTTCATTATTTCGCGGCAGCGGCGTACGAGGCCCAAAACGATCTTCTGGATGCGCAATCGCAGATGGAGACGCTGTTACAAGAAGATCCCAATTCGGGGTCGGCGGCAGAGTTTCGACTGATCCTGGAAGGCATCAAGCAGGAGAAAGCAAGGCGGGCTGAGGCCAAGCTGCATCCAGTGCAGGAAGTGAAATTTTCCTTCAGCACTCCGGCAGAGCCCACTGCGGAAGAAGCTTCGGGACAGGCTCAGCAGGTATTGCAAAATGTAAAGGAGCGGAGCCAGATTGCGGAGGCGGAAGCGGAACCAGAGCCGGTGTGCACGGAGTGCGGAAAAACCGCGCCCATCGAACTGGCTGCAAACTCAGGGTTGGGCGTGGAACGATCAAGATTGAATCGTACGGGCACGATGTTTCGATCATCGGTGGATGAAGTTGCGATCTTTTTTGCGGCCACGGATCGCGGGAGATCCGTAACGGATTTAACTGCGGCCGATATCGGAGTGAGCGATGATAGCCGCGCGCCCGAGAGGATCGTGCAATTCCGGAACCAGACCCAACTGCCGTTGCGGCTTGGACTGGTGATCGATGCCAGTAACTCGGTGACCGAACGGTTCTCTTTTGAGCAGAACGCGGCAACGAAGTTCCTGGAAAGAGTGCTGACGGACAAGAGCGACCTCGGGTTCGTGGTGGGGGTTAACAACTCGGTGCTGATGGTGCAGGATTTCACGTCTGATCAAATGCTGATGTCGCGCGCGATCTATCAACTTGCCCCTGCGGGAGGAACGGCGTTGTGGGATGCGATCGCATTCGCCTCGGCGAAGCTGGCCAAGCGTGCCGAAGAGCAACCTGTGGCGCGGGTCTTGGTCGTGATCAGCGATGGCCAGGATAATTCGAGCAGCATGACGCTGAAAGAAGCCATCGCGAGCGCGCAGCGCGGCGAAGTTGCGGTTTACACGGTCAGTACAAGAGAAGCGCTGCAGGAAGATGCGAACACGATCGTGGGTGACCACGCGTTACGAACACTCTCGGAACTCACAGGCGGCGCGGCGTTTGTGCCGGGGTCGGTGCAGCGGCTGAATGGAAGCCTGGCGGATGTGCAGGAAGTGATTCGCAGCCGCTACCTGGTGTCGTACAAACCCGCGGCCTTCCGGCGCGATGGACGATACCGCGCCATTAACATCACTGCAGAGAAGGACGGGCGCAAACTCCGGGTGTACGCGCGCAAGGGATATTACGCGTCGGCGGTGCAGGTTACGTCAGCAGATCAGTAAACAAGCCGCGCAGCCGCTACAGGGATGATTTGCGGAGGGCGGCACCGAGCAGCTTGCCTGGGCCCGATTCCTGGACGAAGGCGACGACGCGAACGTTCTTGAGATCGGTGCCGGGCTTGAGTTTCAGTTGAACGTCCTGGGCGAAGGTCTTCCCTTTTGGCAGTTTTCCTACCTTTGTAAGTTGCTGCACGACGGCAACGTGGACGAGGTGTTTGCCGCCATTTTCTCCTTTGAGAACCTGCGATTCGACCTGGTTGAGAGCGACCGCGATGAAGACGTCGGCGTTGTGATGGTCGAAATTGTCGCCGGTTTCGATGCGGGTTTGCAGAATCGTGGGATTCGCGGGATCAACCTTGAGTTCGCCAATGCGTACCGGAACCTTGGCCGTGTCCCGGGCTCTCTGCAGAACGTCTTCCATGTCTCGCAAACGATCCATGCGGATTTCGTGCGTACCGTCCACGATCAACTGAGGGGTGAAGACCTGCTGCTCCCCCAGTGGAGCTTCGTAGGAACTCTGACGGTCGGTAAACACAGGTGAAGAGTTCGGATCCTTCCATCCCTGCTGATCCCAATAGGTGACGTGTTCACTGAGTACGATCAATTCGGCACCGGGAATCGGTTGGAATTCGTCGAGCTTTTGAAGGAGGATGTCGGCGGGTGGACAGCTGGAGCAGCCTTCGGAGGTGAACAGTTCGACGAGAACGGGGTGAGAATCGGAACTTGAGTTAGCAGCGGAAGGTGCCGAGCTTTGAGGCTCGGGAGCTTGGCCGTTGGCCGCCGATTGGGCCATCAAGACGCAAATCGTGAGCAGCAATGCTGAAATGCATCGCGCGAAGTAATGGCTACCCATAAAGCAATTTTAGCGTACTCATCGGAGCTGCGCCTTCCAAAAAAGGTGGTTCTTAAAACCTGAGGATTGGTCCGAAGGTGATGCGCAGGTTGTGGTGTGCGCCGGAGTTGAAATACATTTCGTCGCCGGCTTCGAGGCGGAGGCCAACGGGGCCGAGGGTGGCTGCAATTCCGGCGGCGGGATAGAGGGCGGCGTTCAGGTTGGAGGTGTGCAGGCCGAAGATGGCGCTGGCGATGTCGCTGTAAGGGAGCAGGCTGGTGCTGAGGCGGAAATCGATGAATCCGGCTTTGAGCGTGGCGTGAGGATGGAAGTGGCCTTCAGAGCGTTGCAGCGTGGGGCCGAACAGTCCGTGAGTGACGCCGATGGACGTGTGTTCAATAGCGGAGATGCTGCCAGTGGAGACATTGCGGTAGGCTTCGTCAAAGTTGATGCCGTAATCGTAGGCGAGTTCGCCTTCCAACATTATGTCGCGATGCACGCGGTAACCGAAGCGTGCGCCAAGTCCGAAATTGTTCGTGTTGGTTTGCGAGATGCTGAGTGAGTCGACAATGATGCCAAGTTCCATGCGTTGCTGGGCGAAGGAGAGCGATGCGAGCAGGGTGAAGCAGATCAGGGTGAGGGTGCGCATTGGTCTGGATACGATGAGTTGCCGGGGACGCGGGTTGGTGTGCGGAAACTAAATTCAAGATAAAACCTTAAATCGCATAGAGCGCTGAGAAAGCACGCGGAGATCGCAGAGAACGGCGTAGCACCGAGACCAGGCATGGAGCCGTCAACGCTGGGGATTGGGATCGGGCGGAGGCGGAGGGGCGCGGTCGGGATCGTGTTGAGGCAGAGGCGGCACCTGCGGGGTTTTCTGTTGGGGAGAGGCATTGGGCGGTGGAGGAGGGGCGTGGTCGGTTCCTTCGGACTTGGGCTGCAGCGAGGGATCGTCTGCGGAAGAATCGCCTTTTTGGAGAGTGGTTTTGAGTTCGACTTTCTGATGCGCCAGCGGGCTGATCTCGGTGGTGAAAGTTTGGTACCCGGGAAGAGAAATTTTGATGTTGTGAGTTCCCGGAGCAACCAGCAGGGCGCGGCCCAAGCCCTCGAATTCGGCGACGTGTCCTACGAAGCGTCCGTCGAGGAAAACCGCGGCGCGGGGCGGGTTGACATCGATTTTGACGGTGGACCAGGCAGCGGGATCGGCTCCGGTGGGAGCCTTTTGCATGGCCACTTGAACCGTGAGCTTTTGGCCGGGCGTGAGCACAACGCGCTGGGTGAAGTCCTGGTAGCCGTTCTGGCGCACGGAGACGACATGCTCGCCGGGGAGCAGCAGGACTTTCTTGTTCCCTTTGAGTTCTTTGAGATAGCCGACGTACTGGCCGTCGATCCAGACGCCGGAAGTTCGCTCGATTTTGGTCTTGCCTTCAAAGTAAAGTTCGCCCATGACCTGATTTCCTGCCAGGAGGGCGGGCGGCAGCACGAAAGCAGAGAGCGCAAGAATGGCCCAGAGCCAGCGCGGCAGAGGTGTATGCAGTTTCATGGGTATTTTGTCCTGATATGCGATGGCAGGATTGGCGGGAAGGTTGGCAAGATTCTCGGTGTAAGTTTATGCGCGGACAATAAACAAGCGGAGACGGTGGGGCCTCAGAAACGGCAATGGCTCCGGGGAGTCCGGAGCCATCCAATTCCACGTGGTGCGGGGCACTCTGTCCACTTTTAGTATTGGTCGGCCGAGCGGCGAAATCAAGTTACTTGCCCTGCGGGGTGCCGGAATACCTTCTTACGCGACAGCGACGCGATCAGGTCCGAACGTGCGCGGACGCGTGACGTCAACCATCTCAATGCCGCGTATTTGGCAGAAATCCTCGTACTTTTGAGTGATAGATCGCCAGTCCTCGTGAGCCAGAGTCTGTCCCTGGCTGTCCAGATAAGCGAGTGCGCCATCAACAGCGAAGAAGACCTCGCTTTCTTCTACGAGCACGAGGGTATGAACAGAGCCGGGGGTTTCGTGAATGATGTCGCCGGTGCGCGCGACCCAATCGTGCTCTAGGTATCGCCATGCGCCGCGAAGGGTGAGGGCAAGCACAGAGCCGTAATGCCGGTGAATCCCGAGATTGCCGCCAGCCGGACCGCGCAATTTCACCAGCCAGCGGCCGGTCGCCGGGTCTGCTTGAATGAGTTGTACGTCGCATCCACTCTGCCCGTAAGGGAACCAAGGCGTGTCGTTCGCTGGAATATACAGCGCGTCGAAGGCGTTAATCTCGGTTGGCATGCTTGCTTCCTCCGCTGAGGGCTAGGAGCTTAGCACAGAATTCGAGGGCTGGTTTCGAGGTTGGCCATCGATAAGAGCATCCCTGGCTTAGGAGAGGCCCTCCCTCGTTCTCTGCCAAATTAGAAGTGATCGATTTTCTTTACAATACAAAGTAGTTTGTGATAGTTTATTAATGCAGCTCTGAGCGCTGTGTCGGCTGCAATAGAGGAGAGACCTTTGAACGACATTCCTACTCTGCCGCTGGCTGTTCAGATTCGTAATCGATCCCGTTCCATGGGGCTGAAGTTGCTCGTGGTGAGCTTCCTCGCCCTGCTGATGGCGATTCCAGCCATCTTCGTCAGCAACATCGTCGACGAGCGCACCTCCCGGGCCAAGGAAGTAACGCAGGAGATCAGCAGCCGCGTAGGCGGGCAACAGACATTTCTTGGGCCCGTGCTCACGATTCCCTACACTCTCCCACCAACTTACGCAGGCGCTCCGGCCCCAAGCGGAGTGTACGTCGTGTTTCCAATTCAGGGCGATGCTGCGGTAAAGGTGCGAACGGAGGAACGGCGCCGCTCTCTGTTCAAGGTCCCTGTGTTTCAGGCGGATCTCAAGTTCGACGCGGACTTCGATCTTTCTGGCGTGCCTTCGGCCACGCCGAAAGATGCGGTGTTGGACTGGTCGCGCGCGGGAATTGTGGTAGGCGTAAGCAACGCCCACGGAGCTCTGGCGGATGGCACTCTCACCGTGAATGGTAAGACAGTCACCTTCGTGCCCGCGGAAAACATTGACGACACTAACAGCGAACAGCGACTGCCGCTGACTTACCTGGGAGTCAAAGCAAGCGGCACGGCGCAGCCGAACGCCACGCTACGCGTAAATGCAGGCTTGCGTTTTTCTGGAGCGCAGCGGCTTGCGGTGCTTGCTTATGGCAAGACATCGCACCTTACCGTGGAAGGTGATTGGCCAAGCCCCGGTTTCGATGGGCCCTTCGTACCCATAAAGCGTACTGTTTCGCCCCAAGGTTTCACTGGGGAATGGCTGGTGCCGTTCATCGCGCGCGGAGTTCGCGCTGAGGGCACTAGCACCGCGGTCAGTACGCTTGCCAGCGCCGCTTTGGGAGTCTCATTTATTGAAGTGGCTGACCCGTACCAATCCGTTAATCGTTCACTTAAGTACTTGCCGCTGTTTGTGGGATTGGTATTTCTCTCCTACTTTATTTTCGAAGTCACGGCTCGCAAGCGAGTACACCCTGCGCAATATGTTCTCGTCGGGCTGGCACAACTGATCTTTTATCTGCTGCTGCTCTCGCTGGCTGAACGGATTGGATTCGATTGGGGTTTTCTTCTGGCTGGTGGTAGTACAGTGCTGCTGCTCTCGGCAAACACAAATTGGATTTTCAATAGCCGGCTGCAAGGGTTTCGTGCTCTGGTGGTATTCAGCTTGCTTTATCTCTTCATCTACCTGCTGTTGCGACTGGAAGATAACGCTCTTCTGGTGGGAGCAGTGGCCAGCTTCCTCGCCATTGCGGCGGTGATGTATTTCACCCGCAAGATCGATTGGTATAGCTCGATAACATCTGGTGGCGAGCAGACACCTCCGGCCATGGGAAAGGACCTGTAGTCGGGTGGGATGGGTACGCGCTACACGCGAGATCCGCCGCCCCCCTGGAAGACGGTGGGCCTCAGGATGATGACTTGCGGAAGACGGCAGCGAACGACCGCTACCAACCCCGGGTTTGCAGCATGTGGGCTTCGTCCAGGCCGCTGACGGCGAGGCCTTTCATGGCTCCCTGCAGATCTTCGCTGACTTCAAGTAATACTTTAGGGTCTTGATAGTGTGTGGCGGCGAGCACGATGGCACGGGCACGCTTGGCCGCTTCTTCTGGGTCGGCGAAGGTGGTCGAGTCCTTCATGAAGATGCCGCTGCCTACGAAGACGGCTTGGGCTCCAAGTTGCATCACGAGGCTCGCATCGGCGGGAGTGGCGATGCCTCCCGCGCTGAAATTTGGCACTGGCAGCGTCCCTGCTTTGGCGACCATCTTGATCAGTTCGTACGGGGCCTGGTGCTCTTTGGCTTTGGCGTAGAGTTCCTCTTCGCTGAGGACCGTCAGGATTTTCATCTCCTGGACAATCTGGCGGATGTGCTTGACGGCGTGAACAACGTCGCCGGTGCCGGCTTCACCCTTGGTGCGAATCATGGCGGCGCCTTCGGCGATGCGGCGCAGGGCTTCTCCGAGATTGCGGGCTCCGCAGACGAACGGAACAGTGAAGGCATGCTTGTCGACGTGGTGAGCCTCGTCGGCGGGAGTGAGGACTTCGGATTCGTCGATGTAATCCACACCCAACTCTTGGAGTATTTGGGCTTCCGCAAAATGTCCGATGCGACACTTGGCCATCACGGGGATGGAGACGGCGGCCATGATCTCGCGAATCTTTTTGGGCGAGGCCATGCGGGCGACGCCGCCTTCGGCGCGGATTTGCGCGGGCACGCGCTCCAGGGCCATGACGGAGACGGCTCCGGCTTTTTCGGCGATGACGGCCTGCTCGGCGTTGGTGACGTCCATGATGACGCCGCCCTTGAGCATTTCGGCGAGGCCGGTCTTGAGACGGAGGCTGGTATTGGAACCGTTGTTTTGGGACATGATGAACTCCGGAAGCTGTCAGCTATTAGCTTTCAGCTCTCAGCTAACCCCTGTTTTGATGATTCTGGGAGGGGTTTCGCCGCTGATTCATTGTAACGCGGGGAAAGGGATTTTCGTAACCCCACGACTCGCCGTGCGCGTCGCTGCCTTGCTGTCTCTCGCCGGACAGCCGAGGACGGCTGTTCCCACACGAACTGAAACCTGATAGTTGAGAGCTGACAGCTATCTTTCTACAAATTTGCCGAACATCTTCTCGGGGTCGATGGCGATGAAGGTGCCTTCGCTGCGGGCGAGGACTTCGCCTTTTTCGTTGAAGATTTCAGCCATGTTGATGTGCTGGCGGCCGTGGACGGCAACTTCCCTGCCCTCGACGCGCAGCGGCTTGTGGAGCGGGACGGGCTTGAGGTATTCGACCGTCATTTCCTTGGTGAGGGCGATGACGTGGCGGAGTTTGTTTACCTTGCCCATGGCGTCGTCGAGGATGGTGGCGATGATGCCGCCGTGACAGTGGCCGGGAGGTCCTGTGTAACGCTTGCCGAGGCGGAAACGGCAGACGAAGGTTTGGCGTTCGTCGTCGAGGAAGAATTTCAGGCGCATGCCGTCGGGATTGTTCTGGCCGCAGGCGAAGCAGTAATTCTTCTGGAGTTTGACGTAGGACGTTTCGTGGCCGTGGATCTTGCGGGGCATGGTGCGGAGATTTAACCACAGAGAGCACAGAGGAGCACAGAGGAAAACGCTTTGTGTGCGGGATCGATTGCTGTATACATATCGGTTTTGCAAAATCTTTCAATGCGGAGATCGCGGAGTGCGCGGAGAAGAACTGTTGGTGCGCGCTCCGGCCTGATGGAGAACTCATGAAAATGTTTGCTGCTTCCCTTCTTCTTTTGATTACATGCGGACCGTTGGCTGGGTTCGCGCAAGCACAGGATGCGAAGACGCAGGACAAAGACGCCGACAAGCCGGCAGTGGCTCCTGCGAAAAAGAAAGAAACGAAGAAGGAGCCGAAGAAAGAAGAGAAGAAGGAAGCGCCCGCGGAGGAGAAGAAAGGCGGGATGACGGCCGATACTTTTTCCGGGTTGAAGTTTCGATTGATCGGGCCGGCAGTGGCTTCGGGACGCGTGATGTCGATTGCGGTGAATCCGCGAAAGACGGACGAGTATTACGTGGGCGTGGCTTCCGGTGGAGTGTGGAAGACGGTGAATGATGGAACGACGTGGGCTCCGGTGTTCGACGGCGAGGGATCGTATTCCATCGGATGGGTGGCGCTCGATCCGAACGATTCTTCTGTGGTGTGGGTGGGAGCGGGAGAGAGCAACTCGCAGCGCAGCGTGGGATATGGCGACGGCATTTACCGGTCGGATGACGGCGGGAAGAATTGGAAAAACCTGGGGCTGAAGAAGTCGGAGCACATTGGGCGTGTGGTGATCGATCCGCGGGATTCGAAAGTGGTGTATGTGGCGGCGGAGGGGCCGCTGTGGGGCCCGGGCGGAGATCGAGGGCTGTACAAGACGACTGACGGCGGGAAGAACTGGAAGGCGGTGCTGACCATCAGCGAGAACACAGGCGTGGGCGATGTGGCGATCGATCCTTCGAATCCGGACATTGTTTACGCGTCGGCTTACCAACGCCGGCGACACGTGTTCACGCTGATCGATGGCGGACCGGAGAGCGCGATCTACAAGTCCACCGATGCGGGCGCGACGTGGAACAAGGTGAGTTCAGGATTGCCGACGGTGGATTTGGGCAGAATCGGGCTGGCGGTTTCTCCGGTGGATCCAAATGTGGTGTACGCGGCGGTGGAGGCGGCAGATGGCAAGGGCGGCATTTTCCGATCGCAGGATAAGGGCGCGACGTGGGAGAAGCGGAATGAATTCGATCAAGGCGCGATGTATTACGCGCGAATCTTTCCTGATCCCAAGAACGTGGATCGAATTTTTGTGATGAACGTGGAGTTGCGCGAATCGCTCGATGGCGGCAAGACGCTGCACAAGGTGAGCGAGGTGAATCATCACGGAGACAATCACGCGATGTGGATCGATCCGGAGGACACGAAGCACTGGCTGCTGGGATCGGATGGCGGGATGTATGAGACCTGGGATGACGCGAAGACGTGGGAGTTCAAGGCGAACTTGCCGACGGTGCAATTTTATGACGTGGCGGTGGACAATGCAGTTCCCTTCTACAACGTGTGCGGCGGGACACAGGACAACTTCTCGTGGTGCGGACCATCGCGGACGCGGAATCTGAACGGGATTGTGAATTCGGACTGGTATGTGACGACGGGTGGAGACGGATTCCGGTCGCAGGTGGACCCGGAGGATGCGAACACGGTGTATTCGGAGTCGCAGTATGGCGTGCTGGTGCGCTACGACAAGCCGACGGGTCAGGAGTTGCTGCTGCAACCGCAGGAGGGCAAAGGCGAGCCGCCGCTACGCTGGAATTGGGATTCGCCGATCATCATCAGCCCGCATTCGCATACACGGCTGTATTTCGCGGCCAATAAGTTATTCCGCTCGGACGATCGCGGGGACACGTGGAAGGCGATCTCCGGAGACCTGACGCGGCAGATCGATCGCAACAAGCTGCCGGTGATGGGAAAAGTTTGGGGGCCGGACGCGGTGGCCAAGAATCAGTCGACATCGTTCTACGGAAATATTGTGGCGCTGGCGGAGTCGCCGAAGAAGGAAGGCCTGATCTATGTCGGGACCGACGATGGGCTGATCCAGGTGACATCGGACGGCGGGGCGAACTGGACGAAGTACGAAAAGTTTCAGGGCGTCCCGGATACGACTTATGTGAGCCGGCTGGCGGCTTCGAATCACGAGGCGAATGTGGTGTACGCGGCTTTCGACAATCATAAGAATGAGAATTTCAAGCCCTATCTGCTGAAGTCGGTGGATGGCGCGAAGACGTGGACATCGATTGCGGGCGATCTGCCGGAGAATGGTCCGGTGCTGGCGTTTGCGGAAGATCCGGTGAATGCGAATTTGCTTTTTGCGGGGACGGAGTTTGGGGCGTACTTCACGATCGATGGCGGGCAGCACTGGGTGCGGCTGAAAGGCGGATTGCCGACTGTTGCAGTGCGCGACATGGTGATCCAGGCGCGGGAGAGCGATCTCGTAATCGCGACGTTCGGGCGCGGCTTTTATGTGCTGGATGACATCACGCCGCTGCGGCAGACGAAGCCGGAGTCGACCGAGCAGGCGGCGGCCACGTATCCGGTGAAGGATGCGCTGCTGTATGTGGAGCGGCACCCGCTGGGTGGGCCGAAGAAGGGATTCCAGGGAGATGCGTACTATGCGGCGGAGAATCCGCCATATGGGGCAGTGTTTACTGCGTACTTAAAGGAAAAGATCAAGACGAAAAAGGAGAAGCGGCAGGACGCTGAGAAGGAAGCGGCGAAGAAGAGCCAGACGCTTCCCTACCCCACGCATGACGAACTGCGGGCGGAGGCGGAGGAGGCCAAGCCGGAGGTTTATTTCGTGGTGTACGACGAGAGCGGGGCGGCGATCCGACGGGTGGAGGGAACGACAGAAGCGGGATTTCAGCGGGTGGCGTGGGATTTGCGGTATCCGGCGGCGCGCGTGGTGAAACACTCGAATGAGGAAGAGGACTTCTTCCCCGACGCGGCCGATCAGGGCCCGCTGGTGCTGGCGGGAAATTATTCGGTGCGGATGTTTGAGAAGGTGGACGGAGCGGTGAAAGAGGTAGCGGGTCCGCAATCGTTCAAAGTGGCGACGGAAAATGCAGCGTCGATGAGCGCGGCGGATCGGACGGCGCAGGAGGAATTTCTGCGGAAAGTGACGCGGCTGTATCGGGCGGTGTATGGGGCCACGCATACCGCGGAGGATGTGGAGTCGCGGCTGAAGGAGATTCGCGATGCCTTGCGGGAGACGCCAGCAGTGGAGAAACAATTGGGGGCAGTGGCGGATTCGCTGGAGCAGCGGGATCGGGAGATTCTGCGGGCGCTGCGCGGGGATGTGGAGATCGCCAAGCGGAGCGAGCCGGTGCCGTCGTCCATCAACGATCGGGTGAATTCGATCATGGAGGGCGAGCGGTTCTCGCTGGCTAAGCCGACGCAATCGAACGTGGATTCGTACAACATCGGGGCGGCGGAGTTTGCGGACGCGCTGGCGAAGTTGCGGACGCTCGTGGAAGTCGATTTGGTGAAGTTGGAGAAAGATATGGAGGCGGCAGGGGCGCCGTGGACTCCGGGGAGAGTGCCGGAGTGGTCAAATTAAGATCAAACCATAACCACAGAGGACACAGGGGACGCGGAGGAAGATTGGACCATCAGGGGCATTAAAGCCCTCGTTCCGCTAATTTACGACTTGACGCGGCCGTCCAAGGGCCGCGCCTCCACGGTGGTGCCGGGCCGCAATAATCTACCGCAGAACATCTTGGGCTTGCCGGATTGTAAAAGGCTTGGATTAGGCTTGTCAGTGGGTGTAGGATGCGATCATTATTTGGCAAGTGACCGACTGAAGGCCTTATCGTAGCGTTGCTAAGAGGGCAAACCCGGGAACCGGAGGAACGCGTTTCTCGGGGGCCATGCCGAAGATAGAGTGGCATCTCGCCCCTCCACGTTGGGGTTCTCGGTGAGCACCGAGGAGATGCCGTGTCACTTACGAGACCTCTGACCTCACTCCATACACTAGATTTTCGACGCGATTCCCTGCGTCTTTTTCTCGGGGCTTCTTCTCTCAAACATGGCGGACAGGAATATCCGTCACCCACGTGGAAATCAAAAGCGCAGGAGAGGGCACGATGAAACTATCCGACACCATTGGGGAGCTGCTGAGGAGCAAAGAGCAGAACCAGGTGCTATCGGTTGAGCCGGACCAGTCCGTCTATGAAGCGATTGAAAAGATGGCGCAGCAGGGAGTGGGTGCGTTGCTGGTGATCTCTGAGGGCCGGCTGCGGGGGATTTTGTCGGAGCGGGATTATGCGCGCAAAGTGATTCTGAAAGGACATTCGTCGAAGGAGACCCGAGTCAGCGAGATCATGACCAGCCCGGTGGTGTTTGTGAGTCCGCGGCAGACGGTGGACGATTGCATGGCGATCATGACTAACCACCGGTTTCGTCACCTGCCGGTGCTGCAAGGGGACGAAGTGGTGGGAGTGGTATCGATCGGCGATCTGGTGAAGTGGATTATCTCTGGACAGGCGGAAACTATCCAGGAACTGGAAGGCTACATCACGGGGACGTATCCCAGGTAGGAGACTCGCATGAAGAAAACCTTTGCCATTGGCATAGGAGGAGCAGCGGGGCAAGGCGTGGCCACGCCGGGCGATATTTTCGCCAAGATTTTCAGCCGGCGCGGGCTGCACTTGAACGCTTACAACGCCTACCAGTCAATTATTCGGGGCGGGCATACGTTTCTGACAATTCGCACCGGGCCGGAGAAGGTCACGAACATGGGAGACCGGATCGACCTGTTGATTCCGCTGAACCAGGACTCGATGGACCGTCATCTCAGATTGCTCACCGAGGGCGCGGCGTGTGTGTATAACGCGGACACGATCAAGCCGGGGGTCGTGGCTGAGGGCGTGCAGCTGTGTCCGCTGCCGGTGTCAAAGCTAGCTGACATCACGCGAAACAAAGTTGCGCAGAATACGCTGGCAGTGGGAGCCGCGCTGAGCATGGCGGGCGTAGGGTTCCAGGCACTCGAGGAAGTTCTTGGCGAGCAGTTCAAAAAGAAGGGAGAGGCGGTCGTCGCGGAAAACGTGGGGATTGCGCGGGCGGGATACGAATACGCGTCCGCGAATTTCCAGCCGTTCGCCTGGCCGTTGCCGATCACGGAGAACCGCTATGCCGTGATGAGTGGAAACATCGCGATGGCGATGGGGGGAGCGGCGGCAGGAGTGAAGTTCTACTGCGCTTACCCGATGAGCCCTTCAACGGGAGTTCTGCACTGGATGGCGTCGCACGCGCGCAAGGCCGGGATCATGGTGCGGCAGGTGGAGGACGAGATTGGCGTAGTGAACATGGCGATCGGCGCGGCCCACGCGGGAGTGCGCTCGATGTGCGCCACGTCTGGCGGAGGGTTTGCGCTGATGACCGAAGGGCTCGGGCTCTCGGCCATGATGGAGACTCCGGTGGTGGTGATCGACTGCCAGCGGGCTGGGCCTTCGACCGGGGTTCCTACAAAAACGGAGCAGGGCGATCTTTGGCAGATGTTGGGCGCGGCGTTCGGCGATTATCCGCGGGTGATTGCTTGCCCACTGGATATTGGCGACAGCTTCACGATCATTGCGGAAGTTTTCAATCTTGCGGATCGGTTCCAGTGTCCTGGGATTGTGCTGTCGGACCTGCTGCTGTCGGAGGGCAGGCTCAGCGTCGATCCGAAGGAGTTGAACTTTGAACCGGTTATCGATCGGGGAGAGCTCATCACTTCGCCGGAGGAGAACAGGAACGGCGGATATAAGCGCTACAAGATCACGATGAGCGGGATTTCGCCACGCGCCATTCCTGGCGTGGCGGGTTATACGCACACGGCGGCCAGCGACGAGCATGATGAAGACGGCGTGTTGATCAGCGACGAATTCACCAATCCGACCAAGCGGCGGGCCATGATGGAAAAACGCATGCGCAAGGCGGCGGGGATTGCGGCGGCGGTTCCTCCACCGGAGTTGTGGGGACCGCGCGACGCCGATGTCACGCTGATCGGGTGGGGATCGACCAAGGGCGTGATCGAAGAGGCGTGCGAGATCCTTAACGAGCAGGGGGTTTCGACGAGTCAGTTGCAAATTCGCTGGCTGGTGCCGCTGCACGGCGAGGCGATTCTCGACATTCTCAAAAACGCTCGGCACACCATCATTGTCGAGAACAACTACAGCGGGCAGTTCGCGCGCTACCTGCGCAGCGAAACCAGCTTTGTGCCGGACGGGCACATTCGTAAATACGATGGGGAGCCGTTCATGCCGCACCACATCGTCGACGCGGTTCGGGAGCAGCTGGGTGGAAAGTGCCAGCTGTCGGTTCCGGAGCACGAGATTCTGGTGTGAGGCAGGGATTCATCCTTGCGCGAGGAGTGACAAGTCAACGAGCGGAACGACCAGGCAAGGGGCGTTACTGAAAAATTCTGATTCTGAGGAGACTAAATAACATGGCGACCTCGCTGGCACCGCAATGGCATGTGACGATGGCGGATTTGAAGGGCAAGGCGGATCCGGACTGGTGTCCGGGATGCGGAGATTTCGGGGTGCTGGCCGCGGTCCAGAAGGCATTGGTCGAGTTGCAGATTCCAAACCACGACGTGGTGACCATCAGCGGCATCGGCTGCTCGTCGAACTTTCCCGGGTATATCAATACCTATGGCATGCACACCTTGCATGGCCGCGCGCTCGCGGTGGCTACGGGTGTGAAGCTGGCGAACCACGATTTGACTGTGATGGTGACTGGGGGCGATGGGGACGGCTTCGGCATCGGTGGCAATCACTTCATGCACACCATGCGGCGCAACGTGGACCTGCTCTACATCGTGATGGACAACCAGATCTACGGGCTCACGACGGGCCAAACGTCGCCGACCAGCCGGGTCGGGATGAAGACGAAAAGCATGCCGTTCGGAAATATCGAGTCGCCGGTGAATCCGATTTCGCTGGCGCTGGCGGCGGGAGCGACATTCATTGCGCGTGGGTTCAGCGGCGAACAGAAGCATCTGACTGAGCTGATCAAGCAAGGCATCCAGCACAAGGGGTTCTCGTTTCTCGACGTCTTCAGCCCCTGCGTGACCTACAACCACGACAATACATACCAGTGGTTCCGTCCGCGGGTGAAGAAACTGGAGGACGATAAGGCCTACGATCCCACGGACTGGGTGGCGGCGATGCAGAAGTCCTTGGTGTGGGGCGACGAGATTCCGATTGGAAAGTTTTTTGAACGAACCGATCTGCCGGCCCTGCACGCGGCCGAGCCGGTGCTCAGCGCTGGGGCGCTGGTGCACGCGGAGGAGCGGATGCCGGCTGAGGTGGCGCGGGGGTTCGTTGAAGAGTTGATGTAGAGGGATTAGGGTCAGGGGTGATGACTCCAGTGATTAGTATTCCACGTGCGATGAATTTCGCATCACTACACATTTCTTAATTCTTAGAGATGTGTGTTGATCCGTGGTTCAGGAATTTTTTTCCTCAACAACTCGCTTGCCTTTGTCGCGTGACATTGTGATAAACTCGCCGCCGACTGGTGCTTTCGTTGTGGGACGTGAGCCCAGCCGTGGGGAAAGTTCTGTCGTCTCGTCCTGTGGATTCTAGGAGGGCTGGGGAATGGGCCTCGCGTTACTGGCTTTGATCTGGCTGATCACATTGATCAGCACGTATTTCTTTGTCGCCAAAACCTGGTGGCTGCCTGTAGGTGCATCGGCGGCTACGGCCTGGATCGACCATCAATTCGCGCTCACCTTTGTGATCATGGGGATTGTGTTCCTGGCAGCGCAGTTGTCGCTGGGATACATCGTGTGGAAGTACCGCGAGACGTCGACGTCTCCGCCAGTGGCGTATTCGCACGGGAATACGAAGCTGGAAATCGTTTGGACCGTGCTGACGACGGTGCTGTTTGTCGGGTTGAACCTGATGGGCAGCAGCGTGTGGGCGAGTCAGCG
Source organism: Candidatus Sulfotelmatobacter sp. (assembly GCA_035710825.1). Classification (GTDB taxonomy): domain Bacteria; phylum Acidobacteriota; class Terriglobia; order Terriglobales; family Acidobacteriaceae; genus Sulfotelmatobacter. The sequence continues at coordinate 32,020 of DASTCU010000284.1, forward strand.
CTTCGATCCGGCAGAAGCGAATGCGGTACAGGTGGAAGTCACGGGCATGCAGTTTGCCTGGTACTTCCGCTATCCCGGCGCGGATGGAACTTACGCGAAGACGAAGGCCAGCTTGATGGATCCATCGGCGGGCGGCGAGTCGGCCGTGGGTCTGGATACTTCCGATCCATCGGCGAAAGACGATGTGGTGACGGGAACGATGTATCTGCCCGTGAACCGCGACGTGGATGTGAGCCTGCGGGCAGTGGATGTAATTCACAGCTTCTTCGTGCCCAACCTGCGATTCAAGCAGGACGCGGTGCCGGGGCTGAACATTCACATGCACTTCAAGCCGGCTGCGATTGGCGAATACGAAATAGCCTGCGCTGAACTGTGCGGGCTCGGGCATTACAAGATGCACGGAATGGTCCACGTCGTCAGCCAGGAGGATTTCGATAAATGGCTGGCGGCTCGGGAGGCGGAGAAACAGTAAAATGGCGACCCCAGCTTCGGTTCATGCGCACGCGGCTCCTCAGGGTTTCATCCGGAAATACATTTTCAGCCTCGACCACAAAGTAATTGGCCTGCAGTACTTCTTCCTGGCGCTCACGGCAGTGTTTGTGGGGATGTTCCTGTCGCTGCTGATGAGGATTCACATGATCTGGCCGACGGCCGTGTTGCCCTTGGTGGGCGAGATCAAGCCAGAGAACTACCTCGCCCTGATGACCATGCACGGCACCATCATGGTGTTTTTCGTGCTCACGACGGCGCCGCAGGGCGGATTCGGAAATTACATGCTGCCCATTCAGATTGGTGCGCCGGACATGGCGTTCCCCGTTCTGAACATGCTGTCGTTCTGGACGACGTTCGTTGGGTTCGTCGTCATCCTGGCGGCGTTTTTCGTGTCGGGTGGCGCGCCGCTGCATGGATGGACGGGATACGCGCCGCTGAGTGCGCTGCCGTCGGCTGGTCCAGGCGAGGGATTGGGCGCCGATTTGTGGATCACGAGCATTGCGATTTTCTGCGTGGCGTCGCTGATGGGGGCGCTGAATTTCCTCACGACCACGCTCGATATGCGGGCCAAGGGCATGACCATGATGCGGATGCCATTGACCGTGTGGTCGTGGTTCATCACGGCGATTCTGGGACTGCTTGCGTTCGGGGTGCTGCTGTCAGCGGGAATTTTGCTGCTGATGGATCGCAACCTGGGAACCAGCTTTTATGTTCCGCAGGTGGTGGTCAACGGAGTGGTGATGGGACACAAGGGCGGGTCGCCGCTGCTGTGGCAGCACCTGTTCTGGTTCTTCGGACATCCCGAGGTGTACATCGCGATTCTGCCGGGCATGGGCGTGGCGTCGCAGGTACTGTCGACGTTCTCGCGCAAGCCGATTTTCGGTTATCGCGCGATGGTCTACGCGATGCTGGCCATCGGATTCTTCGGATTCATGGTATGGGGCCATCACATGTTCATGAGCGGCATGAGCCCCTACTCGGCATTTGCGTTTTCGATTCTGACGATGTGTATCGGGGTGCCGTCGGCGATCAAGACGTTTAACTGGCTTGGCACGATGTGGAAGGGGAAAATTCGCTTCCACACGCCGATGCTGTATGCCATCGGCTTCGTGTCGCTGTTCGTTTCCGGTGGACTGAGCGGACCGTTCCTGGCGCAGCCGGTGCTCGACATTCAGCTGCACGACACGGCCTTTGTTCCGGCGCATTTCCACCTGATCATGGGCGTGGCTGCGATCTTCGGAATTTTTGCCGCGACCTACTATTGGTTCCCCAAAATGTTTGGCCGCATGATGAACGAGACGTTGGGCAGAATCCATTTCTTCCTCACTCTGGCGGGAACCTACGCCATCTTCATGCCCATGCACTATGCGGGGATGGCAGGCCAGACGCGGCGCTACTCGCAGTTCACCGAAGTTGCCTTCCTGCAGAAACTGATTCCGCTGAATACGTTTATTACCTACGCAGCGATGATTACCATCGCGGCGCAGTTTATTTTCCTGATCAATCTGTTCTGGAGCATGTTCAAGGGCCCGAAGGCCAGCGACAATCCTTGGGAGGCGACGACGCTGGAGTGGACCACAACGACTCCGCCGCCGCACGACAACTTCGGCGGCGTAACCCCGGTGGTACATCACGGGCCGTATGAGTATGGAGTGCCGGGGGCGGCGAAGGATTTTGTGATGCAGACCGACCCGGCAACCACTTCGACGCATTGACCGACTAAGTAGTTATGGCGACGTATACCCCAAGCACTCGGATCGATGATATTGGCCACAAACCACCTACGCCCCCGGAGCGAGGTGGAGGCGATGATGGACGCGGCGGCGATATTCCGGATTACGGAGCGCGGCTGCGGCGGGCACGGCTCGGACTGATTTGCGGGTTGGCGACAGTAGGGATGGTATTTATCTCGCTGACCAGCGCGTATATTTTCCGGCGCGGTTTGCCGACGTTTGACGGCGCCGTGAATGGTTATGTGCGGGACTGGGGCAACGTAGATTTGCCTTGGCTGCTGCTGGGGATCAACACGCTGATCCTGCTGGTGAGCAGTGTGACCATGGAATTTGCGCGGCGCAAAGCAGCACGGCAGGCGGCGCTGGCCCCGGTGGAATCAATCCCGGGCGTTTCGCTGGGAGAGGAATCGAAGTTTCCGTGGCTGGGGATCACGGTCCTTCTGGGAATGGCATTTCTGTCGGGGCAGTGGCTAGCCTGGGCCGAGATGCACAACCGGGGATTTTATGTGAGCACGAATCCCAGCAGCTCGTTTGCGTTTTTGCTGACGATTGCGCACGCGATACACCTGGGCGGCGGGATGATCGCCATGATTTGGGCAGCCAGCGCTTCCCTGCTGAAACAGCCGCTGGAGTCCAGGCGCATTGCGGTGGACATCACGGCGTGGTACTGGCACTTCATGGCGGTGTTGTGGCTTTATATTTTCGCGTTGCTGGGGTTTGCGCGGTAAGCGGGCAGTGGCCAGTGGCTAGTGGCCAGCTTCCCACAAAGTGTATTCACTGATCACTAGCCACTGACCACTTTTGTCGAAAGGAGAACTGGGGGAATGGCGGAAGCTACGCTGGAGCATCACGCTGTCGAACATGGTTTGCCCGGAGTATATGAGGCTCCGCTGTTTGGCGCCTATTCGAAGAAAGTGGGGATGTGGCTGTTCCTGGCCTCGGACTCGCTAACCTTCGGTGCTCTGCTGTTCGCCTTCAGCTACAACCGGATCTACACCACACCTTGGCCGACGCCATTTCACGTTGCCAGCATTACCAACGCAACGATCATGACGACGTGCCTGCTGTCGAGTTCGCTAACGATGGTGCTCGGCGTGTTCGCATCGCAGCGCGGAGACCGGGCGTGGACGCGGAACTGGCTGCTGGCGACCATGGCGTTTGGGACAGCATTCATCGTTCTGCACGGGATGGAGTGGACGAAACTGATCGGCGAGGGGCTGACGCTGCCGGGATTTCCGCATGCGGCGGGCACTGCCGCGGGCGAACTGGCGGATGTCTCGAAGACCGCACCTCAGTTTCCGGCGACCTTTTTTACGCTCACCGCGATGCACATGTTGCATGTGACCATTGGCGTGATCTACCTGGGCGTGGTTGCGTTGCGCAAGCTGTTCCTGCCAATTCTGGGGGCGATCTGGCTGGCGGGATTCCTGCTGATCCCTTCGGACAACGTGTTTCATTACGGCATTCACGCGTTGCTGCTCGGGCTCGTCGTGGCGGCGATCATTCTGTTCCTGAAGCCGAAGGATTATGACGCGCACGATGTGGAGGTTTCCGGGTTGTATTGGCACTTTGTCGATCTAGTGTGGATGTTCATCTTCCCGTTGGTGTATTTGATGTCGACCAGGATTTCATAGTTCTGGGTCTCCGCGGGAGTTCTCAGCGAACTCCGCGGTCAAGAGCTTTGAACCGCAGAGAACACGGAGGATTTCGCAGAGTTCGCTGAGAGGATCGACTTCGATTTACTGCGGCTTGCGCCGCCTTGGGGGAATCGGATGCACGACATTGCAAAGCATGACGACAGCAAGGGGCAGTACTTCTGGGTCTGGGGAGCGCTGCTGGTCCTGACGGCGATTGAGGTGGTGCTGGCTTATCGGCAGGTGTTCCAACCGGTGCGGATGCTGGAAATCCTGCTGATTCTGTCGGTGATCAAGTCGGCGTTGATCATCGGGTACTTCATGCATTTGAAGTTTGAGACGGCGCTGATGCGGTGGATGATCACATTTTCCGTGGTGGCGTGCTTTGTCATTATGTATTTCTTCTTCTTCCCAGATGCGGGGAGAATTGTGAATCTTGGGGTGAAATGAAGTGAAGTTCGCACGAAAATATTGGTTGGCTGTGATGTTGCTCTTCGCGTTTTGGACGGCTCCGGCGTTCGCGCAGGGGTGTGCCATGTGCCGTGCGAATGCGAAAGCGACGCCGAAGGAAGGACAGTTGGCCATTAACCGGGCAATTCTGGTGATGCTGGTGCCGCCTTTGGGAATTATGGCCACCGGACTCGTGTTCGCGATTCGTTACGGAAAGAAACGCGATCGGGAGAACGACAAGGATCTTGAATAGCTGTGCGAGTTCTCCACGGCTAAAGCCGACATGAGTTTGTTGAGTCTACGGCACGAACTGGAAGTGGTGCATTCTGGTCCATGATTTTTCATGCCTCCCTTCTCCCATCGCACCGCTCTCCCATCGCACCGCCTCTACAATCTGATTCGCGAAATCCCTTATAATAGAAAGATTCAGTAAGCCATCCGGACGCGTCTGAGCGCGTGCGCTCGGGATTCGGTATGGCTGCTGCGGCCCTTTCGATGTCTAATTCGACGCAGACAGAAAGCATAGTTGTACGCGGTGCCCGCGTCCACAACCTCAAAAATATTGATTTTGAGGTCCTGCACAACACCCTGACCGTGGTCACCGGTGTGTCCGGATCGGGCAAGTCGTCCCTTGCCTTCGACACCATTTATGCCGAGGGACAGCGGAGGTACGTGGAGTCGCTGTCGGCATATGCGCGGCAGTTTCTGGAGCGGATTGAGAAGCCGGATGCGGATTCCATTGATGGAATTGCGCCTGCGGTGGCGATCCGGCAGAAGAATACGACACGCAATCCGCGATCGACGGTGGCAACGGCGACGGAGATTTACGACTACCTGCGGCTGCTGTTTGCGCGAGTGGGACGGACGTATTGCGCGAACTGCGGGCGCCAGGTGAAGAAGGATTCGGTGGATGAGGTGGCGGACGCGATTCTTGCGCTCGAGCCTGACACGCGGTTGCAGGTGCTGTTTCCGCTGCAGCGGCCTGGGACGGTAATCCAGGAAGCGGGCGAGAAGAAAGCACGGGGACGAGGGCGAGACGCCCTGGCGACAGCCGGCGGGACGCCGGCGCTACGGTCATCTGCGCTGCGGTCGCCAGGCAAGAAAAAGAGCGCGGAGTTGAGTGATGCGCTGAAGACGCGGTTGTTCGATCTGCGGAAGGCGGGGTTTAACCGGCTTTATCAGGCGGGGACCGTTTTTGAATTCTCCACGCCGGAGTCGTTGCTCGATATCAATTTTGGCGAACCGGTGTTCGTTCTGGTGGACCGGCTGGTTTTGTCGCCGGAGATTCGGTCGCGGGTTGTGGATGCGATCGAGACTGCTTATCGCGAGTGCGGCGAGGTTATTTTCGAAGTCCCCAATAGTGAGGAGCTGTCGGCAGACGCGGGCGGGGAAGCCCGCGCCACACAACCCCCCGCCACACACGCCCGCACCCCACAGACCTTGCGATTCGCGCAGAGGTTTGAGTGCAAGCACTGCAATCTGCGGTATGAAGAGCCGGAGCCTCGGCTGTTTTCGTTCAACAATCCATATGGGGCTTGTCCGCGGTGCCAGGGGTTTGGAAACACAATCGATTTCGATCTTGACCTGGTGATTCCAGACAAAATGAAGACGCTGGCCGAGGGGGCGATTGAACCTTGGACCAAACCGAAGTATCGCCCGCTGCAGGCCGATCTGAAGCGCTATGCCAAGCAGGCAGGGATTCCGCTGGATATGGCGTGGATCGACCTGGCGGAGGAGCATCAAAATCTGGTGCTTAATGGTGAGGGGAAGTTCCTGGGAGTGCGGGGGTTCTTCAATCATCTGGAGCGGAAGAAATATAAGCTGCACGTGCGCGTGTTTTTGAGCCGGTACCGTGGGTATTCGTTATGTCCGGAGTGCGGTGGAAGCCGGCTGCGGCTGGAGGCGCGGCAGGTAAAGATCAACGGGCGCAACCTGTGCGAGATCTGCGGGCTGACGGTAGAGGACGCGATCAAGTTTTTCGATGAGGTACAGTTGAGCCCGGAAGAAGCCGAGATTGCCGACAGGTTGCTGGAGGAGATTCGCGAGCGGCTGCGGTTTTTGAATGATGTTGGGCTGGAATATCTGACATTGGACCGGTTGTCGTCAACATTGTCGGGCGGAGAGGCGCAACGGATTCAGTTGGCAACGTCGCTGGGCTCTCGGTTAGTGGGGACGCTGTACGTTCTTGATGAGCCTTCGATTGGGCTGCATCCGCGAGATACGCACCGGCTGGTGAAGATTCTGCACGACCTGCGCGATTTGGGAAACACGATTCTGGTGGTGGAGCATGATCCCGACATCATGCGCGCGGCAGATCGCATTCTCGATCTGGGGCCGGGAGCGGGCGAGAATGGCGGGAATATGATTGCCGAAGGAACGTATGACGAGATCGTGCACAATGCCGCCTCCTTGACCGGAAGATATCTTTCGGAAGACTTGCGGATTCAGCGTCCGGTTACGCGGCGGAAGCCGGGAGCGCAGCAGATCAAGATGCGCGGCATTCGCGCGAATAATTTGAAGAACGTGGACATCAGCATTCCTTTGGGGATGCTGGTGGCGATCACGGGAGTTTCGGGGTCGGGCAAGTCCACGTTGTTGCATCAAGTGATCTATCGGGCGCTGGCGCAGGCCAAGCAGCAGGCTGGGAATGGAAATGGGGCGGGCGCGACCACAGCGTCGACGTGGGAGAGTTTGGAAGGCGATCAGTTCATCGAAGAAGTCGTGCTGGTGGACCAGTCGCCGATTGGACGCACGCCGCGGTCGAATCCGGTGACCTATATCAAGGCGTTTGACGCGATACGGGATTTGTTCGCTTCCCTGCCCGAGGCAAAGAAGCGCGGATTCGGCGCGGGGCATTTCTCGTTCAATATTCCAGGAGGGCGCTGCGAGGTCTGCCAGGGCGACGGCACGGTTACGGTGGAGATGCAGTTCCTGGCAGATGTCGAATTGATTTGCGAGGAGTGCAAGGGAACGAGGTACAAGCCGCAGGTGCTCGAGGTGAGGTATCGCGGCAAAAATATTCACGAGGTTCTGAACCTGACGGTGAAGGAGGCGTTGAAATTTTTTGCCGAGGCGCCGAAGGTGACGGAAAAGCTGCGGTCGCTGGAAGAAGTTGGTTTGGGATATTTGCGACTGGGACAGTCGGCAACCACCCTGTCGGGCGGCGAAGCGCAGCGCATGAAGCTGGCGGCGCATTTGCAACCGGCGACGAGGGAAGCGGGACGAGGCGGCGGGGAGAAGATGAAACGGCGGCTGCTTTACATTTTTGACGAGCCGACGACGGGGTTGCATTTTGACGACGTGAGCAAACTTCTCGCAGCCTTTCGCCGTCTGATTGATGCAGGGGGATCGATTGTCGTCATCGAGCACAATCTGGAAGTGATCAAGACCGCGGATTGGGTGATTGATCTGGGACCGGAGGGTGGGAACCGCGGGGGCAAGATCGTAGGGACGGGACCGCCGGAGGCTATCGCCAAGGTGGCGGGATCGTACACGGGAAAGTATCTGGCGCGTATCCTGAACGGCAATGGAGCATCGCGTTCCAATGGACGTGGGTAGGCTCGTTCTCGGGGTGGTCGTGGCTACATGCACGCTTGAGGGTGTCGCGGGTGCTGCCAGCACAGACGGCGCAAGCTACCTCTCTTCCCCCAGCCAACAATCCGAGAGTTCATCTTCACAGCACAAATCTGCAAAGGCTCACCACGTGACCGTGGCGGAGGAAGAGGCGGCTTCGCCTGAGCTCACCAGGGCGGAGGAGCTGATCCAGAAGAAGAACTTTGCGGAGGCCGAGCCGCTGCTGAAGAAAGTAGTCGAGACCGACCCGACGAACTATGTGGCCTGGTTTGACCTGGGATTTACGGAGAACGGGCTGGGCCGTCGGGACGAGTCGATCGCAGCTTACCGTAAGGCGGTGACGGCGAAGCCAGATGTATTCGAATCGAATTTAAATCTGGGATTGCAACTGGCGAAGAGTGGATCGCCGGAGGCTGAGCAGTTTCTGCGCGCGGCCACGCAACTGAATCCGACCAGCCATGTTGCGGAAGGAAAGGAGCGGGCGTGGCTGTCGCTGGCCCACGTGCTCGAAGCGAGCAAGCCCGACGAGGCAATTGCGGCTTACCAGCAGGCTTCGGTGCTGCAGCCGAAGGATCCGGAGCCGCATTTAGGTGCGGGGCTTCTGTTGGAGAAGGCGAACAAGTTTTCGGATGCGGAGCACGAGTACAAAGAGGCGCTGGCGCTCGATGCGGTTTCGCCGGATGCGACAACGGGATTAGCTAATATTTATATGCGCGGGCGGCGGTTTCCCGAGGCTGAGGCGGCGTTGCGGAAAGTGGTGGCAGCACATGCGGATGATGCTGCGGCGCACGTGCAGTTGGGACGAGTATTGGCCGCTGAAGGAAAGAACGAGGAGGCGATCACCGAATTGAAGGCGGGGGCGAAGCTGGCTCCCGCGGACGCTTCCCTGCAGCGTGATCTGGCCGATCTCTACGTAACGGCGGGTAAGAATGCTGAGGCCGAAAAGACGTACCGAACGCTGCTCGCCACCCGGCCGAACGACGCGGAATTGCACGATGCGCTAGGACAGAGCCTGATCCGGCAAAAAAAGTTCGCAGACGCGCAAAAAGAATTTCTCACTGCCGTGAAGCTCAAGCCAGATTTAGGTGAGGCGTACGGGGATTTGGCATTCGCTGCCAGCGAGAATAAAGATCCTGGGCTCGCTCTCAAGGCGCTGGATGCGCGGGCGAAGCTACTGCCCGAGAGCCCCATCACGTACTTCATGCGGGCGTCGGCGTACGACCATCTGTTGGATGTGAAGAAGGCGGTGGCGAATTATCATCTCTTCCTGCAAGGGGCGAACGGGAAGTATCCTGAACAGGAGTGGCAGGCGAAGCACCGGCTGATCGCTCTGGAGTCAAAAAAATAAGTAAGCCATATATTGCGTCGCGCTTGGGGTGAGCATTTGAGAAGTCGAACAGAAATGAGATCGGGAAGGCGCTGTGCTGCGCTGACAAGGGAAGCAGAAATTTGTTGGAGGAAGTCAAAGACCCCACCCTCTTTCGCAAAATGCGCGAAAGAAGGGAGGGGCACCCCGGGGGCTAACTTTTCGAGCTCAAATACACATCTAAGATGGCTAGGAGCCGGGGCCGGGCGGTTTGTTGGGATGGTCGGGATCTTGGTGGTCGTGGCTGTCGCGGCGAATGCCAAGCGGCATCCTGAGCTTACGGTGGAGGAATTGAAAGCGCGAATTGCTTCGGCCAGCGTGCCAGACCGGGCTCGCCTGTGCCTGGAAGTCGCGCAGAAGCAAATCGATGAGATGGACAAGCAATATGCCGCGGGAGAAATGGAGAAAGGGAAAGCGGCGCTGACCGACGTGGTGGCATATGCGGAACTGGCGCGCGACTATTCCATCCAGTCGCACAAATATCAGAAGCAAACGGAGATCGGGGTACGCGGAATGACGCGCAAGTTGACGGCGTTGGAGCATTCTCTGGGACAAGAGGATCAGCCGCCGATAAGGGACGCGCTGACCCGGCTGGACCGGGTACGCGATGATCTGCTCGCGTCCATGTTCAAGAAGGAGCCGAAATGAAGCCATCGGGCTGGGTTGTGGGCGTGTTGCTGCTCGCGGCGGGCATGTCGATGTTTGGGCAGAAGCGCCGGGATCCGCTGACGGGAACGGAGATTGATCAAATTCGAGATACGAGTTGGGAGCCGAAGCAGCGGCTGCCGCTGTATGTGCAGTTTGCGCGGGCGCGACTGGTCAAGCTGGAGGAGATGAGGAGCGACCCGAAGACGAAAGATCGGGCGCGGCAAACACACGATCTGCTGGACGATTTTCAGCGGCTCTATGACGAACTGAACGACAACATCGACACCTACGTGGATCGAAGAGATGACATTCGCAAGCCGCTGAAAATTGTGATCGATGCCGATACCGAGTTTCAGGCCAAGCTGCGAGCGCTGAAAGATGCGGCGGACGTGCCTCGCGCGGAAGCCGAGCAGTACCAGTTCGTTCTGACCAATGCTATTGAGACTGTAGACAGCGCGACCGAAGATCATCGGAAGCTCCTCACGGACCAGGAAGAGCAGGCCAAGCATAAGAAGCTGAATAAGAATCCGTCGGCGGGGACGGGAGTGGCGCCGGAGTAGATCAGACCTGGGACCCTGGACCTCAGGGCAGCGATGTTCGGCGGCTTTCGGAAAATCAAACCGGATTTGCTGTCGTGCTAAGCTACGCTCACCGTGCGTCAAGGGCTGGTCGAAATTTTCCAGGAAACTTATCATGAATTGCGGCCGGGGAGTTCCCTGCCCGAGCTGAAGGTCGAATTCTTCGCGTTTGCCAATGTGAACAATACGATCCGGCTGCGCCAGGGCAAGCTGTTGGTGCGGTTGTCGGATCTGCTGGAAGGGGCGCCGGAGACGGTGCTGCGGGCGATCGCGCATATTCTGCTGGCCAAGATGTACCGGCAGCCGATTGATCGCGGGCACGCGGCGCGCTACCGGAAGTATGTTGCCAGCCATGATATTGTCCGCAAGGCACATCTGGTCCGGCAGATGCGCGGGCGCAAGCTGCTGCGGCCCGCACGCGGGCACTTCTATGACCTGGATGCGGTGTTTGAAGACTTGAATACGCGGTTCTTCTACGGGCTGATGGCGCGACCGCGCATGAGCTGGAGCCAGTCGAAGACGCGGCGCATTCTGGGGCACTACGATCCCGCGCACAATGCAATCATCATCAGCCGGATTTTCGATCATCCGGGAGTGCCGCGGTACGTGCTGGAGTACATCGTCTATCACGAGATGCTGCATCTGAAGCATCCGGTGAAACTGCGGGGGAGCCGGCGGTGCGTGCACTCGGCGGAGTTTCAGGCCGAGGAGAGGCTCTTCCCGCGCGTGGCCGAAGCGAATGCATTTTTGAAGCGGTTGTAGTGGATAATGACGGAAGAAGATCGCGCAAGCTGGCGGGCCTATCCCGTCCGCGATTGCGAAACAGGAGCTTGCCATGAAAATCGGACTTTATAGCGTCACCTACAGGGGAGTGTGGTATCGGGGCGAGGCTGTCGATGTGTTTAACCTTGTACGCCTGGCGAAGCGGCAGGGATGGGAGGGAGTGGAACTCGATGCAGAGCGGCCACACGCCGCGCCGATG
>DASTCU010000285.1:0-42953 GCA_035710825.1 Candidatus Sulfotelmatobacter sp.
ATCGGTTGCCCCACGCTTCGTGGTTTTCGAAGCGTGGGCATTCCTGCTGCCTGCATCATGAGATTTTCCTGACTCGCAACTCTGCCCTCTGCGCTTCGTTCACCACGACCGGCCCCGGCTCGTCATACGCGTAATGGCGGAGCTGCTCCATTTCCACTTTTGCGGCTCCAGAACGAGTCCCCTCTTCACTGGGTTGTGGTGCATGTAGCGCAGCTTCTCCACACGCTTGTGTTCCGAGAAGACAACGAACCGCACGATTTATATGTGTGTTTTGATGCCACTCCCAACACCTTCTAGTGCTTCCCATCACGCCGCAGCGTGACCCCCCTCACTGACGTCTCCGCTCATTTCTGACACTTTTACACGAGCCACTCGTGTGGCTAGCCTCCACGGACCCAGCGTCCGATGGGGGCTTTGTCTTGGGGCTAATGCTCCACGAACAAAATCCAGTTCTTTGAAAATCCATCGCGGCAAGACGGCCTGCCCCTCGCCTCACCAGCCAGGAGTGGGCCGGGCGGAGCGTTGGCTGCAACACGCACACCCTGATCGGACGAGGTTCGCAGGCAAGGTTTTTTTGGAAACCTCGAAACCCGAAACTTGAAACTTGAAACTCGAAACTTCTTTCCTTTCAAGATTTTCCCCGTATCTCGTTGCAGCCCTTGGATTAACTTTCAGTTTCCCGCTAACTCCGTGATTCCAATGGACCACAGGGGGAGGGGTGGGGGCCTTCATTCCCGGAAAGCCGGCAACGGAAAACTCCCCGCTCGGGCAGCTAAAGCGGCAAGAGAGCATCCAGTTGCTGCAAAAGCGATCTGCGACGTGGTCAGACTTTGGGGTCGATACTTGCTGCCAAGTCCTTAGATTTGAATATTTTGCCTCTAAGTGACTTGTTTCCAATATTTTGCGAGCCTAAAGGGTGATCTAAGGGCAATAAGCCTAATAGATCCAAGATTTTACAGAAAAGGGATCGAAGAAATATTTCCATTGCAAAATGTGCTCTCTTCGACGAGCGCGTTCTCAAAGCTGGAAGCGCCAGACGATACGATTCTAGGGAGTCGATGTTGCGGATGCAACGACGAGCAGTTCCGTGAACTACTTTTTCTTTCCCAGTTTGCGGGAGATTTCTTCGAAGATCTTCGGGCGCAGATCGGCGAGCATACTGTCGACGATGCTGGCAATGGCGGGGTCGGATGCGGCGTCCGCCGACACCTCCGCGGAGCTGCCTTCTGCACCGGCGGCCACCGCCTTGGCGGCGATCTCTTGAGGATTGGTCGATTCAGCCGCGCTGTCGGGATGGCCAGACTCGCGGTTGCTGCGCCAGGTCGCCCATGCGGCGGCTGTCGTGGCGGCAATGTCCGATTCTTTTCCTGTGGGCGGCTCGGCAGATTCGGCCGTTCTTTCGGAAGCCTGTTCGGTGGTGCTCGCAGAAATGCTCGCCGATCCCACTGGAATTCCACCTAACCCCATCGAGGGAATCTCCGCATGGGACGCGTCCTCTCTCGATTCTTCATTTCCGGAATTTTCAGGGGCACTTTGCGGCGCCGCTTGAACATCTGCCTTCTCAGCCTCCACAGCCTCGCTCTGTGCAGTCACGGGCGCGTTCAACTGCGCCGCTGCTTCGATTCGCGTCGCCGCAGCCGGTTCCACGGAGGCGGCAGGTTCCTTCGGTTCGACATAGGAGTCAGCCACCGCTTCCAGCTTTTCCGCCGCCGCACTCATCGCGTCGGTCGCAGCGTTGGCCACCGCTGTCAGCGTCTGCGCCACTTCAGGAGCCGCGGAAGCCGGCACCTGCACAACGGGATCCGGCGAAACATTCTCAACTGCGGTGGAGTTCTGATTCGTCACAGCGGGGTCGGACTCGCGGAAGCTCGACACGCTACCCGCATGACCACTCTCCGCGGCGGCAAAGGCAGCGTAGGCCTTTTGCATTTCCTGCTCGAGAGAAATGGCAGCGTCCTCGGGAGCGAGGGCAACCGAAACCGCGGTCCAGCGCGATGATCCGGGTGCCGTCTCGGCGGTCAGTCCCCCAACAGCCATGGTTACAGGCTCATCGGTTGCAGGCTCAGTAGATGCGACATGCGGGCCCGATCCGTTCCCCGAATTCGGGACGGAAGAAGGTGAAGTGGCCTCAGCCAGTTTCGCCTCCGCCGGTTCCTGGGTCTTATGTTCCGCGAAAGTGGCAGCACTTGGCGAAGCTTCTTGCTGGGATTCGGAGTGAACTTCTTGCGGGCTGTCCACCTTGGTGGTGTCGACCGCGGCGGGAGTTGGAACTGTGTCGGGCGCGCGTTCTGCACCCTTGCTTTCTGCGACCTTCCCCTGCATCTGCGCGGCGGCAGCGGCCAACGCTGCGATCTCTTCCGGCGTGACATCTTTGGGCAATCCCACAGGCGCGAGCGCGCCCAGATCGACCCGGTCCTCCGTTTTTCCATTGGCCGGAGCTTCCGCAAGCTTGTGCTCGATTACGGCTCGCAGATCTTTGTTCACTGGAGTGTAAGCCGCCGGTTCATCGGCTTCGGGCTCCGCGTCCTTCTCTTTTCCCTTCCTCTTCGACGGAAAGGCGATGCGATTCTTCCAGCCCGAATCTTCTTCGATGGCGACCGTCTTGTCGTAACGGCCTTCGTCGATGGCAGCGGTCGCACGCGCAAAGCGTCCCGGCTTCGAGGACTCCGAACGAGGCACAATTCTGTCTTCGAGCTTGCTCAAGGCGCTCAACAGTTCGCTGGCTTCAAACGGCTTTACGATAAATCCGTCCGCGCGAACGCGTTTGACCTCTTCCGGTTTGAACGGCTCGAGTTTCCCCACGGTCAGCAGGATTGGAATGCGCGAGGTCTCGCCGACCTCTTTGAGGCGCTGGCACACCTCTAGCCCGCTATAACCGGGCATATAAACGTCGAGGACGATCAGGTCGGGTTTTTGCTCGTTAATCTTCTTCAGCGCCGCGGAACCGTTATTGACAGTGATTACTTCGTACCCCGCATCCGCGAGGATCTTCCGTCCCATATTTTGGGCGGTCACACTGTCGTCGGCGAGCAATATCTTCCGGGCCAAAGGTGTCCTCTGATGAGGGGAGATAACGCGAAGGTAACCCGACCTTCAACCTAAGTCAATGATGCAAAAGGGAAGTAACACGTTACCAGTGGACAACACCTTGTGCGCGAGCCACTGAAGAAGGAAAATTGCACATTCCAAAAGCCCAATAGACCTCCCCAAAACGGCCCGCAAAACAGATTTGGGCTAAGAGCTGACGGCTGGAAGCTGATAGCTGCCTTCTAGAACGGCACGATCTTCTTCAACCCCTTCTTTCTCTTCTTCTTGCTGCTGGAAAGGTCCTCGTCACTGGCGGGCGTGCTGTCGGCGTTGGCCGTTGTCGCGGAGGACGAGGACTGCCCGTTCTGGATTTCATTGACCTGCACCGGAGGTGGGAGCGATGGGTCGGCGCCCGTGTCCGTCGGCTTCAACTCGTTGGCATCGGCAGGAGCGGCCGGCTTCAGTTCGTTCGCATCGTTGGCGGGAGGCGCAGTCGTGCCGGTAGCAGCTGCACCGAATGGTGAACCGTTACCAGGAGTGGCGCCAGCGGGAGCGCCAGCAGCAGCCCCCGACTCATCGGGCTTAATCACCTCAACTCCGACCGATTTCTCGCTCACCCCAGCGGCGCCAAATGTTTCTCCACGGACCACTGTGGTGGCGGCTACCGGTTCCGGCTCTACCAGCGTCGGTTCCCCTACCTTAGCGGCCTTAGCTACGTCCGGCCCCTTCTTGATGAGGCCCATCATCTTTTTCGTGAGTGAGGCCTCGCTGCGGCTGGCCATTTCGGCTTTATTCTGAGCGACCGCCGCCTTAGTGGGCCGCGGGACGGGCTGATGGAGAGCGGTCAACCGCTTGCGGGCGTCATCGGCTCGATCCATCATGGGATAACGTGTAAGAATCTTGTCGTACTGTTTGCTCGCGTCCTTCGCGAGTTCGCCGATGTACTTCGCCTTTACTTCCTCGGGGATGCAATTGGGAGGCTTCCCGGGCGCGGTGCATGACGGCCCACTCCTCACGCGAGTAATCTGCGCTTCGTAATTTTGTCCCAATAGATACAGTGCTTCATCCGCACGGCTGTACAGGGGGTACTTTTCTACCAGCGACTGCAGGCGGGCAATCGAGGCCGGATACGACTCGCGCAGGTAGTAGAAGCGCCCGATTTCATATTCGCGGTCGGCCAGCACTTCCTGCACTTCCAGCAGACGCTGCTTCGCTTCCGGCACCAGTTTGCTGTCCGGGTATTGCAGGATCATCTTGCGGTATTCATCCTCGGCCCGCTTGGCGTGGGTATAGTCGCGATCGGCTTTCTCCATCTGCTGGTAGTGGATGTTGGCGATCTTCAACTGGGCTTCCGCGGCTTCGGGCATGTTGGGAAAGAAGATCTCGAAGTCGCTGTATTCCTGTTCGGCCTGAGCCAACGCAGCCGTCCCACCTTCAGCGTACCAGGAGTCGCCCACAGCGAGTTTGGCGCGGGCAATGAACTCAGAATCGGGATAAGTATTGATCAGCGTCTGGAGGGTCAGGCGGGCCACATCGAAGCGGTTGTGGTGCATGGCGTCCATGGCCTTATCAAACAGGACCTTATCGGGCTGCTTCGAACCAATATTGGCCAGCGGGTTGACGGACTTCTTGTTGGTGCACGCAGCCGTCAAAGCCAGCAGCACGCCCAGCAACACAAACAACGGAATTCGACGCGACATAAGACCTCGGAATTGGCGAGTCATTAGTGATCAGTGGCCGGTGATCAGTGATCAGTGTTCAGTGGCCAGCAAAATCGGTTGATTCTGGAAGACGATCACTGAGCACTTGCCACTATGCACTATTACACTTTCTGCAACGCTGCTTCGGTCGCGGCTTTGAGCAGCGCCTCCGCATTCTTCTTTGGATCGCCGCTGCCGAACACGGCGTTGCCCGCCACCAGAATTTCGGCACCAGCGCGTACCACATCGGCAATCGTGTCGAGCGCCACGCCACCATCCACCTCGATGCGGTAAGACAGCCCGCGTTGGCTGCGAATCTCCGCTAACCTCTGCATTTTGTGCAAGGTCGACGGGATGAATCGTTGCGCCCCGAAACCGGGATTCACCGACATGACCAGCACGTAATCGACAATATCGAGCACTTCCGACAGCGTCTCGACTGGAGTCGCCGGATTGATGACGACGCCCGCCTGGCAATCATGGCTCTTAATCAGGTGAAGAGTGCGGTTCAGGTGCTGGCAGGCTTCCTGATGTACCGAAATCCAATCCACACCGGCATCGGCAAACGACGGGATGAACTCGTCGGGATTTTCGATCATCAGATGGCAATCGAGCGGCAACTGGGTCACTTTGCGCAGGGACTTGACTACCGGAGGACCGATCGTCAGGTTGGGAACGAAGTGGCCATCCATGATATCGACGTGGATGACACTGGCTCCGCCCTCGCCCGCCGCGCGCACCTGCTCGCCGAGTCGAGCGAAATCAGCCGAAAGAATTGAAGGAGCCAGTTCGATCAAACCCGGGCCTCAGAACCTGTTTCTCGCAAGGAAATGCTTGTGCAAATTCTAACACGCTGGCGTGCTTGCAGCGGAGGCTGACCCAAGGCACTTGCTCGCGCGACGAAGGCAGCAATTCCCGCCGGCACCGCTCGCCCTCCAGCCGTTCGCAACAGACTCACCTCCAGCATGTTACCCTCGTCCGGCGTGCTCTTGCCTGGCCAATTCCCGCCTGCTGCCTACAGTGTGGCCGCGGTCTTCCTGTGGGGTACGGCTGATTTTGCGGGAGGATACGGCTCCCGCCGCGCCAATGCGTTCGTCCTCACTGCCTTCTCTCACCTGTGCGCATTTGCTCTGATGCTGACCGTGGCACTCGGACAACGGGGCGAATTTCCGAATGCCACCAGTATCGTTTGGGCGCTGCTCGCAGGCGCTATCGGGGGATTCTCTCTGGCCATTTTTTATGGAGCTCTGGCTTCCGGGCAAATGGGCATCACCGCTCCCATTGCAGCGCTGCTGGGCGCGGCCATTCCGACTCTAGCCGATATCGCGATGGAGGGAGCCCCCGGGCGCTGGTCCATCGCGGGGTTCGCCCTGGCCATTGTCGCGATCTGGCTGATTACTCGTCCGGAGCCGCAAATCCAAAACGACAAGTCAGGACATCCAAAAGGAGTTGTCAAGGCCGCGCTGGCCGGAGTCGGCTTTGCAGGTTTTTATCTTTGTGTTCATCAGGCCGCCGGTTCGCCGTCTTGGATCGCTACCATCACGCGCATCGGCTCGTTGACTGCGACCAGCATTGCGGTTTTCGCCACCCGGGCGCCCATTCGGCTGAGCCGCCCTGCTGTAGGCTTCGGCGTCATTGCTGGATTCTTTGACGTCACAGCTAGTGCCTTGTTCGTCTATGCCAACCAGCGGGGACGGCTCGATGAAGCTGTCGTCATCACATCGCTCTACCCTGCGATCACGGTTCTTCTAGCCCGTCTTGTCCTCAAAGAGCACTTCAGCCGCTGGAAGCTTGTGGGAATGCTGGCCGCGTTGGCTGCTGTTCCCTTGATCGCCGCCAGCTAGCGTCATTCACGTGGATGAGCCACGTATTGTGTTGCCTTATCCGTGACTATCCGTGTAAATCTGTGGCGGGTGCGATAGCATCGCAACGTGGCGCTGATTGAAATTCGCAATCTGACAAAAATCTTTCCGCATGGCGAGTCGAGCTTTGGGGCGAAGTCTCGCGGCGAAGTTCGCGCGGTAGATGACGTTTCGCTCGACATTCATGCCGGAGAGACGCTCGGGCTCATCGGGGAATCTGGATCGGGGAAGAGCACGCTGGGACGGCTGATCCTGCGCCTGATCGAGCCTACTTCCGGTTCCGTTCTTTTCGAGGGCAGGGACCTGGTCAATCTTGCCCCCATTGGCCATCACTCCGGCCGCGAAGAGATGCGCCGCCTGCGCCGTGACTTGCAGATTATTTTTCAGGACCCGTTCGCCTCGCTCGACCCGCGCTTCCGCGTCGAAGATATTATCGCGGAACCCTTGATCATCCACGGGGACTCAGGTGGCGACGGCCGCCCTCGGCCCTTCGGCAAGCTCGATCTTCAGCAGCGGGTAGGGGAATTGTTGCGCGCGGTCGGCCTTGATGAATCGGCACGCACCCGCTACCCGCACGAATTCTCAGGCGGGCAGCGGCAGCGCATCGGCATTGCACGCGCGCTGGCGTTGCGTCCCAAATTCATTGTGTGCGACGAACCGGTCTCGGCGCTCGACGTGAGTGTTGGTGCTCAGATTGTGAATTTATTGGCTCAACTGCAGCGAGATTTCCGTCTGACTTATCTTTTCATTTCTCACTCCATGCCGGTCGTGCGCTATCTCTCGACCCGCATTGCCGTCATGTACCGCGGAAAAATCGTGGAGGTCGGCGCTGCCGAGCAGATTGCCGAGCACCCTGCCCATGCCTACACGCGCAGCCTAGTCGGAGCGACTCCACAATTTTCCGCTTGAAGTTGTGTTAGCCGGTGCATACCGCCAAATTTTGCAACCAATTCCGCCGACCCCTACTGCTACAATTTTTGGGGAACTTTTTCTGGAGACTTCACACTCAACTCCTCTCACTACTGCAGATCCAAAACGCCATACCTCGAATCGTAATGTCGTCGAACTAATTGTGGGATTCGCCGGAATCATCATGATCCTATGGCTACCCACGCAGCAGCAGCTCATTTTTGGTCCGATTGCGTTGCTTGTCCCGCTCGTTCTGGTGCTGCTGCGGCGGCCGACGCTGAATGAACTCGGCTTAGGACTGCGCGGATTCATTTCGTCGATTTGGATTCTGCCTGCGGCCGTCGCGCTGATGGTCGCCGGTGTGCTTCTTGCCAGAAGGATCGGCACATTTCACCCGCTTTATAACGCCGACCTCGCGCATGTCTACGGATACGTGTTGTGGACGATGTATCAACAATTCCTGCTGCAGGACTACTTCATGCCCCGGCTCACACGTCGGCTGAGCAGCAATGCCGCGCTAGTGGCCGCGGCTCTGCTGTTCGCGATCGCGCACCTGCCAAATCTTTCGCTGGTTGTGGCGACTCTGGTCTGGGGAGCGGCTTCCTGCTGGCTCTTCCGCCGGTACCGCAACCTCTACATGCTGGGCCTGGCGCAGGGACTGCTTGGGCTGTGTTTTGCAATATGCGTCCCCGACGCAATGCACCACCACATGCGGGTTGGACTGGGATACTTTCGGTACCACTCGTGAAGATAGGGGTCAGGGGCTAGCAGATCGGGATCAGCGGCCCACTGATCCCTGACCTCTAGCCACTGCTTTTCAGAACCACCACGACCACAGCCAGTCCACACAAGTGTGCGTGATGGTCGAGGCCGGCACGCGCCGGTTTTCGCGCCATGCCCGTCCGTAGAAGATTCCCGCGATCGTGGCCAGCAGGACATAGCGCCAGTTGAAGTGCACAGATCGCTTATTGAAATGCGATAAGCCGAACAGCACCGACGCAATCAGCAAAGCCGCGGTGCGCCCCATTCGACGCTCAAGGAAATTCTGTACCCAGGCGCGAAAGAAGAGCTCTTCCGGCACGGCGACAAAGATAAAAATACCGATCCACGCAAGGAGGGCTTTGCCCACTGCAGGCAGGTTGGCATGGGGGTGGAGAAATCCCAGCGCGAGGCCTCCAGCCAGAACGAACGGCGCGAAGAATGCCAGTTCGCGAAGCCCGATCTTCCAATCGCTCCAGCGAAGACGAAAATCAAAACCGGTGCCGCTTAGCCGCCGAATTCCGAGGAATGCGTATAACCCCGCATCTACCAGTACGAGGTTGCCCAGCCCACGCAGTCCCGATGGCCATGCCGCATCGAACCAGCGCAAATCTACTGCCAGGCCCAAGGTGAGCAGGATTAGTGCATCCCGCCAGTTGCCCCGCTGCTGTGGATCGGCCAGCGCAGCCTGCGCCATCAGCCATGCCATCAAGACGGGCAGGGCGGTGTACAGAACAAGCCACTCCCACCGAAACATATGCGGGGAGACCGCGAGCAGGGTATACGGTACGGCGCACAATGCAGGGGCGCCAAAGCGCAACCACGCCGGCCACTTCGCACTCGTGCGCGCCAGACGTTCGCTGGCAAATCCGAACGCCACCGCCGGGATCAACTCGATCGCGAGTACCGTGGCAACCAGTGGCGTCACGTTGGACATGAGCACCATCTTAGCGGTGTGCCTGGCCGGACAGTCGAAATTTCCCCGATCTGCGAAGTTTGAAATGGTGTGAGCGGAGCGCTTGCTCTGCGTCGTGTTGCCGACTAGAATGCCGTGGAATCGCCGTAAGGAGGCACTATGGCAGTTGCTCCGCTCCCTCCCGTTTCACCCAGTCCCAGTACAACCCCTGTCGCACCGCCTCTGTCGGAAGGCGCACGCATCATCAACACATTCATCGCGCCGTCGAAAACTTTTACCGACCTGAGGCGCAGTGCGGCGTGGTGGGCTCCCTTTCTGCTCATGGTGATCTGTTCCACGGCCATGGTGTACACCGCCGGCCAGAAGATCGGATTCCGTCGCATCATGGAAAACCAGATGCAGGCGCAGCCCAAGGCTCAGGCACGCCTGGAGAATCTACCCGCTGATCAGCGCGAGCGCCAGATGGAGCAAGGAGCGAAGGTGACGGGGATCATCTCCTACATATTCCCGATATTCACTCTTATGATCTGGCTGCTGATCGCCCTGTTTCTCTGGGCGACATTCAAAGTTGGCGTCGGCGCAAATGTGTCGTACGGAACATCGCTCGGCATCGTCGTGTATTCCGGCCTGCCCCTTTCGCTCAAGGTCGTGCTGGCAACCTTGTCGATAGTGGCCGGCATGAGCCCCGAGTCGTTCTCGTTTCAGAATCCCCTCGCCAGCAATCCCGGTTATTTCATGAACCCCACTGATGGCGTCTTCATGTATAGCCTCGCGACAGGCCTGGACATTTTCATGATCTGGACGCTGGTGCTGACTGCAATCGGCTTCACCTGCGTCAGCAAGATCAAGACCGGAACGGCCTACGCGGTCGTATTCGGCTGGTGGCTCGTATTGACGGTTGCAGGTGCCGCTATCGGCGCTGCCTTCTCGTAGAAGAACTCTAGAACCTTCCAAAAGCTGGCTGTGACAGATGTCACAGCCAGCGGTCCGCCTAATCCCCGATAATGCTACGTCGCCGGAGGCGCGCTTATGCAATCATGCTTGTCTTTTTCGCGGAAACGATTCCTCGTCTTGATGTCCGTTGTATTCTTCATCGCGGTCACGGCTGTTGCTTCGCCTGCACAAACCGCCACTGCAACCCAATGCGTCGACTGCCACAGCAAGGTCACGCCCAACATCGTCTCCGACTGGAAGCTCAGCAAGCATAGCGGGGCCGAAATCACCTGCGTTACGTGTCATGGCGACCAGCACTCGTCAGCTACCGACTCGGCCAAAGCGAAAATCCCAACGCCGGACACATGCGCCCAGTGCCATGAGACACAAGTCGCGCAGTTCAAGAAGGGCAAGCACGCTATGGCATGGGCTTCCATGAAGGCAATGCCGACCATTCACTGGCAGCCCATGGCGATGATTGAGGGCGAGAAAGGCTGCGGCGGATGCCACAAGATCGGCGACAAGAGCGTTGCCGAGATCGCCGAACTGCGCCAGAACAGCTCGGGCACCGAGTTTGGAGCGGCACAATGTGACGCCTGCCACACGCGGCATACGTTCTCGGTCGAAGAAGCCCGCCAGCCGCAGGCGTGCGAGACCTGCCACATGGGCTTCGATCATCCCCAGTGGGAGATGTATTCCGCTTCGAAGCACGGCGTGAGAGTTGAACTCAAGCAGAAGCACGTGCTGCCCGCCGATGCCGCGGCTCCGACCTGCCAGACCTGCCACATGCAGGATGGCAACCACGAGGTGCGCACGGCCTGGGGATTCCTCGCCGTCCGCTTGCCGCTGCCCGAAGACAAACAGTGGGCGGCCGACCGCGCCACGGTTCTTCAAGCTCTGGGCGTGCTCGACCCGCAAGGACAGCCGACAAAACTGGTCGATGTCGTGAAGGCCGCCGACGTTGCTCGCCTCACCCAGGAGGACTGGCAGCGTGAGCGCGACAAGATGATCAAGACCTGCAACCAGTGCCATTCCGTGAACTTCGCCAAGCAGCAACTGCAGGAAGGCGACGACATGATCAAAAATGCCGATCACCTGATGGCCGAGGCTATCCACATCGTCGCGGACCTTTATAAAGACAATGTACTGCCCAAGCCGGCGAACTACGCATATCCCTTTCCTAACCTGCTCACGTTCCACGACGCCCCCACGGTGATCGAGCAAAAACTTTTCGTCATGTATCTTGAGCACCGGATGCGGACCTTCCAAGGCACGTTCCACGCGAGCCCTGACTATGCGCTGTGGTATGGCTGGAGCGAGATGCAACGCGACTTGACGGAAATCAAGGAACTGGCTGCGCAGATGCGCCGCGAAAAGCGCGGAGCAACGCTGAAACCGGCGCTGAAATAGGCTGGCAGGACGGTTCAGCCCGCGATTGACTCAATCGCGCGCACGATTTCCGGAGCCAGTTTTAACTCCAAGCTGGCAAGATCTTCGCGCATATGTTCGGGGTCAGAAGTGCCGGTGAGCGGCACGATTCCAATGGCGCGCGCGAAACTGAACACCACTTGGGCTGGAGTTGCGTGCACGCTCGCGGCGAAATCT
This sequence comes from Candidatus Sulfotelmatobacter sp., assembly GCA_035710825.1. Classification (GTDB taxonomy): domain Bacteria; phylum Acidobacteriota; class Terriglobia; order Terriglobales; family Acidobacteriaceae; genus Sulfotelmatobacter. The sequence goes on from DASTCU010000285.1 coordinate 11,712, forward strand.
GCAAACGGACGATGCTGCAGGACCTCGGGATTGGCGGTGAGCAGTGAGAACCCCTGATAGACAATGCTGTGCTGGTCGCAGAACGAGCGCACATCGCGATTCCACCCGAAGCGGGCGAAACAGCGGTTCTGAACCAGCGCAGGAAGTTCGGCGCCAGTTGCCTCCATCTGCTCCAGATGGTGCAGGGAGACATTGCTGACACCCAACAACCGCGTGCGGCCAGCCTCACGCTGCTTTCGCATCGCCTCCCAAACTTCCGCATCGGCGTCGCCCCACTCGGCCGACGAAGGGCCGTGCAGTACATAGCTATCCACATAATCGGTGCCGAGATGCTCCAGCGAACTGGCCAGGGACTGAGCAACCTGGGCGGCAAGCGGAGCGGCGGGATCGTAGGGCAAACGGTGATCCTGTCCGCGCTGGTAGGTGAATTTCGTCTGCAGGAAAAGATCGGCACGGCTCACAACGCCCGCCCGGTAGGCTGCTGACAGTCCCTCGCCAACGCCCGCTTCGAGGTAGTGGCGGCGCTGGTTGGCGGTATCAATTCCACGAAAACCGGCGCGCAGCGCCAACTCCGTCAATGCCGCGGTGCGCTGCTCTTTCCAGGCGGTTCCATAGAGAAAAGCGGGGGCCGAATTTTTGTCGGACATGCGCCATTGTGCCACGAACGTCTGATGCCTGGCTGCACCAGCGGAACATGTGAGTGATTCGCGCTCGAGCAGGAGCACGAGTAGAATGGGCACGAACGTCGAGGAAGGAACTTATGAAACGCTTACTTTATGTGTTCCTGTTGTGCACGGCAACCGCGGTTCTCGCTCAAGAAAAAAATCCGGTCACCTCGGCTGTGAAGGAGATGCTGCCACGGCAGGCCAAGAACCTTGTGGCGGCAGCCGAAGAACTGCCTGCGGAGAAGTTTGCCTATAAGCCGACTGAACAGCAGATGACCTTCGGAGACCTGGTCTTGCACATTCTCGGGACCAACAATACGCTATGCTCGAGAATAGGTGAGATCCCCGAGGCCAAACCTCCAGTGCCGCTGAAAGAAACAGATGGAAAGGACAAGTTAGTTGCCGCGCTGAAGGCAAGCTTCGATTTCTGCACGACTGCTTTGGCGAAAGTCGATGACACAAAACTGGGCGATGAGGTCGAGTTATTCGGCGGCCGAAAGGGGTCGCGGGCTGCGGCATTGATCATCCTGTCCAACTCCTGGGCCGATCACTACAGCGCAGCGGCAATGTATCTGCGGTTAAGTGGGCTGTTGCCACCTACAGCTAAGCCGAAGAAATAGCTTACTAAGCGGAACGCTATCTTAGTTTCCACCGCTCACTACCCACGGATGAAGGCGCCGGACAACCGACTCCGGCGCATCCGCCTCCAACTCGACCGCGCCGTCCTGATACTTTCGTGAGTAGATCCGCGCCCGGGCTTCCAGCATGGCCAGGGCCTTCCCTTCCTTCTGGGGAACGCGCAAATGCACGCGGCTGACCCGGTCTTCCTGGATCAGCTTATCGATGCGGTCCAGCAGAATTTTCAGGCCGGTGCCGTCGACCGCCGAAACATAAACCGTCTTTGAATCCCGCGCGGCATCGGCCTGCAGCGACTGCGCCACTTCGTCATCCAGCAAATCGACTTTATTCATCACGTGCAGCCGCGGCTTTTTCTCCGACTCCAGTTCCTTCAATACAATCTCGACCTGCGCGTCCTGCTCCGCCGACAGACGGCTGCTCGCGTCCGATACATGCAGGATCAGCGACGCGCGCTGCACTTCCTCAAGCGTCGCGCGAAATGCCGATACCAGCGTGTGCGGCAAATTTCGGATGAAGCCCACGGTGTCGGAGAGCAGTACCTTCCGCTTCGAAGGCAGAGCCACCCCGCGGATCGTTGGATCCAAGGTCGCAAACATCTTCGACGATGCCAGAACCCCGGCTCGCGTGAGCGCGTTGAACAGGGTGGACTTTCCCGCGTTCGTATAACCCACCAGCGCCACCGTCGCCACAGGCGCCGACTCCCGCCGCTGCCTCTGTTGCGCGCGAATGCGCCGCACATTCTCGATTTGCTGCTCTACGTGCCTCACCCGCCTCGCAATCTTCCGCCGGTCGGTTTCCAACTGCGTTTCGCCAGGACCGCGTGTTCCGATGCCGCCGCCGAGTTGCGACATCTGTACGCCGCGTCCAGCCAGGCGCGGCAACATGTAATGCAGTTGCGCCAGTTCCACTTGCAACTGGCCTTCGCGGGTTCGCGCATGGCGCGCAAAGATGTCGAGGATGAGCTGCGTGCGGTCAATCACCCGCCGTTGAATGATTTTCTCGATGTTGCGTTGCTGGGAAGGGGACAGATCGTGATCGAACAACAGCACGTCAGCATTCGCCGAAGCGGCAGTTCCCGCAATTTCCTCCAGTTTGCCTGCGCCGATGAGGGTAGCCGGATCAGGCCGGTCGCGCCGCTGCAGAATTTCTCCCACAACTTTGGCGCCGGCGCTTTCGGCCAGGGTGCGCAGTTCCGCCAGCGACTCGTCTGCGTCAAACTCTGGAATGTTGGGCTTGCCCTCGGATCTGGAGGAACTGGGTGCTCCATCCTTTCGCGCCTTCTGCGAAGGGGGAGGGCTTTCAGACTGTGCAGTCTGCTGCATGCTAGCCGCGTCCCGAGCCGCAGCGGCCTGCGCGGTCACGGTGCCCTTGCCGCGACGACTTCGCACCTCGATGCCCACTAAGAACGCGCGTTCGCGCTCCGGTTCCTGCGGCGCCGCTGGAGTCCCGAAGGGCGCAGGTCTGCCTGCACGCGTCATGTCGCGGGATTTCTTGCGATGAGAGCTTCGCAAAGCCGAAAAAGCCTGTCTTTACCCTTCGGTGCCTGAGGCACTCGCCGCTGCCACCGGCGTTGCCGCCGTCGCAGCCACCTTCTCCGGATGCGCCACTGAGGTCACATGCGTCGACGCCACTCGTCCCATCACCACGGTCGAGATGGCATGCTTGAAGATGAGTTGCTCCTGACCGTTCGCCTCCAGCACGACGGAATACTTGTCAAAGGAGCGGATGCGGCCCGTCAACTTCACTCCGCTGAGCAGATAGATGGTGATGCTTGCTCGCTCCTTGCGGGCCGTATTAAGGAAGGAATCCTGAATGTTCTGCGCCGGCTTATTGCTGTCCATAGCCGATCTCCTTAATTGTGAACTGCGATCTTTCCAGCCTGCCAGCCCACAGGCGCTCTTGGACCGGCTCAAATCCACAGCATGTTCCTCGAAGCCTTCCCGCTGCTACAGGAACAAGGGGGGACAACCTCGCTGCCGGCAATTTAACGGGCAAATCGCTGCAGCGGACAATTGTCAGTACAATACGGCGATCCGCTCCGCTTTTCAACCGGGAACTTACCTCAGCTTCATCGTAGTTGACAGCAGACGCAACGAAGCGCAGACTTTCCTCGACTCAAGGAGCCCCGGGGGGCATCCGAGTCTCTGCGAGTGTCTTTGGTCTCTGTCATTCACAGCCTTGACTGTCTTGCGCCGAATAGCTGTCGTTCCAGCTGTGCGGCGACTCACAGAACAACACTTCGAGCAAGCTGGAGGAGATTCGATGCACCACTTCGTTGACGCAGCAGCCCTATTTGTAGCTCCCACTATTACGGGCAATGAGGCCACCCAGCTCATCCTGCGGTGGTTCCATTTTCTGGCGGGCATTATGTGGATTGGCCTGCTCTATTTTTTCAACGTGGTGAACGTCCCTTTCATGAAGCAAGTGGACGCCGCCGCGAAACCGAAGATTTTTCAGAACATGACCTTGCCCGCGCTGAACTGGTTCCGCTGGAGCGCGCTGCTCACCGTCTTTTTCGGCTTCTGGTATTGGGCACAGTTCTACGTCGGTCCGGATGCGCTACGCCAGGGCGCCAGTGCAGCCCGCACCATCGGATTCTTCTTGTCCCTCTGGCTGCTGGTCTGGTTCCTGCTGTTCATCGTGATCAGGAAGCTGGCGCCCAGCGGCTACGTGGTTGGCATCCTCACGATTATTCTCGTTTACGCCGCCGGATGGCTGTTCGTGAACCGCACACCGGTCGGCGGAGACGATAACCACGTGCTCTGCATCGGCGTTGGCGGGGGAATGGGCATCATCATGCTGTTCAACGTCTGGGGCATCATCTGGCCGAATAACAAGAAGATCATTCGCGGAACCTTAGCCGGCACGCCTCCCGCGAATGCGGCAGTACTGGCCCGTCAAGCCTTCCTGGCCTCGCGGACAAATTTCTTTTTGTCGGTGCCGCTGCTGTTCTACATGGCGGCTAGCTCGCATTTCGCGAGTACGGTGATCTTCGGAAAGTAATCAACAACTGCTGCCGTAGAAAAGCCCCACGCCAAAAGCGTGGGGCTAAGTTTTTGCGGCGACAAAAAAGAAGGGAGCCGGAAAGCCGGCTCCCTAAGATGCGAATGCTGCAACCTCACCAGGTGAACTTCACCGCCAGACGCAGGTTACGTGTGATCTGCCACTGGTTCGGCTGACCGTACTGCGCGTTCAGTGGTATGGGGATCCCCAAGGGCTGCCCCGTGCTGATCACCGTCTGCGGATTGTAACCGGTCTCAACCTGCTGGTAAAACCCAGCGCCACCGAGGGGGGGCGAAAGGAAAGGCTGGAACATGAACAAGGAACTCGGGTTGTAATCCGAGTTGACTCCTTGCCAGTATGCGATGACGGCGTGCTGGTTGAAAAGGTTGAGTACGTTTGCGGTAAAGCTCAGCTGCTGAGCTTCGTTGTTCTTGTTGACCTTGAAGGCGTGTGTCAAGTTCAGGTCGGTTTGGGTGTACCAGGGTGTACGCTTGGAATGGATGCCGCCCAGAATGGTATTCCCGCTTGGGTCAACCGAGGCGTCAACCCAGTTCCCGCGGCCCCAGATGTACGTTCCCTCGACCGCCCCGCCGTTACCATAGCCTACATCTGCCCACGAACTCACTGGGCTGCCCTGATAGGCAACCTGGAAGAGTCCAATGGTGGTGTTCATACCTTTCCAGGGCTTCGTGTAGTACACGTTTCCCTTGACGGTGTTGGGCCGATCGGTCGGCAAAGGCCCATTCGCGGACGTGCCCTTGTAGGTGAAGTAGTAGAAGGGTTCGTCGAACGCACGGGTCGTATCCGGCGAGTTGCGGCCTCCGGCGCCGCCGTCAATTTGATCGGTGGTGGTCAAGCCGGTGTAGTTACCCCACTGGCTGCTCCAGTCGTAGGCAACCATTCCCGCCCAGCCGTGACTGGTCGTCTTGGTTAGCTTCACTTCCACACCGTCATAGTTACGCACGGCTTCCGGGTTGTTCGGACAGCCGGTGCAAGTGCCGAAATCGCCTTCCGCATTAAACGCCGGTACTCCAGGGCCGTAGGCAGCACCCAGGTTAGTCAGGAAGTTGGCATAGCCGTTGAGCGTCTTGTTGACGCCTTGGCCGGGATTGACGATGGTGTAGATTTCGAACGCGTGAATATCGGCCAGCGAAGCGTCCTCAATGACGTGGTCGAGACGGCGACGGTCATAGCGGACTTCGAGTGCCAAATTCGGCTTGATCTGGTAGTCCCAGCCCGCGACGTATTCGTGCTGGCGATAAGGCTTCACGCCCGGAGCAACTGGTTCTTCGGGGCGGAAGTTGGTGTTCTCAAGCAGCGATACATTTGTAGCAGCGTCGATAAGGCTCGTCGGGGTTACGCCGCCCGCAAATGTGGCCCCCGTGTTCGATGGGCCTGTCGGGCAAGCGCGGCCCGCAGCGTTTCCGATGAAGGTGAGGTCTTCCGGCACGAAGGTACCGTTCGCATCGGGACCAAGAGGATAGCTGCACTGATCCCATCCCTGCGCGCCGAACGAGGTCTGGGCAAGCAGCAGCTTCATGACGTCGTTGACGACACCGTAGCTGCCGAAGATCTTCATCTTGCCATTGCGCGAGCCCCATGCCGCTCCCAAGCGAGGCTCGATTTTGTCGCTCCATGACCATTTGATGGTTGTGATGTTCGGAGTCCCGATCCCCGGGGGAACAGGCAGGCTCTCTTTCTCGACCCGGAGGCCAAGATTGAGAGTCAAACCGTGCCCGATCGTCCAGGCATCCTGTATGAACAGCGCATGGTTGTGATCGATGGCGGGCACAGCCTTCCCGGCAGAATTTTTCAGGACGGTGGCAAAATCCGAATTGGTTACATACCCGTACTCGCCCGCACAGAGAGGAGTGGGCGGGTTCTGAGTAGTGTCCATGTATACGGTTCCGAGGGTGCCGCAGTTGGCTGTGCCATAGGCAGTGCTTGCCCCATAGCCAATATTAGGCGCTGCATTCACAAACACCTCGGGGATATTCCCGTGCTGATTGATCACGTTCCAAAGACGGTTAAATTGGTATCCAGCCTTGATATTGTGAGTTCCCCACCAGCCACCTTTGAAGAAGGCGACGTCCTCGTCAAACTGATCGTGCTTGCTGGCATTGTACTCTGTGAACCCAGTCTTGTGCGGAGCCGTTGCTTGGCCACCCACGGCACTTGCAAGGTACGCGGGGTAGGGGTTGCCAAGATTGTCGTTTAAGCCATTCGGTACACTGTCGAAAACGAGATCGACTCCACTCGTCGGCCAGCCGAAATCGTGATAATTGTTGAAGAAGTAGCCGAAGCGGGTGGTGGACACAATTCTGGGCGTCAGCGTGATATCGGCGCCAAAGTTGTAGGTTGAGTTGGGCTGAGAGAAGCCGAGGCCGTGGGAATACCGGGTCAGCGGACTGAAGATATCAGTGTTCAGAAGTCCGTGCACATCATCAGCTCCCGGTAGACTGACCCCGCTCTCACGCTGATATTGATACAGCCACGAGCCGAAGACACGGATTTTTGACGTCAGCGTGGCATCCAGTCGAGCCGTGCCGTAGTACTGCTGGAGATCTTGCGTAAAGAGCTGTTTGCCCAACGACGCATTCGGGCAGGGATAGATGGGCGACGTAGGATCGAAGCAGCCGGCGGGACCAAAGTTCACGGTTCTCCCGATTGACTGGTAAAAAGGCTCAAATCCCGCGAAGAACCATAGGCGATCCTTCTTGAGGGGGCCGCCAATCGTGAAGCCGGGCTGAACATACCGGTAGTGATCTTTCTTCGGCTGGTAGGTCTGGGTATCAGCCTCGCCTTGAATATTGAGAGTGGGAAGCGGGTCAGTACGCAAGGTCCCGTTGGGAGACCCGTCGAAGGAATCAGATTCATAACTGCCGAACAACGAACCGTGGAACTGGTTGCTGCCCTTCTTCATGACGACGTTCACGACGCCACCCAAGGCGCCGCCATACGCCGCCTCGATACCTGATGTCTTCACCTGGACTTCCTGAATGAAATCGAAAGGCACCTGGGCGCGGGAAGCGCCGCCGGAGATGTCCTCAGTGTCCTGCCCTTCGACGAGGTAGGAACTCTCTGAATCGGCCGCGCCGCCGATCATGTACCCGGCGTTGAAGCCGTTCGAACTGCTACCGGGCAGTGCTCCGCCATTGCCACCGGCCATCATCGCGTTGCCACTCAAAGGTTCCGCGCGAGCCATCGGCGCAAACTGAATGACCGACTGGAAGCTGTAACCGTGAGGTGTGTCCTGCAGCACATCACTTGTGAGGTTGGTCTGGTTCGTAGTTGTGGTGACGTCAATCACCGGCGCCGCGCCTGTAACTTCGACGACCTCGGCATTGGTGCCAACTTCCAGCGTAAGGTCAAGAGTGGGCAAATGGCCGATCTCAACGTTCACACCTTCGCGCTTGACGGTCTTGAAGTTTTTTGCCGTCGCGGTGATGGTGTACGTCCCCGGCGCCAGGTTGGCGAAGCGGTAGTACCCGCTGGAATCGGTATCCAGGGCCTTGCTGCCCGCCAAGTTCGCTCCTGTCACAACTACGTGGGCGCCCGCGACAACCGCTCCGCTGGCATCCTTAATCGTGCCCTGCAGGCCGCCCGTGGTTTCCTGGGCGAATACACACACGCCTGATAGCAACAAGGCCATTCCTACCAACAACGCAAAAAGCCTCATTGATGTGTTAAATCGCATTTCCTGCCTCCTTAAAATTTCGCTTGCGCGGAAATCGGATCCAGCGCTTGGCCGGTCGCCTGGGTACAGTGGCGCGATCCGATAGACTTGCAACCTGTCGAGACCTCTAAACCTGAAATTGTGAGAGCTGGGAACTTAGAAACTGCCACCTCTTGCGCCCGTCTAACGCGGGCTTTATCGTTCCTACAAACAAAACAATCTTGAGCACACAGATAACAAACGGACAAAACGATAATGCAACTCTGAATCCAAACAGCCGACGTCACAAACGTATTGTTTTCAGATGCTTAGTGTTAGGCCACCCCGGATCGGTACTGAAATTGGTAGAAACCGGGAATCGCCGGTATGGGATTTAGTAGATTCGCGGACCGAGAGCGGCTGGCTCGACGCGGGGCTTAGCGGTGTTTCCTGCTCGGCCGGGAGGCCACTTCCCCCGGCGCCAGAACCCGGCGCACGATGGGGGTGTTCATCTTGTATTTGCGTTCGCTCACGTTTCCGGCATCGTCTCGCACTCGCAGTATGAACACTGGTAAAGCGCCTTCTTTGTCAAAATCCTCTTTGGTGACGGTCACCGGCAGCACCCCGTTCAAGCCATGCTCCCGGTACGCGGTCTCGTACCGGTGTTTTCGCACATTCCAGGTGAAGACGCGGGCCTGATCGTAGTCATAAGGCAGGCCGTCATGCGGTTCGGTCATAAGGCACAGGTATTGAGGGACCTTCTTTTCTCCGTCTTGTACTTCGTTCAGCGCGAAAAATGCCACAAAGCGCTGACCCTCGGCGTACTGCGCAATATCGAGCGGGACGTCCACATCAACCATGCGTGCCAGCACCCAGCCGACGCGCCCCTGATCGTTGCGTACCAGCCACCAATCCTCAAGCACTGGGCCGGCAGAGGCTTTGCCAGGCTTGGCCACGGCGGGCTTGGGCGCTGGCACCGCTCCCAGTTGTTTTTCCGCAGTGCCGCGCTCCAGAATGGCGACTTTCGCTCCCGATGCAAGCTGGTACAGGTGCTCGCTCTCTCGTCCGGGCGTGATGTGCAGGTTGGTCTCATTCCGCAGGAGCCCAGGCGCCTGCACGGGATCGTTCTGATGCTCCTGTGTCAGTTTCTGCAGGCCGTCGAAGGTTTTCTGGTCGACGAGATAGCGCTGTTCAATCCAGCCTTCCAATCCACTGGCGGTGCGCACGCGGGCAAAGCGCTTTTCACGATCCAGAATTTCAACTCTTTCGCCATTCTTCACATTGCCGACGCGGTTATAGATGGCGGCCACCTGGTCGCGCAAAGCCGCCTGCTGCGCCGATACATAGGCCACCTCCAGCACGTGGTGACGCCCCCGGCCACATGCCTGTAATGACACGAAACCTGCGAGCGCCAGCACAAACGCCAGCCAACCCAGACGGGGTGAGCAGAACGGTTTCACCATGGAGGTATAACGGAACTCTTAACTATAACGCGTTGCGGCGGCAAGTTCGCAGCACGAAGGTTTACGTCTTATGCACATAGGTCCCGCTCCGCGCGCTGCCCTTGCGTGTCGGAATATAGTCTCTGGATGCTGTCTTCAAAGCCAGCCACGGAGGGCCTTCGCCGAACTCCAACTGGATTCGCCGCCATCGGGATATTTCTGTTGTTCGGAGCATTGATGGCGGGGCTCGCCGCCGCGACGTTGTCATTCCGCGGAACGTCTCTCGACCGCATCTGGACTCTTAATCCCACCGCCTACGCGCGCCTCGCGCCCAGAGGCGCGGTCGTCGGTCCTCTGTTCTTCCTGCTCAGCGCGGCGCTTGCCTGCGCGACGGTGGGATGGTTTCGGCGCCGCCGCTGGGGTTGGAGACTGGCGGTCGCAATCCTCTCCACCCAAGTTTTGGGTGACGTCATCAACTGTATTCGGGGCGATTTTCTTCGCGGCGCAACTGGACTGGTCCTTGGCGGCGCGCTTCTTCTCTATCTTCTGAGCTTTAACGTCAGGACGGCGTTCCCTGGAACAGCCTCATAAACGTTTCAAACAGGTCCCACGGACTGACATCTCCCGGCGTTTCGGTTACCATTGGATAAGTCTTAGGAGCGTGCCCTCAGGCTGCCCCAACCGGGTTCCCAGCGTCTAAGATTAAGTGGGGATTTCTTTCCAGGACACGTTCGGAAAACTGATGAAAAACAACCTTGCTCGTTACTCCGTAGTTCTAGCTTTGTTCCTATCGGCGGCGCTTGGCCTTTCCGCGCAGGATACCGTTAGTTCAGTGCTGCGTCCTCCGAAGGGCGCCCAGGTGGCCATTGTGGTGTTCGAAGACCTGCAGTGCCCGATGTGCCGCCGCACCGCGCCTTTGGTGGAGCAGGCGTCGAAGACTTACAAGATTCCGGTGGTGCGCCACGACTTCCCCTTGCCCATGCACAACTGGTCTTATACCGCTGCTGTGATGGCGCGCTATTTCGACACCCAGTCCAAGACGCTGGGCAACGAATTCCGCGATTACATCTTCCAGAACCAACTGGAAATCAATCCCCAGACCCTGCGCTCTTACGCCGACAAGTTCGCGTCTGACCATAAAACCAGTTTGCCCTTCATCGTCGATCCGAGTGGCAAACTTGCGGCGGAGGTCAATGCCGACCGCGACCTGGGCAAGGCCATCAATCTCGACCATACGCCCACGGTCTACATCGTCAGCAGCCGCAATCCCAACAAGCCTTACGTGGAAGTCAAAGACAACAACCAGCTCTACTCGACCATCGACGCGATGATGAAAGAGTAAGCGTTTGTTCCGCTCGTTTATTTTGCGAACCGTCGAACGCTGAAGGAAATCGGCAGTCCCACCACGACCATGTGCATCAGGAGGCCGAGAATCAGGTCGTGAAGTTCGTAGGGGCCTCGGCTGTGAAGTGCGGATAGCGGCAAGACGACAAGAGTCATCACTTCTTCCACCGCGGCTCCGAAGAACAAACCACACACCACGGGATGCTCCGTCAGGAAACGCAGCCTCCGGCTTGCCCCGTAGTAAACGGCAGCAGCCGAGCACGCGATAAAGAAATGCAGCGCGACCCCAAGAACATAGGTGCCGACGCCTCCGTGGCGAGCGCCGTGCCCCAACAGGCCGCCGGCAATGGTGAGCGGAACGCGCCATCCAAAAAGAATGCAAGCTTGGGTTAGGTCCAAAACGCCGGCGATGCCGCCTCCCACTGCGATCGCCAATAGCGCATGCTTCTTCTCCGATGACCCCGGCGCAGAATCTCCTAGCATCCGTCCTCCTCTTTCGACCTGAATGTTCGCACTCGGCAACGCGACCATACCCACGTGAGACCAAGAAGTCCTGAATTTGGTCTGAAACACTCTGATTACTTCTGAAATGATTCCCCGTCTATGTGGCTGTAATCGGCCGGACATTTCTTCGCTTACGAAGTCACGACGAAACACTGATCCGTATGGAACGCACAATCGAGACACGGCTTCGAATCGGCGCGTGGTGTGTCAATCCGGCGAGCGGCGAGATTTCACGCGATGGAGAGACGAGTCGGGTAGAAGAGCGGACGATGCGACTGCTGCTCTGTCTCGCCGAGCGTCCCGGCGAGATCGTCAGCATCGATGACCTGCTCAACCAGGTCTGGCCGGACGTCACCGTCACTCAAGATTCGGTCTATCAGTCTGTGACATCGCTCCGCCGTCTTCTGGGCGACGACCCCAAGCAGCCCACCTACATCGCGACTGTGCCGCGACTCGGCTATCGGATGGTGGCAACGGTCAATCCCTGGACGGACGCGGATGCGCGCGCGGACCGTCCAGCTGCGCTGACAAGGTCTTCTCCGGGCCGCAAAGCTGGATTCTCTTGGGCGGCAGCCACCGCGCTTTGGCTCGCGCTCATCGTTTTCGTTGCCTTCCAATATCGCGACAAGGTTGCGAACGACACTCACCCCGCCGCCCCTGTCCCGCAGCCACAGCACTCGATCGCCGTGCTGCCTTTTCTCGACCTGACTGAAGGAATGAAAGAAGAGGAATTCGCCGACGGCATGACCGAGGAACTGATCGACAAGTTCAGCAAGATCCCGGGCCTTCGCGTACCACCTCCCACGTCCTCGTTCTATTACAAGGGCAAACAGATCACGGTCGCCGATGTCGCCAAGGCGCTGGGTGTCGCCTATGTACTCGATGGGAGCGTGCGCAAGTCCGGCACGCGCCTGCGCGTCGCCGCGCGGTTGATTCGTGCGGAGAACGGGTACGTGGTTTGGTCTGAGACGTACGACCGGCCGTTCGACGACCGATTGATGGTTCAGGACGATATTGCCGGCGAAGTGACCAAAGCGCTGAGAGCTTCGATCGAACCCCAACCGGACGCGCCTCATTCGCCAAGCAACTAACTATCCCGGACGGCCCGTATAGTGTTCGGTCGTGTGCACGTGTTCGTGATCCTCCAGCGATTCCAGATGAGTAATCACTTCGGCAGGCGTGCCTAATTCCGCGGGTAACCGCTCTTCAATGACAGTGGCCAGGCGATGCGCCTCTCCCACGGCTACGGCGTGCGGAAACAGCAAATGCACTTCAATGATCTGCCGGTATCCCGTCGTCCGATAGCGCACGCCATGGTAGTTCACGCCGAGTTCATTGCAGAGGGCATCAAGTTTCTCGCGGATCTGTTTTCCGGCTGCCGGATCGGAATAATCCAGGAGTCCCACCGCCGAGCGCCACGCCAGCCTGCCTCCGGACCACAAAATATTTACCGCGACCGCGATTGCGACCAGGGGATCGAACGGCTTCCATCCCGTCAGCATGACCAGGCCGAGTCCGGCCACCACGCCGAAACTAGTGAAGCAGTCGGTGAGCACATGCCTGCCGTCGGCTTCGAGGATGAGCGAATGCGTGCGCTTTCCCACGCGAAGCAAGTACCAGCCCAGCCACGCGTTCAGCAGTCCCGCGCCTAACAGCAGCAGCGTGCCGGAACCCAAATGTTCCAGCGGCAAACCCGCCAGCCATTTTTCAATCGCCTCCACCAGAATCCAGATGGCAGCGACCACGATCATCGCGCCTTCAAATCCAGCCGAGAAAAATGCGATGCGCTCGAATCCGTAGAGAAAGGTCGGAGCCGCGGGCCTTGTGCTCAATCGCAAACTGAACGCGGCGAAGGCCACCGCAAGCACATGCACTACCGACTCAGCGAAATCCGACAGGATCGCGGCCGACCCGGTCATGTAGTAGGCAGTGGTCTTGCCGAGCAACATCACCACGCCGACCCCGAGCGACAAGCGCATAGCGAACCGCGCCGCGCGCAGTTCCTGCTCATCGCGCATCATGCTCGCTGACTTCCCTCTTTGAATTGTGGCGGTATCCGGCACCAGTTCCCCGCTGTGGAGTAATCGTGGCACGGGTAGACCGAGTCGAATGTGACTGGAATCACAGAGCACGGCCGTGAGGGCCAGCGCTCGCATTAGTTTGATCTCTTTGCCTTTAAGCTAGACTAAGCTAATCCAGATTTACGGGTTGACCGTCAGCGTGGCGTTCGTGCTACTCGTTATTCCTCCAGAAGTGGCACTGATGATCGCCGTGCCCTGCGCCACGGCCGTGGCCAATCCGCCAGCCACAGTGGCCACTTGCGTATTGCTCGAGTTCCAGCTCGAACTGGCAGTGATATCAAACACGCCATTGCACGTGGTCGCGTTTGCCGTGAAGGGAAAGGTGTTGGTACCTGAAACCGAGATGGTCGCACTCGTGGGAGATATTGCAATTGACTGGATACAACCAACTGTCACGGTGACTTGCTGAGTCCCGGTGATGGAGGGGTTCTGATTGGCGGTTGCGGTGACGGTTGCGGACCCGGTAGCCACGGATGTTACCAACCCATTGGAACTGATGGTTGCAGTGCTGGTCGGGGTAATGCTCCAACTCACGGCCGGGTTGCCGGTACTGCCGTCGTTAAACGTACCGACGGCGAACATCTGCACGGTGTTGTTCGTCGTGCCAGTCTGAATGTTCGGCGAAGCTGGTCCAACCGCAATGGAAGAGAGGGTCGGCTTTACAAAGAATCCGCGGCAACTCGCAGCCAAAGCCAAGGCTGCCAGCGCGGCGAAGGCGCCGATCACTCGAAGTTTCTGCTTCCCGGAAAACATGGTTGTTGGGACTCCTTGGGCGCTCCCGCTCAGGTGGCTAGGGCTTTAATGGCTCGAATTTAAAAATTGTAGCAGACCGGATTTGGCGCGGCCCACACTTCAGTACCTGAACTCAACGTGCAGGCACCATCTGTGCCAACTGCACGCGCCGTCGGTTTCCCCGATAGAACGCCGGCCGGAAACCCGCTTGCAGGAAAACTATCGCCCAAAAAAAAGTAGCGCCGCCGTCCCCGGCGGCTGTCGCGGGGGCGTCTTCGCCCCCGCACCACGCTGAGTTCCGGCTGCCGAAGCTCTACTTCCCGTGCCGCTTCTCTTCCTTAGGAGGAGGGCTTTGCCGCCTCGCAGGCTCACTCGGCCTGCTGTTTTCTCGCGGCGGATTGGGCCGCGAGGCCTCGCGAGGCTGGTTCTGAGGACGGTTCTCGTGACTCTGCGTGGCCCGGCTTGGATTGCCGCGGTTTTCGTTGGGCCGGGTGTCGTTGCTCCGGTTCTCGTTGCTTCGGGCCTGGTTGCCACGATTAGAGTTCGCGTCACGCGCGGCAGTATTCGAGTTTCCGCCACGCTCGGGGTTTCCACCCTTTGAGGGCGAATTGTAGGGACGGAATCCATCGTTCGATCCACCGCGATTATTCGTGTTCGCGTTTCCGCCCTTGGACGGTGGCGTGAACGGTCGAAAGCCTTCCTTCGAATTCCCGCGATTCCCGACGTTCGAGTTCCCGCGGTCGGAATTTGCGCGATTCCCGACGTTCGGATTTCCGCGGTCGGAATTTCCACGATTTCCGGCGTTCGAAACGACCCGCGCCTCTCTCGGCGAAATGGCCGGCGCATGATATTCGCCACCCGCTGCTCTGGCCGAAACCACCGAGTGACGGTTAAAGTCTGCGGGCCGCGCTGTCGCCGCAACCGCCGGCCGTCCATGATTTTCCCTGGCGAAGTTCTGCCGCTCGCGGCCGGCCGCGTGTTCGTGCTCAACCTGCGTCGTCAATGCCGCCCGATGCGGCTCGCGCGCATACGCCTCTTCCCGCGCGCTGGGACGCGCCATAACTCCGCCTCTGCCCCCATTGAATGCCACGTGGTTTTCGTTGACCACCACCGTGCGGTTGTAAACATTGGTCACATTGGTGACGCTGACGTTGTTGACCGAGCGGTTATAGTAGAACGATCGACCGCGCCACTCCCCGCCGTAAAATCCCACGCCGGTGTAGCCAAATCCATAATTAATGCCGCCATAGAAGCCGACGTGCGGGCCCCAATATCCGGGATGCCACAGATAGACTCCTCCGCCCCAACCCCAGTACCCCGGCGTCCACAACATGCCCACCGGCGCCACGACCCATGTGCCCGGCACCCAGTAGTAGCCGTCATCATCGTTCCAGGCCCAATAACCCGGAGTCCAGATATAGCCGGGACCCGGACAAATCGGCTGCGCGTACACCGGCAGCGGAGGTGGCCCAATGCGCACCGAAATCCCCACTGCCACCTGCCCAAACGATGCCGCCGCGAATGTCGTTAATATGACCCCTAACAGCAGCCACCGGATTATTAATGAGCGATTCATGTTCATTCCCTTCCCTGATGCGTCCCGAGGTTCGGAGTTATGTGCGTAGCGCCATTGTGACGCAAATGCCGGCGCGTGGCCTAATTACGTTCCTCCCATATAAACACTGGTCTTTCGGGTATGTTGCTGGCGTTCCCAAATTACTTGGAATGAACAGTGTAGACCGGGAATGGGGGAGCCCTGAGAGAAACTGACTAGGCTTAAAACAAGTGTGCCAAAGTCCTGGCCGCAAGAACTAAGAACTGGGTACTGAGTACCGGGTACTGAGTACTAATTCACTTTCTTCGCCCGCGCAATCCGCCGATCAATCGGCTTTCGGCCCGCGAACCCTTCCCGGGTTCCATGCCAGTGCGTGATCGATTTCTCCCCCAGCTTCCAGCAGAGCAGAACAATCTGACCCTCGACGACGCAGGGAAAATCAAGCAGGCCAATGTCGAGATCTTTCACTTGCACGCCAATTGAGTCGATCTCGGCGACAGCATCTTTCGCGCGCTGTTCGGCTCTCGCTCGCTCGGCTTTGCGCCGCGCCAGCGGGACGATGTCCAGAAACATCCCGCCGTTCAGGAAAATGCGATGATGCAGCGCCTGCTGCTCAGCATCGTCCTTCTCGATCAAATTCTTCGCATTCATCGCGGTGCGCAGCAGCGACTCGAGCACCGGCAGCAGCGACTGGGCTTCGTCCAGAGTGAAAGTGCGGTCAGACATGGGTATGCACCTATCTTACCGCATTGAGTCGGGAGCCATGAGCACGAGCTACGAGATCAGAGCTAATCGGCGGTAACAGTTTTTCCGGGAAAAGGAGGTTACCTGCTAGTGCGTCCGGCCGTGGGAAGGATCGGGCGAAGTCGCTGTATTCAGATCGAGGTACAACCCCTGTGCCGCGCTGGTTCCGGGCGGATAACACCTTCCATCATGGCTGTAGTTGGTACAGTGTCCGGCCACATCTTTGCGCTGCGGCGATTGGGCAAACTGCCACACCTCCGCGAAACCGATACCGCTTTCTGCCGGACGGGGCGGATTCTGGGGAAAGGCGCATCCCGGCGCTGGGGGGCAGGCATCATTGATCGCCCAGTATGTGATCTGGCGCGAACCCGCGGTCTGGCGAATGTCTTCGGCAGTGACTACTTTCTGTGCATCGGGGGAAGGCTGGCCGGAGCAATAAATGCCTGCGCGAAACCCCGCAGCTACCACGCCATCCACCCAGGCATAGATGTACGCCTTCTGCTCGGGCAGCATGCGCCCGCCCTGCTCCTGGTCCAGAAAAATAATTGCCGCAGCGGGAAATCCCTCTCGTCGCGCCGCTGCCACCGCAACCCCCGCATCCGACTGCCCCAGCCGCGTCGCGTTCGTCTCGCTTTTCAGTTGAGCGTATAGCCTTCCATTGAACAGCACCAGGAACCCAAACCCGGCCGATTCGACCGCGGCCCGGTGCCCGGCCCAGGTGTTCGCCGTCTCCCCCGGCGCGTTATTGAGCCAGTAGCCGGTATAGGAAAAGGTCTGCCGCAGGATTTTGAGATTGGCGTCGCCGGGATATACGTTGCGATCGAAGCCAAGATAGCTACGGGGGCCAGTCTGCCCGAGCGCAGGTGCAAACGAAATAAAGAGAAGAAACAAGCCCGATTGGAGCCGATGACCAATCACACACCGATGTTATCGCACCGCAAGGGTAGGGACGGACGCCTAGCCGTCTCAGCCCCCGATATGCACCATGGTTCTCGACGCCGGCACAAAATCCGGCTCGCCAATGTGGTGGCGCTCTTCTTTCTTCGCCACCACCCCGCGGATGAATTCCGCCAACTCTTCGTCGGTGGCCCCGCGCCGCATCTGCGCGTGCAGGTCGTGATCCCAGACGGAAAACAGGCAGGTGCGAATCTTGCCATCAGACGTAATGCGGATGCGGCTGCAATGCCCGCAGAATGGATGCGACACCGGCGCAATGATCCCGATCTCGCCCACGCCGTCTTCGAAGCGATAGCGGCGCGCCGTCTCCGAACGCGCGTGCGGAATCTCGACCAGCGGCCGGTACTCGGCCATGCGAGCAAGAATCTCGTCTAGAGTGACCACGGTTGACGGCGCCCACGTTCGTCCTTCTTCCAGCGGCATGAACTCGATGAAGCGCACCGTCACGCCCTCTTCCCGCGCAAACATTCCAAAGGGAATGATCTGATCCTCGTTGAAGCCGCGCATCAGCACGCAATTCACTTTGAGAGGCCACAGCCCTGCCCGCCGCGCCGCCCGGACCCCCGCCAGCACCTGATCGTAGCCATTGGGCACGCGCGTGATCCGCGCAAAGCGATCTGGGTCGACGGCATCCATCGAAACCGTCACTCGCGTCAACCCCGCATCCTTCAAAGGCTGCGCCAGATCCGACAGCAGATGTCCGTTGGTAGTGAGCGCGATCTCGAGTCGCTCGTCGTCTTCGTGGAAGGGCACAGCTTTAGCCATGCCGTTAGCGCTCTCCAGAAATCTGGGCTTTAGCCCGTGTGGGCGCAATTTCGCCAACTCGCGCACGAACTCCACGACGCCGCCGCGTAACAAGGGCTCGCCACCGGTCAACCGAACCTTCGTGATCCCCATTCCCACCAACACGCGCGCCATTCGCAGATAATCCGCAAACGGCAGATCCCCGTAGAGGGCACCCTCGTTTCCCGTGCGGCAATACACACACTTGTAGTTGCAGCGGTCGGTAATGGAAATCCGCAGATCGCTGATAGCGCGTCCGAATTTGTCGTGAAGAAGCATTCAACAGTCAGCATTCGGCACTCAGCTAAGAACTTCTGGCAGCGTGACGGCATTTCGCAGGCTGAATGCCGAGTGCTGACTGCTGAATGCGATTGGAAAGGAATTCGAACAGGCGGGACAATCCCGGCAGGCTCGTTTCCTTTCCAATGCGCTCTTGCGGAGCGCGGGAGGCGCCGGCGTTTCCACCAGCACCCTCGGGGAGACGTGCGCGGACTTGCACTGAATGGAACCGAGAGCACCCGCGAACTCTTCCCACGCCGCCACACCCAGGGTATTCCCACAGGGCACGGCGGTCGGAAACTCAGACTCAATTATAGACGCTTGTCAGTACGCGTAGGATGCGCCAATTTAAAGAAGAAATCGCCCCTCGACAGCAAACGCTCAGCGGCCAACGAACTTCAATTGCGGCTACTTCATCGCCTTCTCAATGGCGGCCTCCGCCAGAGGTGCCATGACTTTGAATCCCGCCGCATTCGGATGCAGCCCATCGTCTGCCAAATCCTTCTTCAGCATGCCCTTGTCATCCACCAGAGCCGAGAAGTAGTCGAGATAAACGATGTTGTTCTTGGCGCAATAGTCCTTCAGCCACGTGTTCAGCTCAAGAATTCTCGCCTGCGGACGCTGGGCAAAGAAATCCTTCGATTTTTCCGTGTAATTGTGTACAGGCAGAATGGACGCGAATACGAGCCGAATGTCATGTGCTCGCGCCAATTCCGCCATCGAAGCGAGATCAGCTTCGATGTCCTCGTTGCGCATCGGCCCGGTGTTGCCGGCGATGTCGTTCGTTCCCGCCAGAATGAGCACGACCTTGGGACGCAGATCAATCACATCCTGCCGGAAACGCACCAGCATCTGCGGCGTAGTCTGACCGCCGATGCCGCGGTTGACGTAAGGCCTACCGGGAAAATAATCCGCCAGCTTCCAGATGTCGGTGATCGAATCGCCAAAAAACACGACGCGATTCTCGCCTGCCGAGGGTGCTGCCAGCGCGGCGTCAGCCTCCCGATACCGCGCCAGTTGCCCGTAGTCGTCAGTAAACACCGCGATCCGCGATGCCCGGTAGTGATCCAGCCCAGGAAAGCCGGTGGTGGGAATCGCAGGAGCGGAAGCCGGCTGCTGTCCAAAGGCGCAGAGTGAGATAAGTATCGCGGGTAAAAAGCGCACAGGATTGCAAGTTGAGTGGCGTTTCATGCTGTCCTCGCGAAACAGCATAACTCAGCTTACGATCGCCTGCTCGCGCATCACGCACTACAGAATGTGCTCAACCTCGACATCTCCCCACTTTTCGTTGAGATATTCCGCGATCAGCCTGCGGTGACAGTGCTCCGGCGTCGACTCGCTGCATAGGAGACAGCCGCCATCGATCATTGCGCGATCCAGGTTCTCTTCCACTCTGCGCTCCGCCATCAAGGCAAGAAACTTCGCTTCGTACTGCCCCCAGTCGCCGCCATTCTTCTTGAAACCGTCAAGCATCTCCTGCGTGGGCGCAAGCTCGGGCAAGTGCAGATACTGAATGGAAAGAATTGATTCACAGAAGAAACTAAGGTCGTCCCGCTTGGAAAATCCTGCCAACTGCGAGACATTGTTCAGCCGCACGTCAATCAAACGCGACAGCCCAGGCCGCCGCAGTTTGCCGAAGAATTCCCGCGCGGATTTCTTGGTGAACCCGATGGTAAAGATCTTCAATGCAGCGGCCTCCGCCGCTCACGCGGTCTGCGATTCCTGACTCGCCGAATATTCGATTTGCTCGGCCTGCTTTTGATAAGCGAACTCAATCAGTTCATCCCGAGTATGAAAAAGATGGTTTTCCTGGATACCGTGCATTTCCAGCAGACGCCCCAGCGAAGCCTCATGTTCTTCCAGAGCGCCATCTTCCAGGATGTGCCGCACGCCAACCCCTTTTTCGTTCAAATACCGGCTGATCAAAATCGTGCGGTGACACGCCAGCGGCTCCTTTTCAGCGCACAAAATCGCAATGCGAAAGCGCTGCATTCCCTCGAGCAGGCGGCCGATTCCCCGCTCAAAAACCGGCGTCTTAGCAATCAACGAATATTGTGCGCGCCCGTCCCTGTAGCAGGCCGCGTCTTCGGAACGAGCTCCCAGCTCGTGGCCTAGAAAAACGTACTCCAACCCCGCAGCCTTCAGCGCGGCAGCCAAAGCCTCCCGGTTGAATTGCGGATTAAACCGGCTGTATGGCCGCGAACGGACGTCGGCAACGGCAGTGATCCCATGCTGGCGCAACAACCCGAGCAGCCGCTCAATAGTTCCATTCGAATGTCCGATCGTGTAAACGATTCCGCTCATCAGCAAGTTGGAATGACTCCGGCGATCAACTTGTAGCACGCGTTTTGTGCGACAAACTTTTCACTGAGGCTAATACACAGAATCGGCCGCTGCAACTCCGTGGTGAACCCGTCGGGCTGTCGCAAGATCGGCCCTTCAACAATGGGGTCGGTGATCGACAGAATGTACTCGTGGCCTGCGAGCGAGAACTGCCCGCGCACTCTGCGTCTTGCATGCTCCGTATTGGCAGCTTCCGTATTCACTTTGATTACCAGCCGATCCGGCCGCACCAGTACCAAAGAATTCTGCTGCTCGTCCGCTACTGCGGCATGAACGCGGTCGTTGAGCCCGCCCGAGGTCGACTCTCCGTTCACCCACAGCGCACCCTCGGGATGATCGAGCCCCGGCAGCAGACGTTGCGCCGGAATCCGTCCCGCAAACTTCCAGCGCACGTTGGTGTCCACCAGATGATTCTCGGTCTGACATCCGGATGGATGCGGGCCCAGCAGGCCTACTTGGATCAGATCCAGCAGCCGAGGGTCGCGCCAACTGGTGGCATACCAGCGCTCGGCCGTCAGTTCTCCGCGGTCGCGCGCGCTCACTGGCCGGCACCAGGGACCCGGAGCGCGCCCGTCCCACTCTTTGCCAGCCACGCATCGTCCGGTGAGCTTGCGCGAGTTCGCGAGGCACACAATCGTCTTCGTATACGTCATGCCCTCCACCTTGCAAGTGGTATGAAATGATTTTAGAAGTCGTGGAACGGAGTGGCGCAAGATTCGCAGGGATAATGAAGAAAGCAGTTTCAAAAAGGGACTCGGACTCTCCTAGCATGTATTTGTCCCGTCACTTGGGCACGATGATTATTTAGGTTTATCCGTGTGAATCCGCGTAAAGTCCGTGGCTAAGAAATTCTCGCTGCCTCGCAGCTACAAACGGTGGAAGCATCGCTCGACCGGGCGGTCGAAGGCGGCCATCCCCACATGAATTCCCAACTCACATCCCGTCGTAGTTCGGCCCGCCCCCGCCCTCCGGAGGCACCCAGGTGATGATCTGATATGGATCGGCGATGTCGCAGGTTTTGCAGTGCACGCAGTTCGACGGATTCAGGCTGATGCGCTTGCCATTCGGCTGGCTCGCGTCGTCTACCATTTCATAGACATTCGCCGGACAGAAATTCTGGCACGGGCTGCCGAATTCCTTCACGCAGCGCGCATTGCAAACATTCGTATCGTGAATGACCAGGTGCGCCGGCTGATCCTCTTCGTGCTTCGTGCCGGAGTGATAAAGGTCGGTAAGCTTGTCGAAGGTCAACTTGCCATCGCCCTTCGCCGGTCCGAGCAGGTGCGCCTCCGCTCCTCCATCCGTCGGCAATTCGGCCAGTTTCTTCATGCGCTCATATCCCGCTACGGCGGCGTAGCGGTTGCGCAGGCCGCGTCCACCGGTGATCATCTGTAAACCGGTGTGGAACATGCCCGCAAACATTCCGTGCTCAAATCCCTGATGCAGGTTGCGCACCTTCCATAGCTCTTCTTTAATCCAGCTCGATTCCACTTTCTTCTGGAACTCGCCCAGGCTCGTTGCCGACGAATCATCTTTCTTCAGCGCGTCAAACGCCGTCTCCGCGGCCAGCATCCCGCTCTTGATTGCCAGATGAATTCCCTTGAGCCGCGCCGAGTTCAGGAATCCCGCCGAGTCGCCGAGGATCATCCACCCGTTGCCGGCTACCGGCGGAATCGCCCACCAGCCACCGTAAGGCATCGACTTCGCCCCGTAGCGGATCATCTTGCCGCCCTCCAGCAAATTCGCCACAAACGGATGCCGCTTGAACTGCTGCAGCACACGTTGAGGATCCAGCCGCGGATCGGCATAGTCGAGTCCCGTCACGAAACCGAGCGAAACAACGTTGTCTTTCGAGCCATAGATCCACGCCCCGCCGTACTCTTTGGTGGTGAGCGGCCATCCCATGGTGTAAATCACTTCGCCCGCTGCGATGCGCCCCGAGGGCACTTCCCACAGCTCTTTCACGCCAACCCCATAAGTCTGCGGATTGGTGTTTTTCGCAAGATCAAATTTCGAGATGAGTTGCTTGGTCAGCGATCCGCGCGGCCCTTCGGCGAGAATCACCACCTTGGCCTGCAGATCGTATCCCGGCTCGAAGTTCGATTTCGGCTGTCCTTCTTTGTCGACGCCTTTGTCGTCGGTGCGCACTCCGCTGACGCGGTCGCCATCGAAGAGCAGTTCCGACCCGGCGAAACCGGTAAAGATGGTGATGCCGGTCTCTTCGACCTTACTCCCCATCCATTTCACAAACTTGTTGAGCGAGATGACGTAATTGCCGTGATCGCGAAGGAATGGCGGCGTGATCGGAAATTTGAACTTGGACTTTTCGGTGAAGAAGTAAACCGCTTCCTTGGTGACCTTGGCATCCAGCGGCGCTTCCTTCTCGAACTCGGGCAGCAACTCGCGCACCGAGCGCGGATCGAGCAGCGCCCCTGAAAGACAGTGCTGGCCAACCTCCCGAGCCTTCTCCAGGACGTAAATATTCTCTTTGCTGAGCTGCGCGTCCGGATGCACCGCGTTGTGCGCATCAATCAGTTGCGCCAGCCGCAGCGCGCAAGCCATGCCCGCCGGCCCGCCGCCGACGATCACCACATCGGCCGGCATCTGCGGGCGTTCGACACCTTCAATCGGTTTGCGAAAAAAAAGCATACGAGTTTCGAGTTTCAGGTTTCGAGTTTCGAGTTAGACGCGGCCTTCCGCACGAGTAATGACTCGATAAGACCATTCAACAGCTTGCGGACTTCCACTGAATTCTTTTGCAATTTCCCGAAGTCATCCTCACTAAGGAACCTCAGATCAACCGCGACTGACAGCTGAGTTTCTAATTCGAGTAGCGATCCCCTTGCTTGACCAAGAAAGTGACAGAACTCGCCCTTCGTGAGCCGGCCTTGGCCTTCTGCGATATTCGAAGCGACAGAGACCGCAGCGCGGCGAAGCTGAGATGTCAAACCATAAATCTCAGTTTTAGGAAATGATTCGGTAGCGCTGTAAATTGCAGTCGCGAAAGCCTTGGCCTTCTGCCAGGCAATCAGATCTTGATATTTGCAGCTCACCTCGAACTCCGTTGCGAGCACTCGAAACTTGAAACTCGAAACTTGAAACTATCCTTTCGCCTTCTTTACTTCTTCAATCAGCGGCGGAACGATATCGAACAAGTTGCCGACCACCGCGTAATCGGCGATCTCGAAGATCGGAGCCTCGGAGTCCTTGTTGACCGCGATGATGGCCCGCGAGCCTTTCATACCGACTATGTGCTGAATTGCGCCGCTGATGCCCAATGCCAGATACAGCTTAGGCGCAACCGTTTGACCCGACGACCCGATCTGGCGGTCCATCGGCAACCATCCGGAATCGCAGATCGGACGCGACGCGGCCAGATCTCCGCCCAGCGCATCCGCCAACTGCTTCGCAATCTCGATATTCTTCTGCTCTTTGATGCCGCGTCCCACGGCCACGATGATCTCAGCCTGCGTGAGATCGACCGCCTGCTTGGCTTCTTTGAAGACTTCCTGCGGCTTGTTGCGGATCACCCCGTCGGCAATTTCGACGTTCACTGTTTCCACCGGAGCCGCACTCGCGCCCGCTTCCGCCTTATCGCCGCGAAACGCCCCGTTCTGAAACGTTGCGAACCACGGCGCATCGCTGGTAAAGCTCACGTCGGCAGCAAGTTTCCCTTGAAACATCTGCCGCGTGAACACCAGCTTGCCGCCTTCGTGCTTGAAGCCAATGCAGTCGCTGATGACGGTGCGTCCCATCGCCGTCGCCAGCTTGGGCACAAAATCGCGCACCTGATAGGTGTGCGGCATCAGCACCAGCTTGGGCTGCTTCGCGCTAAGAAATTGCTTCAGCGCAGCTACAAACGCATCCGGGGTGTAGGGCTCGAGCTTCGGCGATTCGAGCGAATAAACCTTCGCGACCTTCTTCGCCGCGACTTCGCTCGCGAGGGACACGGCGCCGACAACGGCCGCTTCCAGAGTCCAGCCAGTCGCGGCCGCAATGGCCTGTCCGGCCGTGATGGTTTCCCACGAAACGCGATTCAGCTTTCCCTCGCGCTGTTCGACAACGACAACAATCGTATCTGGCATAAATAAGCTCTTAGCTTCTAGCTCCTGGCAAACCTATGTGGGGACAGCCGCCATCGGCTGTCCGCCGAGCAAAGCTCGGCAGCCTCTCTACAGCACTCGCAACTCGTTCCGCAGTTTGTCCACCAACTTCTTCGCGATTTCCGCCGATGAGCCTTCAATATGCTCCGTTTTCTTCGTCTTCTGCGGAATGTACAGCCGCTCGATCTTCTGCAGATTCGCGCCAATCGCCGCCTGCACCTCCGCCAGCGGCACCTTCCGCAGCGGCTTGTTCTTCGCCTGCTTGATGCCGATCAGCGTCGCATAGCGCAGCTTGTTGATGCCCGACTGAATCGTCAGCACCGCCGGCGTCGGCATATCCACAAACTGAAAATATCCCGCTTCCAGTTCGCGCTTTACCCGAATCCCGCTATCGGTCTTTTCGATCTGCATGATGATGGTCGCGTGCGGCCAACCCAGCAATTCCGCCAGGATCACGCCTGTCTGCGCGTATCCGTAGTCATCCGACTGCAGACCAGTGAAGATGAGATCGAATTGTTCGTCCTTGATCGCCGCCGCAAACGCCTTTGCCGTGTTGAACGCGTCGAGCCCCACGAACTTGTCGTCTTCCAGATGAATCGCGCGGTCCGCGCCCTTGGCCAGCGCCTCGCGCAACACCTGCTGCGCCCGCGCCGGCCCACTGGTGATGACCACGACCTCACCCTTGTGCTTCTCGCGCTGGCGTAGCGCCTCTTCCAGCGCAAAGGCATCTGGCTCGTTGACTTCGTAGGAAACATCTTCCCGTATCCACGTGCCGCCTTCATTGAGCTTCAGCGGTGCATCTTTCTGCGGCACCTGCTTCATGCAAACCAGGATTTTCAAGACTAGAACTCCTTCGCCCGGTGACTTCCGAAAGCCACCCGAAAACCTGTCAGTATAAATGACCGCGCGCTGTGGTTGGAAACCAGTGCCTTGTGATCCGAATCACAGACTCCCGGCACAACCCGCGTCAGCATGGCCGAGAGGCTTTTATGGCCAACGAAACTTTTTCCGCCATGCGGCAAAGTATCATTGACGGCGCGCCTGACACGGCGTGCACGCTCGCGCACGAAGCCGTAGCCGCCGGGACCGCGCCGCTCGACGCCATCAATAACGGATACGTCCCCGGCATGCAGGACGTTGGCGAGCAATTCGCCCGCGGCCAGATGTTTCTCCCCGACATGATGGCCTCCGCCGAAGCCATGCGCGCTGCCATGTCCGTGCTCGATCCCGAATTGCGCAAGCTGGGCGCCGAGCGTCCCATGGCCGGAGTCGTGCTATTGGGCACTACCAAGGGCGACATCCACGAAATCGGAAAGATTCTTGTGGGAACGCTGCTGACCGCGCACGGCTTTCGCGTTCACGATCTCGGAGTCGACGTGGCGGGCGAGAAATTCGCCGCCAAAGCGCGAGAACTCAACGCCGACATCATCGGCGTCTCGGCCTTGCTGACCACCACCATGCGCAATCAAAAGACCGTGATCGAAGCGCTTGAAAAGTCCGGCCTGCGCTCGCACGTGAAAGTGATGGTGGGAGGCGCTCCCGTTACCCGCCGCTGGGCCGACGAAATTGGCGCCGACGGCTACGCCAAAGACGCCATGAGCGCCGTCGCTCTCGCCCGCGAACTGATGGAGCAGAAGACGCAGGCGGTCGTCGCGCAAATTTAAGGTTGCGCGTACGAACAGGTGGAAGAGCGGCCCTTTAGGACCGCGTGCGCAGAAGAAGTGGAAGCGGCCCTTTCGCCCCGCGCCCGCGTGACGGGGTGGAAGAGCGGCCCTTTAGGGCCGCGTCCAGCGGGCAAATTTTTCGCGGGCTTTAAGCCCCTGTGGGCCGCACGAGGCACCTATGAAACCGAAATTCGAACTGCTGGATCGCCCGCTGATCGAACGCATCCTCGCCGAAGCCTTCCAACTCATCGGAAACCCCGGCGTCCGCATCGCTCCATACGTCGAAGACCTGCTTCGCGCCGCCGGTGTCACCGTGAAAGACGGCGTCGCCCACATCCCCGCGTCTCTCGCCCGCCGCATGCTGGAGCTCGTTCCCCGCCGATTCTGTCTCTACGATCGCCTCGGCAAACCCGCCGTTCACTACGGCGGAGACACGGTGCACTTCGATCCCGGTTCCTCCTGCCTGAACATTCTCGATTCCGAAACGCAGCAGCCGCGCCCGGCAATTTCCGCCGACCTTGTGCGCTTGGTGCAGGTCGCCGAAATGCTCCCGCAGTTCGCCGCCCAGTCCACCGCCATGGTTTGCAATGACGTCCCCCAAGACATCGGCGACTGGTACCGCCTCCTACTGGTGTTGTGGCATTCCGAAAAGCCCGTGGTTACAGGAGCGTTTTCCGCCGACAGCCTGCATACTCTGATCGACCTGCTCGCCATCGAGAGCGGAAGCCGTGAAGCTCTCCGCCAGCGCCCGCGTGCCATCTTCGACGTCTGCCCGTCTCCGCCGCTCAACTGGTCGGAGTTTGCCTCGCAGAATCTCGTAGATCTGGCCCGCGCCGGAGTCCCCGCGGAAATTGTCAGCATGCCCCTGGCGGGCGCTACCGCTCCGGTGACGCTTGCTGGCTCCGTAGTCCAGCACGCCGCCGAATGCATTAGCGGCATCACCATTCATCAACTCGCCCAGCCCGGAGCGCCCATCGTCTGGGGAGGCGCGCCCGCGATTTTCGACATGCGCACCGGCAAGACTCCCATGGGCGCTATCGAAACCGCCATGCTCGATGTGGGCTGCGCACAAGTTGGAAAATATCTTGGCCTGCCGACCCATGCCTACATGGTCGCGGGAGATGGCCGCCTGATCGACGCGCAAGTTGAAATGGAAAGCGGTATGTCGGCCGTGCTCGGCGCGTTGACCGGCATCAACATGATCTCCGGCGCGGGTATGCTCGATTTCCTCGCCTGCCACAGCATCGAAAAATTGGTCATCGATGCGGAAGCGATCGCCTCCGCGCAGCGCCTCATCGAAGGGATCGAGCCGCGCGGCGATTCCCTCGCGCTTGCCATGTTCGCGCAGACCGGGTTGCACGGAGACTTTCTGAAGCTGAAGGAGACGCGCTCCCTGTTCCGCAAAGAGCAGCACTTCCCCTCTTCGGTGATTGACCGTGGCTTGTCCGCTATGGATGGATCGAATCCTGACATTCTCCAGCGCGCCCGCCAGCGCGTGGATGAGTTGCTCTCCACCTACGAGCGCCACCCGCTCCCGGCAGAAATTGAAAAAGAAATGATCGCCTTCGCCGAACGAGAAGGAATAAAGGCTGGATTGGAAGGCCTACCAGGAATTCTGCGCCCGGAAATGCAAGAAGCAACCCTGATGAAATAGGTACTTGTGGAAGAGCGGTCCTTCAGGGCCGCGTAGCGCGCCAACTGAGTCCCCGGGCTTCAGACACTGTGGCCGCCTACTCCGTCAGCACAGTCGACTGTCCGGAAATGTCAAAGCGCTTCCGGCACCGCATGTTCTTGCATGCCATCATGTCGTCTTTGCGCACCATGTACGACCGGAACTTGGCAAACCGCGCCCGGTCCCGCTCATCGGCGCGTCCCGACAGCTGGCGCTTCTTGGTGCGGACGATCCACGTCACCTCATACTCCGCCGATTGATGACAATGCGGACAATTCAGCGAAGCCGGCTTCTTTTCCTGCTTCTCGTCAAAAAAATCGCGTTCTTCCATAGGATTCGCCGTGCCCTGAGCAGCATGACAACTCCGAGCAACTGTAAATTATTGCACACTCCCCACAATCCAAGCCCGTCCTCTTTCGCTCTGTGCCCTCTGTGGTGCAGCAGTTGTTTCCGTTAGAATCACGCTGTAGCGGGCCAAATCCATGCCCAGGAAGAAAAAACCGAAGCCGTTTCGCGCCGTCATCGCGGTCAAAGAACTAGCCCGCGAGCGCGTCGGTGCGCCTCCTGCCGAAAAGATTGTGATCGAGAAAAAGAAGAAACCGGAAAAGCACAAACCGACGTTAGGGAAGTTGTTGGAAGACGTTTAGAATTTGCTTTCGCCGCACCGCGCCGCTCACGCGAATCTTAGTTAAAAGTTGCAGTCACCGTGCGAGCCGTAGTCAGATTGTTGACTGTACACACCAGCCCGGATCCGGACACCCCATCACAACCACCCCATCCTCCAAAGGTCCCGTTCGGTGCGGCCGTCAGCATCACTGTGGAACCGCTGGCAAAATTGCTGCTCGAGCACGTCCCCGCGGTGCTGGCGCAACTCAGTCCAGGAGGTGAACTTGTCACATTGCCCGACCCGGTTCCGAGGAAGTTCAAAGTGAGGCTGGGTCCGGTACCGCCGCCGCCTCCTCCTCCACTGCCAGAACTCGAAAAGCAAACCACGTTTGCGGTCATGTAGCCCGTCACCAGCGCTCCGGACGACGAGAGTCCCCCCGCGCTGGTGTTAGTGGTCAAGGTCGCTGATATCAAGGTTCCACCGCACGAGAGGCCGGTCGCGGTGAGTAACCCCGTAGAGTCCACTGTGAACATTTGCGGTGTGTTTGAGTTCCATGTTACTTCGTTGCTAATGTCCTTGGTTACGGGCGGGTGGATGTAGGTGCCGAGCGCCCTCAATTGCACTTGCGAGCCGGCATTCGCAATGACTTCAATATTCGACGCCCCAAACGTCTCGACCGGCGGCTGCACCTGAATGGACACCAACTGTTGACTCCGGCCGCAGCTGGGCAGAGTCAGCAGCACACCACTTACGATGAGAAGTAGGACAATACCAAACCACTTCCGGATCATGCTAGCTCCTGGGACCGAGCGGGCCGGGGGCACACACTTCGGCGGGCGAATGGCTCAATGTATTCAATAGTGGAACAAAAAGCAAGAGTCCGCAAGATCTTGTATTTGCAGTGCATTCCCGATTTCTCTGCGCTCTCTGCGAACCCCTTTGCGTCCTCGGCGGTTCAGAACCTTTTTACCGCAGAGTTCGCTGAGACATCCCGCTGAGAACGCCGAGGTAGCCTGACCGACGGCCGCTTGCGTTCACCCCTTCACCGCCTCCGCCACGAAACTCGCGAACTCGCGCACATCTTCCTCGCTCGTATCAAACGAGCACATCCAGCGCACAATGGACTCCTCCTCGATCCACGGATAAAAGAAATATTGCTCCTTGATCGTCTCGATCGCGTGCCGCGGAATCCTCGCGAATACTCCGTTCGACTCGACCTTCCAGACGATCTTGACCTGGGGAATTTTCCGTAACTCCGCCTCCAGCACCCGCGCCATGCGGTTGGCATGCTCCGCGCTGCGGCGCCACAAGTTGTTGGTCAGCAGCGCCTCGAATTGTGCCGCAATGAACCTCATCTTCGACGCCAGTTGCATGCCCTGCTTTCGCAGGTAGAGAAAATCTTTGCCCATCTCTCGATGGAAGAACACTACTGCTTCCCCGCCCAGGATGCCGTTCTTCGTGCCGCCGAATGTCAGCACGTCAACGCCCAGGTCGCGCGTAGCTTCGCGCAGGGTCTGCCCCAGGCCGACCACGGCATTGGCAATCCGCGCCCCATCCATGTGCAAAAACATCTCGCGCTCGTGGGCAAAGTCCGCCAGCGCGCGAATCTCCTGCGGCTGGTAAACCGTCCCCATTTCCGTAGATTGCGTAATCGAGACCACGCGCGCCTGCACATGATGCTGGTCGCCAATCCCGTGATACGCATGCCGCACCAGATCCACGGTGATCTTGCCGTCTTGATGCGGCAGCGGGATCAGCTTCGATCCCAAAAACTTCTCCGGCGCGGCGCATTCATCGGTATAGATGTGCGCATAATCGCTGCACAGCACCGCGTGATACGGCCGGCACAATGCCTGCAGCCCGAGAACGTTTGCCCCGGTCCCGTTAAAAGTAAAGAAAACCTCGATGCCAGTCCCAAAATGTTCCTCAAACTTCGAGATGGCCGAGCGCGTGAAACGGTCCTCGCCGTACGCGATCACGTGCCCATCATTGGCGTGCGCAAGCGCCTCCAGAATTTCCGGATGCACTCCTGCGTTGTTATCACTGGCAAACCCGCGAGCCGCCTTGGGAGAAACCTGCAGCATATCGGAACAATGTAGCAGAACTGGTCGTAAGCAAGTCGAGCGCGTCGCGTCGCCGTGCGGCGCTTCAGCGCCGCGTTACCGCGGGAAATGATCCGGGCTTCAGAGACTGCGTGAGAACGCGGTCGATCAGCCAAGAGGTGTTATGGTTGCTGGTCCGGGTGGCTTGCGGCCCTGAGCCGGGTCAGGTTAAACGAGATTGCGGCGAGCGTGAATTCGATGCTTACTTTCCTCAATCCTCGCAACCGAACCGCCTCATTCCTCGTTGTTCTTTCAGGGTTCCCCAAACTGGTTCGACTAAAGCCTTGCGTCGGCGATAGACCATTTGTCCGGTCGGCCCGCGCAGCTTCTGCCGCATGCGCCGTTGGGTTGGAGTGAGCCGGATTCGC
>DASTCU010000286.1:0-1245 GCA_035710825.1 Candidatus Sulfotelmatobacter sp.
ACAGGAAAATCCACACGATATCGACGAAGTGCCAATAAAGCCCAGAGACTTCCACGGGCGAGAAATACGTGTTCGAAAATCTTCCACGCCGCGCCATGAAAAAAAGCACGGTGAGAATGCCCATGCCGATGATCATGTGCAGAGCGTGCAGGAGGGTCATGAAGAAATAAAAAATGAAAAACATCTCCATGTGCAGCGGCGAAACTCCGGCGGGCACATCTTCTGGCGGAGGCGCGAACTTTAGCCCGGGGACAAGCGAGTGTTCCCACTTCACGTCGTATTCGTGGAACTTGATGCCGAGGAAAACCGCTCCCAGCACGAGCGTGAGCAGCAGATACACCTGCAGCATCTTGCGATTCCCGGTCTGCGCCGCGTGCACCGCCAGCGCCATCGTCAAGCTGCTGCCAATCAGCACTGCGGTGTTTGTGGCGCCCCACTGAATTTCGAGCAAATGGCTGCCTGCCTCGAATGCCGGCAGATAAAGTCCGCGGTAAATCGTATAAGCGCAGAACAGCCCGCCGAAAAACATGATTTCCGTTACGAGGAACACCCACATTCCCAGGCTGCCGGCTTCCTGCTGCTGCTCCATGTCCTCAAAATGGTGCGCGCGCGCGGGAATCTGGGAAGGGTCGAGCGCTGCGTGGATTTCAGGCACGGGCGCCCTCCGGTCCGAGTCCGATGATCTCCGGTTGCTTGGGATTGTTGTACGCGTACGCCTCTTCGGTGACGATGGGCGTCTGTTCAAAATTCTCCGTGGGCGGCGGAGATGGCGTTTCCCATTCGAGCCCTTTCGCACGCCACGGATTCGGTCCCGCCACCGGGCCGTAGCGAATCGACCAGATGAAATAGACGAGCGGCACGAGATATCCGACGGCAAGTATCGACGCGCCGGCCGTGGACATCACGTTGAGCACCTGAAATTCCGCCGGATACGTGGCGTAACGCCGCGGCATGCCGAGGTAGCCAAGCATGAATTGCGGGAAGAACGTGAGATTGAAGCCTACGAAAATTATTAGCGCGGCGAAGCGCGCCCAACCGTCCGGATAGAGACGCCCGGTAATTTTCGGCCACCAAAAGTGCAGGCCGCCCATATAGGCCATCACCGCGCCGCCGACCATGATGTAGTGAAAGTGCGCAACGATGAAATAAGTGCCGCTCAGGTGCACATCGGTGGCGAGAGACGCGAGGAAGAGTCCCGTCAGCCCGCCCATCGTAAACAGGCCGATGAAACCGAGCGCATACAGC